>NZ_JBFAQM010000002.1:0-582583 GCF_040677315.1 Actinoplanes sp. NPDC049316 | reverse complement strand
TGCCGCCGAACATCCTCTTGATGGCCCAGAAGAGGATCAGCGCGGCGAGGGCGACGCCCAGGAGCCGGGCCATGCCGGCCGAGAGGCCGGCCCGCGTTTCTACCAAGACCCTGCAGGACGGCGTACGGAAAACCGTCCTGCCCAGTGGGCTGCGCATCATCACCGAGGCGATCCCCACCACCCGCAGCGCGTCGCTCGGGGTGTGGGTGGGGGTCGGCTCCCGTGACGAGACGCCTGCGCTGTCGGGCGCCTCGCACTTCCTCGAGCACCTGCTCTTCAAGGGCACGGAGAAGCGCTCGGCCCTCGACATCTCCGCCGAGATCGAGGCCGTCGGCGGCGAGACCAACGCCTTCACCACGAAGGAATACACCTGCTACTACGCGCGGGTGCTCGACGCCGACCTGCCGCTCGCCGTGGACGTGATCTGCGACGCGGTGGCCAACTCGGTGCTCGCCCCCGCCGACGTGGAGACCGAGCGCGGGGTCATCCTCGAAGAGATCGCCATGCACGACGACGAGCCCGGCGACGAGGTCCACGACGTCTTCACCGAGGCCCTGTTCGGGGCGGACACCCCGCTCGGCCGGCTGATCTCGGGCACCGAGGCGACGATCTCGCCGATGACCCGTACGCAGATCAACCGCTTCTACCGCAGCCGGTACAAGGCCCCGCAGATCGTCATCACCGCCGCGGGCAACCTCGAACACGGCAAGGTCGTCCGGCTGATCCGCCGCGCGCTGGCCGGGACGCCGCTGGACACCCCGGGGGAACCCGCCGCCCTGCGCCCGGTCACCCGGCACAAGGTCAAGCCGCCCACCACGGCGGTCCGCCACCGCGACACCGAGCAGGCCCACCTGGTGCTCGGCTGCGAGGGCATCGGACGCCTCGACGAGCGGCGGTTCGCCCTGGGCGTGCTCAACAACGTGCTGGGCGGCGGCATGTCCAGCCGGCTGTTCCAGGAGATCCGGGAGAAGCGCGGGCTCGCGTACTCGGTCTACTCGTACGGCAGCCAGTACAGCGACGCGGGCGTCTTCGCGGTCTACGCCGGTTGCGCCCCGGGCAAAGCCGAGGAGGTGCTCGCGCTGATCCGCGCCGAGCTCGCCACGGTCGCCGCCGAGGGGATCACCGCCGCCGAGCTGGCCCGCGGCAAGGGCATGGTCAAGGGCTCGTACGTGCTCGGCCTCGAGGACACCGGCTCGCGGATGAGCCGGCTGGCCAAGTCCGAGCTGCTCTACGGCGACCTGATGAGCGTCGACGAGCTGCTCGCCGAGGTGGACGCCGTCACCCT
Source organism: Actinoplanes sp. NPDC049316 (assembly GCF_040677315.1). Taxonomy (NCBI): domain Bacteria; kingdom Bacillati; phylum Actinomycetota; class Actinomycetes; order Micromonosporales; family Micromonosporaceae; genus Actinoplanes; species Actinoplanes sp. NPDC049316. The sequence goes on along the minus strand of NZ_JBFAQM010000002.1, from coordinate 581,298 downwards.
CGACGACGTCAACAAGCTCGCCGCGGATCTGTTCGCCAAGCCCATGTCGCTCGCCGTGGTCGGCCCGTTCGACGACGGCGCGTTTTCGCCCGCCCGCTAGCCTGGGACGCCGTGACCATCCTCAGCTCCCCTGAAGTCGACGAGACGGGCGTCGCCGACCGCCGCAAGCGCCGTGCGGTCGCGATGCTCGTCTGGGCGGCGCTGTTCGCGGTCGGCACGTACTTCATCGGCGTGCCGACCAGCGACCCGCTGATCGCGTTCGGCTGGCTCTGGCTGGCCACCATCGCCTGGCGCATCGACCTGCCCTGGCGGCAGCACCTGCTGTTCCTGCGCGACTGGCTGCCGATCTCCTTGCTGCTGGTCGTCTACAACATCTCCCGCGGGTACGCCGACGACCTGTTCGACCCGCACGTCACCGAGCTGATCAACGCCGACAAGGCCGTGTTCGGCGGGCACGTCCCCACCGTCTGGCTGCAGGAGCACCTCTACCAGCCGGGTGCCGTCCAGTGGTGGGAGGTCGCGGTCTCCCTCGTCTACGTCTCGCACTTCCTCGCCGTACCGACCATCGGGGTGATCCTCTGGCTGCGCCGGCGCGAGCAGTGGGGTCGTTTCATGCGCCGGTGGTTCACGCTCAGCGTCGCCGGGCTGATCACGTACTTCCTCTATCCGGCCGCGCCGCCGTGGTGGGCCGCGAAGTTCGGCTATCTCACCGAGCCCGTCACGCGCATCTCCACCAACGGGTGGAACGCCATCGGTCTGCACAGCGCCGGGAACACGCTGAACGCGCTGCAGGTCGAAGCGTCCAACCCGGTCGCGGCGATGCCGTCGTTGCACACCGCGTACGCGATGATGGCCGCCGCCTTCTTCCTGCCGATGGTGGCGCGCAAGTGGTGGCCGGTGCTGCTCGCGTACCCGCTGGCGATGACGTTCACGCTGGTGTATTCCGGCGAGCACTACGTCATCGACGTGCTGGTCGGGTGGGCGTACGTGGCAGGGGTGTTCCTGCTGGTCGGCGCCGCCGAGCGGTGGTGGCGGGCGCGGCGCGCGCGTGCAGTAGATTCACCGCGTGACTGACGAGCGTGAACCGGTCCGGGTCGGCGTCCTCGGCGCCCGCGGCCGCATGGGCCTTGAGGTGTGCAAAGCGGTCGACGCGGCCGACGACCTCCAGCTGGTGGCGCGGCTCGACCAGGGCGACCCGCTCTCCGAGGCCGCCGGAGCCCAGGTGCTCGTCGACTTCACCACGCCCGACGTGGTCATGGACAACCTGCGCTGGGCGATCGACCAGGGCATCCACATGGTCGTCGGCACCAGCGGATTCTCCGAGGAGCGCCTCGAGCAGGTGCGCTCGTGGCTGTCCGGCAAGCCCGGGGTCGGTGTGCTGATCGCGCCCAACTTCGGCATCGGCGCCGTCCTCATGATGCAGTTCGCCGCCCGCGCGGCCCGCTACTTCGAATCGGCCGAGATCATCGAGCAGCACCACCCGCGCAAGCTGGACGCGCCCAGCGGCACGGCGTCGCACACCGCCCGGCTCATCGGCGCGGCCCGCGCCGAGGCCGGCCTCGGCCCGATGCCGGACGCCACCAAGGAGGAGATGGCCGGCGCGCGCGGCACCGAGATCGACGGGGTGCGCGTTCACGCGGTCCGGGCGGCGGGCCTGGTGGCGCATCAGGAGGTTCTCTTCGGTACGCAGGGGGAGACGCTGACCATCCGCCACGACAGCCTGGACCGCGTCTCGTTCATGCCCGGCGTGCTGCTGGCCGTGCGTGCGATCGTCTCCCGGCCGGGCCTGACCGTCGGACTGGACCCGCTGCTCGACTGAGCCGCTACAACGCGACGTGCAGCCGTAGCTGGTTGACCAGCATGTCGTCCACGTCCAGGGCGCGGGCGGCGCCGTCGGGTTCCCAGCCGGCCGAGGTCAGGAACTTCTTCATCGCCTCGTCCGCGTCGTACGCCCACGCCACCGCGGCCGTGAAGCCGTCCTCGCGCCACAGGTCGACGACGGCCGACAGCAGCCGGCTGCCGTGCCCGCGCCGGCCCCAGCGCGGCTCGACCAGGAGATCCGTGACCGCCGCGACGTGGCCGGGCAGCGGCGGCTCCTCAGGCGCCAGCGCCTGCTCGTCGGCGGGACCCGCGGCCGCGAAACCGACCACGGTGTTCGCCGTCTCGCTCTGCTCCACGGCGATCAGCACCCGGTGCCGCTCGGAGGGCGCCGCCTGGATCGCCTCGGACCAGCCCCGGGCGAGATAGCCCTCGTCCAGGTTCGCGAGCACATGGGCCGGGAACATCCGGCGGTACGAGGTGCGCCACGTCGTCAACTGGATGCGGGCGATCTCCGCGGCGTCCTCGGGACGGGCGGGGCGGACGAAGCCGAGAGCCATGCGGGGCAGCCTACAGAGCCTTCGCGTAGCGCAGTTCGGGCAGATCCACTGTTGTGCCGCGGGGCCGCCACAGATCGCGGAAACCGTCCGGTCTCAGGCCGGCGCGCTCATAGAAGCGGCGCGCCCGGTGGTTCTCCTCCAGGACGAACAGCCGCATGTCCGGATAGGTGCCGGCCAGCTCCTTCTCCGCCGCCTCGATGAGTGCGCGGCCGGCCCCGGTGTTCCACCTTTCGGGCGCGACGTAGAGGGCGTACAGCTCGCCGTGCGCGGCATCCAGGCTGCCGTCGTCCTCCCGGTACGGCCCGACGGCGGCGAAACCGACGAGCGTGCCGTCATCGACCGCCACGAGCGTCGTCGCGTCCTTCATGCTGCGCCAGCGGTCCCGGAACCCCTCGTGCGTCAGCGCGCCGAGGTATGCGGCGGGGACGATGCCGGCGTACGCGACCTGCCACGTCCGCAGGTGCAGGGCGGCCACCTCGTCGATGTCGGCGTCGGTCAGCGGGCGGATGTCGAGCATGCCCGGATCCTCCTCGATCGCCCCCGGTGGCGTCGCGCCGTTTTCGTCGTACCCGTGGATTAGCGTGCTCGTCGATGGCCGTACCGGAATCTCTCTCAGTCGCGCAGGCCCGGCGCATCGCGCTGGCCGCGCAGGGCTTCACCGACCCCGCGCCCGGCGGGGCCACCGACCTGCGCCACCTGCGCCGCGTGCTGCGCCGCCTGCACCTGATCCAGATGGACTCGGTCAACGTGCTGCAGCGGGCGCACTACATGCCCCTCTACAGCCGCCTCGGGCCGTACGATCCGGGTCTGCTGGAGCGTGCCGCCTACCGCAAGCCCCGCGAGCTGTTCGAGTTCTGGGGCCACGAGGCGTCGCTGATCACCGTCGACCTGCAACCGCTGTTCCGATGGCGGATGGAGCGGGCGAAGGACTACGCGTGGGGCGGCATGGTCCGCATCGCCACCCAGCAGCCGGAGCTCGTCGAGCGCGTCCTCGCCGAGGTCCGTGACCGCGGCCCGATCACCGCCGCCGAGATCGAGCACGACGCGCCGCGCAGCAAGGACAACTGGGGCTGGAACTGGTCCTCGGTCAAACAGGCCCTCGAATGGCTCTTCTACACCGGCCAGATCACCGCGGCCGAGCGCACCACGTCGTTCGCCCGGCGCTACGACCTGCCCGAGCGCGTCCTGCCCCGCGAGGTCCTCAACACGCCGACGCCCGCGCCGCAGGACGCGTTCCGCGCGCTGGTCGAGCTGTCGGCCCGTTCCCTCGGCGTCGCGGCCGAGCCGGAGCTGCGCGACTACTTCCGCCTGCCCGTGACGGGCTTCCGGCAGGCGGTGGCGGAGCTCATCGAGGACAAGGTGCTGCTGCCGGTGACGGTCCGCGGCTGGAAGGGCCCCACGTACGTGCACCACGAGGCGAGGCTGCCCCGCTGGGTGCGCGCCTCCACGCTGGTGAGCCCGTTCGACCCACTCATCTGGGAACGGGCCCGCACCGAACGCCTCTTCGACATGAACTACCGCATCGAGATCTACGTGCCCGCCGCCCAGCGCCTGTACGGCTACTACGTGCTGCCGTTCCTGCTGGGTGACCGGTTCGCCGCCCGCCTCGACCTCAAGGCGGACCGCAAGGCCGGCGTGCTGCAGATCCCGGCGGCCTGGCTCGAGCCCACGGCCGACCAGGAGGAGACGGCGGGCGCCCTCGCGGTCGAGCTCCGCCGGCTGGCCGGCTGGCTGGGCCTCACCGACATCGCCCCGCCGCAGCGCGGCGACTTCGCCGGCCCGCTGACCGAGGCGCTCAAGCTGGAGACGTCATGACCTCTCCGGGCATGCCGCACGGTGTCCCCGCCGGTGTACCGTGGCGCCCATGAGCAGCACGACCGAGCCGGCGGCTCCCCTCGCCGCGGACCCGCCGCAGCCGGCCTCGTCCGAGCTCGCTTCCGCGCCGCCGGCCTCATACCGGCCCGCCCCCGCGCAGCCGGGCTTGTCCCAGCTCGCTCTTGCTCAGCCGGATGCCTTTCGGCCGGGTTCGCCGGAGTTCGGCCCGTCGCAGCCGGGCGCTCCTCAGCCGGGGCACCTCCCGGCCGACGGGCAGCCGGTTCCCGCTTGGGCGGGCTACCCGGCGTACCAGGAACCCCAGCAGGACCGGGTCACCCGCTTCATCCAGCGCAGCTGGCGCAACTCCCCGCTCTGGGTCGCCCCGACGGCGATGCTGGTCTGCATGGCGGGCGCGGTCGGCTACACCCTGGCCACCCACCCCACCGAGGCCAACGCCGGCGCCGCCCCCAGCTGCCTGCTCAAGTACACGACCGGCTTCGTCTGCCCGGGCTGCGGCGGCACCCGCGCGGCCTGGTATCTCCTGCACGGCGACATCCCGGCAGCGGCCCGCCACCACGCCCTGTTCGTCTTCGCGGTCCCGTTCCTGCTCTACATGTACGTCGCCTGGGCCGGCAGACGCCTCTTCAACTGGAAACTCCCGGAACTCAACCCGTCCCCGGGCGTGATCGGCGCGTTCATCGCGGTCTGGGGCGTCTTCACAATCCTCCGAAACCTCCCCTGGGCCCCCTTCACCGCCTTCTACGTCTGACCCCACCCCCCACCAAGCCACCCGCGGCGGCTTGGCCGACGTGGCGGGTTTGGCTGCGGCACGCGAACCTGCCGCTGGCGGCCGACCGTGGCGGCCGGTACAGCAGTGCCTGGCGATCCGGCGACGGCCGCAACCGGGGCCAAATCACTCGGCACCCGAGGCACTCACGGTGACCACAACGGCTTCGGGGACGGGGATCGCCTCACGCAGGGATCAAGCTTGACCGACGGGAGTGAGGTGATCCCCGCCTCCGAAGCCCACCGCAACCACCATCAGAGCCCGACGGTAAGTCCGCGAGCGAGGCGCCGAAGCCCTCACCATGAGCCCAGCCGAGAGCACCACCCCAAGCCGTCCGATAAGTTGTTCGGTATGACGCAGGACCCCTCCCGCCCCTTCGGCCGGTTGATCACGGCCATGGTGACCCCCTTCGCCGCGGACGGTTCGCTCGATGCCGACGGGGCCGCCGCCCTCGCCACGTACCTGGTGGATGAGCAGCGTCATGATGCTCTTGTCATCAGCGGGACCGGTGGGGAATCGCCCACGACCTCCGATGCGGAGAAGGAGACCCTGCTCCGGGTCGTCGTCGAGGCCGTCGGGGACCGGGCGAGGATCATCGCCGGGGTGGGGACGAACCACACCGCACACACCGTCGAGCTGGCGCGGTCCGCCGAGAAGGCGGGGGCGCACGGGCTTCTCGTCGTGACGCCGTATTACAACAAGCCTCCGCAGGCCGGGCTCGTGAAGCACTTCACGATGGTCGCCGACGCGACCGGGTTGCCCGTGCTGCTGTACGACATCCCGCACCGTTCCGGGGTGGCGATCGCGACCGAGACGCTGGTCCGGCTCGCCGAGCATCCGAACATCGTCGGGGTGAAGGACGCGAAGGGTGACGTCGCCGCGACCTCCGACGTGCTGCGGCGGACCGATCTGGCGTACTACTCCGGCGAGGATGCTTCCACGCTTCCGTGGCTGTCCGTCGGAGCGGTCGGTGTCGTCGGCACCTCGACGCACTTCGTCGGGGTGCAGACCAAGGAGATGATCGAGGCGTACGAGCGCGGTGACGTGGCCGCGGCCCTCGGGTTGCACCGGCAGTTGCTGCCGTTGTTCACCGGGATCTTCCGTACGCAGGGCACGATTCTTGTGAAGGCCGGCCTGAAGGTCCGTGGTCTTCCGGCGGGTCCCGTCCGTCCGCCGCTCGTCGACGCCACCGACGCGGAACTGAACCAGCTGCGCCAGGACGCCCGAGCGGCCGGCGTGGACCTCTGACAACGGAAAGACACACATGAGCCAAGCGCACGTCGAGCTGGATCCGCCCCCGCCGCTTCCGGAGGGCGCCCTGCGGGTCATGCCGCTGGGCGGTCTCGGCGCCATCGGGCGCAACATGACCGTTTACGAGTACGACGGGAAGCTGCTGGTCGTCGACTGCGGCGTGCTGTTCCCCGACGTGGAGCAGCCGGGCGTGGATCTGATCCTGCCGGACTTCGCGCCGATCCTGGACCGGCTGGAGGACGTGCAGGCGATCGTGCTCACCCACGGGCACGAGGACCACATCGGCGCGGTGCCGTACCTGCTCGCCCACAAGCCGGACATCCCGCTGGTCGGGTCCGAGTTCACGCTCGCGCTCGTCGAGGCGAAGCTGGCGGAGCGGCGGCTCGACCCGTACACGTTGACCGTGCGGGAGGGCGGCCGGGAGCGGCTGGGTCCGTTCGAGTGCGAGTTCTTCGCGGTGAACCACTCGATCCCGGACGCGCTGGCCGTGGCCGTGCGTACGCCGGCGGGCCTGGTGCTGCACACCGGCGACTTCAAGATGGACCAGGTGCCGCTGGACGGCCGGATCACCGACCTGGCCGGTTTCGCGCGGCTCGGCGCCGAGGGCGTGGACCTGCTGCTGTCGGACTCGACGAACGCGGAGATCCCCGGGTTCGTGACACCGGAGCGCGACATCGGCCCGGTGCTGGGCTCGATCTTCGGCAAGGCGCGAGGCCGGATCATCGTGGCGAGTTTCGCCTCGCACGTGCACCGGGTGCAGCAGGTGATGGACGCCGCGTACGAATATGACCGCAAGGTCGCGCTGATCGGCCGGTCCATGGTCCGCAACATGGGCATCGCCCGGGATCTGGGCCTGCTGCGCATCCCGGACGGCCTCCTGGTGAGCCTGGACGAGGCGACGAACCTGCCGCCGGACGAGATCGTCTTCATGTCGACGGGCTCGCAGGGTGAGCCGATGAGCGCGCTGGGGCGGATGTCGACCGGCGATCACCGGCACATCACGATCGCGCCCGGCGACACGGTGGTGCTGGCCAGCTCGCTGGTGCCGGGCAACGAGACGTCGGTGTACCGGGTGATCAACCAGCTGGCCCGGGCCGGCGCGACCGTCGTGCACAAGGACACCGCGAAGGTGCACGTGTCCGGGCACGCCCCGGCCGGTGAGCTGCTGTACCTGCTCAACGTCGTACGCCCGAGCAATTTGATGCCCGTGCACGGCGAGTGGCGGCACCTGCGCGCGCACGCGCAGCTCGGCATCGAGTCGGGCGTCGCGCCCGACCGGGTGGTCCTCTGCGAGGACGGCGACGTCGTGGACCTGGTGGAGGGGCACGCCCGGCACGTGGGCCGGGTCAAGAACCGCTACGTGTACGTGGACGGCCTCGCGGTCGGCGACGTGAGCGAGTCGCTGCTGACCGAGCGGCGGATCCTCGGCGACGGTGGGTTCATCTCCGCCACCGTGGTGATCGACTCGGTCACCGGCAAGGTGGTCGGCGAGCCCAGTGTCATGGCGAAGGGCTTCTCGGAGGATCCGGAGGCGTTCAGTCCGGTGATCCCGTTGCTCACCGCCGCGCTGCACCGCTCGGCGGAGGAGGGCATCACCGACACCCACCAGTTGCAGCAGGTCGTACGGCGTACCGTCGGCCGCTGGGTCAACGACGCGTATCGGCGACGGCCGATGATCGTGCCCACCGTGGTCGAGGTTTGACCATTTTTTGAACTGTTCCCGGCTCGCCCTCGTATCGATGAGCACGGTGCCGCCCCCACGGCACCGCGATGCGAGGGGAGTACCGAATGCAGCGCAGAACGGTCGTCGCGATCGCGGCGACGGTGACGGCGGCGGGAGCGGCGGTGGCGTTCACCCTGCCGTCGATGGCGGGCACGACCCCGTCCCGGCGGGCCGTGGCCCAGTCGGACGGCGTGGCCCCGCAGCTGCTCGCGGCGATGAAGCGCGACCTGGGTGTCAGCGCCGACCAGGCCACTGCCCGGGTGCAGCGGGCGAAGTGGGCCAGCGGTGTCGCGGCCCAGCTGCGCAGCACCTCCGGTGACTCGTACGGCGGCTCCTGGCTGGCCAAGGACGGCACGACGCTGAACATCGCGATCACCGACCCGGCGCTGGCCGGCGACGTCCGCGCCGCGGGCGCGCAGCCGAAGCTCGTCAAGCGCAGCGTCGCCCAGCTGGACAGCGCGAAGAAGGCGCTGGACACCGCGGCGACGAAGGCCGACCGGGACCTGCCGGGCTGGTACGTGGACGTCGCCGCCAACCAGATCGTGGTGAAGGCGCTGCCGGGCGACGCGGACCACGCGTGGGACCTCGTCGCGGACGCCGGGCTGCCGACCTCCGCCGTCAAGGTGGTCACGGTCAAGAGCGCCCCGCGGCCGCTGGCCGACGTGATCGGCGCGCAGCCGTACTTCATCAACCTGGGCAACGCCCAGGCCCGCTGCTCGATCGGCTTCGCGGTCGAGGGCGGTTTCGTCACCGCCGGCCACTGCGGCGAGGAGGGTACGCGGACCACCGACCTCGACGGTCAGGCGCAGGGCCAGGTCGTGGCCTCGGTGTTCCCCGGCAACGCCGACATGGGCGTGGTGCAGACCGGCGCGAACGTCCAGCTGCAGCCGTTCGTCGACGACTTCGACGGCAACGCGCTGCCGGTCGGTGGTGCCACCGAGTCGCCGGTGGGCGCCGCGGTGTGCCGTTCCGGCTCCACCACCGGTACGCGCTGCGGGACGATCCTGTCGAAGAACGAGACGGTCAACTACCCGGAGGGTTCGGTCACGGGCTTGACCCGTACGGACGTCTGCGCCGAGGGCGGCGACTCCGGCGGCCCGTGGCTCTCCGGCGACCAGGCGCAGGGGGTCACCTCGGGCGGCTCCGGCGACTGCACGGTCGGCGGTGAGACGTTCTTCCAGCCGATCACCGAGATCCTCGAGACGAACAACCTGACGCTGCTCACCACCGGTTCGGGTGGCTCCGGCGGCGGCGCGACGCCGCCGGCCGAGGCGACCACCGCCCCGCCGGCCGAGGCGACCACCCCGCCGGCGGGTGACGGCGGCCAGCAGCAGGGCGGCAACCACCGCCGGGGGCACCGCCACCACAACTGACGTTCAACGGTCCCGGTCGTGCCGCCCGCGTAGGTCATCCTCCGTCCTACGCGGGCGGCGCTGCGTCGCTACCGTTGAGGCGTGGGTTACACGCTGATGATCGTCTTCGCCGTGGCGGCGCACTACGCGTTCCTGGCGTTCGGCATCTTCGGCGGCTTCCTGGCCTGGCGCTGGCCGCGCCTGATCTGGCTGCAGGTGGCCGCGGCCCTGTGGCTGCTGGTCATCGTGGTGGCCAAGCTCTACTGCCCGCTGACCTGGCTGCAGGACCGGGGCCGGGAAGGTCTCGGCCTGCCGCCGCTGCAGGGCGGCTTCCTCGACAACTACGCCGCCGGCATCTTCTACCCGCACGGGTACGAGTGGGTGGCGCAGATCGTGGTGGCCGTGCTGGTCGTGATCTCGTGGACGGGATTCGTCCTACTGCAGCGCCGCCACCGCCTCGGCAAGCTCGACGCCCGTGGCGATGCCGCAGATCATCACCTGGTCTAGCTGCTCCGGCGTGACGCCGTGCTCGAAGTCCGCCCCGACCTCGCCGACCACGCGCACGACGCCGTCGTCGCCGGTGTGCACGTACGCCTTGGGCCAGAGCCGGTCGTGGTTCCAGGCGTTGCAGAACGCGTACAGCCGGGGCACGTCGTCGGTGCTGAACTCCGCGTGCGTCAGGGCCCTGACCTGGAAGATCTCCCTGTTCTTTCCCAACCGGAAGAAGAAGATCAGGCAGCCCTGCCAGTTGCCGCCGATGTCACCGTCGTCGTCCACGAAGTGGCTGAAGTCTCGGGCGGTCAGCGCCGCGACGATCATGTCGTGGCTCAGCGGCTGCAGCGGCTCGGGCATTCCTTGATCCTAAACGGGCGAAAAAGCGAATCCTGGTCACGGTGCGGCGCGCGGGCTCGCGAGCGCCACGCCGTTACGGTATGGGCATGGCGGGCCGTACTCCTCCGGCGAGCCGGGGTCGCACCGCGTCCAAGGGCGGCGCCGCGTCGGCGCGCGCCCGTCAGCCGGTCCGAAAGGCCGCCGCCGCGCCCGCGCGCAAGGCAGCTCCCGCGCGCAAGGCCGCGCCGCGTCCCCGGGCCCGCAGCGCCACCCGTGCCCGGCCCAGCGTCGGCGCGGCGGTGGCCGGTGGCCTCGGCCGTGGCGTCGGCGCCCTGTGGATGGGCGTCGCGCACAGCGTCGGCTGGGTGGCCCGCGGCGTCGGGCGCCAGGCCGCCACCGCCAAGGACATCGATCCGGAGCACCGCCGCGACGGCGCCGGCCTGCTCATGCTCGGGCTCGCGATCCTCGTCGGCGTCGCGGTCTGGGCGGGCTCCGCCGGCCCGGTGGGCAGATGGCTGGCCGATGCCGTACGCCTGTTCCTGGGCGGCCTCGGCGTCCTGCTGCCGCTGCTCCTGCTGTACGGCGCGATCCGCTTCATGCGCAAGCCCGCCGATCCGGAGCACCGTGGCCGGTCGGTGGTGGGCTGGAGCGCGCTGCTGATCGCCACCGCGAGCCTCCTGCACATCTCGGAGCAGCCTCGCGACGACGTCGCCCTCACCAACGCCGGCGGCCTCGTCGGGTACGGCGTCGGTGCGCTGCTCGAGCGCGCGGTGACCGCGTGGGTCGCCGTACCGTTGCTCGTTCTGCTCTTCGTCTTCGGTCTGCTCGTCATCACCGCGACGCCGATCAACAAGATCCCCGAGCGCCTGATGCTCCTGACCGACGTGCTCCTGGGCCGGTCGACGGCCCGCGCGCCGCTGCCCGTGCCGGAGCTGCCGGACCTCGGCGACGACGAGCCGGACGCCGACGAGCCGAAGCGCCGCCGCCCCGCCCGCCGCCGTCAGGGTGCGCTGGCCGACATCGGGCTCGCGCCGGAGGAAGGCGAGGACGGCGAGGAGGAGATCCTGCACGACACGGTGGCGCTGCCGCGTGCGGCCAAGCTCCCGGCCAGCCGCAAGGCGCCGGAGCCGCCCGAGCATTCGCCGCTGCCCACCCGCGCCGAGCAGCTGGAGATCTCCTCGGTGCCCGGCGACTACCGCCTGCCGCCGCCCACGTTGCTCGGCAAGGGCACGCCGCCGAAGGCCCGCAGCCGCGCCAACGACGAGATCATGGCCGCGCTCACCGGGGTCTTCGACCAGTTCAACATCGATGCGCAGGTCACCGGGTTCACCCGCGGCCCGACCGTCACCCGCTACGAGGTCGAGGTCGGCCCGGGCGTCAAGGTCGAGCGGATCACCCAGCTGTCGCGCAACATCGCGTACGCGGTGAAGTCGCCGGACGTGCGCATCCTCTCGCCGATCCCCGGCAAGAGCGCGGTCGGCGTGGAGATCCCCAACACCGACCCGGAGAACGTGTCCCTGGGCGACGTGCTGCGCTCGCGGGCCGCCACCGCCGACCACCACCCGATGCTCGTCGCGCTCGGCAAGGACATCGAGGGCGGCTTCGTCGTCGCCAACCTGGCCAAGATGCCGCACATCCTCATCGCGGGCGCCACCGGCGCGGGCAAGTCGTCCTGCCTCAACTCGCTGCTGGTGTCGCTGCTCACCCGGGCCACCCCGGATGAGGTGCGGCTGCTGCTGGTCGACCCCAAGCGGGTGGAGATGACCGCGTACGAGGGCATTCCGCACCTCGTCACGCCGATCGTCACGAACCCGAAGAAGGCGGCCGACGCCCTGGAATGGGTCGTCCGCGAGATGGACATGCGCTACGACGACCTGGCGGCCAACGGCGTACGTCACATCGACGACTTCAACCGCAAGGTGCGCAGCGGCGAGATCACGGCGCCGGCGGGCAGCGAGCGGATCATGAAGCCGTACCCGTATCTCCTGGTCATCGTCGACGAGCTCGCCGACCTGATGATGGTCGCGCCGCGCGACGTGGAGGACTCCGTCGTCCGCATCACCCAGCTGGCCCGCGCGGCCGGCATCCACCTCGTGCTGGCCACCCAGCGGCCCTCGGTGGACGTGGTGACCGGCCTGATCAAGGCCAACGTCCCGTCCCGGCTCGCGTTCGCGACCAGCTCGCTCGCCGACTCCCGGGTCATCCTCGACCAGCCCGGCGCGGAGAAGCTGCTCGGTCGTGGCGACGGCCTGTTCCTGCCGATGGGCGCGTCCAAGCCGATCCGCATCCAGGGCGCCTGGGTGGACGAGAAGGAGATCGCCCAGGTCGTCAAGTTCTGCAAGGACCAGCGCGAGCCCGAGTTCCGCGAGGACGTCACCACCCCGGTGGCGAACAAGAAGAAGGAGATCGACGAGGAGATCGGCGAGGACCTCGACGTCCTGCTCCAGGCGATCGAGCTCGTCGTCACCTCGCAGTTCGGCTCGACGTCGATGCTGCAGCGCAAGCTGCGGGTCGGCTTCGCCAAGGCGGGCCGGCTGATGGACCTGATGGAGACCCGCGGCATCGTCGGCCCGTCCGAGGGCTCGAAGGCCCGCGAGGTGCTGGTCAAACCGGACGAGCTCGAGGCGACGCTCGCCACCCTCAGGCTCGACGACTGATCCGGTTGTCCACAGGCAGCCGTGCGGGCGACACCGCGCCGCGGGGGCTGCCGGTAACCTTGTCGGGTGTCGTTGACTCCCCCTGTTCGCCGTGTCGCTCTGCTCACCCTCGGCTGTGCCCGTAACGAGGTCGATTCCGAGGAGCTCGCCGCGCGCCTCGACGAAGGCGGCTGGCAGGTCAGCACGGACGCCGAGGGCGCCGACGTGGTGGTCGTCAACACCTGCGGCTTCGTGGAGAAGGCGAAGCAGGATTCGATCGAGACCCTGCTCGCCGCCGCCGACACCGGCGCCAAGGTGGTCGCCGCCGGCTGCATGGCCGAACGGTACGGGCGGGAGCTGGCCGAAAGCCTCCCCGAGGCGCAGGCCGTGCTGGGCTTCGACGACTACACCGACATCGCCGCGCGGCTCGACGGCGTGCTGGCGGGGGAGCGCTTCGACTCGCACACCCCGCGCGACCGCCGCGAGCTGCTGCCGCTCACCCCGGTCAACCGGCAGGCCGCCAAGGTCGTCGTCCCCGGGCACGCGACCGTCGACGAACACACCCCGGCCCACCTGCGCAAGGTGCTGCGGCGCCGGCTCGACACCGGACCCGTCGCCAGCCTGAAGCTCGCCAGCGGCTGCGACCGCCGGTGCTCGTTCTGCGCGATCCCCGCGTTCCGGGGCGCGTTCGTCTCCCGCGACCCGCAGGAGCTGCTCGCCGAGGCGGAGTGGCTGGCCGGCACGGGCGTGCGGGAGCTGGTGCTGGTCAGCGAGAACAGCACGTCGTACGGCAAGGACCTCGGTGACCCGCGCGCGCTGGAGAAGCTGCTGCCGCAGCTGGCCGCCATCGACGGCATCGTGCGGGTGCGGGCCAGCTACCTGCAGCCCGCCGAGACCCGGCCCGGGCTGGTCGAGGTCATCGCCACGACGCCCGGTGTGGCCGCGTACTACGACCTGTCGTTCCAGCACTCCAGCGAGCCGGTGCTGCGCCGGATGCGCCGGTTCGGCTCCACCGAGCGCTTCCTCGAGCTGCTCGCCTCGGCCCGCGCGCTGGCGCCCGGGGCGGGGGCGCGCAGCAACTTCATCGTCGGCTTCCCGGGCGAGACCCGGCAGGACGTCGACGAGCTGGTGCGCTTCCTCACCGAGGCGCGCCTCGACGCCATCGGCGTCTTCGACTACAGCGACGAGGACGGCACGGAGGCCGCGGGCCTGTCCGGCAAGGTGCGCGAGGACACGATCAAGCGCCGGTACGCGCGGATCAGCGACCTCGCCGACGAGCTGTGCGCGCAGCGCGCGGAGGACCGCCTGGGCACGTTCGTCGACGTCCTCGTGGACACGGTCGACGCCGGTGAGATCGAAGGCCGCGCCGAGCACCAGGCGCCCGAGGTGGACGGCTCCACCACGCTGGTGGCCGGGGACGCGGGGGTGGACCTCGCCGCGCTGCGCCCGGGGGACCTGGTCCGGGCGCGGGTGACGGGCACCGAGGGCGTCGACCTGGTCGCCGTGCCGGTGGAGATGATCTCAGCGGCAAGCCGGGTGTCTACGTCGCGCGGCGGCGCTGCCGCGTCGGCCGGGGCCACGCCTGGTGCTGCTTCCTCAGCTGGAGCCGCGCCTGGCGCTGCGTCGGCCGGAGCGGCGTCGGCCGGGGGCGGCGCTGCCTTCATGGCGGGGGCGGCGCCCGTACCGACGGCCGCGCCATGACCGACGAGCCGGTGACTGCGCCCAGGCCGGTGCCGCTGAACAACCCGGCGAACCTGCTCACCGCCGTCCGGATCGTGCTCGTCCCCGTCTTCGTCGTGCTCGTCGTGGTGTCGGGCATGACGGAGCCGGGCTGGCGCATGGTGGCCTGCCTGACCTTCTGCGTGGCGTCCGCCACGGACTTCGCCGACGGCTGGATCGCGCGCCGCTACCACCTGGTGACGTCGTTCGGCAAAGTCGCCGACCCGATAGCGGACAAGGCGCTCACCGGCAGCGCGCTCGTGCTGCTCTCGGCGTACGACCGGCTGTCGTGGTGGATCACCGGCCTCATCCTGCTGCGCGAGTGGGGCGTGACGGCGTTGCGCTTCTGGGTGATCCGATACGGCATCATCCCGGCCAGCCGAGGTGGAAAACTGAAGACGGCGCTGCAGATCGCGGCGATCGCCTGGTTCCTGTGGCCGGTGCCCGAGCCGTTCGACGCGGTCGGGACCGTGCTCATGGTGGCCGCGCTGCTGATCACCATGATCACGGGCGTGGACTACGTGCTGCAGGCCGTACGCATTCGCAGAAAGGCAACCGGCAGAGGTTGAGCATCAACGGCTCGGACACCACCCATCACATCGACGTCGGCATGGACACGGGCGCGACCGCGGCCGCCGCTGTGCACGAGCTGGTGGACCGGCGGCAGACGGTGGCGGTGGCGGAGTCGCTCACCGGCGGTCTGCTGGCGGCCACCTTCGTCGAGATCCCCGGCGTCAGCTCCGTCTTCCGCGGCGGCCTCGTCGTGTACGCCACCGACCTCAAGCACTCGCTCGCCGGCGTACCGGAGGATCTGCTCGCCGACCGCGGCCCGGTCGACGCGGACGTGGCCCGGGCCCTCGCCGAGGGTGCGCGGGCGCGCTGCGGGGCCGACTGGGGCCTCGCCACGACCGGCGTCGCCGGCCCCGAGCCCCAGGACGGCAAACCCGTCGGGATGGTTTTCGTCGCAGTGGCGGGACCCGTCGGCACCGTGGTGCGCGAGCTGTCGCTCAGCGGCTCCCGCAGCGCCATCCGGCACGAGACGATGACCTCGGCGTTCGCGCTTCTCGTCGATGAGCTGCGCAAAGCCGACGTGGGAATGCCCCGCTGACCCGGCCGGTTGATCATCAACGGTGATGTGTATCAACAGTCTCGCGGGAAGACGTCCGTTCCCGGGAGTCCCGGAAATCGGCGGGGCAGGATGTCGGTGTGGCCCGCAGCGGGTACGGTTGCGGGAAGCCTCCGGCGGCTGCCGGCGGCCCCGCCGCAGGAGGAGGTGCCATGGTCCTGCTACGCCGGGTAATCGGTGACGCACTTCGGGCGCGCCGACAGGGACAGCACCGCACGCTGCGTGAGGTGTCGACCGCCGCCAACGTCAGCCTGGGATATCTGTCCGAGATCGAACGTGGCCAAAAAGAAGCGTCCAGCGAGCTGCTCGCGGCGATCTGCGAGGCCCTCGGCGCCCGCCTCTCCGAGGTGCTCGGTGAGGTGAGCGACACCCTCGCCCTCGCCGAGGACATGGACGGCGTGCTGGTGCCCGTCGAGCCCACCCCGGTCGAATCCACCGGCTCCGGTGCCGCACCGGTGCCGCAGCCCGCCGCGGCCGCCGTCAAGAGCGCGGCCGCCGCCAAGGCAGCCGAGGCCGCGGCCGTCCGCCAGGTCACCACGGACGGCACCGTGTCGGTCTCCGTACGCCAGGACACCCCGCTCAAGGCCACGCTGCGCACGCGGCGCAAGCGGGAAGTCATCTACGCCGCCTGATCGAGGTTCCGGTCTTTCCTCCGGGGGCGGGGGTGGGGCCGGAGCTGGGAAGCGGCCCTCCGGCCGCTCGGGCTGTCGCGCGGTCTTCCGGCCCCTCGGGCCTCTCCGGCGGCGCCGCGGTTGTCCGGCCGTGCGGTCCTCTGGTCGCGCGGGGCTTGCTGGCCGTGTGCGTTTTCCGGCCGCGCCCGGGTCCGTCGGCCGCGCGGGCCGTGTGGGCCGTCCTTCCCTGTCCTGCCTCGCCCGCATTGTCTCCCTCTCCCCGCTCCGCGTCGCCTTTCGGCTGCCCGCCGCGGTGGCCGTGGCGTCGCCGGAACGGCGGCCGGCGCGTAACCTCGACGTGGGGGATCCCCCTGGAACACCCTGAGATCCCCCCGAGGTCACGTGACGCCGGTGGCGAGGAGCTGACACGATGGAGCCCGCGCCATCGTGAGAGACCCCTCGGGCCCGCGTCGGTGGCGCGTCCGATGCAGCGACATTGAGGGGATACCGCGGATATGGCGAACCCGTTCGTCAAGGGCTGGCGTTACGTGATGGCGCTCTTCGGCGCGAAGATCGACGAGTACGCCGACCCGAAGGTGCAGATCCAGCAGGCCATCGAGGATGCCCAGCGGCAGCACCAGGCGCTCGTGCAGCAGGCCGCGGCCGTGATCGGCAACCAGCGTCAGCTCGAGATGAAGCTGTCGCGGCAGATGTCCGAGGTCGAGAAGCTGCAGGGCATGGCCCGCCAGGCGCTGGTCCTCGCCGACCGGGCCCGCGCGGCCGGCGACGAGGCCGAGGCGCAGAAGTACGAGTCCACCGCCCAGACGCTCGCCACCCAGCTGGTCTCCGGCGAGCAGTCGATGGAGGACCTGAAGACCCTGCACGACCAGGCGCTCTCCGCCGCCGGCCAGGCCCGCAAGGCGGTCGAGAACAACGCGATGGTGCTGCAGCAGCGCATCGCCGAGCGGTCTCGCCTGCTCAGCCAGCTCGAACAGGCCAAGATGCAGGAGACCGTGGCCAGGTCGCTCGAATCCATGTCGTCGCTCGCTGCGCCCGGCAACACGCCGTCGCTCGACGAGGTGCGCGACAAGATCGAGCAGCGCTACGCGAACGCGATGGGCCGCGCGGAGCTGGCCTCCAACTCGGTCGAGGGCCGCATGCTCGAGGTGCAGAAATCCAGCCTCGACCTGGCCGGCTCGTCCCGCCTGGAGCAGATCCGCGCCAGCATGGCGGGCGAGAAGCTCGGCAGCGCCCCGGCGCAGCCGCAGGTCGAGCAGGCCGCCCCGGCGGCGGACCCGGCCAGCGTCGCCCGCTTGGACGAGATCAGGGCCAGCATGAACAGCAAGCGCGGGGACACCACGGCAGCTGGCTGACCGGCCGGCCCGAACAGCCGCGGGCCGCGGCGCCAACGGGGTCGCGGCCCGGCATTCAAGCAGGGCGTCACGGCCTGCTCGGGCTTCGCAGCCGACCCGGGGGTTCCGCGGCCGGGTCGGCTTGCACGGCCGGACCGGCTTGCACGGCCGGACCGGCTTGCACGGCCGGACCGGCTTGCACGGCCGGGCCGGTCTGGCCGGGTTGTGCAAACCGGGCTTGGCCGCACGGTCGGGCCGGTTTGCGCGGCCGGGTCCGGCCGCTCGGCCGGGCCGGTCTGGCCGGTCGGGTCGGGCTTGCGCGGGCAGGTCCGGCCGGGTCGGGCCCCCTCGGTCGGGCCGGGCTCGTGCCGCCGGGTCGTGCCGCGCGGCTGAGGCTTTGCGGCCAGGGAGGGAAGGGAGCGGACGGTGGACGAGCGGACCAGGTACTTCCGGCGGCTCAAGCGGCTGCGGGGTTCTGCGCGGCGGTGGAGCGTCATCGGCGGGGGTCTGACCGCGGCCACCGCGGTGCTCACGCCGTACGCGGGGATCGGGGTCGCCGACGCCGTCTGGGCCGCCTCGGCCGGGGCCTCCGTCGCCCTCGCCTGGTGGCGCTGGCAGGACCACCGCGAGCTCGCCGCCACACCCGCCCCGCCGCCGGCCCTTCCGGGCCAGCGCCTGATCTCCGCCGTCGAACGCCTCCCGGCCGGCCGTCAGGTCCTCCAAGAGGTACGCCGCCAGCGCAACCGGTACGCCGTCCGCGGCTCCGCCGTGGCCCAGACCTGGGACCGCCTCGATCGCGCGTCCGCCACCCTGGCCGCGCTGGCCGGCCGCCTGACCGGGCCCGGCGAAGGCGCGGTCCTCGAGGCGGCGGTGGCCGAGCAGTGGTTGCGCGACCTCGGCCAGCGTGTGGCCGGCGTCGAACGGGCGCTGCCCCTCACGCCCCCCGACCGGCGCGCGACCCTGCAACAGTCCCACGAAAGCCTGGCCACCCAGTTCAGCGAGGGCGTCACCGCCTTCGAAGGCCTGGTGGCGGCGGCGGCGAGCTACGTCGCCGAGGACGGGCACCCGGCCGCGGACCAGCACCCGGCGCTCGCGGGGCTGATCGACGCGACGGATCGGCTGCGCGGCATCGCCGAGGGACTGTCCGAACTCCGCCGCCCGTCAACGCCGGCGGCCTGAACCCCGGCGCCGTGGCTCGCGGCCTTGGCGCCCGGCCCTCGTCGCCCGCCCGGCGCCCGGCCCTCGTCGCCCGGCCGGCGCCCGGCCCTCGTCGCCCGGCCCTCGGCGCGGCGCGCGGCCTGAACCCCCGGCGCGCGGCCTGAACCCCCGGCGCGCGGCGCGCGGCCTGAATTCCCGGCGCGAGGAATGCCGGTCGCCGGCGCCCCGCGTCCCGGCCCACCCTCGCGCCCAGTCCGCCGACACCCCGGCGTCCGATCTGGGCGCCGGTGCGCGGGTCACGGCTCGGGCTGGCAGTGCGGGCACCAGTACGTGACCCGCTCGTCCTGTTCCGCCTTCTGGATCGCCGTACCGCAGCGGCGACACGGCTGTGCTCTGCGGCCGTACACGTAGCTGGTTTGGCCTTTTCGCAGTGATCCGGTGGTTGTCTGAGTCCAGCGGCCGCGGTTGGAGGCCACGAGCTTCTGCGCCATCTTCACCGTGCCGCTCAGATCCTTCACCTGCCCGACCGGGGTCCACGGCCAGAGACCGCGCAGGAACAGCGTTTCCGCCTTGTAGAGGTTGCCGACGCCGGCCAGGTTCCGCTGGTCCAGCAGGGCCTCCGCGATGCTAGCCTCCGGCTTGGCGGCGATGCGGCGTACGGCCTCGTCCGGGTCCCAGTCGGCGCCCAGCAGATCCGGGCCGAGATGGCCGACCAGCGAGTCCTCGTCGGCGGTGGGGACGAGCGTCAGCTCGTGCAGGTGGTACCCGACCGCCACCGAGCGCTTCGTCGACAGCACCACCCGGATCAGGTGCGCGGGCCGGCCCGTCCAGCGTTCGCCGGGCGCGTACGCGCGCCACGCGCCCTCCATGCGCAGGTGCGAGTGCAAGGTCATCGCCTGCTCGTCGCGGGTGAGGCGGAGCAGGAGATGCTTGCCGCGGCTGGCCGACTCGGCGACCGTCCAGCCCGTGAGGTCCGTGGTCGCGAGCCGGGGCACGCGGAAGTCGGAGCCGGTGAGGACGTCGCCGGTCAGGGCTCGTTCCAGGACGCGGGCCGTGTTCCAGACGGTGTCACCCTCGGGCATGGTCTCCATCCTGCCCCGGGCGGCGCGGCGCAATCATCCTGTCCCCGGTGGGCCGGACCGGACCCTGACCCGCACAGCGACGCGGCCGGGGCGGCGCACGGCCACGGCGCGGCGGCGTTGCGGGGCCGGCGCGGGGCTACGGCACGGTGACGCCGCCGGGCCGGCGCGCGGCTACCGTTCGGCGATCCGCAGCATGTCCCCGGGTCGGACGGACAGGACGACCACCGCGCGGCCGCCGTTGACGGCGACGGCCACGCGACCGGCGGAGTCCTCGTACACGATCAATTCGCCCGGACCGGCGTCCCCGAAGGTCTGGGCCCGCCGGGCCTTGACGTTGCCGACGACGAGCTCCGGTCCGAGCCCGCTGAGCATCGAGCCGCCCGCCGCGAGCTGGACGTTGCCGAACCGGTCGACGGTCACGACCTCGGCCTCGAGCCACCCGTCGCCGACGGCCACGACGGGGTCGGCCAGCCGGACCACCGTGGCGGGGTCGACGGACGGGCCGGCGTCGCTCAGCGGGGCGTCCAGCGCGAGCCGGGCGGCGACCGGCGAGAAGATGTCGCGGCCGTGGAAGGTCCGCGAGACGTCACCGAGGAACCAGTCCTCGTTGGTCAGCTCCACCACCGTCTCCAGGCCGCCCAGCGCCTCGGCCGCCCACACCAGCAGGCCGTTGTCCGGGCCGACGAGGAGGCCGTTCGGCGTGCCGATCGCGATGCCGCGCCGGTCGGTGCCGACCCCAGGGTCCACGACGGCGACATGCACGGACGACGGCAGGTGCGGCGCCGTCTGCGCCAGCACCGCGGCCCCGCGCGCCACGTCGGCCGGCGGCACGTGGTGTGTGACGTCGATGACACGTACGGCCGGAGCGAAGCGAGCGATCACCCCGTGGCACGCGGCGACGAACCCGTCGAAAGTGCCGTAGTCTGTGGTGAGGCTGATCCATCCATAGGCGCCCATGGGCATTTACGTTACTGCGTCGGCACGCTGAGTGTGCGCCGGGGCGGCTCCGCCTCCCCGGGGCGTGTCGTCCGGTCTGGCAGATTTGGCGTCATGCGTCTCGTCATCTTCACCGAACCTCAGCAGGGCGCCGGCTACGACGACCTGCTCCGGGTCGCCCGGCTCGCCGAGGAAGCCGGCTACGACGGCTTCTTCCGCTCCGACCACTACCTCGCGATGGGCGGTGACGGCCTGCCCGGCCCCACCGACGCGTGGGTCACCCTCGCCGGCCTCGCCGTCCAGACCTCCCGCATCCGCCTCGGCACGCTGGTCACCTCGGCGACGTTCCGGCTGCCCGGTCCGCTCGCCATCAGCGTCGCCCAGGTCGACGCGATGAGCGGCGGCCGGGTCGAGCTGGGGCTGGGCGGCGGCTGGTTCGAGGCCGAACACACCGGGTACGGCATCCCGTTCCCGCCGCTGGGCGAGCGCTTCGACCGCCTCGAGGAGCAGCTCGAGATCGTCACCGGCCTGTGGACCACCCCGCTGGGCGAGACGTACAGCTTCGACGGCAAGCACTACCAGCTGCTCGACTCCCCGGCCCTGCCGAAGCCGGTCCAGTCGCCGCGGCCGCCGATCATCGTGGGCGGCGCGGGGAAGAAGCGCACCCCGGCCCTCGCCGCCCGCTACGCGGACGAGTTCAACACCCCGTTCGCCAAGATCGAGGACGTCGCCGGCATGTTCGACCGGGTACGCGAGGCGTCGGCGCGGATCGGCCGTACGACCCCGCCGGCGTTCTCGGCCGCAGCGGTCCTCTGCGTGGGCCGCGACGACGCCGAGGTGGCCCGCCGGGCCGCGGCGATCGGGCGCGAGGTCGAGGAGATGCGCGGCAACGGCGGCATCGTCGGTACGCCGGACCAGGTCGTGGACACCCTCGGCCGGTACGCCGAAGCCGGCGCCACGCGCATGTACCTGCAGGCGCTGGACCTGTCCGACCTGGACCACCTCGAACTGGTCGCGAGCGCCGTGGCGCCGCAGCTCTCCTGAGCTCAGCCGCTGATTCTCTGCTCATTCCGCCCCGCCCGGCTACTCAACCTGGCGGGGCGGTATGTGTCGGGTTGGAATGGATGCCGGTCTAGATCGTAAAGTCGCGAACCGTGGAGATTGTCACCGCGCGGCTGGCTTTGCGCCGACCCGCACCCAGCGACCTCGATGTGATCTTCGAGATCCACAGCAACCCGGAATGCTGCCGCCACAACCCGTCGGACCTGCTGACCGATCGCGAAGAGGCGAAGCGCCTCTTCCTGCGCTGGGACGACCACTGGCGGCGGCACAGCTTCGGCTACTGGGTGGTCGCCGCGCGGGACGGCGAGTCGGTGGCCGGGGCGGACGCGGGAACGACAATCGGCTTCTGCGGCCTCAAGTTCGTCCGCTTCCGGGAACGCGAGGTGCTGAACCTCTTCTACCGTCTCGACCCGGCGCACTGGGGCGGCGGCCTCGCCACCGAGGCCGCGGGTGCGGTGGTGCGATGGGCCGGCGAACACCTGCCGGAGTGGCCCATCCTGGCCCGGGTACGCCCGGAGAACCTCGCCTCGCAGACGGTCGCGCAACGGGCGGGGCTGAGCCGGACGGAGGAGCTGGACGAGGCCGGCGAGGACGGCCCCGACTGGATGTTCACGATCCGGTGGCCGCACGGCCCCAGCTGACCGGCGAGCCGGCGCGGGTCTCAGCCCGCGCGGCCGCACCCAAGGCAACCGCAGCCGCAAGCAGCGCGGCCAGCCAACGCGATTGCAGCCCGCAGCGCCGCAATCAGCGCAGCCTTGGCCCGCGCGGCCGCAGCGCGCTCCGAGCAGCCCGGGCGGTCGCCGCGCGGTCGCAGTCAGCGCGACCGCAGCTCGGGCAGCCGCAAGCAGCGCAGGCTCATCCAGCGCGGTCGCAGCGCCCGCGGTCTCGGCCGGCGTGGTCTCGGCCGCGTAGCCGGGGCCGGCGTGGTCTCGGCCGCGTAGCCGGAGCCGGCGTGGCCTCAGCCGCGTAGCCGGAGTCCGCGCGGCGTCGCGCGGAAGCCGGCCGCTGTCAGCGCGTCCCGGAGCGGCGACGAGTGCACCGATTCGCCGTCGGCTCGTTCCACCGACATCGGGCCCAGGGCTCCCGAGGTGACCGAGCGCGCCAGCGCCTGGCCCGCCGCGATCAGGGCCTCCGTGTCGTCGGTGAAGGACAGCAGGGTGCGGCCGCCGCGTTCGACGTACAGGATGAGGTCGCCGGCGACGAGGATGACCAGGGCGCCGGCTTTGCGGCCTGCGCGGTGGCCGGTGGCGGGGGTGGGTTCGCCGTTGCCGCTGTCGACGATGCGGTCCGGCCAGGGCAGGGCGGCGCCGTACGGGTTGGCCGGGTCGGTGGCCGCCAGGACGGTGGCGGTGGCGCCGGTGCGTTTGGCGAGCTCGGCCGGTTCGGCCAGGGCTCGGAGGCGGTCGACGGCGCCGGGGACCGCGAACTGGGCGGCGCCGAGGCCCTCGACGAAGTAGCCGCGGCGGGCCGCTCCGCGTTCCTCGAGGGCACCGAGCACGGGGTAGACCGCGGCGAAGCCCCCGGGGAGGCCCTCAGCCATGACGGCCCCGCGGGTGACGACGCCGTGGCGTTCCAGCAGGAGGTCGGCCTGGGCCGCGGCGCGGCGGGTGGGGTCGAGGTCGCGGTCGGGGAGGCGGGACCAGCGGCCGGCCATCGCGGGGGGTCCGCCGCGGGACGGCATGACCGGGCGCCCGGGACGGCCGGGGTGGCGGTAGCGGGTGCGGGCCGGGGCCGCCTTGGCGCGGTGGGCGCCGCTGCCGCCGAGCAGGGCGCGCAGCGGGGCGAACGTGTCGTTGGTGAGGTGGCCGGCCCAGACGAGGTCCCACACCGCGGCGGCGAGCTCTGTGTCGTCTGTGGAGCGGACCTTGTCGGAGAGCGTACGGAAGAACAACGCCTGCCCATCGCCGAGCGCATCCAGCACAGCCTGGTGCAGCGGCGTGAGCGCGAGCTCCTCGTCGGGCGGGGCGAGCAGCAGCGGGGCGCTGTCCGCGTACGCGAGGGTGACCCAGCCGTCGCCGCCGGAGATGCTGCCGGAGCCGGCCCACAGCACCTCGCCGCCCGCGCAGAGCTCGTCGAGCTGCGGCGGCGCGTAGTCGGCGACCCGGGCGGGCAGGACGAGCCGTTCCCACGCCGACGCGGGCACGGCCAGGCCTTGGAGCTGCTCGACGGTGGCCGCGAGCGCGTCGACGCCCCGGGCGTTGCCGCCGATCTGGTGCCATCGGGGCAGGAACGCCGCGAGCACCCGGGGCGGCACCGGCTCGATCTCGCGGCGCAGCGCGGCCAGGGACCGGCGGCGCAGCAGGCGCAGCACCTCGGCGTCACACCATTCCGTGCCGGCGCCGCCGGGGGAGAACTCGCCCGACACGACGCGGCCGGTGGCGCTGAGCCGCTTGAGGGCCTGTTCGACGACGAAGACGCCCAGGCCGAAGCGGGCCGCGCAGGTGGCCGCGGCGAACGGGCCGTGGGTGCGGGCGTACCGGGCGACGAGGTCGCCGAGCGGGTCGGCCACCGGGTCGAGGTAGGCCTCGGGCACCCCGACGGGCAGGGCCACGCCGAGCGCGTCGCGGTAACGCCCCGCGTCCTCGACGCCGATCCAGCGTTCCTCGCCGGCGACGCGGACGAGGATGGCCCGGCGGGCGGCGCCCAGCTGCTCCGTCCAGGCCGGATCTACCGAGCGGGCCGTCAGCTCGGCCGGTGACAGGTCACCGAGCAGCCGGAGCAGCTCGGCCGCGTCCTCGGCGTCCCGCGGGGAGCGTTGCGTGGTCAGCCACTGCAGCTGGCTTTCGCTCTCGGTGACCACGGTCGGGTCGAGCAGCTCGCGCAGGTCGACGCGGCCCAGCAGCTCGCCGAGCAGCGTGGAGTCCAGCGCGAGGGCGGCGGCGCGGCGCTCGGCCAGCGGGGCGTCGCCCTCGTACAGGAACGCGCCCACGTATCCGAAGAGCAGCGAGCGGGCGAACGGCGACGGGCGCGGCGTCTCGGCCTCGACGAGCCGGACCTTGCGCCCGCCGATCTCGCGCATCAGCCCCACCAGCCCGGGAACGTCGAAGACGTCCTGGAGACACTCGCGCGCGGCCTCGAGGGTCACGGGGAAGTCGGCGAACTCGCGGGCCACGTCGAGCAGCTGGGCCGAGCGCTGACGCTGCTGCCACAGCGGCTGCCGGCGGCGGGGGTCGCGGCGGGGCAGCAGCAGGGACCGGGCGGCGCACTCGCGGAAGCGGGAGGCGAACAGCGCCGACGTGCCGACCGACTCCTCGACGATCTGCGCGATCTCCTCGGGGTCGAACGCGACCAGCTCCGCGCCCGGCGGCTCCTCGGCGGTGTCGGGCAGGCGCACCACGATGCCGTCGTCGGAGGGCATGACCTGGCCGTCCACGCCGTACCGCTCGCCGAGGCGGCGCCCGATGGCCAGCGCCCAGGGCGCGTTGACCCGGGCGCCCAGGACGCAGTGCACGGTCATCCGCCAGTCGCCCAGCTCGTCGCGGAAGCGCTCGACCACGACCGTACGGTCGTCGGGCAGGTTGCGGGTCGCCTCGCGCTGCTCGCGCAGATAGGCCACGAGATTGTTCGCCGCCCACTCGTCCAGCCCCGACTCGCGCAGCGAGGCCACGGCCGTCTCGTCGCCGGCGCGGGTCAGGCCGCGCAGCCGGGCGCCGATGGCCCGGCCCAGCTCGATCGGGCGGCCGAGCGCGTCGCCCTTCCAGAACGGCATCCGGGCGGGCGCGCCGGGGGCGGGGGAGACCAGCACCCGGTCGGGGGTGATGTCCTCGATCCGCCACGAGGTGGAGCCCAGCAGGAAGACGTCGCCGACGCGCGACTCGTACACCATCTCCTCATCGAGCTCGCCGACGCGCGAGGCGCGCTCTGAACCGGCCAGGAAGACGCCGAACATGCCGCGGTCGGGGATGGTGCCGCCGCTGGTGACGGCGAGACGCTGGGCGCCCGGCCGGCCGGTGAGCTGATCGGTCGTACGGTCCCAGACGAGACGGGGACGCAGCTCCGCGAAGGCGGTCGACGGGTAGCGGCCGGACAGCATGTCCAGCACGGCGTGCAACGCGGAGTCGGGCAGCTCCGCATAGGGCGCGGAGCGGCGCACGAGCGCGGCGAGGTCGTCGATGTGCCACTGGTCGAGGGCGACCATCGCGACGATCTGCTGGGCTAGGACGTCGAGCGGGTTGCGCAGGTAGCGCAGCTCCTCGATGGCCCCCTCGCCCATGCGCTCGGCGACGACGGCGCATGAGACGAGGTCGCCGCGGTGCTTCGGGAAGACCACGCCCCGCGAGATCGCGCCGACCTGGTGACCGGCGCGGCCGATGCGCTGCAGGCCGGCCGAGACCGAGGGCGGGGCCTCGATCTGCACCACGAGGTCGACCGCGCCCATGTCGATGCCGAGCTCGAGGCTGGAGGTGGCGACGACCGCGGGCAGCTGCCCGGACTTGAGCGCCTCCTCGATCTGCTTGCGCTCCTCTCGGGAGACGCTGCCGTGGTGCGCCCGTGCGACCACCGGCGGCGCGCCGCCCGCCTCGCCGGACTGGGCCATGACCTGGGCCGGCGGCCGTGCGGCCGGGACAGGTGCCGGCTCCTCGCCGGCGCGCTCGAGAGCCAGCTCGTTGATGCGCGCGCAGAGCCGCTCGGCGCCGCGCCGGGAGTTGGTGAACACGATGGTCGAGCGGTGCGCCTGGATGAGGTCGAGCACCCGCTCCTCGACCGCAGGCCAGATGGACGGCGAGTGCCGGCCGGCGCCCGGGTCGTCGGGGTCGACGTCGGGCACCTCGTCGAGGCGGGTCATGTCCTCGACCGGGACCTCGACGGAGACCTCGATGGTCTTGGCGCTGCCCGGCTGGACGATCTCGACGTCGTGCGCGCCGCCGAGGAAGCGGGCGGTGTCCTCGATCGGGCGCACGGTGGCGGACAAGCCGATGCGCTGGGCCGGGCGCTCCAGCAGCGCGTCGAGGCGCTCCAGCGACAGCGCCAGGTGGGCGCCCCGCTTGGTGGCGGCGACCGCGTGCACCTCGTCGATGATCACCGTCTCGACGCCGCGCAGCGACTCCCGCGCGGCCGAGGTGAGCAGCAGGAACAGCGACTCCGGCGTGGTGATGAGGATGTCCGGCGGCGTCCGGGCGAAGCTGCGCCGCTCGTCGGCCGGGGTGTCGCCGGTGCGCATGCCGACGGTGATGTCCGGCGGCGGCACGCCCAGGCGCCCGGAGGCCTGCCGGATGCCGGTCAGCGGGGCGCGCAGGTTGCGCTCGACGTCGACGGCCAGGGCCTTGAGCGGGCTGACGTAGAGCACACGGCAGCGGTGTTTCGGGTCCTCGGGCAGCGCCTCGTGGGCGAGCCGGTCCAGCGACCAGAGGAACGCGGCGAGGGTCTTGCCGGAGCCGGTCGGCGCCACGACGAGCGCGTTGCGGCCGGCGCCGATCGCCCGCCACGCGCCGGCCTGGGCGGCCGTGGGCGCGGCGAAGGCGGCCTTGAACCACTCCCGGGTGGGCAGGCCGAACTGCTCCAGCACGTCTCGCACAGTCCCATGGTGCCCCGGGGGTCCGACAAAATTCCCCGGGCTCGCAGGACATCCACCGGCGCCGCCGGTCCGAATGGGGGACGACGGGCCGAGGAGGAGACGGGCATCAATCAGACGTTGGACCACAGGACGGACGCCCGGCGGGCGGGCCCGCCCGCCCGGACGGACCATGGTGCCGGTCTGGTGACGTGCGGCACATTGATGGGCGCAGAGCGTGCGCATCGATCGCCGCCACGCCCGATGCCACACGAGCCCCACGACCAGGAGGCTGAAGTGCAACGCATCATCGCAGCGGCGCTGACCGGGCTGGCCTTGCTCGGTCTGTCCCCGACGCCCGCCCGGGCCGCCGGCGCCGGTTACGTCCGGCTCGCGCACCTCTCACCGGACACCCCGGCGGTCGACGTCTATCTAAAGTCGATGTCCGGTGCGCTCGCCGATCAGAAGTTCGACGGCGTCGCGTACGGCGCCATGTCCGACTACCTGCGTCTGCCCACGGGCTCCTACTCCGTCGCCATGCGCAAGGCGGGCGCCGCGGCGAGCGCCCCGCCGGTGCTCACCACTCAGGTCACCGTGAACGACGGCGGGGCGTACACGGTCGCGGGCGTGGGCCGGTACGCCGATCTGGGCCTGCGCGTGCTCAAGGACGACCTCCGGCTGCCCGGCCGCGACGAGTCGAAGATCCGGATCATTCAGGCCTCCGTACGCGCACCCGTGCTCGACGTGGGCGGCGCCAACGGTGCCACCATCGCCGACCGGGTCGCGTTCGCCACCACCACCGCCTACCGGGAGGTGAACCCCGGCAAGTGGACGGTCAAGGTGCAGCCCAGCGGCGGCGGCGCGACGAGTGAGCTGCCCTGCACGCTCGGGGCGGGCAACGTGTACTCGTTGCTGGTCCTCGACGACAAGAAGGGCGGCCTCAAGCCGGAGCTGCACATCGACGCGGCGCGCCGGGGTGGCGTCCCGCAGGGCGGGGTGGCCACGGGTGCGGGTGGCAGCCTGCCGCAGAGCCCGCTGCCGACGGCGCTGCTGCTGGCGGCGGTCACCGCGCTGCTCGCCGGAGGCGTGTTCCTGGCCCTCCGGCGGGGCCGGCGAACAGCCTGATGAGGGTACGTGCGGCCGTGGTCTCCCTGCTCACGGGACTCGTGGTCGGTGCCGGGTACCTGCTGCTCCACGAGCCTGCTCGCACCGGTGCGCCGGGCCGGTCGGCTCAGCTCCCGCCGAGCATCGTCTCGCCTGCTGTGCCCGTACCTTCGAATTGGCCGGAACCGGAAGGCGTGCCGGACCCGTTCCGGATCGCTCAGCCGGCGGTCAGCGGCCCGCCGACCCGTCTGCGGGTCGCGGCCGTCGGCATCGACACCGCGCTGGAGTCGCTGCATCTGGGAGCCGGCGGCGAACTGGTGCCGCCGGAGAGCTATGCGCGCGCCGGCTGGTACGCCGACGGCACCGCACCCGGGGACATCGGCCCCGCAGTGCTGGCCGGCCACGTCGACTCGAAGAGCGGCCCGGCGGTGTTCTACCGGCTGCGCGAGGTGGACATCGGCGACCGCATCGAGGTGACCCGCGGGGGCCGGACGGTGACCTTCACGGTGACCTCGACGGCGTGGTATCCGAAATCCGACTTCCCGGCCGACCTCGTCCACGGCCCGACCCCCGACCGCCAGTTACGCCTCATCACCTGCGGCGGAGTGTTCGACCGGAGCCTGCGGTCCTACCGGGACAACCTGGTGGTCTACGCGGTGGCCGGGTGATCGTGGTAGGCCGGGTCGCGGACCCGCGACTATCCTCATGACGAAGCGACGGGGTGGGGGCCGATGGCGGTCAGGCGGATGCTCATAGCCGGTCGGTATCGTCTCGACGAGCCGGTCGGGGCCGGAGGCATGGGCCGCGTCTGGCTCGCGCGCGACGAGATGCTCGACCGTGACGTCGCCGTCAAGGAGTTCGTCCCGCCGGAGTGGATGACCGACGAGGAGAAGGCACGGCTGCGCACGCGGACGCTGCGTGAGGCCCGCAGCGCGGCCCGGCTCAACCATCCGCACGTGGTGAAGATCTACGACGTCGTGCACGCCGAGGATCTGCCGTGGATCGTGATGGAGTACGTGCCGTCGCGCTCGCTGCACCAGGTCGTCGGTGAGGACGGGCCCTACCCGCCGCCCGAGGCGGCCCGCATCGGCATCGACGTGCTGTCGGCCATCACCGCCGCGCACCGCGCCGGGGTGCTGCACCGCGACGTCAAGCCGCACAACGTGCTCATCGGCACCGACGGCCGCGTGGTGCTCACCGACTTCGGCCTCGCCACGTTCGTCGACGACGGCGCGGTGACCGGTCCCGGCCTGATCGTCGGCTCACCGCAGTACGTCTCCCCGGAACGCGCGCGCGAGGGCGCGTCCACGGTGGAGTCCGACCTGTGGTCGTTCGGCGCGACGCTGTACTTCGCCGTCGAGGGCCGCTCGCCGTTCGCACGGGACAGCGCGATGGCCACGCTGATGGCGCTCGCGACCGACGAGCCCGATCCGCCGACGCGGGCGGGTCCGCTCACGCCCGTGCTGACCGGGCTGCTGCGGCGCGAGCCGGTCGAGCGTCTCACCGCCGATCAGGTGGGGGAGCGGCTGCGCGGGATCGTCGCGGCTCAGCCGGCGCGCGTGGCCGTGCCGTCGCCCCGGCGGCCGCCCGATCTGGAGGAGGGTCCGGCGCGGGCGGCCGGGCCGCCGCCCGAGCGGGAGAAGCATCCCAGTGCCCCACTGATCCCGGCCCAGCGGCAGGCTCCCGCGCCGGCTCGTCCGCGCTCGCGGCTGGCGCTGGCGGGTGTCGTGACGGCTGCGCTGCTGGGCAGCGCCGGCGTGGCCGCCGGGCTGGCCCTGCGCGACGACGACCCCCGGCCGCCGCCCGTCGCCGCGTCACCGCAGGCGCTGACGTCCTCCGGGACCGGCGGCGGCGTCACGGGAGGGTTCAGCCCGGTCAACTGCCTCAAGCCACCCACCTCGGGTACGCGCACGACACCGCAGTCGGGCGCGGAGAAACTGCGCAACGGCTGGGCGCTCTACGACGGCTGGTCGTACTTCACGCTGGACGACTTCCACATCGCGGTGCCCGACGGCTGGACGTACGAGCGCGTCGGCACGACGGTCTGCTTCCGTGACCCCAGCAACCTGCGCGTCCTGAGCATCGACCCGGAGCGCAACCCCAAGGGCGATCCGGTCAAGGCCTGCCGCGCCGAGGTCAACCGGCTCAAGGGAGCGGGCAGCCTGCCCGACTACCGGGAGTACGCGATCCGCCGTGTCCCCGCGCTGACCCGCGCCGCCGACTGGGAGTACGCGTACGACGCGCCGTCGGGCGATCGCATGCACGCGATGACGCGGTGGATCGCCTCCGACGGCAAGGCGTACGCGTTCGGCCTGACGACCCGCGATCTCGACTGGCCGGCGAACTTCGCGACCTGGGGCATGATCGTCAGCACCTTCTACACCGAGGGCTGAGGTATGGCTCAGTCGGTATGAGTGCATCGACGGCTCTCTCTGCGATGCTCAGCGTGGCCGCCGCCACACCCGGCGCGACGGCGACCCCGAGCCCGCGGAGGACCCCTTGAGAGCACTGCCCCTGATCGGCGCGACGGCCCTGCTGCTGACCGTCGCCGCCGCGGCCCCGGCTTCGGCGGCCGCGGTCACCCCGCCGGACATTCCCGTCGCCAACGTGAAGAACCACCTGAGCCAGCTGCAGTCGATCGCCACGGCCAACGGCGGCAACCGCGCGCACGGCCGGCCCGGCTACCTGGCCTCCGTCACCTACGTGAAAGGCCTGCTCGATGCCGCCGGCTTCCAAACCCAGCAGCAATCCTTCACGTACGGCGGTGCGACCGGCTACAACCTCATCGCGGACTGGCCGGGTGGCGACACGAACGACACCCTCATGGTCGGCGCGCACCTCGACAGCGTCACGGCGGGACCGGGCATCAACGACAACGGCTCCGGCTCGGCCGCCAACCTGGAGGTCGCGCTGGCCGTGGCGCGCAGCGGCTTCCAGCCGCAACGGCACCTGCGGTTCGGCTGGTGGGGCGCCGAGGAGCTCGGGCTGCGTGGATCCACCGCGTACGTGAACTCGCTCAGCTCCGCCCAGAAGGCCGCGATCACCGGCTACCTGAACTTCGACATGGTCGCCTCGCCGAACCCCGGCTACTTCCTCTACGACGGCGACAACTCCGACGGCACCGGCTCCGGCCCCGGCCCCGCGGGCTCCGCGCAGATCGAGAGCACGCTGGCGGCGTACTTCAGCTCGATCGGCGTACCGACCCGCGGCACCGACTTCGACGGCCGCAGCGACTACGGGCCGTTCATCGCCGCCGGCATCCCCGCGGGCGGCATCTTCACCGGCGCCGAGGGGCGCAAGACCGCCGCGCAGGTCCAGCTCTGGGGAGGTACGCAAGCCGCGTTCGACGCCTGCTACCACCGCGCCTGCGACACCGTCTCGAACATCAACGACACCGCGCTGGACCGCAACTCCGACGCGATCGCGTACGCGGTCTGGACGCTCGCAGCCGGCACCGCGACCCCGCCGCCCGGTGAGACGGTCTACTCCGACGGCTTCGAGACGGCCACCGGCTGGACCACCAACGCGGCCGGCACCGATACCGCGACCGCCGGCGCCTGGGAACGCGGCGACCCGGCGGCCACCAGCTCCGGCGTCGCCACCCAGCTCGGTACGGCCGCAACCGGCAGCTACGACCTCGTGACCGGCGCGGCGGCCGGTGCGAGCGCGGGCACCTACGACGTCGACGGCGGTACGACCACCGTCCGCTCGCCCGCCATCACCCTGCCGACGGGCACGCTGTCGCTGTCGTTCTCGTGGTACCTGGCGCACCTCAACAACGCGTCCAGCGCCGACTACTTCCGCGTACAGGTGATCTCCGGCAGCACGGCGACCACCGTGTTCAGCCAGGCCGGGGCGGCGAGCAACCGGGCCGCCGCGTGGCAGACGGCGACGGTGAACCTCTCCGCGTACGCCGGTCAGAGCGTCCGGCTGCAGGTGGAGGCCGCGGACGCCGGCACGGCCAGCCTCGTCGAGGCGGCCGTGGACAACGTGGTGATCAGCCGGTCCTGAGCTCGCGTCGATGCCCGGGCGGGTCTTCGCCCGCCCGGGCCGTTCGTTCAGCGGATCTTCAGCGGTCGCTGATATTCTTCGTCGGGTGATCGGCAGTAGTCAGCCGGGCTCGGCCCGGCTCCCCGTCCCCCGCCTCTCCGCGTCATGGTCCCTCCCGTGTTGATCCTGGCGGGCGTGCTGCTCGTGATCGCGGTGACGGCCGTGACCGGCTATTTCGTCGCCCAGGAGTTCGGCTACGTCGCGGTCGACCGCGGCCGCCTGCGGCAGGATGCCGAGGCTGGCGACAAGGCCGCCCAGCGCGCGCTCAAGGTCACCGAACGCCTCTCCTTCGTGCTCTCCGGCGCCCAGCTCGGCATCACCGTCACCGGCCTGATCGTCGGCTACGTGGCCGAGCCGTTCATCGGCGACGGCCTGGCCGACCTCCTCGGCGTCGCCGGCGTTCCCGCCGCGGTCAGCATGCCCATCTCGCTCGTGCTCGCGCTCACCATCTCCACCGTCGTGCAGATGGTGCTCGGCGAGCTCGCGCCCAAGAACCTCTCGATCGCCCGCCCGGAACCGGTCGCGAAGGCGCTCAGCCGCTCCACGCTGATCTACCTCGCGGTCTTCGGCCCGGTGATCAAGCTGTTCGACCTGGCCGCCGCCAAGCTGCTGCGCCGGCTCGGCGTCGAACCCATCGAGGAGCTGCCCGAGGGCGCCACCGCCGAGGACCTCGAGCAGATCATCGCCGAGTCGCGGGCCGAGGGGCACCTCGACCCCGAGCTGTCGGCGCTGCTCGACCGGGGGCTGGACTTCCGCCGGCGGACGGCGTCCGAGGTCATGGTGCCGCGGGTCGACGTGCACACCGTGCAGGCGTCCGACCCGGCGTCGCAGGTCGTCGCCCTGCTCGACACGGGCCGCTCCCGCTTCCCGGTCCGCTCCGGCACGGGCGTGGACGAGATCGTCGGCGTGGTCGGCATCGCGGACATCCTCGCCGTGCCGGCGGCGGAGCGGTCCCGCGTACGGATCTCCGACATCTCCGTGCCGCCGCTGTTCGTGCCGGCCTCGCTGCGCCTGCCCGTGGTGCTCGACCGGCTGCGCGCCGGCCACCGCCAGCTCGCCTGCGTCGTCGACGAGTACGGCGGCTTCGCCGGCATCATCACGCTCGAGGACATCGCCGAGGAGCTGGTCGGCCCCATCCGCGACGAGGACGACCTGCCCGAGCCGGCCCCGGCCCGCCAGGACGACGGCTCGTGGATCGTCCCGGCCCGCTGGCGCATCGACGAGGTCACCGACGCGACCGGCGTACCCCTGCCCGAGGCCGCCGGCTACGACACCATCTCCGGCCTGGTGATGGCCGAGCTCGGCCGCGTCCCCCAGGTCGGCGACTCGGTGTCGCTCGACTCGGGTACGGCCCTCGCGGTGCTGTCGGTGGACCGCCACGTACCCGAATCGGTCCGGATCTCGGCTTCGTCGACTTCGTCCCCGGCGTCGCCGGCTTCCTCCTCGCCCTCGGCGGCTTCGTCTTCGGCCTCGGCGTCGGGGGTGACCCGATGAGCACGACCTGGGCCGTCATCTCCTCCCTGATCCTGCTCGCCGGCAACGGCTTCTTCGTGGCGGCCGAGTTCGCCCTGGTGGCCAGCAAGCGCTACCGCCTCGAACACGCCGCGGCGGAGGGCAGCCGCGCCGCCCGCGCCGCGCTGGACGGCAGCCGCGACCTCGCCCTGATGCTCGCCGGCGCCCAACTCGGCATCACCCTCTGCACGCTGGGCCTGGGCGCCCTCGCCGAACCGGCCATCGAGCACCTGGTCCACCCGCTCCTGCACGCGGCCGGCCTGCCGGACGTCCCGAGCGGCGTGATCGCCTTCCTGCTCGCCCTGGTCCTGGTGACGTTCCTGCACCTCGTGATCGGCGAGATGATGCCCAAGTCCTGGGCCATCACCGACCCGGAACGCTCGGCGACGATCCTCGCGCTGCCCTTCCGCGCGTTCGTCCGGGCGATCCGGCCGGCCCTCGTCGGCCTCAACGGCCTGGCGAACGCGGCGCTCAAGCCGTTCGGGGTGCACGCGCAGGACCAGCTCGCCCAGGCGCACGGCCCGGAGGAGATGAACATCCTCCTCGAACGGTCGCGCGCGGAAGGCCTGCTGGAGGCGGAGCAGACGGAGCTGCTGACAAGCATGCTCAAGCTGCAGGAGACGAAGGTCCGCGACCTGCTGATCCCGGACGACCAGCTGGTGACAGTGTCACCCGGGTCGACGGCGGCCGAGGTGGAGGCGGCGTCGCTGCGCAGCGGGCGGTCGCGGCTGGCTGTGGTCTCTGCCGGGCCGCTCTCTGCCGGTTCGTTCTCTGCCGGTTCGTTCTCTGCCGGTTCGTTCTCTGCGGGGCCGGTCTCTGCCGGTTCGGCCTCTGCCGGTTCGGCCTCTGCCGGGCCGGTCTCTGCCGGGCCGGTCTCTGCCGGGGCGGCGTCGGCGGCGGCGAGTTCCGGCGCGGCTGGGCCGGATTCTTCGGTGGCCGCTTCCGGTGCGGCGTCGGCCTCTGCGGGCTCGGGAGCGGGCTCGGGCTCGGGTGGTCAGGTCGTGGGCGTGGTGCACGTCCGGGAAGCGGTCCGGGCCACCACCGCCGGCATGCCGGCGACTGCCGCGCAGCTGATGGACCCGCCGTTCGACCTGGACGCCTCCGTCACGGTCACCGACGCGGTGACCCGCATGCGCGCGGCCCGCGCCCAGCTCGCCATGGTCACCCGGGACGGGGAAAGAGTCGGCTTCGTCGCCCTCGAAGACCTGCTGGAGCAGGTGATCGGCGAGTTCGACGACGAGACTGACCCGGTACCGGTAGGCAGGCGCATGCGCTGACCCCACCGGCGCGGGATCGGCCGGTCCGGTCGTCAGGCCGGCCTGCCGTCGGGTTGTCGGCTAGCCGGATTGCCGGCCCGGTGGCTTGTTGGCCCGGTGGCTAGCCGGATTGCCGGCCCGTTGGCTCGCTGGGCCGATGGCTTGCCGGGCTGGTGGCTTGCCGGGTTGTTGGCTCGGTGGCTAGCCGGATTGCCGGGCCGCTGGCTTGCCGGGCTGGTGGCTAGCCGGGTTGTTGGCTCGGTGGCTAGCCGGATTGCCGGGCCGCTGGCTTGCCGGGCCGGCGGCTCGCCGGGTTGCTGGCTTGCCGGCCCGCCGGCCCGCCGGCGCAGAGGTGGGCGGCGGCCCGGTCGGTGGGCGCATGCGCTGAGAGGGGTGCGGGGATGGTTTTCGGCAGAGTGCTGCGCGCGTTCGGCGTGGGAGGCCCGAGCGTCCACACCGTCCTCGCCAATCCCGGCGCGTACCCCGGAAGCCCGCTGATGGGCGCGGTCCGCCTCACCGGCGGCGACTACGACGTGGCGGTGGAGACGATCGCCGTAGGGCTCGTGACCAGGGTCGAGGCCGAGGACGGCGACGCCCTGCTCGAATTCCACCGCGCATGGGTGGCGGCGGGCTTCACGCTGGCGGCGGGCGAACACCAGGACATCCCCTTCACGATCACCCTGCCGTGGGAGACACCCCTGACCCACGCGTACGGCGATCGCCTCAGCGGAATGTCCCTCGGTATGCGCACGGAGCTGACGACCGAAGAGGTGGCCGACACCGGCGACGTGGACGTGCTTGCGGTCCACCCCCTGCCGGTCCAGGAGAAGGTGCTGACATCCCTCAACCGCCTGGGCTTCCACTTCCGCCACGCCGACGTGGAAAGAGGAGCAATCTACGGGGTACGCCACGAGCTCCCGTTCTTCCAGGAGATCGAGTACGCCCCGCCACCCGGCTGGCCGGCGAACGAGCTCGAGCTGACGTTCGTCGCGGACTCCGAGGGCGTCGAGGTGATCCTCGAGCTGGAGAGACACGGCGGCCTGCTGAAGCCGGCCCGGGACGCGTACGGCCGGCTTCGGATTCCCCATGATGAAGCGGAGCAGGGGGAGTGGGATACGGAGCTCGACTCGGTGTTGCGGGGGGCTCTGGCGGAGCTCGGCTGAGGACTGGGCCGGGCGTCCTGCGGTGTCCGCCGTCGGGTGCGGGTTGAGTAACGGGTCGGCGGGTCCGCCGGGTGCGCTGCTGGTCCGGGTTGCGGTCTGCCGGGTGTGCTGCCGGGTCCGGCTTGGGTGTCCGACAGGTGCGCTGCTGGGTGCGGGTTGGGCTCTGCCGGGTGTGCTGCTGGGGTCCGGGTTGGGGGTCCGCCGGGTGCGCTGCTGGGTGCGGGTTGGGCTCTGCCGGGTGTGCTGCTGGGGTCCGGGTTGGGGGTCCGCCGGGTGCGCTGGTGGGTGCGGGTTGCGGGTCCGCTGGCGGGTGCGGGTTGGGGTCTGCCGGGTCCTGGTTGGGGCCGGTCAGCGGGCCGTGGCGGTGGCCAGCTTGATGCCGAACCCGACGAAGACCGCACCGATCCCCGTGGCGGCCACGGCCGACAACCGCCGCCTACGGCGGAACTGCCCGGCGAGGAACTGGCCCCCGAAGATCAGGCCGCTCAGGTAGAGGAAGCTGAACACCTGCAGGATCGCGCCGAGGATCAGGAACGACACGGCCGGGTGGGCGTACCCCGGGTCGACGAACTGGATGAAGAACGACACCACGAAGAGGATTGCCTTCGGGTTGAGCAGGCTGACCACGAGAGCCCGCCGGAACGGTTTCCGCATTCCCGCACCTATCGCATCCCCGCTGGCAGGGCCCGCATAGCCTGCCTCGCCTCGATCCCTGCCCGCGATGCCCGCGCCGCCCCGGTCTGCGCCCGCGCCGCTCCGGTTGGTGCCCGCGCCGCTCCGGTTGGTGCCCGCGCCGCTCCGGTTGGTGCCCGTGCCGCTCCGGTCCGTGCCGCTCCGGTTGGTGCCCGTGCCGCTCCGGTTGGTGCCCGTGCCGCTCCGGTCCGTGCCTGCGCCGTTCTCGCCGCCTCGGTCCATTGCCACGATGCCTGCGCTGCCGTGATCCGTGACCTCGCCGCCGCGCGAGCGCCATTTCCGCCAGGCGCCGCGGATGATTCCGAACCCGACCCAGGCCAGGTACGCGCCGCCGGCGTACTTCACCACCATGAAGATCGGCGGGTAGGTCCGCAGCAACGACGCGACGCCCGCGGCCGCGAGCACCATGAGCACCGCGTCACCGAGGAAGACGCCGCCGGCTGCCCTGTACCCCGCACGGACTCCACGCTGCGCGGCGACGGAGAGCACGAAGATGGAGTTGGGGCCGGGGAGCAGCACGATCGCCACGGTCCCGAGCACGTACGTCCAGAAGTCGGTGATACCCAGCACGGCCCCCATCCTGATGCGGAGGGATCCGACCGGCGAGGGGCCGTCGGGACAAGAACATGTGGCCTTGCCCACGACCGGAGCTGCACGGCGCCCGTGCATGCCGCAAGCCCGGTGTTGTCCACCGCCGCCGTCCGGCTTGCTCGGCTGTCATCCCGACGCCAGCCGCTCGCGCAACGCATCGCGTACTCCCGGCCACTCGTCGGCCGTGACCGCGAAGACGACCGTGTCGCGCCACGTGCCGTCCGGGCGTAGGCGGTGGTGCCGGAGCACCCCGTCGCGGCTGGCGCCCAGCCGTGCGATCGCCCGCTGGGAGCGCTCGTTGCGGATGTCGGTGTACCAGAACACGCGCTCAGCTTGGAGCACCTCGAACGCCCGCTCGAGCAGCAGCAGTTTGGCTTCCGTGTTGACGCCCGTACGCCACCAGCGCCGTCCGAGCATGGTGTGGCCGATGCCGAGGGCGCGGCCCGCCGGGTCGATGTCGTGGTAGCTCGTCGTACCCATGACTTCGCCGGTGGCCGGGTCGCACTGGGCCCACGCCACCCGTTCGCCGAGCCATTGTTGCCGTGCGGCGGTGTGCACGATGCCGGCCATCTGCTCGCGTGTCTGCGGCCGGGGAACGGTCAGGAACCGCCACACCTCGTCGTCGCCCAGCGCGGTGAGCAACCCGTCCACGTGCGAGGGTGCGAGTGGTTCCAGCGCGACGTGCTTGCCTCGCAGCGGCGCCGCCTCGTGCCACGGAGAGACCGGCCGTGGCAGATACGCCGGGGTTGCCGCCGCCACTCCGGCATCCGGCTCGGGTGGGCCCGCGACGCGGCGTAGCGGCAGGACGCCCGCCCAGTGCGGCAACGGCAGATCCTCGCTCTCCTCCGCCACTCCGCCTGCTCTGGCGCGTACGGAAACCTCCTCCAACGGCAGGGACAGGACGACGGTGGTGGCCAGCTCGCGGGCCGTCGGCGGACGGCTGTCGGCCGACCGGCCGGCGCCCAGCTTCTCCACCAAGGCCGTCATGGCGGCTCTCTTCTCCGCTTCGTCGGTAACCGGCCGGGCCGTCCCGTGCACCACGACGGAGCGGTAGTTCGCGCTGTGGTGGAACTGCGAACGCGCATAGATGAGGCCGTCGAGCAGCGTCACGGAGACGGCTACGGGCACGCCGCCGTCGCGCGCTGACAGGCCGAGTCTTCCGCCGGTCGAACCATGTATGTACAACATCTCGCCGACCCGGACGTGCAGCGTGGGCAGGACGCGCGGCTCGCCGTCGACCACGAACGCGACCGCGCAGTCGTACCCCTCGTCCAGGATGGCCTGGGCCGTCTCGCGGTCGTAGAGCATGCGGCCACGATCGCGGGTGGCCGTGGTGCGAGCGGTGGGCTGGTAGACGGCGGTCACGAGCGCCTCCTTGCCAAGATCTTTGTTCTAGTACATAATCTATGATGTGCCAGGACAATATCAGGTCGAGGGCTCGTCGGCAGCCTCGATTTCCGCGAGCATCGAGGCGGGCGTCCGCAGCGGCGCCTGGGCCTCGGGTGATGTGCTGCCGCCCATCCGCGTGCTCGCCGATCAGCTGGGCGTCAGTCCCGCCACGGTCTCGAAGGCCTACGACGAGCTGCGCAGGCGTGGAATCGTGGAGACGTCCGGCCGGCGCGGCACCCGGGTCCGCGCCCGTCCGCCGGTGGCTGGGCCGCGAGCCTCGCTGCGCCTGCCCGTGCCGCCGGGTGCGCTCGATCTTTCCTCCGGAGACCCCGACGTCCGGCTGCTTCCCGCTCTGGGGCCGCATCTCCGAGCCGTCGCCGAGCAGATCGGTGCCCCTTCCGGATATGCGGCGGCCGGGCCGTTGCCTGACTTGATCGAGACGGCACGGCTGCGGTTCGAGGCTGACGGCGTACCGATGGACGGCGCGTCGATCGCCGTCACCAACGGCGCGCTGGACGCGATCGAACGGCTTCTCACGACACACCTCCGCCCCGGCGACGCGGTGGTCGTCGAGGACCCGGGCTGGGCCAACCTCCTCGACCTCGTCGCCGCGCTGGGGCTCAAGGCCGTACCGGTGCCGATGGACGACGAGGGTCCGCTGCCGGATCGGATGCGCGCCGCAGTGACGACCGGGGCACGAGCTGTCGTCATCACGACCCGCGCGCAGAATCCGACCGGCGCGGCCGTCAGCGCGCGCCGCGCCCGGGAGCTGCGCGCGGCGCTGTCCTACGGGCGGGCTCTGCTGCTCATCGAGGATGACCATGCGGCAGAGCTGGCCGGTGTGCCGCTGCACACTCTGAGCGGTTCCACCGCCTTCTGGGCGTTCATCCGCTCCGCGTCCAAACCGTACGGTCCGGATCTGCGCACGGCCGTGATGGCGGGCGGCGAGGCGACGATCGCGCGAGTGGTGGGCCGCATGCGCACGGGTGCCGGCTGGGTGTCCACCCTGCAGCAGCGGCTCCTGCTGCAGCTCTGGCAGGACGGGGCAGTGGCGGCCGCGATAGCTGAGGCCGGCCGGAGCTATGACCGTCGCCGCGACGCTCTGCGCACCGCGCTCACGGCGCGCGGCGTCAAGGCCTACGGTGCGACAGGCATCAATCTTTGGGTACGCACTGACGACGAGACCCGCCTGGTCACGGCGCTCCGCGATGCGGGGTACGCGGTGGCGCCGGGATCGCTCTTCTGCATCGACGAGCCCGCGGGCGTACGCATCACCATCAGTGCCCTGGACGACGCCGCCGTGGAACCCCTCGCCGAGGCCGTGGCTGCGGCGGCCCACTCGCCCGGCGTGACCATCATCGGGAGGTGACGGACATGCCCTGCTCCATCCCGTTCAGGTGACACCGCTGAGCGTGGAGTGCGTGCGAAGGGGTAGAAACTGTGGCATGCCCAGGACCGAGGCGCCCATCGGCGCGCAGCACTTCGTTCCGCCGGACGCGCACGAACTCGACCAGCTCAAGGCCGCTGCGGCGCATTGCGAAGGCTGCGAGCTCTACCAGAACGCCACCCAGACCGTTTTCGGCCGCGGCGCCGCCCACGCCCGCGTGGTGTTCGTCGGGGAGCAGCCGGGTGACGTCGAGGATCAGCAGGGTTTGCCCTTCGTCGGCCCTGCCGGCCGGCTGCTGCGCGAGGCGGTGGACGATGCCGGCATCGATCCCGGCGACCTGTGGATCACAAACGCGGTGAAGCATTTTCGTTTCGAGCTGCGCGGCAAGCGACGCATTCACCAAAGCCCGGGGCCGGCGCATATCACCGCCTGCCGCCCCTGGCTGGTGGCCGAGTTCGCGCTGCTCAAGCCCGAGCTCGTGGTGGTGCTCGGGGCGACCGCGGCCAAGGCGCTGCTGGGACCCTCGTTCCGCGTCACCCGCTCGCGGGGGCAGCTCATGCCGTGGCCGGCATCCGCACAGCACCCCGAGGACTTCCCGGTGGCGGAGATCCAGGCGCTCGCCACGATCCATCCGTCCGCCGTGCTGCGGGCCGACGACCGCGACGCCGCGTACCGGAGCCTGGTCGAGGACCTGAAGGTCGGCGCGGCGGCGCTGGCTTGATCCGCGGGCGCCGCCCGGGCCGCGAGTAGGCTTGCCGGGTGCGGTTGACGGATTTCTGGCAGCGTCTCGAGCAGGCCTTCGGTGCCGCGTACGCGCGCAGCTTCGCCGCCGATCACGCTTTCTCCGGCCTCGGTGGACGGACGATCAACGAAGCAATCGCTCAGGGTGTCGATACGGCTACGGTGTGGCGCGCTGTGGTGGCCGCGTACCCCGATCGGGTGCCTGCGCGGCTGCGCTGACCGTTTTTTCGTACGTTTGTTCTGGCGTGTCGCTCGATCGTCGTACACCTGTTCGGCTATTGTCCTCAGCGGTGTGGTCATCCACAGCTCCGGGCCGGGCGGCGGTTTTTGTCAGACCCACCGTCTAGCGTGACCCGCGTGGTGAACAGAAGCTCATCGGCGAAGACGCCTGCGAAGTCGAATACAGGGGTGGCGGACATGGTGGCAGGACCTGATCGGGACAAGGCGCTCGATCTCGCGCTGGCGCAGATCGACAAGCAGTTCGGCAAGGGCTCGGTGATGCGGCTGGGGGAGCGGCCGGTCGTGCAGACCGCCGTCATCCCGACCGGCTCCATCGCCCTGGACGTGGCGCTCGGCGTCGGCGGCCTGCCGCGCGGCCGCGTCATCGAGGTGTACGGGCCGGAGTCCAGCGGTAAGACCACGGTGGCCCTGCACGCGGTCGCCAACGCGCAGCGCGCCGGCGGCATCGCGGCCTTCATC
Organism: Actinoplanes sp. NPDC049316; assembly: GCF_040677315.1. Classification (NCBI taxonomy): domain Bacteria; kingdom Bacillati; phylum Actinomycetota; class Actinomycetes; order Micromonosporales; family Micromonosporaceae; genus Actinoplanes; species Actinoplanes sp. NPDC049316. Next base: position 539,403 of record NZ_JBFAQM010000002.1, on the reverse strand, counting down.
GACGCCGAGCACGCGCTCGACCCGGAGTATGCCCGTGCCCTCGGCGTCGACACGGACGCCCTGCTGGTGTCCCAGCCGGACACCGGCGAGCAGGCGCTCGAGATCGCGGACATGCTGATCCGCTCGGGCGCGCTCGACATCATCGTCATCGACTCTGTCGCCGCCCTCGTGCCCCGCGCCGAGATCGAGGGTGAGATGGGCGACAGCCATGTCGGTCTCCAGGCCCGTCTCATGAGCCAGGCGCTGCGGAAGATCACCGGTGTGCTGAACAACTCCGGCACGACCGCCATCTTCATCAACCAGCTCCGCGAGAAGATCGGCGTCATGTTCGGCTCGCCCGAGACGACGACCGGTGGCCGCGCCCTGAAGTTCTACGCGTCCGTGCGTCTCGACGTGCGCCGCATCGAGGCCCTCAAGGACGGCACCGACGTGGTCGGTAACCGCACCCGCGTCAAGGTCGTCAAGAACAAGGTCGCGGCGCCGTTCAAGCAGGCCGAGTTCGACATCATGTACGGCAAGGGCATCTCCCGCGAGGGCTCGCTGATCGACGTCGGCGTCGAGCAGAGCATCATCCGCAAGTCCGGCGCCTGGTACACGTACGACGGCGACCAGCTGGGCCAGGGCAAGGAGAAGGCCCGCGAGTTCCTCAAGGAGAACCCGGACGTCGCCGCCGAGATCGAGAAGAAGATCCTCGAGAAGCTCGGCGTCGGCCAGACCAGCGGCGACGCCGCCGGCGGCCCGGAGCTCCCGCCGGTCGACTTCTGACCCGAACCGCCACCCAGGCCGCTCGTTCCGCAGCGGCCTGGCGGCGGAGCGCACCTCCGGTAGGCCAATCGCCACGCCGCGCCGACGCCCCACATCGTCGGCGCGGCACCACCGGCGTCACTCCGACGCGGCGTCGCGCGGGCGGCGCTGGTGGCGTGCCGGTGCGGGGCATGCTGGCGCGGCGCTGGTACCGGCGGCGTCTCGGCGCGATGTTGTGCTGACGCGGCGCTGGCCTCGGAGCGTCTTGGCGGTGTCGTGCTCGCGTGGGCGGGTGCTGGTAGTGGCGGCGTGTCGGCATCCGTTGGGAAGGTGCCGGGCGCACAAGGCAGGGCGTCCGGCCGTGGCGTCGCTGACCAAGCTGGTGGACATGGTGCCGCAGCAGGGTGACGGTTCGTTGCCGCAGGCAAGGCGGCGGCTGGATCAGTCCGCAGGCTGTGCCTCGCCTCGCGATCCGCGCCTCGTGCCTCTTGCGCGGGCCGCAACCCCCTGCCAGATCCGGCCACTGCGATCAGCGTGGGGCGTCACCCGTCCGGTCTCGCCCGTGACGGATTGCTTGAGGAGGCGGTGAGTGATGGTCGGACGACGAGGTGCCCGGTCCGGGCGCGGGTGGGATGCGCTTCCTCCTCGCCCGCCGGACGATGACGACCGTTCGTCCCGCGGTGGCCGTCGTCGAGTCGGTGCCCGCGGCGGCTCCAGCAGCCCGCAGGCTGACTCTGCCGACGCTTCGGGCCGCCGCGGCGGCTCTACGGATCGGCCGGCCGAGCCGCCCCGGCCGGAGTCCGAAGTGGCCCGCGAAATCTGTCTGCGGCAGCTCGCCGTGCGGCCACGTACCCGGGCCGAGCTCGCCAAAGTTCTGGCGCGTAAGGAGATCTCCGAAGAGGTGATCGCCGAGGTGCTCGATCGTTACGACGAGGTCGGCATCATCGACGACGCCGCGTTCGCCCGCGCCTGGGTCACCAGCCGTCATCAGGGCCGCGGCCTGGCGCGCCGGGCGCTGGCCAATGAGCTCCGTCAGCGCGGCGTCGATGCGGAGGTCGCCACCGAGGCCCTCGAGACGCTGGACGAGGACGAGGAGGCTGCCACCGCCCGCGCGCTGGTGGACCGGAAGCTGCGTACGGCGACCGGCACACCCGACCAGATGTTCCGTCGCCTCGTCGGCATGCTCGCCCGCAAGGGCTACCCGGCCGGCGTCGCCATCCGTGCGGTGAAGGACGCCCTGGCAGCCCGGGATGCCGAGGCGGCGGAGTTCGCCGACCACATCGATGCCGAAGCCATGGCGGATCAGGAGAACGAGAGCCTGTCCTGATGACGCGACATCCCCGTACGTGACCCGTCTCCCGGTGCCGGGCTGTTTACAGGCACCAGGCTGTCCACCGGCGTGTCCGGCCTTCCGCAACGCCTGAATGCTCGGCGTGGCAAGCAGGTGGCTTCGGCTGGCTTCCGGTCGGGTTGCGCTGCTTCCCGACGGCGGCCAGATTCCATTTCGGACGCCGCTGCTCCCGCCCCCTTCAGCGCGTGAGAACACCAGCGCACGATGCACAAGGAAATCGGGACAGCGGGTCGACCGACGCCCGCCTCACCAGGTGCCGACAGCGTCGTGTGGAACTCCCGCGTGGCTGCCTGGGAAGAGGATGTGACCTTGTCGTCGCGCTCCGTCCAGGCGTCGTGCGATATCCCGGTCCAGCTGGTATCAGCGATTCGAACGGTGAGGCGCGAGCGGGTGCCGGCAATCGGTGACCGTTCACTGATCAGGACCGGTCGCGCGGGGAAGCTGGCGCTAAGAAAGTACGCCAGAAACATCACATCGCGTCGTCTTCGCCCTTCCCGTACGCGTATTGATGCACGGTGATTGTCCGTCTTCCCCCATATTGTCAATGGTGGATGGAAAAGCCGGGGGGTGAACCGGTAATCTGCTCGTCCGGACTGTGTTGATCATTGTCCACTGAAGACGGACGAGTCTGAAGTACGGGGAGGAACATGCGTACCAACCAGCTCGCACGCCATCGCGGTGTGCGCGCCGTAGCGCGGCTGGGATTCATAGTCGGTGCTGTGGGTGTGGCCGCCCTTGCGGGTGCCTCTGCCGCCACCGCGTCCACGACTCACGTCACCACCCGCGGTGTCGTCGTGCTCACCGAGCCCGCGGCCTCGGACGAGGGCTCCACCACGAAGGCCGCCGGTGACGAGACGCCGGGCGACGACAACCCGGGCGACCCCGACAACGGAGGCGGCGGGGGCGGTGACACGCCAGGCGGTGGTGACACGCCGGGTGGGGGTGACGGTGACAACCCTGGCGGTGGTGATAACCCGGGTGGTGGTGATAACCCGGGTGGGGGCGATAACCCGGGTGGGGGCGATAACCCGGGTGGGGGCGACAACCCGGGTGGCGGTGACAACCCGGGTGGGGGCGACAACCCGGGTGGCGGTGACAACCCGGGTGGCGGTGACAACCCGGGTGGCGGTGACAACCCGGGTGGCGGTGACAACCCCGGCGGTGGTGACAACCCCGGTGGGGGCGATCCAGGCGGGGAGGATCCGGGCGGTAGCCCCAGCAACCCCGGCGACCCCTCCGGTGAGGGTGGCGGCACGGGCAGCGACAACGGCGGCAGCGACAACGGCTCCGACAGCGGTTCGGACGGCAACGGCTCGGGCGGCAACGGCTCGGGCAACGGCGGTACGAACAACGCGGGCGGCACCGGCGGCAGCTCCGACGCCGGCGGCCTTCCGGTCACCGGCGCCAACGTCGTCACCATCGCGGGCGTCGGTGCGGCCATCGCCGCGGGTGGCGTCGGGCTCATCCTCGTCACGCGGCGTCGCCGTCCAGAAGAGGCGGATGCCTGAGGTAGGCGTCGGAGCCCTGAAGAGGTCGATGCTTGAGCTAGGCGTCGCCGCTCGGATGGGCGAGTAGCAGCAGGCAGTGGCGGGGAAGGTCCTGGAAGGGATCGACCCCGCCATTGCTCTGTCAGAACCGCAGCTTTGCGGTCCGGTCACGGCTTGCGGTCCGGTCCCGGCTTGCGGTCCGGTCACGGCTTGCGGTCCGGTCATGGCTTGCGGTCCGGTCATGGCTTTGCGGCTCGGCCGCGGCCTTGCGGCCCGGCCGCGGGTCCGCCGAGGGCCGCGAACCCGTACAGAGGCCAGGATCCGCAGGGGAGGGGACGCAGATCCCTCACCAACGGCGCAAGTCGGCACATCCCAGCGATCGCCACTACGACCCGAAACCGCACCCACGGCGGTAGCTCGGATCACAGCCCTCCGGCCTGCGTGTGCATTCTCTCCGGTGGATCTCCGGGGACCGCGGCGATAGCGCCGTACTGGTAATCTGCAGCGTCGTGACAGACGACTCCCACGGTGCTCAGCGCGGTGGCGTACCCGTCCCGGAGGACGCCGGTGCGACCGCTTCGGCCGCGCCGAGCAGCGGCGTCGTCGGCCATCCGGGGCCCGTGGTCCCACCGCAGGCCCACGGTCATGATCCGGACGCGACCGTCCGATACTCGACCGCCTCCGGCCACGCTCCAGGAGCCCCAACCCAGCCCGCCGCCGGGCTGCCGGCCCAGCCCGCCGCTGGGCTGCCGGCCCAGCCCGCCGGGCTGCCGGCCCAGCCCGCCTCCGGGCTGCCGGTCCAAGCGCCGGAAATGCCGATCCTGACAAACGGCGAGCCAGCACCCGGCCCGGTGTCCGGCGGCGCGACCGCCCCATCTGCCACCCCAGCACCCCTCGCCGGCTACAACCCGCAAACCCCCCAGTACGGCCCCTTCCACACCTCGCCTCACCCGACCTCGGGCGGCACCCCCTGGACCGCCGCGCCCACCTCCGACGCGGGCCCCACGTCATCGCCGCCCAACTGGTCGGCCGCGAACCCCACCTCAGGGGCCACAGCCCCGATCTCCGGCCCCGGAAACCCGGTCTCCGCCCCCGGCAGCCCGATCTCGGGAGCCCCCATCCCCCCGAGCGGCACCGACGAATACGGCCTGCCCACGTCCGGGGGCAACCACTTCGGTGGCACGGGCTACGGCGCAAACCGCTTCGGCGGCAGCACCGGCTCCCCCGCCGACCCCTACAGCCAGAGCGCCGCCCCTGCCGACCCCTACAGCCAGGGCGCCGCCCCTGCCGGCCCCTTCAGCCGTAGCCCCGCTCCCGCCGACCCCTACAGCCAAGGCTCCTCCGACGCCGACCGTTTCGGCTTCGACGTCGCGCCGAGCTACAGCGGTCCGCGGATCGAGCCCACCCCGAAGCAGCCCAAGAGCCGCATCATCATCCCCGCCCTCGCCGGTCTGGTCGCCGGACTGCTGATCTTCGGTACGGCGGGCTGGTTCGCCGGCCGTGCCACCGCCCCCGGCCCGGGTCCGGCCGCCACCACGGTCGCGGGTCCGGCCCCGAGTGCGAGCGCCACCCAGGGCGTGTACGAGCAGAACCAGGTGACGATCAATCAGCCGAAGTTCGCCGGCTCGCTGGGTACTGTCGCGCAGGGCTGGCTGCCGCACCTGTCCGGGTGCTCGCGCAACGGCGACAAGGGTGGTCCGAAGCTCACCAAGGGCGAGAAGGCCCGGGTGCGCTGCGAGATGGACGCGATGAGCGTGATCTTCGTGGAGTACGCGACGACCGCCGACCGGGACAAGGCCCGGGTGACCACGCTCGGTCAGAACGTCGACGCGCGTACGCTGACCCCGGGCGTGGGCGCTGCCGTCGAGCGGGCCACCCCGTCGGGGCGCACGACCGGCAACTACGTCGAGTACGCGTACAAGGTCTCCGGCCGTACCGTGGCAGGGATCTGGTGGGATGACACCGAGACACCCGTCGCCGCGTACGTCCTCGCGTACTGGAAGGAAGGCGTGGGGGAGAAGTGGGAGCCGATGCGCGACATCTGGGCCCGCTACGCCTGAATTGCCCACCAACGTACGTGAGCTGGGCGTGTGTGGGTCTGTGCCTAACGTCCCATCCCCTGCCGAATCATGAGTCCTTGACCGAAGCGGCTCTCGCGACCTAGCCTCGCGTTACACGAGGTTTGCTCGACCATCGAAGGCTAATCGCACAACATAGATCGCATTACTTTTCGGCATCACTTCCGGCTCGGAGGGGCGCCCGGCGGACTCCACCGCCGGCAGCGGACCACCGAACCGGACGCCACCAACGGGCCGGCGGCCGGTCACCACCCGGCGGATCCGCCCGGCGCACCGCAACCAGCGGCCCTGCGCCGTGGCGACCGTCAGCCCGGCCGACGGTCCCGGGGCCGGCCGACGCAGGTCCGACGCGGGACCGGAACGAGGCCGGTGGACGGCCGGGTTCCGCACGGTGCCGGGCCACCGGGTGCCGCAGGGCGTCGGCCACGGGCACAGCACCGGGCCGGCGGCACAGCACCGGGGCTCGGCGACCGGTAGGCGCCGGGCCCGGACGGAGAGTGGGGACGACAGCCGGACGATTCGCCCGCTGACCGCGCGGGCGGGACGGACACACAGCGGTCGGTCGTCGGCGGCGACCCACCTGGCCCTCGGGCCGCGTGCGGGCGTCCGTGCCGACGGTCGATGGCACCTGCGGTCGGTTCCGCGCCTGGCGTGCGGGACAGCGAGAGCCTTTGGTCGGGCATCCCTTACCCGTGCTTCGCGCAGGACACAGACCGACCCGCAACCCCTGCGGCGCGGCGAAGGGAGATAGGGCGAGATGACGGCCCTGGTGTGGGTGCTCGTAGTGGCGATCGTCGTTCTCGCCGCCTTCGTGGTGGCCGGTCTGGTCCTCGGCGCGCGGGCCCTGCGCCGCCTCCAGGAGAGCCGGGCGGCCGATCAGGAGAGCCGCGAGCAGACGTTGCACGCCGCGAAAGCCAAGGTCGACGACGCGAACGCGAAGGCTGCGTCCGTACGCGCGGAAGTCGCCGCCGCCAAGGCCGAGGCCACCGCCGCCCGGGCCGAGGCCCGGCGGGTCCTGGAATCCGCCCACGAGGAAGCCGACACGATCCTCGAGCACGCCCACCGCCAGGCCGAGTCGGACGCCGAGCAGGTCCGTGCCGCCGCCCGGCGTAGCGGCGAACGCGAGGTGGCGCTGCTCAACACCACCGTCAAGGAGCAGGCCGCCGAGGTCGAGCGCCGCGCCGCGCGGATCGACGAGCGGGAGCGCCTGCACGCCGACGAGGTGGAGCGGCTGGTGGAGCGGGAACGCCGGCTGGCGGCCATGGACGCCGACCTGACCGCCCGGGAGGCCGCGCTCAGCACCCGCGAGGGCGAGCTCGCCGAGGCGGAGGACAACCACCGCCGCGAGCTGGAACGCATCGCCGGCCTCACCGCCGACCAGGCCCGGGCCGAGCTCATCGAGGGCCTGGAGGGCCAGGCGAAGCGCGAGGCCGCGATCCTGATCCGCGACATCGAGGCCGACGCCAAGCACACCGCCGACACCCGGGCCCGGCACATCGTGGTCGACGCCATCCAGCGCATCGCCAGCGAGCAGACCGCGGAGAGCGTGGTCAGCGTGCTGCACCTGCCCAGCGACGAGATGAAGGGCCGGATCATCGGCCGCGAGGGCCGCAACATCCGGGCGTTCGAGTCGACCACCGGCGTCAACCTGATCATCGACGACACCCCCGAGGCGGTCCTGCTCTCCTGCTTCGACCCGGTCCGGCGCGAAGTGGGCCGGCTCACGCTCGAGAAACTCGTCCTCGACGGCCGCATCCACCCGCACCGCATCGAGGAGGTGTTCGAGAGCGCCAAGAACGAGGTCGACCGCCTCTGCGAGCGTGCCGCCGAGGATGCCCTGGTCGACGTCGGCATCACCGACATCCACCCCGAACTGGCGACGCTGCTCGGCCGGCTGCGCTACCGCACCAGCTATGGGCAGAACGTGCTCAAGCACCTCGTGGAAACCGCGCACATCGGCGGCATCATGGCCGCCGAGCTGGGGCTGGACGTGCCGACGATCAAGCGAAGCGCCTTCCTGCACGACATCGGCAAGGCGCTCACCCACGAGGTCGAGGGCAGCCACGCGCTCATCGGTGCCGACCTGGCTCGCAAGTACGGCGAGTCCGACGACGTGGTCCACGCGATCGAAGCCCACCACAACGAGGTCCAGCCGCAAACCGTCGAGGCCGTCCTCACCCAGGCCGCCGACGCCTGCTCCGGCGGCCGCCCGGGCGCGCGCCGCGAAAGCCTCGAGGCGTACGTGAACCGCCTGGAGCGCATCGAGGAGATCGCCGGCGGCAAGCCGGGCGTCGACAAGGTCTTCGCCATGCAGGCGGGCCGCGAGATCCGCGTCATGGTCCGCCCCGAAGACGTCGACGACATCGCCGCCGCCGTGCTCGCCCGCGACGTCGCCAAGCAGATCGAGGAAGAACTCACCTACCCCGGCCAGATCCGCGTCACGGTCGTCCGCGAATCCCGGGTGACGGAGCTGGCCCGCTGATCATCGCGGCGGCAGGCCCGGCGTGTGCCCGATGACCTCGGCGTTCATCGTCGATGGCGGCGCCTGACGGCTATACGACTTCGTCGTCCGCAGACCCTCCCGCGGCGCTCATAGTGAGCAGACGCGCGGCACCTTGGGAGGGGTCATGCCGACCATCATCGAAGCTCTGACGAATCGGGAACAGCAGCTCACCCCCGAGGAGGCTGCGGCGCTCACGAGCCGGCTCGGCGCCGAACTCGACATGTTCGCCCTCGCGAACGACGTCGAACGTGCCACGGAGCGTAACGAGGAAGCGGGCCGTGCCCGGCGCGAGCTCTACCGGGCGTCGTTCGCCGATGCCCGGATCGACACCGAGCAGGTCTTCAACGGCTTCGAGACGATCCGCGACAAGCTCCATACGAGTGTCGCGGAGGGTCTGGAGAAGGCGATCGACGTCAAACGCCTGAACGTACGCCAGCGGGTCACCGACTGGGATCTTCATCTGCCGGCGCCGGAGCCCCCGGATTTCTGGTGGGCGTCGACGCAACCCTTCGACACGGCCGGGCACACGATGTCGTGGGAGGACGACGGCCTGCACATCTTCGGTGGCCCTACTCTGCATGTCTGGAACGGCGACCGGCACGAGACCTTCGGCGCCGTCGCGAACTTCACCATCACCGCCGACCGGTTCCCGCAGGCGCCTCCCGCCTCAGGCTGGTGGCGCTCGCGTCCCTGGGTCGAGCTCTTCGGCGGGATCGTGACGTTCGCGCCGGACTGGGATCTGCTGCAGGGACACGGCATGGCCTCCTGTGTCCTGCGGCTGCGGCACACGGTGTTCCAGCTCGGTTTCGGCCAGCAGGGTCCCGTTCCGGTCGTCCTCGGTGAGGCGGTCAGCGAGCGTACCCTCTCCGACCTGGAGGACACGGGGTATTCGCGCCACAGCGGCATGCCGGGTTGGACACGGCTTCCGGAGGTGCGCTTCCAGCACGCGAGGCGAACGCCGGCCGACACGGTCTTCGCCGAGGTGGAGGTGCGGTTCGACATCCACCTCAAGGCCGCCGGGGCGCTCGTCTGGTGCGACCCCGAGATTCTCCTGCGGAACTTCCAGTGGCCCTTGGAAGCCGCCTAGGCCAACCCCGGCCGAGCCGGCCGGGAGCCGGCCCAGCCAGCCGGACGTCGCCGAGCCAGCCGGGAGCCGGCCCAATCAGCCGGTAGTTGGCCGGCCGAGCCGGAAGCCGGCCGAGCCCGGCAGGGGGCCGGCCGAGCCCGGCAGGGGGCCGGCCGAGCCCGGCAGGCCCTGGCCGGCCCGGCCCAGCCCTCAGCCTTGAGGCTCCACGGCAGCGCCGACCCCGCCGGCCCCCACCGCAGCCGGCTGGCCCCGCCCGGCGCGCGGCGCCCGTCCGCTCCGCCGGGTGCGCCGCTCCAGCACCCCCGCGATGAACGTCAGTGAGGCGTTGAGCACCACATAGATGATCGCCGCCACGATCGCCGCCGCGACCGTGTTGCCGAAGTTGGCGCCGAGCGTGTTGACGCCGAGCTGCAGCAGCTCGGTGTAGCCGATGATGTACCCCAGCGCCGTGTCCTTCACCAGGACCACGAGCTGACTGACGATCACCGGGAGCATGGCGCGGGCGGCCTGCGGGATGAGGATCTCGCGCATGACCTGGTTCTTGCGCATGCCGATCGCGTACGCCGCTTCGCTCTGTCCTCGTGGCACCGCCCGGATGCCGGCGCGGAAGGCCTCGGCCAGCACGGAGCCGTTGTAGAGGGTGAGGCCGATGACGACCGCCCAGAACGGTGGCATGGGTGCTTCGGTGAGGAACGGGACGCCGAAGAAGATGAAGAACATCATCAGCAGCAGCGGTACGGCCCGGAAGAACTCGACCACCATGCCGGAAGGGATGCTCACCCACCGATGGTCGGAGAGCCGGCCCACGGCGAAGATCACGCCGAAGATCAGCGACAGCACCATGGCGACCGCGGCGGCCTTCACCGTCGACCAGAGCCCTGGCAGGATGTAGGCGGTCCACGTGGAGCCTTCGAGGAACGGCCGCCACAGCGGTCCCGCCCACTGACCGTTCTCGTCGAATTTGCTGTAGACCCACCAGAGCAGCGCGAGCAGGGCGAGGCTGAAGACGACCGTGAGGATGCGGTTGCGGATCTTGGCCCGGGGCCCCGGGTGGTCGTAGAGGACTGCGTCGGTGTTGCTGCTCACCGCTTCACCGCCAGGCGGTTGGCCAGCCAGCCGAAGAGGTAGCCGGTGGGGATGAGGACAGCGGCGAAGGTGCCGGCGAAGACGATGAAGATCAACAGCGTGGCGTTCCCGTTCGCATTGATCAGTTCCTTCATGGCGCTCGACGCTTCCATGATGCCGATCGTGCCGACGATCGTGGAGTTCTTCGCCAGCGCGATGAAGATGCTGCCCAGCGGGGCGACCACGGCGCGGCCGGCCTGCGGCAGGACGACGATCCGCAGCGTCTGCAGGAACGACATGCCGATGGCCCGGGCCGCTTCGGCCTGACCGGCGGGCACCGTGTTGATGCCGGACCGGATGGCCTCGCACACGAACGCCGCGGTGTAGACGGACAGGCCGACGACGCCGAGCCAGTAGTTGTTGCGGTCGATGTCGTCGGAGAGCGTCAGACCCAGCGCCGAGTACAGGCCGAAGTAGCAGAAGAAGATGATCAGCGTCAGCGGCGTGTTCCGGAAGATGTTGACCCAGGCCGTACCGAAGCCGCGCAGCACCGGGATGGGTGAGACCCGCATCGCGGCGAGCAGGACGCCGAGCACGAGCGCGCCGACGGTCGCAGCCGCGGTGAGTTTCAGGATCCAGAGGAACCCGGTGACGTACGTGTCGATGTTGGCTGGATCGGAGAAGACGTCCATCGCCCTCGCTTCCTCGCGACGCCGGAAAAACGATCAACAGCCGGGCGGGGCCGGTAAGCACCGGCCCCGCCCGCCCTGCGGCAGCTCAGCTGCAGTTGGTCAGCTTGGTGACGTCCAGCTCGGGGGCCGGGGTGCCGCTCTTGCCGAGCGTGCTGTCCCAGGCGGCCTTGTACGAGCCGTCCGTCGCCGCCGTCTTCAGGATCTCGTTGATCTTGTTGCAGCCCTCGGTGTCGGTCTTCTTGAGGCCGATGCCGTACGGCTCGTCGCTGAACTTCTTGCCGACGACCTTGAACTTGCCGGCGTACTGCTCCTGGGCCGCGTAGCCCGCGAGGATGATGTCGTCGGTCGTCACCGCGTCGACGCTCTTGTTCGACAGGGCCTGCACGCACTTCGAGTACGAGTCGAACTGCTGCAGGTTGACGCCCTTGTAGTCGGTCTGGATCCGCTTGGCCGGCGTGGAACCCGACACCGAGCAGACCTTCTTGCCGACCAGAGCCTCCGGGCCGGTGATCGTGGAGTCCGTCGCCACGAGCAGGTCCTGGCCCGCCACGTAGTACGGGCCGGCGAAGTTGACGACCTTCTTGCGCTCGTCGTTGATCGTGTACGTCGCCACGACCATGTCGACCTGGCCCTGCTGGATGAACGGCTCACGGTTGGACGACACCGTGGTCTTGTACTCGATGCCGGACTCCGGCACGCCGAGACCCTTCGCGACGATCTTCGCGATCTCGATGTCGAAGCCGGTGTAGGTGCCGCCGGTCTGCAGGCCGAGGCCCGGCTGGTCGGCCTTGACGCCGACGACGAGCTTCTTCTGGCTGCTCGCCTTGCCGACGATGCCGCTGCCCGCCCCCGAGCCGCTGTCGTCCCCGCCGCATGCCGCGGCCGCCATCGCCAGGGCGAACGCCCCGGCCACTGCCGTCAATCGGGTGATGCGCATCGTCGCACTCCTCCTGGTGGATGTTTCTACAAAGCGTCCGGAATGGACGGATCAGTGCGTGAGGATCTTGGAGAGGAAGTCCCGGGCCCGCTCGCTCTTCGGGTTGTCGAAGAACTCGGCGGGGGCGGCCTGCTCCACGAGCTGACCGTCGGCCATGAACACGACCCGGTCCGCCGCGTGCCGCGCGAAGCCCATCTCGTGGGTGACCACGACCATGGTCATGCCCTCCTTGGCGAGCGACGTCATGACGTCGAGCACCTCGCCCACCATCTCCGGGTCGAGCGCGCTGGTGGGCTCGTCGAAGAGCAGGGCCTTGGGCTGCATGGCGAGGGCGCGGGCGATGGCGACGCGCTGCTGCTGGCCGCCGGAGAGCTGGGCCGGGTACTTCTCGGCCTGGCTGGCGATGCCGACCCGGTCGAGCAGCTTCATCGCGCGGTCGCGTACGGCGTCGGGCTTCTCACGGCGGACCTTGACCGGACCCAGCATGACGTTCTGCAGGATGGTCTTGTGCGCGAAGAGGTTGAACGACTGGAAGACCATCCCGACCTCGCTGCGCAGCCGGGCGAGGGCCTTGCCCTCCGCCGGCAGCGGGCGGCCGTCGAAGGTGATCGTGCCGGAGTCGATGGGCTCGAGGCGGTTGATCGCCCGGCACAGGGTCGACTTGCCCGAGCCGGACGGTCCGATCACGACGACCACCTCGCCGCGGTCGACGGAGAGGTTGACATCCTGCAGGACGTGCAGCGGGCCGAAGTACTTGTTGACGCCCTCGAGGACGATGAGAGGCTCGCTCGTCGTCACAGTCTGACCACCGTCCCGTCGTCGGGTTCACTCGGACGGAGTCACTCTATGGGCGCGGTTGTATCGGTTCACGCCGAGAATGGTCACGGAGCAGTAACACCGCAGGTCTGCGGGGAGAGGGATGTCCACGATGAGCGGTATGGCAGACGCCGAGCCGGTAGACGGACTCTGGAGCTGGTGCGCCACGGGGGCCGTGGATCCGGCGGTCGTCCGCGCGGCGGTCTCGGGTGCGCTGCAGCGTCCGGTGACAACCGTGGAGGCGGCTTCCGCGGGCGCGGTGCTCTGCGACGTCTGGCATCTCGGCGGTGACTTCCCGACCCAGATCGACTGCTACCTCGCCCCCGGCGAGATCGACGAGGCGACCATCGCGAGCGCCGTCTCGGTCCGGCTCGGCGCCGACGTCCTGCTCCCCGACGACACCCTCAACCCCACCAGGTACGTCCTGGCCGAGCCCGACGGGACGCTGCGGGCCGTGCACGTGGACGTGGCCGAGACCGATGACGGTACGGAGTGCCGTCACGTACGCCCGTGCACGGGTTCGGACCCGGAGTGCGCGGCCGGCCCCGGCTGTTCCCGCTCGCGGTGGCGTCCCGAGCCGAGCCCGGGACGTCCGGCCGCGGCCTGAGCGCTCCGCCGGGATCGGCGCCCCGGGGCACAGGGACTACCCTGGTTGATTGCCATGACTGAGACCTCGCAGAGCGCCGCGCCCCGCACCTACGACGTGCGCACGTACGGCTGCCAGATGAACGTGCACGACAGTGAGCGCATCTCCGGGCTGATGGAGGACGCGGGCTACGTCCGCGCCGCGGAGGCGGACGCGGCCGACGTCGTGGTCTTCAACACCTGCGCGGTGCGGGAGAACGCGGACAACCGCCTCTACGGCAACCTCGGCCACCTGCGCCCCACCAAGCTCAAGAACCCCGGCATGCAGATCGCGGTCGGCGGCTGCCTGGCCCAGAAGGACCGCGGCGACATCGTCAAGCGCGCGCCCTGGGTCGACGTCGTCTTCGGCACGCACAACATCGGCTCGCTGCCGGCGCTGCTCGAGCGCGCCCGGCACAACCAGGAGGCCGAGGTCGAGATCCTCGAGTCGCTCGAGGTGTTCCCCTCGACCCTGCCGACGAAGCGCGAGTCGACGTACGCGGGCTGGGTGTCGATCTCGGTCGGGTGCAACAACACCTGCACGTTCTGCATCGTGCCGTCGCTGCGCGGCAAGGAGAAGGACCGGCGTCCGGGGGAGATCCTCGCCGAGGTGGAGGCGCTGGCGCGCGAGGGCGTGCTCGAGGTGACGCTGCTCGGGCAGAACGTCAACTCGTACGGCGTCGAATTCGGCGACCGACTCGCGTTCGGCAAGCTGCTGCGCGCCTGCGGCGAGATCCCCGGCCTGGAGCGGGTCCGCTTCACCAGCCCGCACCCGAAGGACTTCACCGACGACGTGATCGCCGCGATGGCCGAGACCCCCACGGTCTGCCACTCGCTGCACATGCCGCTGCAGTCCGGTTCCGACCGGGTCCTCAAGGCCATGCGCCGCAGCTACCGCTCGGAGAAGTACCTCGGCATCATCGACAAGGTCCGGGCCGCGATGCCGGACGCCGCGATCACCACGGACATCATCGTGGGCTTCCCGGGCGAGACCGAGGACGACTTCGAGCGGACCCTCGACGTGGTCCGCCAGGCCCGCTTCTCCAGCGCCTTCACGTTCCAGTACTCGAAGCGTCCCGGCACCCCCGCCGCGACGATGGACGAGCAGCTGCCGAAGCAGGTCGTCCAGGAGCGCTACGAGCGGCTCATCGCCACTCTCGAGGACATCACCTGGGCCGAGAACAAGCGGCTCGTGGGGGAGAAGGTGGAGGTCCTGGTCGCGGTCGGCGAGGGCCGCAAGGACGAACGTACGGGCCGGATGAGCGGCCGGGCCCGCGACGGCCGCCTGGTGCACTTCGCCACCGGCGCGACCGCCCCGCGGCCCGGCGACATCGTCGAGACCGTGGTCACGTACGCGGCCCCGCACCACCTCAACGCCGACGGCGAGCCGCTCAGCCACCGCCGCACCCGGGCGGGTGACGCGTGGGAGGCCGGCCGTACCCCGAAGCTGCCCGGCGTCTCGCTGGGCCTGCCCACCGTCGGGGTTCCGGCGCCGCTGCCCGCCTCCACCGGCGGCTGCGCCCTCTGACCAACCCTCAACTGGAGCCGGCGGCGTCCGATGGTCAGACCGTGGTGCTCAAGGGGTACGCCGCCCTGTCTTTCGGTCTGATCGCGGCATATCTGTTCGTCGCGCCGGATCAGCGGGCCGTGCCGTTCCTGCTGGCCAGCCTTGGTGCCATCCCGGCCGCCGCCGTCGCGGTACGGCGCAGCCGGCCCGGCGCCCGGCTGCCGTGGTGGCTGCTGCTGGCGGCGATGGTCATGGTCAACGTGGGCAATGTGCTCTGGGCCGGACGGGTGTACGCCGGCCTCCGTGCGGCCGGCCTGGAGACGGTCCAGTCGCTGTCGTTCACGGCCGGCTACTTCCTGCTGCTCGGCGTGGTCGTGGTCGTCATCGTCCGGCAGGCCGGACGGGATCCCGGCGGCATCATCGACTCGGCGATCACCGCCCTGGCCCTCGGCGGCCTGCTCTGGGACATCGTCTTCCTGCCCCGCCATCAGGCGATGGGCACGCCGCTGGCGCAGCAGGCGTTCCTGTTCATCGACGTCTTCGTCATGCTCGGCATCCTCGGGGCGCTGCTGCGCATCCAGCTGGTGGCCGTACGCCGCATGGGCGCCGTGCGCTGGCTGACCGCCGGTCTGGCCGCCTGCCTGCTCGCCAACGTGGCGGTGGTGCTGACCACCGACCCGGCGACGGGCGCCGTGCCCGACTGGACGAATGTGCCGTTCCTCGTGGCGTACGTCTGCACCGGCTGCGCCGCCCTGCACCACTCGGCGGCCGCGATGACCGAGCCGGGTCCGGCACGGCAGGACGATCTGAGCGCCGGGCGGCTCACGTTCCTCGGCGTGATGCTGGCGCTCGTGCCCGTCGTCGGCGGCGGCCGGGTGATCCTCGGCATGCCCGCCGACGGCGCCCTGATCGCGCTGGGTTCCGTGATCCTCGTACCACTGGTCATGCTGCGCGTGGCGTGGCTCGCGGCGCAACGCCGCCGCGCTGAGCAGGATCTGCTGCGGCTGGCGACCGCCGATGTGCTCACCGGCCTGCCGAACCGTGCCGCCTGCCTGGACCGGCTGTCCGCGGATCTCGCCGCGGGCGGTCCGCAGCCCGGCGTGGCGGTCCTCTTCTGCGACCTGGACGGCTTCAAGCCGGTCAACGACCGGCTCGGTCACGCGGCCGGCGACGAACTGCTGGTCGCCGTGGCGCAGCGGTTGCGCGGCTGCGTCCGGGAGGCCGACCTGGTCAGCCGGTTCGGCGGCGACGAGTTCGTCGTCGTCTGCCGCGACCACGACCCGCGCGGCGCGGTGGACGCCGTGTGCGCCCGCATCCGTGACATGGTCCGGGAACCCATCCCCGTCGCCGGGCAGGAGGTCCGCATCGGGGTGAGCGCCGGCGGCGCCTTCGCGGGCCCGGGAACCACGACCGACGACCTCATCCGCCGCGCCGACCTCGCGATGTACGAGGCCAAACGCTCCAAGTCCGTCGGCGCGCTCAGCCTCGCCCTGGCCTGAACGGGCCGCTCCGTGAGCGCTGCGCCGCATCTCCTCAGCCCGGGCCGGCGCGCAGGCCGGCCCGAGCCGGTTGTCAGCCGGCCTGCTCGGCCAGGTTCAGGAACTGCTTCTTCGAGGCGAGCGCCTGCTCGGCCTCCTTGATGCGGCGGCTGTCGCCGGCGGCCTGGGCGCGGGCGAGGCGCTGCTCGGCCTCCGCCACCTGCTCGCGCATCTGCTGCAGCAGCGGGTTGTCCTGCGGGCTGGTCTTGCGCCACGCGGAGTCCATCGCGACCCGGATGCGGTCCTCGGCGGCCCGCCAGCGGCGCTCCAGCGAGGCGGCCGACTCGCGGGGCACCCGGCCCGCGTCGTGCCAGGCCGCCTGCAGGTCGCGCAGCTTGTTCTGGGCGCCCCGGGGGTCGGCGTCGACGTCGACGGCCTCGAGCTCGGCCAGGACGGCCTGCTTCTTCTCGAGATTGCCCTTGTATTCGGCGTCGCGGGCGGAGAAGACCTCGCTGCGGCGGGTGAAGAAGGCGTCCTGGGCGGCCCGGAAGCGTTCCCAGAGCCGCTGCTCGGCCTCCTTGGCCGCGCGCGGCGCGGCCTTCCACTCGTTCATCAGCTCCTTGAGCCGGGCCGCGGTCGGTCCCCACTCGGAGGACGTGGAGAGCGTCTCCGCCTCCTTGACCAGCTCCTCCTTGGCGGACTGCGCCTGCTTGCGCTGACCGTCGAGGGTGGCGAAGTGGGCGCCGCGGCGGCGGGTGAAGCCGTCACGGGCGGCGGCGAAGCGCTTCCACAGCTCACCGTCGGTCTTCTTGTCGACGCCGCGGATCGTCTTCCACTCGTCGAGGATCTCCTTGAGCCGGTCGCCGGCGCTCTTCCAGCCGGTCGCCTCGGCGGCGATCTGCTCGGCCTCCTCGACCAGCGCGGTCTTGCGGGCGAGCGCCTCCGTACGGGCCGCCTCGCGGGCCACCTTGGCCTCGCCGGCCTTCTCGTCCGCGATCGTGGTGAGCCGCTCCAGGCGGGCGGCCAGCCCGTCGATGTCGCCGACCACATGGGCCTCGTCGAGCGTGGCGCGCAGCCGCTTGATGCTGCTCAGCGAGTGCGACGCGTCCGCCGCGCCGGACTTGAGCCGGGCCTCCACGAGGTCGACCTCCGTCACGAGGTCGGCGAAGCGCCGGGCGAAGTGGGCCAGGCCCTCCTCGGGAGTGCCCGCCTGCCATGAGCCGACCACCCGGTCGCCCTCGGCCGTCTTCACGTACACGGTGCCGTCGGCATCCACGCGCCCGAAGGTCGTCCAGTCGTTCATGAGCCCATCCTCGTTCTTCCCGGCGTCGCGGGCCTCACTGCCCTCGACGGCCGCCATGGCGCAGTCGAATGCCATCATTCCATCGGCATTGTTTCTCGCGCATTGTCACAGGTCCAACCCCGTTACGGGGAAGCGCCCGAGGATGACCGTGACCAGCCCGTTACGGTGACTGCGTGCTATTGCTCCCACGCTCACCAGTGGTCGCCGTCGTGGGACCCACCGCGGCGGGGAAGTCGGCGCTCAGCCTGGCCCTCGCGCACGCGCTCGGCGGCGAGGTGGTCAACGCCGACTCCATGCAGCTCTACCGCGGCATGGACATCGGTACGGCCAAACTGGCCCCCGACGAGCGCGAAGGCGTACCCCACCACGTCCTCGACCTCTGGGACGTCACGTTCCCCGCGAGCGTCGCCGAGTACCAGAAGGCAGCTCGGGCGGCCGTCGACGACATCGCCGCGCGGGGCCGCGTACCGCTCGTGGTGGGCGGCTCGGGGCTGTACGTGCGGGCCGTGCTGGAGGAGTTCGAATTCCCCGGCACGGATCCCGCCATCCGGGAACGGCTCGAGGCGGAGCTGGCCGCGGCCGGCCCCGCACCCCTGTACGCGCGGCTGTCCGAGGCCGATCCGGAGGCCGCCGCCAAGATCCTGCCGTCCAACGGCCGGCGCATCGTGCGGGCCCTGGAGGTCATCGAGATGACCGGCGCGCCGTTCACCGCGGCGCTGCCCGAGCCGAAGCCGTACTACGACGCGGTCCAGATCGGCGTGGACCGGGAGACCGCGGAGCTGGACCGGCGCATCGCGGACCGGGTCGACCTCATGTGGGACAGCGGCCTGATCGAGGAGGTACGCGCCCTCGACCGCCTCGGCCTGCGCGAGGGCCGTACGGCGAGCCGGGCGCTGGGCTATCAGCAGGCGCTCGCCCAGATCGACGGCGAGCTGACCGAGGAGGAAGCGCGGGCGGAGACCGTACGCGCGACCCGCCGTTTCGTCCGCCGGCAACGCTCGTGGTTCCGCCGCGACACCCGCGTGACCTGGCTCGACGCCGCCTCGCCCACCGTGGTGGAGGACGCGTTGGCGGCCTGCGCGGCGGCTGCGCGATGATGGAACGCGTGTTGTTCACCAAGGGCCACGGCACCGGCAACGACTTCGTCATCCTGCCCGACCCGGACGGGGCGCTCGACCTGACGCCGCAGGTCGTGGCGGCGTTGTGCGACCGCCACCGGGGCATCGGCGCGGACGGCGTCCTGCGGGTCGTGCGCGCCGCCAAGCACGCCGACGGCGCGGGCCACGCGGCCGACGCCGAGTGGTTCATGGACTACTGGAACTCCGACGGGTCGTTCGCCGAGATGTGCGGCAACGGGGTCCGGGTCTTCACCCGCTACCTGCTCAGCGAGGGTCTCGCGACGCCCGGCCCGCAGGGCCTGCCGGTCGCCACCCGCGCCGGCGTGGTGCGCGCGCTCGTCGACGGCCCGCTCATCTCCGTCCACATGACAACCCCTCAGGTGTACGCGGCCGGCACCGCGACCGTCGGCCCGCTGGCCATGCCGGGCATCGCCGTGAACTGCGGCAACCCGCACCTGGTCAGCGCGCTGCACGACGGGGTGGACCTGGCGTCGCTGGACCTGCACGTGGCGCCGGGCTACGACCCCGCCCTGTTCCCGGACGGCGTCAACATCGAGTTCACCGCCCCCGGGGACCCGGTCGACGGCGCCGACCTGCACGTGCACATGCGGGTGTACGAGCGCGGCTCGGCCGAGACGCTGTCCTGCGGCTCCGGCGCCCTCGCGGTCGGGGCGGTGGCCCTGCGCGACGCCGGCCTCGCCACCGGCGTGGTCGCGGTCGACCTGCCCGGCGGCCGCCTCACCGTCACCGCCGACGGCGCGGGCCGCTGGTGGCTGGCCGGGCCGGCGGTGCTGGTCGCCACCGGCGAGGTCGACGTGGCGGCGCTCGGCTGATGGGGACGCTGCACCGCGTCGCGCACCGCGGCTACTCCGCCGTCGCGCCCGAGAACACCCTGCCCGCCCTCGCCGCCGGGGTCCTCGCCGGCGCCACGTTCATCGAGTTCGACGTCCGGACGACCGCGGACGGCGTACCCGTGGTCATCCACGACCGCACGGTCGACCGGACGACGGACGGCTCGGGCAAGGTCTGGGAACTCACCCTCGACGAGATCGCGCGGCTCGACGCGGGCTCCTGGTTCTCCCCGGCGTACGCGGGAACCGGCGTCCCCCGGCTCAGCGACGTGCTGGAGCTGCTGCGCCCGCACGCGGTGCTGGCCGACGAGGCGGTCGAAGCCGGCGTGACACCGTCGGTCGCCCCGCGGGTCGAGTTGCTGCTGGAGATCAAGCCGCCGGCCACCCTCGAACAGGTGAAAGTCATCGTCGGCCAGGTCGCCGAGGCGGGCCTGCTGGACCGTACGGTCGTGCAGAGCTTCGACCCGGCCGTCGTCCGCCTCGCCGGTGAGGCCGCCCCCGACGTACGCCGCGGCCTGCTCCGCGACGGCTTCGACACGTCGCAGGTCGAGGTCGCCGGGGAACTCGGCGTCGCCTACTGCAACCCGTCGATGAACGCCGTGCTCGGCTCCCCGGAGACCGTCGCAGCGCTGGCGGACGCGGGGGTCGCGGTCATGCCGTGGACGGCCAACGACATCACCCTCTGGCCGGACCTGGTCGGCGCCGGCGTGGCCGGGCTGATCACCGACCACACCGGGGAGCTCACCGGTTGGGCAGCCGCACGTCAGAAGGTCTCCGCCGGGGCCTCGTCCAGCTCGGCCTGAGGCACCGCCGCCTGGTTCTGCGGGGGCGGGGTGCCCTTGACGGTCGCCCGGATCGCGGCGGCCACGGCCGGGGTGACGCGCGCGTCGAACACGCTCGGGATGATCACCGTCGGGTTGATCTTGTCTTCGCCCACCACGTTCGCGATGGCCATCGCCGCGGCGAGCGCCATCTCCTCGGTGAACTCCTCGGCGGCCACGTCGAGCATGCCGCGGAACACGCCCGGGAACGCCAGCACGTTGTTGATCTGGTTGGGCTGGTCGGAGCGGCCGGTGGCCACGACGGCGGCGTGTTTGCGCGCCTCCCGCGGGTCCACCTCCGGGTCGGGGTTGGCCAGCGCGAACACGATCGACTTGTCGGCCATCTTGGCGATGTCGTCGCCGGTGAGCAGGTTCGGGGCGCTGACCCCGATGAAGACGTCCGCGCCGACCAGCGCGCCCGGCAGGTCGCCCGAATAGTTGTCGCGGTTGGTGTTCTCCACCAGCCACTCCCATGTCGGGTTCAGGTCCGCCATGCCGCGGTGCAGCGCGCCCCTGCGGTCGTACGCGATGATGTCGCCCACGCCCTGACGCAGCAGCAGCTTCATGATCGCCGTACCCGCGGCGCCCGCGCCCGAGACGACCACCTTGACGTCGGCGAGGTTCTTGCCGACCACCCGCAGCGCGTTCGTCAGCGCGGCCAGCACGCAGATCGCGGTGCCGTGCTGGTCGTCGTGGAAGACCGGGATGTCGAGCAGCTCGCGCAGCCGCATCTCGATCTCGAAGCACCGCGGCGCCGCGATGTCCTCCAGGTTGATCCCCCCGTACGCCGGGGCGATCGCCTTCACGATCTGCACGATCTCGTCGGTGTCCTGGGTGTCGAGCACCACCGGCCACGCGTCCACCCCGCCGAACCGCTTGAACAGCGCGGCCTTGCCCTCCATCACCGGCATCGCCGCGGCGGGGCCGATGTTGCCCAGCCCGAGCACGGCGGAGCCGTCGCTGACCACCGCGACGGTGTTGCGCTTGATCGTCAGCCGGCGCGCGTCGGCCGGGTTCTCCGCGATGGCCATGCAGACCCGCGCGACACCCGGCGTGTACGCCCGCGACAGCTCGTCACGGTTGCGCAGCGCCACCTTCGACGCCACCTCGATCTTGCCGCCGAGGTGCAGCAGGAACGTACGGTCGGACACCTTCCGGACATCCACGCCGTCCTGTTCCTCCAGGTTCTTGACGACCTGGTCGGCGTGGGTCGAGTCGGCGGTGTCGCAGGTGAGGTCGACGAGGACCCGGCCGGGGTCGGAGTCCACCACGTCGAGGGCCGTCACGATCGCGCCCGCCTCACCCACACAGGTGGTGAGCCGGCCGATCGACGACGCGTCGGCGGTCACGGCGATCCGGATCGTGATCGAGAATCCTGCGCTGGGCAGGCGGGTGGTCACCACGGGAGTCCCTCCGTCGTTGGCGGGTGAGTATCCGCATTCTTGCGCTTCCGGAATATCGGGGGCCATCGCGGTGGTTACTGAAGAGTCAGACACTCTGCGACAACGCCCAGCCCCGTTATGTGGATGCGCAGCCCCCGGCGGCGTGCCACGATCGGGCTGAGGAGGTCACCTTTTGCGAACTGAGCTTTTCGAACCCGACGTCACCACCGGTGAGCTGGAACTGGAGGAGCGGCACTCGCTGCGGCGCGTCGCCGGCCTGTCCACCGAGCTCACGGACATCACCGAGGTCGAGTACAGGCAGCTGCGGCTCGAGCGAGTAGTCCTGGTCGGCGTCTGGACCGAGGGCAGCGTCTCCGACGCCGAGAACTCGCTGAGCGAGCTCGCCGCGCTGGCCGAGACGGCCGGCTCCCAGGTGCTCGAAGGCCTCATCCAGCGGCGTTCCCGCCCCGACTCGGCGACGTTCATCGGCCGCGGCAAGGTCGACGAGCTGCGCGACGTGGTCATCTCGACGGGCGCCGACACCGTCATCTGCGACGGCGAGCTGTCGCCGTCCCAGCTGCGCAACCTCGAGCAGCAGACCAAGGTCAAGGTCGTCGACCGGACCGCGCTGATCCTCGACATCTTCGCCCAGCACGCGAAGAGCAAGGAAGGTAAGGCGCAGGTCGAGCTCGCCCAGCTGCAGTACCTCCTCCCGCGACTGCGCGGCTGGGGTGAATCACTGTCCCGGCAGGGCGGTGGCGCCGGTGGCGGCTCCGGCGGCGGTGGTGTGGGCACCCGTGGTCCCGGTGAGACGAAGCTGGAGACCGACCGGCGCCGGATCAACCACCGCATCGCGAAGCTGCGGCGCGAGATCAAGGCCATGCGGACCGTACGCCAGACCAAGCGGTCCCGCCGCTCCACGAGCGGCGTACCGGCCGTGGCGATCGCCGGCTACACCAACGCGGGCAAGTCGAGCCTGCTCAACCGGCTGACGTCGGCGGGCGTGCTGGTGGAGGACGCGCTGTTCGCCACCCTCGACCCGACGACGCGGCGGACGGCGGCCGAGGACGGGCGCGTCTTCACGCTCTCGGACACCGTCGGTTTCGTCCGGCACCTGCCGCACCAGATCGTCGAGGCGTTCCGCTCGACGCTGGAGGAGGTGGCGTACGCGGACCTCGTCGTGCACGTCGTCGACGGCGCCCACCCGGACCCCGAGGGTCAGGTCACGGCCGTCCGCGAGGTGCTGAGCGAGGTGGGCGCCGACAAGATCCCCGAGCTCCTGGTGGTCAACAAGGTCGACGCCGCCGACGAGGAGACGATGCTGCGGCTCAAGCGGGCCTGGCCCGACGCCGTCTTCGTCTCGGCCCGCTCCGGGCAGGGCATCGCCGAGCTGCACGCGGCCATCGCGCAGCGGCTGCCGCGTCCGGCTGTCGACCTGCGGGTGCTGCTGCCGTACGACCGGGGTGATCTCGTGGCCCGCATCCACCGGCGCGGTCAGGTTCTGGATACCCGGCACACCGACGAGGGCTCCGAGCTTCGCGTACGGGTGGACGAGCAGCTGGCCGCCGAGCTGGCGCCTTTCCGGGCATAACGACACATCACGGCACGCCGCTCTCCCGTGTGGACGGGGAGCGGCGTGCCTGTTCCGTACCCCGGCACGGCCCGTCCGACCAGGGTTGATCCACGCGTAACACCGGTACGGGACACCGCATGCGACACTGATCGGATGCGGCGTCTCGTGTTCCCGGTCATCCTCGCCTCCGGGCTTGTGATGTTGGGGGCCGTGCCCGCCTCCGCCGAACCGGCCCCCGCGGCCACCCAGGCGAAGGCCGCGGCCGGCAAGAAGGTGTGCAAGGTCACCGATCCGCTCCTCAACGAGCTTTCCGGCATCGTGGCGACCGACGACGGCTACGTCGTCATCAACGACGGCACGGACAGCTCGGCCCGCGAGAAGGTGTTCTTCCTCGACGGTCAGTGCGACATCGCCAAGCGGGTCGGCTACAGCGGCCGGGGCCCGGCCGACACCGAGGACATGATCCTGTCGCCGGACGGCAAGACGCTGTGGATCGCGGACACCGGCGACAACGGCGTACGCGCGAAGCCGCCCACCCACCGCGACACGATCAGCGTCTGGACCATGCCGGTGGACGGATCCAAGGAACCCAAGATCCACCGGCTGGCGTACCCCGACGGCGACTACCACGACGCCGAGGCCCTGCTCCTCGACGGCAAGGGCCAGCCCCTCATCGTCACCAAGGAGCTCATCGGCCCGGCCCAGATCTACGCCCCGGCGGCAGCCCTCAAGTCGAACAACACCGAGGGCGTCCCGCTGAAGAAGGTCGGCCAGGTCGAGCTCCCGCGGACGTCCACCCCCGGAACCGCGTTCGCCCGCCTCGCGCAGGGCGTCGTCACGGGCGGCGCGATGTCGCCGGACGGCAAGAAGGTCGTGCTGCGGACGTACCTCGACGCCTTCGAATGGGATGTCACCAACGGTGACGTCATCGCGGCGCTGAAGAACAAGCCGCGCGTGACGGGTCTGCCCAATGAGCCGTTCGGCGAGGCCATCACCTACAGCGCGGACGGCAAGACCTTCGCCACGGTGTCCGACTTCGGCGACATCGAGGAGGAGGGCGCGACCAACTACATCCTCCGCTACACCCCGGCCACGCAGGTCCTGACGGCCGACGCGGGCGCCGCCGGGGACGCCGCGAAGGACAAGGGCCCCAGCTGGTTCTCGCAGCTCAGCCTCTCCGACATCACCTACCTCGTGGGCGCGGTCGGCGTCCTCGGCGCCCTGCTCGTCGGCGCGGGCATCTTCGGCATCGTCCGCTCCCGCAAGAAGCCCCTCCCGGAACCGGCGGATCCCGACGACGAACCGACCGGTCCCAAGCCGAGCGACGCCGAAACCGAACTCCTCGCCGTCGGCGGCCCTCCACGCACATCCGGCCCCGTGTACGGAGCAAAAGCGCAGCAGGGCGGCGTGTATGGAGCCGGCGGAGGCCGCCCGCCGCAGTCCGGCCAGCCGGGCCGCCCGGGCGCGACGCCGCCGGGTCGTCCGGGCGCCACGCCGCCGGGTCGTCCGGGCGCCACGCCGCCGGGTCGTCCGGGCGCGACGCCGCCGGGTCGTCCTGGAGCCACGCCGCCCGGTCGTCCGGGCGCGGCTCCGGCAGGGCGTCCGGCGGGTGCTCAGCCCGGGCGTCCGGGTGCCGCCCAGCCGGGCCGTCCCGGCGGGGGCCAGCCCGCTCGTCCCGCCGGTGGCCAGCCCGGCCGCCCGGGTGCCGCTCCGCCTGCCCGGCCCGCGGGTGGACAGCCTGGTCGTCCCGCTGGTGGTCAGCCGGCTCGCCCGGCTGGTGGTCAGCCTGGTCGTCCCGCTGGTGGTCAGCCTGCTCGCCCGGCTGGTGGTCAGCCTGCTCGTCCCGCTGGTGGTCAGCCGGCCCGTCCCGCCGGCGGCGCGCCGGTGCGGCCGGCCCAGGGCGGTCAGCCCCGCCCCGGCGGCGGCGCGCAGAACCCCCGTCCAGCGGGCGGCGGCGGTTCCGGCCGCGGAGGCGTCTACGGCGCCCCGCCCCCGCCCCCACCGGGCGGCGGCCGGCAGCAGAGCACGGCTTCGCCCCGCCCGGCGGGCTTCTTCGGCACCCAGAACTACGCCCCGTCCCGCCAGAACGGGGCGACGAACACGGGCACCCCGCACGGCCGCGACGGCCGATTCCCGCAGGGCCGCTGACAGCGGCGGGGACCTCGGTCAACCCGGCCCTGCCGGGAGTCATGGACGAGCCCCGGCCTGCCGGGTGTCATGGACGACGCGACGGCCGACCCGCCTCCCGGTGGGTCGGCCGTCGTCGTTACACGGGCCTGCGCGCCGTCTGGCACCGCGACCGTGTCGCTGCGGGCTTCGTCAGACGCGGCGCAGGACTGCCACGACGCGGCCCATGATGGTGGCGTCGTCGCCGGGGATCGGGTCGAAGGCCGGGTTGGCGGGCATCAGCCACACGTGCCCGTCCCGCTGCCGGTAGCTCTTCACCGTGGCCTCGCCGTCGATCATCGCGGCCACGATGTCGCCGACGTTGGCCGTGGGCTGCTGGCGGACCACCACCCAGTCGCCGTTGCAGATGGCCGCGTCGATCATCGAGTCGCCCTTGACCTCGAGCATGAAGACCTCGCCCTCGCCGACGAGCTCGCGCGGCAGCGGGAAGAACTCCTCCACGGCCTGCTCGGCCAGGATCGGCCCACCGGCGGCGATGCGGCCCACCAGCGGAACGTACGCCGGGGTGGGGCGCGCCGACCGCAGCGTCTCGTCGTCGACCATGTCGCTGGGCGAGCGCACGTCCACCGCGCGCGGCCGGTTGGGGTCGCGCCGCAGGAAGCCCTTCTTCTCGAGCTCCTTCAGCTGGTACGCGACGCTCGACGGGGAGACCAGGCCGACCGCCTCGCCGATCTCGCGGACGCTCGGGGGGTAGCCGTACCGCTCCACCCAGTCCTTGATGAACTCGAGGATCCGGCGCTGCCGGGCCGTCAGATCGGCGGTGACCAGGTCCGGGAACTGGCTGACCACCGGGGTGACCGACCGCAGCTGCGGCGCGTCCGCGGCCCGGGAGCGGGCCGGGGAACGACGGCGCAGGCCCGCCCTGGTGTTCGCGGCCTCAAGCTTGGAGTCCTTCTGGTCCTGCCGGATCTGGTCTTGCCGGATCGTCCGGTCGTCGCTCGACACGTCCGCCCTCCTTGTCGGCCACGGCCTTCGACGGCGCGTGGTCTGCTCGCGGAGCCGGACGGAAGTCGTGGGGATGGACTCGCGCCCGGCTGACCCCTCTTGATGCAAGACCGTATCGGCGCGGTACGACATATTCAAACATCTGTACGACTTTCTCTCGGCGTGTCGCCCGGAAGTGCTCGACTTCCGTACGCCTGTTCTGATACACCGTCGTACGGGCGTTCGATCGAACGCTTGTCCGAGCGACGCATGCGAGGAAAGGAATACGCCGTGGTAGCCACTGGTGTCCGCCCGGGGCGTCCGGCCCCGCTCCGGTTGACGCGGCGAGGCCGGATCGTGGTCCTCACCTTCTTCGTACTGCTGGCGTCGCTTGCCAGCGCAGTGTTGTGGACCACTGCCTCGCGCGCCGACGAACCGGTGGGTCCGCCACCCACGGTCGTCGTGCAGCCGAACGACTCGCTCTGGTCGATCGCCGAACGCGTCGCGCCGGACCGGGCGCCGCTCGGTGTGATCGACGACATCCGTCAGCTCAACGACATCGACGACTGGTACGTGTACGCGGGCGAGACCCTCGTCGTCCCGCGTGGCCGCTGAGGGCGGGTCTGCTTCGCGCCGCTGGCCCGTGCCTCTCGTCGCGTCGCCCCGCTGGGTGCGCCGCTCGCCGCGCGTCGCCTGCCCCGCGTCTCCGCGTCGTTCGTCTGGTGCCGGGCCGGCGCCTCGCGTCGCATCGCCCGCGGCGCTCTATCCCGGCGAGTTCCGGCCGTTCGCGGCGCGCCGCGCCCGTGCAGGCGGCTCTATGGGGGGTCTCGTGGCCGCTGTCAGTGGTCTTGTGCCGACCCGGCGGCGAGCCGGGCGGTGCTCGTCCGGAGTCTTCCGTGGCCCTCGTTGGCCAAGATCACAGTCCTTCCCGGCGGGGCGGCTCCGGGGCCGGCGGATCTGTTGATCAAGGTTTCCGGTGCTGGCCGTGACCGCCGCGGCACCGGTCGTGTTGAGGTAGAAAATACGGCGCGCCGACCCGCCGGTGAACTTGCGTCGGTGTCCGCAGGGGCTTAACGTCGACCCCAACATCTAGTAGTTACAAGGGTGTAAGTCGTCCACAGGTTGGGGTCTGGTCCCCTCATCGTCCACAGGTTCGTCCACAGCTCCGAGGCGGAAAATGATCACCGCGGGGCTGCGTTCGGCGTGCCCGGATGTGGGAATGCCGCCGTCGACTCCCTGGGATGACAGCCCGGCGACAGGAGGACTGCGGTGCGGTGCCCGTACTGCCGGCACGCGGATTCTCGCGTGGTCGACTCGCGTGAGGCCGACGACGGTCAGCTGATCCGTCGCCGTCGCTCGTGCCCCGAGTGCGGCAAGCGGTTCACCACCGTCGAGGAAGCGGTGCTCGCCGTCGTCAAGCGCAGCGGTGTCACCGAGCCCTTCAGCCGGACGAAGATCATGAGCGGGGTCCGCAAGGCGTGCCAGGGCCGGCCCGTCGACGAGGACTCGATCGCCCTGCTCGCCCAGCGGGTGGAGGAGACGGTCCGCGCCAAGGGGGCGGCCGAGGTGCCCAGCCATGATGTCGGGCTGGCGATCCTCACCCCGCTGCGGGAGCTGGACCAGGTCGCCTACCTCAGGTTCGCGAGCGTCTACAAGTCGTTCGACTCGCTGGACGAGTTCGAGCGCGAGATCTCCGAACTGCGGGAGGCGGCGAACGCCCGGGAGGCGACGGCCGCGCGGCACGTCGTCCCCACGAGATCGAGCGGACGGCGCCCGGGAAACCCGGACACGTCTGACGGGCGGCGCCCGGGAAACCCGGACACGTCTGACGGGCGGCGTCTGGGAGGCCCGGACACGTCCGAGGGGCGGCGCCCGGGAAACCCGGACACGTCTGACGGGCGGCGCCCGGCAAGCCCGGACACGTCTGACGGGCGGCGCCCAGGAGGCCCGGACACGTCCGAGGGGCGGCGTCTGGGAGGCCCGGACACGCCGGACGGGCGGCGCGCTGCAAGCCCGGACACGTCCGACGGGCGGCGGCCGGGAAGCACGGACACGCCGGACGTCCGGGTGCCGAAGATCGGCGACCGGTCGCCCTAGGAGAGGACGGGCACGCGGGCCGGCGAGGGCGGCGCGACGCGCGTGGAGGCGGGCGCCCTGCGCCACACGTTGAGGCAGTCGCCTCGCGGCACCCGTACCTGAAACACGCGTAGCAGGAGCCGCACGAAGGCTGCGCGTACCGGAAGAGGCTTGGAAGAAGGCGCGGTCCTGCGGACCGCGACCGATGTCGGAAAACGGATCGCGGTGGGGAAGCCGCGATCGTTCGAGGGGGAGCATTAATGGCCGGTGACGGCATGACAGCAGGTAGGCAGCGCAGTCGCGCTGGCAACGGGGGCGCCGCGGTCGGGGGGCTGCGCGTCGAGCGGGTCTGGACGACCGAGGGTGTTCACCCTTATGACGAGGTCGAGTGGGAGCGCCGCGACGTCGTCATGACGAACTGGCGGGACGGGTCCGTCAACTTCGAGCAGCGGGGCGTCGAGTACCCGACGTTCTGGAGCGTCAACGCCGCGAACATCGTCACGACCAAGTACTTCCGGGGTGCGGTCGGCACGCCGGAGCGGGAGTGGTCGCTCAAGCAGCTCATCGACCGCGTGGTGAAGACCTACCGCAAGGCCGGCGAGGACCACCGCTACTTCGCGACCCCGGACGACGCCGAGCTGTTCGAGCACGAGCTGACGTGGATGCTGCTGCACCAGGTGTTCAGCTTCAACTCGCCGGTCTGGTTCAACGTCGGCACCAAGTCGCCGCAGCAGGTCAGCGCCTGCTTCATCCTGTCCGTGGACGACTCGATGGACTCCATCCTGGACTGGTACAAGGAGGAGGGGCTGATCTTCAAGGGCGGCTCCGGCTCCGGCGTGAACCTGTCCCGGATCCGGTCGTCCAAGGAGCTGCTGTCCTCCGGCGGCACCGCCAGCGGCCCGGTCAGCTTCATGCGCGGCGCGGACGCCAGCGCGGGCACCATCAAGTCCGGCGGCGCCACCCGGCGCGCGGCCAAGATGGTCATCCTCGACGTCGACCACCCCGACATCGAGGAGTTCGTCACCACCAAGGCGCGCGAGGAAGACAAGATCCGCGCGCTGCGGGACGCCGGTTTCGACATGGACCTCGGCGGCTCCGACATCGTCAGCGTGCAGTACCAGAACGCCAACAACTCGGTGCGCGTCAGCGACGAGTTCATGCGCGCGGTCGAGGAGGGCACCACGTTCGACCTGCGCGGCCGGCTGCATGGCGAGGTCATCGAGACCATCGACGCCAAGAAGCTGTTCCGCGACATCGCCCAGGCCGCGTGGGAGTGCGCCGACCCGGGCATGCAGTACGACGACACCATCAACGACTGGCACACCAACCCCGAGACCGGCCGCATCACCGCGTCGAACCCGTGCTCGGAGTACATGTCGCTGGACGACTCGTCCTGCAACCTCGCCTCGCTGAACCTGATGAAGTTCCTCAACGCCGACGGCGGCTTCGAGGTTCAGAAGTTCGTCAAGAGCGTCGAGTTCGTCATCACCGCGATGGAGATCTCCATCGCGTTCGCGGACTTCCCCACGCCGAAGATCGGCGAGACCACGCGGGCCTACCGCCAGCTCGGCATCGGGTACGCGAACCTCGGCGCGCTGCTGATGGCGTCCGGCCTGCCGTACGACTCGGAGGGTGGTCGCAGCGTCGCCGCCGGCATCACCTCGCTCATGACGGGAACGGCGTACCGCCGCTCCGCGGAGATCGCCGGGGTCGTCGGCCCGTACGACGGCTACGCCCGCAACGCCGAAGCGCAC
Organism: Actinoplanes sp. NPDC049316; assembly: GCF_040677315.1. NCBI lineage: Bacteria > Bacillati > Actinomycetota > Actinomycetes > Micromonosporales > Micromonosporaceae > Actinoplanes > Actinoplanes sp. NPDC049316. The sequence continues at coordinate 509,045 of NZ_JBFAQM010000002.1, read as the reverse complement.
AAGCGCGTCATGCGCAAGCACGCCGCCGCGAACGACGAGATCCGCCCCACCAGCCCGGTCGCGGCCGCGCTGGTCAAGGAAGCCACCAAGCAGTGGCAGGACGGCATCAAGATCGGCGAGAAGAACGGCTGGCGCAACGCCCAGGCCTCCGTGCTCGCGCCGACCGGCACCATCGGCCTGATGATGGACTGCGACACCACCGGCATCGAGCCCGACCTGGCCCTCGTCAAGTTCAAGAAGCTCGTCGGCGGCGGCTCGATGCAGATCGTCAACCAGACCGTGCCGCGCGCGCTGCGCAGCCTCGGCTACCCCGAGGAGCAGGTCGAGGCGATCGTCGAGCACATCTCCGACCACGGCAACGTCATCGACGCCCCCGGCCTCAAGCCGGAGCACTACCCGGTCTTCGACTGCGCCATGGGTGAGCGCACCATCGCCCCGATGGGCCACGTCCGGATGATGGCCGCGGTGCAGCCGTTCATCTCCGGCGCGATCTCCAAGACGGTCAACATGCCGGAGTCGGCGACCGTCGAGGACATCGAGCACATCCACTTCCAGGGCTGGAAGCTCGGCCTCAAGGCGCTCGCGATCTACCGCGACAACTGCAAGGTCGGCCAGCCGCTGTCCGTGGCGAAGCCGAACAAGGCGGCGGCGGAGACCGAGACCCCGGCCGAGGCCCAGGTCGAGAAGGTCGTGGAGAAGGTCGTCGAGTACCGCCCGGTCCGCAAGCGGCTGCCGAAGAAGCGCCCGTCGGAGACGGTGTCGTTCTCGGTCGGCGGCGCCGAGGGCTACCTGACGGCGTCGTCCTACCCGGACGACGGCCTCGGCGAGGTCTTCCTGAAGATGTCGAAGCAGGGCTCCACCCTGGCCGGCGTCATGGACGCCTTCTCGGTGGCGATCTCGATAGGACTGCAGTACGGCGTCCCGCTCGAGACGTACGTCAGCAAGTTCACGAACATGCGCTTCGAGCCGGCCGGCATGACCGACGACCCGGACGTGCGCATGGCCGCGTCGGTGATGGACTACATCTTCCGCCGCCTCGCGCTGGACTTCCTGCCGTACGACACCCGCGCCGAGCTGGGCATCTTCACCGCCAAGGAGCGCGCGGCCCAGGTCGCGGCCGAGGCGGCGGAGGCGGCCGGCGTCGACCTGGCGGGCATGGCGGCCTCGGCCCCCGTCTCCGCCCCGGTCGGCGCGGCCACGACCCCGGCGGCCCCGGCCCCGGTGTCGGCCGCGGTGGAGGGCACCGCAGCGGAGCCCGAGAAGTCCCCGCACTCCTCGACGGAGCTGCTGGAGAAGGTCCTCGGCACGTCGGCGGACGCGCCGCTCTGCTTCACCTGCGGCACGAAGATGCGGCCCGCGGGCAGCTGCTACGTCTGCGAGGGCTGCGGCTCGACGTCCGGCTGCAGCTGACACGCTGAATGCCTCCCACCCCGGTCCCGGGGTGGGAGGCATTGTCGTTCTCAGGCCGCGGGTGTCCAGTTCGGATCGCGGCCCGACAATCCCAGTGCCCGGTCCAGCGCCGGCGCCGTCTCCGGCACCGGGAATTCCGGACCGTACGCCTTGACCTGCCGTCCCAGCTCGGCAGTCCGCTCCACCTCGCGGTGCAGGAACGCCACCACCTCGGCGTCCCACACGGGGGAGCGGCCGGTGGCCCGGGCGAGGTCCCAGCCGTGCAGCACGATCTCGCCCAGCGCCATCCCGCCGACCATCGCCGCGGGCAGCGGGTCGCCACCGCCCATCGTCGTCGTGCCCGCCCAGGCGGACGGCTGCGACCAGGCGTCCGCAAGCCGGGTCAGGGCCTCCGCGAGCTCGGTCGGCTCGTCCCGGAGGCGGAGTGATGCGGCCGGGGCGGCCGGGGATCCGGCTGCCGCTGCGAGGATCGGCGCCCATTCGGCCAGGTGATCGAGGAGTCCCCGTACCGTGAGATCCGTGCACGGGGTGGGCAGATCGAGCTGGTCCGGGCCGATGGCCCGCAGCACCGCCAGCGTCGGCCCGAGGGCCGGCTTGAGAAGGTCGTGTTCCCGCATGGCCGTCGACGATACGGTGAGCGGGCGGCCGCGGTCTTGAACAAACGCGACGCCGGGGGGTGGCTGTGCCGAGGGACGCCCGGGAGCTGCGCGGTGCCTGGGCTTCGTTCCAGAGCATCCGGTACGCCGACCCGCCGCCCGATCTGGCGCCGTTCGTGGACCACTACTGGGGCGTGGAGTGGGATCTTCGCGGGCAGCCCCCGTACCTTCAGAAGGTCGTGCCCTATCCCTGCGTGCACCTGACCTTCCGGGACGGCGAGGCGCTGGTCACCGGCCCGGCGCGGCGGCATGTCGTGCGGGTGCTGGAGGGGCGGGGGCGGGTGTTCGGCGTGGCGTTCCGGCCCGGGTGCTTCCGGCCGTTCGCGGGCGCTGCCGCCGCGACGCTCGTGGGTCGCTCGGTGCCCGCGGCGGAGATCTTCGGGGCGGTGCCGCGGGAGGACGAGGCCGAGGATTTCCTGTGTGAACGGCTCCGGCCGGACCCGCTCGCCGGTACGGTGGCCGCCGTCGTCGAGCACGTACGGCGCGAGCCGCGGATCACCCGAGCGGACCAGCTCGCCCGCGCGCACGGCATGGGCCTGCGCCGGCTGCAGCGCCTCTTCCACGAGTACGTGGGCCTCGGCCCGAAATGGGTCATCCGCCGTTACCGCCTGCACGAGGTGAGCGAACGTCTCGCCGCCGGCGGCGTCGACTGGGCCGGGGTGGCGGCGGAGCTCGGGTACGCCGACCAGCCGCACCTGATCCGCGACTTCACCGCGATGGTGGGCGAGTCCCCCACCGCGTACGCCCAGCGCTATCCCATGCCCGGACAGCGGGCTCAGCGGCCGTGACTGACGTCGTTCGGGGGGTACTTGGTCACGTAGCGGTCCAGCCGGTCGGCGCGCAGCGCTGCGAACAGTTCCCCGCAGCGCTCGGCGTCGGGGACCATCACCGCACCGACCCCGGGTACGTCCCGGTTCTCGGCGATGGGCAGCGTCATGAAGGTCAAGTCCTTCGGGCGCAGGCTTCGGAGCGTGTACGCCAGGCGTTGCACGGGCATGCTGCGGTCCACGGTGAGCATGCCGGCTGCGGCCCCTACCAGTCGGTCCAAGGCACGCGGATCGGTGAGCACGTTCCGGTCGGCGACTTTCCCGGCGAGCGCCCGCAGATACTGCTGATGCCGCTTGGCCCGGTCGAAGTCGTCGTTGGGGAGGCCCCTGCGCTGGCGAACGTAGTACTCCGCGAGCTTGCCGTCGAGATGCACCTTGCCCGCGGTGAAGAGCACACAGCGGCGGGACCGCCCCTGCGGGTCGGTGCACGGCGCTGACGGGTACGGGCTGTCCTCCGGCAGGAAGCGGTACCTGTCGACGGCCGTCTTGTCGACGACGACGTCGACGCCGCCGACCAGATCGGTGAGCTTCCGGACTCCGGCGAAGTCCACGATGACCGGCCAGTCGACCGTGCTGCCGGTGAAGTGGTCGAGCGTCTGCACGAGCCGGGGTGCACCGCCCCGGGCGAATGCCGCATTCACCTTGTCCCGTCTTCCCGGCTCGCCGTCGGCCGTCGCGATCGGGAGGTAGGTGTCACGGGGAATGGAGATCACATATGCGTGGCGGGTCCCCGCGGGGATGTGAACGAGAATGACGACATCGCTGCGACCGTCCCCAGGTTCGCCCTTCGTGCGACTGTCTGATCCGATGAGCAGCAGATTCAACGGACCGCGTACCTTCGGCGGTTCCGTCCTGCCGCCGGACCGGGTCGGTGCCGGAAGCAGATCGGCCCGGTTGACCCGGTTTTCGTAACGGCCCGAGAGGGCGTTGAGGCCGGCCACGGCCGCCACCGATCCGGTGGCGACAACGGCGACGACGACGGCGAGCACCAGGCGCCAGCGGCGCCTCGGACGAGGGCGTACCGCCATGCCGTCACACTCCCACGAACGTGTAGCCGGAGTCGAGGAGCACGGGGATGAAGTGCCGCAGTCCCCGTACCGTCTGGGACCGGTCGCCGCCCCCGTCGTGGGTGAGCACGATCGACCGGTTCCCCACCTGGTCCAGCACCGTCGAGCTGATGTGTGCGCTGCCCGGGTTGTCCCAGTCCCGCGGGTCGACATCCCACGCTATGGAGGTCTGGCCCATCGCCGCGCATTCGGTGAACACGGTGCGGGACCAGTTGCCGTAGGGGGCGCGGAACAGGGTCGGCGTCCGGCCGGTCGTGGCGGTGACGGTCTCGACGGCACGTCCTATCTCCGTCTTCACCTTCCCGGCGGGGAGTTTTCTCAGGTTCGCGTGCGACCAGGTGTGGGTGCCGACGGCGTGCCCGGCGTCCGCGACGGACCGGATGAGGTCGGGATGAGCCGCCGCGCTCTGGCCGATGACGAAGAACGTCGCGGTGATGTGGTGTTTCCGCAGGATCGCCAGAACCTCGGGGGTGTACCTCGGGTCCGGACCGTCGTCGAGGGTCAGGGCCACCACCTTCGACCCCTTCCGGGCGGACGAGGCGGGCACGACGTATCGCGGCTCGCGCTGTACCGGAATGCCGGACGGTGTGGGAGGCGGCGATGGCGGCGATGGTGGCGGAGACGACTGGAGCAGCGCCTGCGCACTGGGACCGGGCGCGGGCGGCTGTTCCTTCGCGCAGGCGCTGAGCAGTGTGAGACCGCCGAGGGCGAGGAATACCCGCCGGCTGCCGCCTTGTCGTTGCATCATCCTCGTCACCACCCCGGCTTCGTGCGTCGCTGTCGTGGGAGCGGCGTCGGGTCACGAAGTGGTGGAAAGTCTGGCGGCGGCATATCAGGAACTGATGAGGACCTTCCCTTCGGACGCTTTTTCCGGCCATGTCGAGGTCAGAGGGGCAGATTCCCGGCGCGTTCGCGCGTCCGTGTCCCTGTTCACAGACTGCTCCTCGGCGGGCATCGCGCCGCTTTAACGGTTAAGTTCGGATGGTGAGCGCTGACCTTCTCGACCCTCCCCGCCTCGAGCGCGCCAAGGTCGCCGTCGGCGTCACCTTCGCCACGAACGGGCTGGCCTTCGGTGGCTGGCTCGCGCGGGCCCCCGCCGTACGCGATGATCTCGGTCTTTCCCCGGCCGGCTTCGGCCTTCTGCTGCTGTGCCTGTCCGGCGCGGCCGTGGCCGCGATCCCGCTCGCCGGGCCGCTCGTGCAGCGCCTCGGCCCGGCCCGCGCGGTGTTGTTCGGCAGCATGTCCGTGGTCGTGGGGCTGGTCGGTCTCGGCGTAGGCGCGGCCGCCGGCTCGGTGCCGCTCGCGGGCTTCGGGCTGGTGCTGATCGGCATGGGCAACAGCACCTGGGACGTCGCGATGAACGTCGAGGGCGCGGACGTGGAGCGGCGGCTCGGCCGCACCCTGATGCCGCGCTTTCATGCCGGGTTCAGCCTGGGCACGGTCGGGGGAGCGGGGGTGAGCGCGGCCGCGGCGGCCTCGGGGGTCAGCGTGACCGTGCAGGTCCTGCTCACGGCTGCGGTGGCGGCGGCGGTCATGCTGGCCACGGTCCGCCGGTTCCTCCCGGTGCCGCAGGAGCACGGCGAGCCGGCGCCGCGCGGCCGCGTCCGCGACGCCTGGCGCGAGCCTCGCACCCTGCTCATCGGCGTCATCATGCTCGGCTTCGGCTTCACCGAGGGCGCCGCGAACGACTGGCTGGCGATCGGCCTCGTCGACGGCTACGGCGCCTCGGAGGCGGTCGGCGCGGTCGGCTTCGGCTTCTTCGTGACGGCGATGACGCTGGGCCGGCTCTTCGGCGGCTCCGCGATCGAACGCTGGGGCCGGGTGACGACGCTGCGCCTGACGGCCGTGTCGGCGCTGGCGGGCCTGCTGATCGTGGTCTCCGGCATCGGCGTCCCGGCCGTCCTGGCCGGCGCGCTGCTGTGGGGCGCGGGCGCGTCGCTCGGCTTCCCGATCGGCATGAGCGCGGCGGCCGACGACCCGCTGCGCGCCGCGATCCGCGTATCGGTCGCGGGCTCCATCGGGTACGGCGCTTTCCTCGCCGGCCCGCCGCTGATCGGATTGCTGGCCGAACACGTCGGCGTGCTGAGCGCGCTTCTGGTCGTCGTCGTGGCGATCGGGCTGGGCCTCATCGGATCCGCCGCGTCCCGCCCATTGCCGCGATCCTGAGCATCACCCGCGCTGCAGGAAATCGCCGATCAGCGAGGCTAGCAATTCCGGCTGCTCGATGACCATCGCGTGCGACGCGTCCTCCAATTGCAGATACCGCATGCGCGGGTTCGCCTTCGCCCCCGCGGCGGCCTGCTCCACCAGATAACGCCGGTGCGCGGCATAAAGGTCGGCGAGCGGCTCCTGCTCCGGCAGATCCCGGGTGGCGAGAACGGCGAGCGTCGGCGCGGGAGTCGAGGCGTACACCGGGCCGAGATCGAGCTCGCTCATCAGCGTACGCAAAGAAGCGGACGTCTCGGCGGAAGGCCGCAGCGACGTCTCCCCGTCGCGATGCGCGAGATTGCGCCGGAAGCCCTCGATCCACACCTTCTCGTTGGCTCCCATGTCCCGGGCCGCCATCCGTTGCCGTTCCACCAGATCGGGCAGATCCGTAGCCGGAATGGTCTGCCCCATCCGCGCCTGCATCCCGTCGAAAATCGACCGCAACCGCGCCAATTCCGCGGCGGCCCGCTCCGGATCCAATCCCGGCAACTGCTCCACACGCGACGGTGGCGGATTCCCGTCGAGACTCACCACACCCGGCGACTCCGGATGCCGTTGCCCCCACAAGACCGCGAGCATTCCGCCGAGCGAATGCCCGACAACCGCAGGACGATCCAATTCCATGTGTACGGCCACAGCGGCGATGTCTCCGAGAGCGTCATCCCAGGTCCACGGCCCGTCCCCGGAGCGCCCGTGCCCGCGCAGGTCCATGGTGATCACGCGGAACCGGGGCCGGAGCGAGCGCGCCAGCGTCGTCATCATGGCCAGATTCCCGCCGGCGCCGTGCAGGAGAAGCAGGGGAGGCTGGTCCCCGCCGAAGTCCCGGACGGCCACGGGTAGCGTCCCGGCGTCGACCAGACGGTCATTGATCACGGTCATCCCTCTTTCGCTGGTCGGTCGCTCGCGGACCTCGTGCCGGCGCCGGCGTGGTGAGCCGGCCGCCGTCCCCCTGTTTCGTCATGCGCTCGCCGCCCGTAGCCGGTCACGGATCGCGGCCGACGGCACGCCCCCGTCCGGATGCCGGGGCAGCTTCCCGCGGCGTACCAGGTCGTGCACCCCCTGCCGGGTGATCCCCAGCATCGCGCCCGCGGTGGCCAGCGACACGGACGCCGCCGCCGGATGCCCGACCCGCACCGCCACGACCTGCCCCAGCGGCGTGCGCCACCACTCCAGCGGCGGGTCGAACGCCCGATCACCCGGATACAGCGTGGCGACGAGGCGGACCACCGTACGGGTGGCGGCCTGATCGTCACCGTTGCGCATGACGTCGGCCCACCGGCGCGCCCGGGCGCGTACGACCTCCCGCATGGCGGCCACCGAGTCGTCCCCGTCCAGCAGGATCTCCAGCGGATCGAGCAGCCGTACGTCGAGCAGCCGCACGATCTGCTCGACGAGCTCGCGTTCGGTGGGCACCCGGCCATCCTCAGCTACTTGACATCGGCTGTCAAGCGGCGCGGCCGTAGCCTCGTACCCGTGACGCGGCGCTCTTCTCCCTCCGGGACCGGCCCTCTGGCGCCACGCCCGCTCACGGAACCGCATCCGTCCCGGCTGGCCCCCGATCACCCACAGCGTGCGGAGATCCTGACCGCCCACGCCGCGGCGCTCGAGGCGGGTGAGGCCGGCTATCTCGATCCTGGAACCGGCCTGTTCGTGCTCACCGCCGGGTTCCTCGCCGACCGCGGCACCTGCTGCGGGCGCGGGTGCCGGCACTGCCCGTACGTCGACGGGCCCTGACCCGCCCGGATCCGAAACGGCAGAGGGCCCGGCCGCGTCGGCCGGGCCCCGCATGTCCCTCAGGTCAGTGGGCGTCGACGAAGACCCGCGACGCCACCTCGCGGGGCAGCCGGATCTTGTCGCCCGACCGGTCGATCGTGACGCCGTCCCGCTCCTGCGCGACCGTCACCGTCGCGCCCGGGTCGATGCCGGCCGCGTGCAACTGGCGGAGCACGCCGGCGTTCGTCTGGACGCTCTCGCAGATGCGCCGCACCACGACGCTGCCGCTCAGCCCCGGGAACGCCAGGTTGCGCTCACCCGCGTTGACCACGGTGGCGCTGCTGTCCAGCGGCTCCTCCGGCGGGACGCCGAGCACCTCGAGGCCCGGGATCGGGTTGCCGTACGGCGAGCGGGTCGGCCGGTTGAGCAGCTCGTACACCTTGCGCTCGACCGAGTCGCTCATCACGTGCTCCCAGCGGCACGCCTCTTCGTGCGCCTCCTCGTACGGCATGCCGATGACATTGACCAGCAGCAGCTCGGCGAGGCGGTGCTTACGCATGACGGCGACCGCGGCGACCCGGCCCTTGTCGGTGAGCAGCAGGTGCCGGTCGTTCTCGACGGTCAGCAGGCCGTCGCGTTCCATCCGTGCGACCGTCTGGCTGACCGTCGGACCGCTCTGGTGCAGGCGCTCGGCGATGCGTGCCCGCAGCGGCGGGACGCCCTCTTCCTCGAGCTCGAGGATCGTGCGCAGGTACATCTCGGTGGTGTCGACGAGATCATTCACAGTGCGGCCCTCCCAGCAGCGATGTTACCTCGCAGCCGGGGGTTGACTTCGTGCCGACGAGGTGGTGGGGGAGACCTTACCGAACCGCCCCGGCCGCTGTCCGTACGGGACAAATCCCCCGCACCGAGCCGCCGGGCCGCGCACGATCGCCACCCTGCCACACTTCGTCCGCACGGCGCGGCCGGCTGACCCCGCAGGCCACCCTCGTCGATGTCGCCGGGCAGCGGGGCCCGTCGCACGGCCCGGCGAGAACGGCCGGCCGTCAGCGGGGATTCTGTCGGACCCGCGTGGCAGAGTGACTGCCATGGCGGACGGGACGACGGCGGTGGTGTGGGACGAGGCGTTGCTCGCCTACGACATGGGTGATCATCCCCTCAATCCCGTGCGGGTGGAGCTCACCATGGCGCTCGCGCGGGAGCTGGGCGTTCTCGACCGCCCCGGGGTGCGGATGGTGACGCCCACGCCGGCCGGCGAGGCGGCCCTGACCCGCATCCATCGGGCGGACTACCTGGAGGCGGTCCGGTTCGCGCCGCACGACCCGTTCTTCCGGGGCTGGGGTCTCAACACCCCCGACAATCCTGTGTTCGAGGGCATGCACGAGGCGTCCGCGCGCATCTGCGGCGCCACGATCGCGGCGGTCGAGGCCGTCTGGTCGGGCGACGCGGCGCGGGCCGTCAACGTCTCCGGTGGCCTGCATCACGCGATGGCCGCGCGGGCCTCGGGCTTCTGCGTCTACAACGACCCGGCCGTGGCCATCGCCCGGCTGCTCGACCTCGGCGCCGAGCGGGTCGCCTACGTCGACATCGACGTGCATCACGGCGACGGTGTGCAGGCCGCCTTCTACGACGATCCCCGCGTGCTCACCGTGAGCCTGCACGAGTCGCCCCTGGCGCTCTTCCCCGGCACGGGCTATCCCTCGGAGACCGGAGGACCCGAAGCCGACGGTACGGCGGTGAACATCGCCCTCCCGCCCGGCACGAGCGACGGCGGCTGGTTGCGGGCGTTCCATGCGATCGTGCCGTCGGTGGTCCGCGCGTTTCGGCCGCAGCTTCTGTTCACCCAGTGCGGGGCGGACGCCCACCGCCTCGACCCGCTCGCCGACCTGCGCTTGAGCGTGGACGGCCAGCGCACGGCGTACATAGCGTTGCGCGCGCTCGCCGAGGAGGTGTGCGACGGCCGCTGGGTCGCCACGGGCGGCGGCGGGTACGCCCTGGTCGAGGTGGTGCCCCGGGCCTGGACGCACCTGCTCGCGGTGGCGACCGGCGAGCCGCTCGACCCGGCGACACCCACCCCGCCGGGCTGGCGCAGGCTCGCAGCCGAGCGCTGCCCCCGGCGGATGGTCCCGGAGACCCTCACGGACGGCGTGCCACCGCCGGTCGAGACCTGGGAGCCGGGCACCGCCCACGACCCGGTCGACAAGGCCATCATGGCGACCCGCATGGCGGTGTTCCCCCAGCACGGCCTCGACCCCCACGACCCCCGCGACTGACCGGCCCGAGTGGGGAGGTGACAGCGATGACCAGAGACGCGGACGTGCTGCTCTCCGACGGCAGCGCCGTGCATCTGCGGCCGATCCGTCCCGACGACGCGCCGGCCATTGTGGAGTTCCACTCGCGCATGAGCGACCGCACCCGCTACCTGCGCTACTTCTCGCCGTACCCGCGGATTCCCGAGCGGGATCTCGAGCGGTTCGTGAACGTCGACCATCGCGACCGCGAGGCGTTCGTCATCGTCTCGGGCAGGCGCATCATGGCCGTCGGCCGGTACGAGCGGCTCGGGCCCGATTCGCCCGAGGCCGAGGTGGCGTTCGTCGTCGAGGACGCGTACCAGGGGCGGGGGATCGGGTCGGTCCTTCTCGAGCATCTCGCCGATGCCGCGCAGGAGAACGGCATCCTGCGGTTCGTCGCCGAAGTGCTCCCGCAGAACGCCGGCATGCTGCGGGTCTTCAGCGACTTCGGCTACCAGATCCAGCGCAAATACGCCGACGGGGTCGTGCATCTGAGCTTCCCGATCGCGCCGACCGAGAAGTCGCGGGAGGTGCAGGAAAGCCGCGAGCAGCGTACGGAGGCCAAGTCCATCGCGCGGCTCCTGCATCCCCGGGCCGTCGCCGTGTACGGCGCGAGCCGCAGCGGGCAGGGCATCGGCGCCGCGATCCTCGGGCACATCCGCGACGGCGGCTACACCGGGACGATCGTGCCCGTGCATCCCAGCGCGGAACGGGTGGCGGGGCTCCCGGCCTACCGGTCGGCCTCCCAGCCCGGTGTTGCGGTTGATCTGGCCCTGATCGCCGTACCCCCCGACGGGGTTTCCTCGGCCGTGGCGGACGCGGCCGCAGCCGGCGCGGGGGGCCTGGTCGTCGTCTCGGCCGGCTTCGCCGAGGCCGGGCCGGACGGCGCGGTCGCCCAGCGGGCGCTGGTCGACGCGGCCTTCGCGGCGGGCATGCGCGTGGTCGGCCCCAACTGCCTGGGGATCGCCAACACCGACCCTTCCGTACGCCTCAACGCGACGCTTGCGCCGACGCTGCCGGCAGCGGGGCGGGTGGGCTTCTTCAGCCAGTCCGGCGCGCTCGGGGTGGCGCTGCTGGCCGAGGCGGACCGCCGCGGGCTGGGCCTGTCCAGCTTCGTCTCCGCCGGCAACCGCGCCGACGTCTCCGGCAACGACCTGCTGCAGTACTGGCAGGACGATCCCGGCACCGACGTGGTCATGCTGTACCTGGAGACGTTCGGCAACCCGCGCAAGTTCGCCCGTCTCGCCCGGCGGATGAGCCGGGTCAAACCGGTCGTGGCGGTGGCCTCGGCGACGCGTCCGCCGGGGCTGGCGGGTGATCTGCCCGGTCCCGACACGAGGGCGGTCACCGCGCTGTTCGCCCGCTCGGGCGTCATCCGGGTCGACACCGTCGCCGAGCTGTTCGACGTGGGTGTGCTGCTCGCCAGCCAGCCGCTTCCGGCGGGTCGTCGCGTCGCCGTGGTCGGCAACTCGTCGGCGCTGTCCGGCCTGGCCGTGGCGGCGTGCCGCGCCAACGGTCTCACCGTGGCCCAGGGGTATCCGCACGACATCAGCCCGCAGGCCGGCGCGCACGACTTCGCCGACGCCCTCGCCGACGCGGCCGTCGACGACCGGGTGGACGCGCTGGTCGTGGTGTTCGCGCCGCCGCTGCCCGGCCAGCTGCCGGACGAGGACGCCGACTTCGCCGCCGCGCTCGGCAGCGTCGCGCTCGCGGGGGAGAAGCCGACCGTGGCCACGTTCCTGCTCGGGCAGCTGCCGGCGAAGGTGCCGTCGTACCCGTCCGTCGAGGAGGCGGTGCGCGCGCTGGGCCGCGTGGCCACGTACGCCGACTGGCTACGCCGTCCGCCCGGGGTGCTGCCCGTACTGTCCGGAGTGGACCCCGAGGCGGCCGAGGTCGACGGGCCGCCGTCCGCCCTGCTCGCCGCGTACGGCATCAAGGTCGAACCGTCGTCGTCCGCGTCCTCCGTCGACGAGGCCGTCGCGGCCGCCGCGGCACTGGGCTACCCGGTGGCGTTGAAGGCGGCCCGCGGATCGTTGCGCCACCGCATCGACCTGGGCGCCGTACGCCTCGCCCTGGCCGACGAGGACGACGTCCGCGCCGCGTACGGCGAGCTGTCGACGGCGTTCGGCCCCGGCGTGCTCGTCCAGTCGATGGTGCCGGCCGGCGTCGCCTGCACCATCGACGTGGTGGAGGACCCGGCGTTCGGCCCGGTCGTGGGCTTCGGCCTCGGCGGCGTCGCCAGCGAACTCCTCGGCGACCTCGCCTGGCGTGCGGCCCCGCTCACCGACCGCGCGGCGGCCGCCCTCGTCGACGAGCCCCGCGCGGCGCCGCTGCTGCACGGCTACCGTGGCTCCGAACCGGTCGACCGCGAAGCCCTGATCGACCTCCTGCTGCGCGTGGGCCGCCTCGCCGACGAACACCCCCGCGTCCGCGCCCTGTCCCTGAACCCGGTCCTGGCCCGCCCGGACGGGTACGCGGTCCTGCACGCCTCCGTCGAGTACGGCGACCCGGGCACCCGTCCCGACACCGGCCCCCGCCGCCTCCACACGGTCTGACCATCCGCCCGGCCTGTCTGGCGATCCGCTCGGGTCGGGCGATGCCGGCCGGGTCCGGTGAGCCCGGCCGGCGGTGGGGCTGCGTCCGGGCGCTGTCACGCCGGACGGCGTGCGTGGCTGTCCTCCTCGGACTCTCCACCGGTCGTCGTGCCGAGCAGGTGCAGAGCCAGCCGGTTCGCCGCCGCAAGCACCGCCAGCAGGATCGCCTGCCACGAACGTCCCGTTGCGAGCAGCGCCACGGTCGCACCCCCGAAGACCACCCACTCCGGTACGAGCCGCAGCGGATCCGCGACCGGCCGCCGGGCGTGCGGCGCCACCCACTGCGCCCAGACCGCGATGCCCGCTGCCGGAAGAGCGGCCGCGGCGAGCAGGCGTACCCACAGCGGCCCGGGAACGTGCCAACCGCCGTAGCCGAGCGCCACCAGCGCCGCGAGCTCCAGCGCGAACCGCAGGAGCAGATTCAGACCTCTGAACAACCGGACGACCACGCTACGGATCATGTCAGCCGGCCCTCCGTCGGCGCGCCCTCCGAAAGGCCGGACCGGCAACGGCGGGCGCGTCCCCGAAGGCCGGGAAGAGTGGTGACATGGCGGAGGCCGGTCGCGCACCGCGACCGGCCTCTCAACTACTTGTGGGGACTCAGCCGGCGTAAGCCTCGAGCCGGGACGCGCGCTCCGGGTCGCGGAGCTTCGACATCGTCACCTTCTCGATCTGGCGGATCCGTTCGCGGCTCAGGCCGAACTCGCGGCCGACCTCGTCGAGGGTGCGCTGGCGGCCGTCGTCCAGGCCGAAGCGGAGACGGATGACCGCGGACTCGCGCTCGGAGAGGGTGGCCAGCACGATCTCGACCTCGCTGCGCAGTTCGCCCTGGGTGACCGTGCTGCCCGGCTCGGCGTTGGGGTCGACGGCGGCGACGAAGTCACCGAGGGCGCTCTCGCCGTCCTCGCCGACGGCCTGGTCGAGGCTGACCGGCTCCCGGTCGTACGAGATGAGCTCGATGATCTGGAACTCCGGCACGCCCATCGCCGTGGCGATCTCCCCGACGCTCGGCTCGCGGCCCAGCGTGGCGGCGAGGTCGCGGCGAGCCCGGACCATGCGGTTGACCTGCTCGACCATGTGCACCGGGATGCGGATGGTGCGGGCCTGGTCGGCCATGGCGCGGGTGATGGCCTGGCGGATCCACCAGGTGGCGTACGTGGAGAACTTGTAGCCCTTGGTGTAGTCGAACTTCTCGACCGCGCGGATCAGGCCCAGGTTGCCTTCCTGGATGAGGTCCAGGAACGCCATGCCGCGGCCGGTGTAGCGCTTCGCGATGCTCACGACGAGGCGCAGGTTGGCCTCGAGGAGGTGGTTCTTCGCGGCCCGGCCCTCGGCGATGATGATCTCGAGCAGCGGGGCCAGGTCGTTGCCGGCCTCGGGAAGCTTCTCCTCGGCGAAGAGGCCCGCCTCGATCCGCTTGGAGAGGGTGACCTCCTCGACGGCCGTGAGGAGGCGGGTGCGGCCGATGCCGTTCAGGTACGCCCGGACGAGGTCCGCGGAGACGCCGCGCTCGTCGGTGGCGTCCAGGTCGGCCAGGGGCTCGACACCGTCAGTCATGATGTTCTCGGCGGTAACCACCGTGGACTCCGTCGCCTTCATCTGCAGGACCACCTTTCAGTCCCCTCCCCGCGTTCACCGATGTCGTGCTGCTCAGCCGCTTCGTGCTGTGTGATCGGAAGTCTTCCCGGTGGGGCGTTAAGCGGAGGTGAGGCAGGCGTACGGGTGGCATGAATCAGGGAGAACCCTGAGTCGCGTAGGCGACAGGACGCCCGGAACGGTGGGACATTCCGGACCTGTGGACAACTCCGAACACCTTGGCCGGGCCCGGTAACCTGCAGCTGGAACGTTTCGCCACGAGGAGGTTCGGTGGTTTTCAAGCGGATGTTGCAGGCGATGGGCGTGGGCGGGCCGTCCGTCGAGACGGTGCTCGCCAACCCCAACTGCCGCCCCGGCGGTTACCTCGAGGGCCAGGTGCACGTCATGGGCGGCGAGCACGCCGTCGACATCGAATACGTCGCCGTCGGGCTGATCACCCGCGTGGAGGTGGAGAGCGGCGACAGCGAGTACAACACCGATCAGGAATTCCACCGGCAGCGCCTCACCGGCTCGTTCAAGCTCGACCCGGGCGCGCGCTACGACGTCCCGTTCCGCTTCGACGTGCCCTGGGAGACGCCGATCACCGAGGTGTACGGCCAGCACCTGCACGGCATGACCATGGGGCTGCGGACGGAGCTCGAGGTGGCCCGGGCCGTCGACAAGGGTGACCTGGACGCCGTGGCCGTGCACCCGCTGCCGGCCCAGGAGCGGATCCTCGACGCGTTCCTGCGGCTGGGCTTCCGCTTCAGCCGGGCCGACGTCGAGCGCGGCCGGGTGTACGGGGTGCAGCAGACGCTCCCGTTCTACCAGGAGATCGAGTTCTACCCGCCGGCCCAGTTCGCGCACGGCATCAACCAGCTCGAGGTCACGTTCATCCCGACGCCGCACCAGCTGCAGGTGGTGCTGGAGATCGACAAGCGCGGCGGCCTGTTCACCGAGGGGCACGACGCGTTCGGCCGCTTCGACGTCGACTACCACACGGTCGACCAGGTCGACTGGACGTCACAGCTCAACGGGTGGCTGCAGCAGTCGGCCCAGCGCCGCGGCTTCTTCTAGGCCTGCACACCTCGAACAGGCCGTTCACAGCTCGAGCCAGACGGTTCGCGGGCCCACGTTCACGCTCTCGACGAGCATGTGGGCCCGGAACCGCCCGGTCTCCACGACCGCCCCGCGGCCCCGCAGCGCCTCGACGAACGCCGTGACCAGCGGCTCGGCGACCTCGGCGGGCGCGGCGGCGGACCACGTGGGGCGGCGCCCCTTGCGGGCGTCGCCGTACAGGGTGAACTGGCTGACGACGAGCAGCGGGGCTCCGGCGTCGGCGGCGGACTGCTCGTCGTCGAGGATGCGCAGCTCGTACACCTTGCGGGCCATGGTCTCGGCGGTGGCCGCGGTGTCGGTGTGGGTGACGCCGAGCAGCACGAGGAGCCCATCCTCGATCTTGCCCACGACCTCGTCGCCGACCGTGACGCTCGCCCGGCTGACGGTCTGCACGAGTGCTCTCATCGGCGTACCAGCTCCGCTGCGGTCTCGAGGTGGCCGATCTCGTCGGCGGTGAGGGTGCGCTGTCCGCGGCGCAGCGCCACGGCTTCGTCGAGGAGCCGGTCCGGGTCGCCGGGCGCGACGACGAGGAAGGCGTCGAGGAACTCCCGCGCGGTCGCCGCCATCGGGTGGTCCCAGAGCGACACCTGGGCGAGGATCAACGCCGACATCGCGGTGTCCAGGTCGGCCTCGCCCGGCCGGACGTTGCACCAGTCGATGACCACCGGGCCGCGCGCGGTCAGCAGAACGTTGTCCGGGTGCAGATCGAGGTGCACGATGCGGGTGCCGGCCGGCGCGCCGGGCCAGGGCGGGAGCTCGTGCAGCCGGCGGAGCAGCTCGGCCAGTTGCACGGCACCCTCAGCGGGCGAGAGATCTCCCGCGGCGCAGGCCTGGACCATGGTCGGGCCGTCGAGGCGTTCCAGCACCATGTCCCGGCCCGAGGCCTCGTGGACGACGGGCACGGGATAGCCGAGCCCGCCGACGTAGCGCATCGCCTCGACCTCACCGGTGACGTCCGCGTCACGGCGGTAACGGCGCAGGACGCGGGTGGCGTCGAGCGCGTACACGTCGGCCTCCCGGCCGGAGGCGAGCAACGGGCCGGTCACCCGACGCAAGATACCGGAGCCGCCCCGGCCGACGACGAAGCACTGAACGGCGCCGCCGAGGACAAAACGCGGGACGGCGCCGCCTGGCCGAGTAGAGGCGCGGGACGGCGCAGGGACGGTCCTACGGCGCACGAACAGCCGACGAAGCGCGGCCCGGCGCCGGAACGCTGTCAGTCGACGGACGTGGTGCTGTTGTCGCTGTGGTACGTGCTTTCGGCCGGGGCGTCCATGCCACCCGTGGTGGCATCGCCTGTGGTGGTCGGCGCGACGCCCTGGCCGTGCCGGGCCTGCGGGCGGAAGCTGTTCGGTCCCGCCGTACCGCCGGTGGTGGTCATGATGCCGCCGTCGGCCGGGCCGGGGCCGCCGTTGCGCAGCTGCTCGGGGTCCGTGCCGGCGGCGTACGTGCTGGTCAGGCCCGGGTCGTCGGCGCCAGTCTCCGCTCGCGAGGTGCTGGGCACATCGCGGACCTGGTCGATGTCGCCGTATTCGCCGTGGCCGATCTCGTCGTGGTCGCTCATGGTGAGGGTGGTTGCCCGAACAGAGGTCCGGCAAACCGGACCCGAGCGTGAGCGGCCCGACCCGCCAGGGCCCGGCCCGACCCGCCAGGGCCCGACCCGACCCGCCCGGACCCGCCAGGGCCCGGCCCGACCCGCCAGGGCCCGGCCCGGACCCGCCCGGACCCGCCCGGCCCGACCCGCCCGGACCCGACCCGACCCGCCCGGGCCCGGCCCGGCCGAGAGGGCCCGGCCCCGGCAGGGCCGGCGAAGCCGCCCGTGAAAGGCCGGTCCATCGACGAAGACCGCAACCCCGGGTCGAAGGGCGTGGCGCAGGGCCGACATCATGGGCGGATGGCTCACGGTCTGCGCTACGCCGATGCCGTCAAGCTTCTCGGCGGGGCCGGTCCCGTCCTGCGGACGATGGACGACCTGCTGGGCGGGGCGCTCGCCGTCGCGACCGGCGGCGGGTCGGAGGTGGCGCTCAGCCTGTTCGACGCGAAGGCCGAGGTGATCCGGCTCGGCCACGTCGTGGCCGGGAAGATCCAGGATTCGGTACGGGTCCTGGGGCGCTACGACCGCAGCAGCCGGCTCCAGGCTGCGCATGGCGTGCTCGTGGTGTCGAGCTTCTTCGAAGCGCTGGACGAGACGGTGCGGGCGAGCGCGGTCGAGCCGCCCGAGCTGACCCGCGCCGACCAGGTGATGCTCGCCTCGGACACCCGCGTCGACGGCACCTGGCTGCACATGCTGTTCCACGCCGACCTGCCCGTGCCGGCGCCCGAGTCCTCGTACGCGGAGCTGATCGCCGCCCTCGACGGCTGGTACCGGGGCATGGCGCGGCGGGTCCGGGCGTACCTGGAGGGGCTGGCGGTCTGGGAACGGGCGAGCGAGACCGAGCAGCGCCGTGCGGCCGAGCTGATCGACGACCGGGTGCCGGCGCTGGCGCTGCGCCGCTACGAGGAGGTCCACCGGCAGCTCGCGCTGGACGTACCCGAATTCGGGTTGTGGGTGGCGGCCACCGACCGGCACCGGCTCGGGCAGAGCCTCACCGAGCTGCGGGAGCTGCTGGAACGTGCCACGTCGGGCCGGGACCCCTCGGCGCGGCGGGCGGGGCTGGCGGCGGCGTACCGGGCGGATCTGGACCGTCCCGTGGCCGGCGACGCCACCGGTGATCTCGTGGCGCCCGCCTTGGGCGACGCGTACCTGGATCCGCGGTTCCGGGTGAAAGCCGCCGGCCCGGGGGACCCGGTGGCGACCGACTCCTGGTGGGACGGCGACGTCCGCGCCGACCTCGCCGGTTTCCTGGCGCGATATCTGACGACGCCGCAGGCGGCGGAGGCGCCCTTGCTGCTGCTCGGCCAGCCGGGTGCCGGGAAGTCGGTGCTCACCCGGGTGCTCGCCGCCCGGCTGCCCGCGGCGGACTTCCTCGCGGTCCGGGTGGTGTTGCGCGAGGTCCCGGCGGAGGCCGAGATCCAGGACCAGATCGAGATCGCCGTACGGGCGACGATCGGCGAGAGCGTCGCGTGGGCGGAGCTGGCCCGCGACGCCGGCGACGCGATGCCGCTGATCCTGCTCGACGGCTTCGACGAGCTGTTGCAGGCCACCGGCATCCACCAGTCGGACTATCTGCACCGGGTGGCCGAGTTCCAGCGGCGCGAGGCGGTGCAGGGCCGCCCGGTGGCGGTGGTGGTCACGAGCAGGGTGGCGGTCGGCGACCGGGCGCGGGTGCCGGCCGGCTGTCTCGCCGTACGCCTGGAGGGCTTCGACGACGCCCAGGTGGCGCGCTGGCTGCTCGGCTGGAACGCGGCGAACGCCGGGCGGCCCGGTCACCGGGATCTCCTGCCCGAGCACGTCGGCCGCTTCCCCGACTTCTGCGAGCAGCCGCTGCTGTTGCTGATGCTGGCGCTGTACGACGCCACGACGCACGGGCTGCAGGGCGATGCCTCGTTCAGCACCACCCAGCTCTACGAGCGGCTGCTCGGCAGCTTCGCCGAGCGGGAGGTGCGGCGGCTGCATCCGGGCGCGCCGGAGCACGCCGTACCGGCGCTGGTGGACGAGGAGCTGGTCCGGCTGTCAGTGGTCGCGTTCGCGATGTTCAACCGGCTGCGGCAGTCGGTGACCGAGCGGCAGCTCGACGCGGACCTGCGGGCGTTGGGCGTCGGCCCGGTGCGCCCGGGTGGCGGTGAGGCCTTCCGGCGGCCGTTGACCGGCGCGGAGGAGCTGATCGGGCGGTTCTTCTTCATCCAGCGCGCTCAAGCTCTGCGCGACGGCCAGACCTTGCAGACGTACGAGTTCCTGCACGCGACCTTCGGCGAGTATCTGGTGGCGCGTCTCGTGGTCCGGCTGGTCCGTGACAACGCGGCGCGGGCCGCGGTCTCGACGCTGTCGCTGGGCGGGGGCGGCCGCGACGACGGCTTGCTGCAGACCCTGCTCGGCTATGTGCCGCTCGCGGCGCGCAGCACGGTCTTGCCGTTCGTGACCGAGCTGCTGGCCGAGCACGACCGGACCGCGGTCCGGGCGTGGCTGCTGGAAGGGCTGCGGACGGCGCTGCTCCGCCCGGAGTTCCCGCAGCGCGAGTACCGGCCCGCCGACAAACGGGTGGACCATCTGATGGCGACGTACTCGCTGAACCTGGCGCTGCTGACGCTGGCCTGTGGCGAGCCGCTGCGCGCGTCGGAGGTCTTTCTCCACGCGGCCGACCCGGCTCACTGGCTCCGCGTTGCCGCCCTGCAGTGGGAAGCCGCGGTGCCGTCCGGCATCTGGAGCGACCTGGTCGAGACGATCACGGCGATCCGCGCCTGGGACGGCGAGCGGCGCGACCTCGTGCTCGACGCCACCTCCGAGCGACGGTTCCCGCAGGTCGACGTCAACTGGAGCACCCACGGGTCGGCCTGGGGCACGATGTCCTTCGACAGGGTGGCGAACCGGCTTCAGCTCACCGGGGACACCGGCGCGGACCTGCTGCGGCTGGCCGTCGAACCACTCGGGCGCTGGATGCCGGACACCGTGACGACCGTCGTGCCGCTCGGCGGAGCGGACGCCGACACCGTGGCGCACTGCCTCGCCCGGGTATGGATCGCCTCCTCGCAGCGCGCGGACACGCTCGTCGCGGACTACGCCCGGGCCGTGTCCGTCCTGTTCGGTGGCGGGCCGGAACAGTCGGGCCGGCAGCTTCACTTCGGGCGGGCGGCGCGGCTGCTGCTCGGCATGCTGGCGCGGGACGCCGGTCGGCTCCCCGTGACCGACGTGCTGTCCTGGCTGCGGTCGGTCTCGGCGAGCGGCTACTTCCGGCGTTCCGTACCCGAGGTCTTCGATTGCCTGGCGGCGCTCAACGCACCGCCGGGCAGCGGGGTGGCCGACGTGATCGACGGGATGGACCTGCGAGGGCTGCTCCTGGGGCTCCGCGACCGGCTCCGGGTCGCCGTCGCGCTGCACGAGCTGAGGGAGCATCTCCCGGAGCGGCTGGTCTGGATCACGGTTGCCGAGCCGGCCGGTGAGGAGGGGATCCACGAGGTGCTCGCCGAGGACCGGGCGCTTGCGGCACGGGTGCACCGGGCGCTCGGTCAGTAGCCGCCGCTGTCCGCGGGGGCCGCGGCGGTCGTACGGTCGCCGCGCTGCCGGGCCGCCCAGTCGTCCAGGATCGCCTCGGTCGCGGTCGCGCCGAACCGGGTCGCTCCCGCCTCGTGCAGGGTCAGCAGCGTGTCCAGCGTACGGACGCCGCCCGCGGCCTTGACCTGCACGGAGGGTGAGACCGTCGCCCGCATCAACCGGATGTCGGCAAGGGTCGCGCCGCCCGGCGCGAAGCCGGTGCTGGTCTTCACGAACGCCGCGCCGGCACGCTCCGCCAGCAGGCAGCCGGTGACCTTCTGCTCGTCGTCCAGGTACGCGTTCTCCAGGATCACCTTGACGACCCGGCCCTGCGCGGCGGCCACCACGGCGGCGATGTCGTCCTGCACGTAGCTCTCCTCGCCCCCACGCAGCCGGCCGATGTGCAGCACCATGTCGATCTCGTCCGCGCCGGCCTCCACCAGCTCACGAGTCTCGGCGACCTTGGCGGCGGTGGTCGTGCTGCCGTGCGGGAAGCCGGTGACCGTGCCGACGAGCACGCCCGTTCCCGCGAGCGCCGCGGCGGCGAGACCGACGTCCGAGGGCCGTACGCACACCGACGCGGTCTCCCGCCGCGCGGCGATCTCGCAGCCCAGCCGGACCTCGGCGGTGGTCAGCTCGGGGCGCAACAGCGAGTGGTCGATCATCTTGGCGACGTTCATCGGAGGTCTCCTGTCCGGGGCGGCTGCACATCGAAGGCGACGTGCAGGGCGTAGCGAGAGCCGACGTAGCGGCTGACGGTGTGTTCGAGCGGTGCGGAGTGCTGGTCGACGATGAGCCGGCTCTCCACGAGCAGCGGCTCCTCGGGCGGCACCTGCAGGTGAGCGCCGTCCGGCCCGGCTGCCCGTGCGGTCAAGGTGGACGAGCCGAGGGTCGGGCGCAGGCCCAGGTCGTGCAGCGCCCGGTGCAGGGAACCGGCCTCCAGGTCGACGTCGAGCAGGGCCGTCAGGTGCGGCGGGAAACACGCGTACTCCACGGCCAGCGGGACGTCGTCGGCGAGGCGTACCCGCACGATCGACACCACCCGCGCGGCTGCGGCGGTCAACTGCAGCGCGGCCGCCTCCTCGGCGGCCGCGGCCCGCACCTCGGCCTCCACCAGCCGCGACGACGGCCGGCGTCCCCAGCTGCGCACCTGATCGTGAAAGCTCATCAGCGTCGCAGCGGCCCGCGGCGCGGGCCGCTGGCGCACGAAGGTGCCACGTCCCTGGATCCGCTCGACGAGCCCATCGGCCTCCAGGGCGTTGAGCGCGGCCCGCACGGTCATCCGCGCCACCCCGAACTCCTCGGCCAGCGCGGACTCGGCGGGCACGAGGTCGCCGGGGCGGGCGCTCTCGAGCCTGGCCCGCAGAGCGCGCTCGATCCGCACATAGAGCGGGGTCTTGGCCACAAGTCCTCCAGGTCGTCTAGACAACCTAGAGATTGCTCGCTCGGGCGCGGAAAGTCCATAGGATGTGCGCCATGACGCTCTCGCTGCCCATCGACGCCGAGGCCAACAAGCTGCTGTCCAGCGACCCGCTGGCGCTGCTCATCGGCATGGTGCTCGACCAGCAGATCCCGCTGGAGAAGGCGTTCAGCTCCCCGTACGTCCTCAACCAGCGCCTCGGTCACGCACCCACCGCGCACGAGCTGGCCGCCTTCGATCCGGAGGCCCTGGTCGCGATCTTCGCCGAGCCGCCCGCCCTGCACCGTTTCCCGAAGGCGATGGCCGCGCGGGTGCAGGAGGTGTGCCGGGTGCTGGTCGCCGGCTACGACGGCGAGGCCGCGAACCTGTGGCGGGATGCGGCCGACGGCAAGGAGCTGGTCAAGCGGATCGCCTCGCTGCCCGGGTTCGGGAAGCAGAAGTCTCAGATCTTCACCGCGTTGCTCGGCAAGCAGTACGGCGTGCAGCCGCCCGGTTGGCGCGAGGCCGCGGGTGCGTACGGCGAGGACGGCTCGCACCGGTCGGTGGCCGACATCGTCGACGAGGATTCGCTGGCGCGCGTACGGGCTTTCAAGAAGGAGATGAAGGCCGCGGCGAAGAACGCAGCAGGGTGACCAGTTCGCCGGCCGGCAGCGGGGCCGCGAAGAGGTAGCCCTGGCCCACCCCGCAGCCGAGCAGTTGCAGCTCGGCCGCCTGGTCGGTGGTCTCGATGCCTTCGGCGACCGTGGTCAGGTGCAGCGCGTGGCTGAGCCGCAGGATCGCCTCGGTGATGCCCGCGCCCTCGGGGGTGCCGTTGAGTTCCGCCACGAAGCTCCGGTCGATCTTGAGGATGTCGACCGGCAGGCGGGTCAGGTAGTGCAGGGACGAGTAGCCCGTACCGAAGTCGTCGATCGCGACCCGGATGCCGTGCGAGCGGAACGCGGCCAGCATCGAGATGCTCGCGGCGTCGTCCACCAGGGCCGACTCGGTGATCTCCAGCACCAGGCGGGCCGGGGCGAGGCCGGTACGGGCGAGCACCGACAGCACGTCCTGCACCAGCGTCGGCACCTGCAGCTGGCGCGGGGAGAGGTTGACGCTCACGTACATGTCGCCGGACCAGGCGACGACCTGGCGGCAGGCCTGTTCGAGGACGTACATGCCGAGCGCGTTGATCAGGCCGCTGCGTTCGGCGATGGGGATGAACCGGCCGGGGGAGACCACCCCGAGCCGCGGGTGCTGCCAGCGGACCAGGGCCTCCACGCCGATCGGGCGGCTGTCGGACAGGTCGACCAGCGGCTGGTAGAGCACGGTGAGCTCGTCGCGTTCGAGGGCGCCGGACAGGTCCTCGCCGAGCTGGGCGTCCGCGGCGCGGCGGTCGGACATCGACGGGTCGTGCAGCTGCACGCCGTGGGTGCCGAGGTTCTTGGCCTGGTACATGGCGACGTCGGCGCGGCGGAGCAGGTCCTTGGGGGTGTCGCCGGTCCGGCTGGTGGCGACGCCGATGCTGGCCCGCACGGGCAGCGTGTCCTCGCCCAGCCGCACCGGCGTGTCGGCGGCCGCGGCCAGCACCCGGTGCGCGGCGGTCATCGCGCTGTCGGCGTCGACGATGTCGGTGAGCAGCACCACGAACTCGTCGCCGCCGATGCGGGCGGCCACGTCCTCGGAGCGTACGCAGCCGCGCAGCACGTCGGCGAACTGCATCAGCATCGTGTCGCCGGCGGCGTGCCCGTACGCGTCGTTGACGAGCTTGAAGTCGTCCAGGTCGATGAGCAGCAGCGCGACGTCCGCGCGACGCCCGACCGTCGCGGCGAGCCGGGCGTCCAGCCCGGCCCGGTTGGCCAGCCCGGTCAGCGGATCGTGCAGCGCCATGAGCTGCAGCTCGTTCTCCCGTTGCCGCAGCCGGGTCTCCACCTCCTGCCGCCGTTCGATGTCGAGGCGCAGCGCGGCGGTGGCCGCGTCGACCTTGCTCATGGCCCGGTTGCGGGCGCCGGCGAGCAGACCGACCAGCGCGGCGAGCAGCAGCGTGATCGTCATGGCCACCGTGAACGTGCTGGTCACGATGCCCCGGTCGGTCTCCTCGAGCAGCCGCTTGGTGGGGTGCACCTCGAGTTTCCAGGTGCGCAGGCCGGCGGCCATGAACGACACCCGGTCCAGTGCCGGTGACGGCCGCGCGTCGCCGCCGACGGCTCGCGCCACGGTCCGGCCGCTGCCGTCCAAGGGGTCGTCCAGCTCGGCGGTGACGGCACCGTGCGACTGCGTACGCAGGGTCTCGTTCAGCAGGTCACCGCCGTGTACGCCCATCGTCAGCCATCCGCGGAACGTGCCCCCGATGAACGACACGGGTACGGCGAAGGTGAACGCGAGCTGCTGCTGCGCCACGGGCAGGGGGCGGTCCGCCGGCAGCACGTACGCCCGGCTCACCGCGAGCCCGCCGGTCAGCCGCGCGTCGTGGAGGGTCTCGGCGGCCTCCGGGGAGGAGCTCATGTCCTCGCCGGCGGCCATCGGCTTGCCGTCGAACGACCGGGTGAACACCATGAACGCGTGCTCGGCGCCGCGGCCGACGGGATCCAGGCTCAGGCTGGTGGCGCCCTTGCTGCGCCAGTAGTCCTCGAGCGCCTTGACGCCGTCGTCCGGCGCCGAGGCCACGAACGCGAGCGAGGCCGCGCCGGGCAGCCGCCGGTTGCTCACCTTCGTCGTGATCCACGCGAAGTCGTCGGCGGTCAGGTCGGTCTGCGAGCCGAGCGCGATGGCCACGTCGGTGAGCGTGTCGCCGTACCGCTGGACCTCGGTCGTGATCGCCCGGCTCAGGTCGCTGGTGTAGCGGTCCATGAGCTGCGCGGCGTAGCGCTGTTCCGACGCGCGGGCGCTGCGCGCGGCGGCCCAGGAGGCCGTCGTGCCGAGCAACGTGACCACGACGACGAGCGCGACGCCGGCCCAGCGCCGCTTCGAGACGTGGGAGCCTGAGCGCACGGACTCCCTGATCGGTCGCCGGCCGCCGGACTGAAGGCTTGCCGGGTGCGCTGCGTCGATACTGGGCAGCTTCCCCGCCGCAGTGCAAGGATGAGCCGGTGAAGAAGCAGCCGGAGCGGCCGGTGCTGATCACCGACGCCGCCCGCAGCCAGAGCGACCAGCTTCGCAGCCGCGAGATCCGCTACGTGACGATGATGGCGCTGAGGGCCGCGTGCCTGATCGTGGGCGCGATCCTCATCAGCGTGCGCCCGCCCCTGCTCCCGCTGTGGCTGACCCTCTGCGCGGCCGGCATGGTGTTCCTGCCCTGGGCCGCCGTCCTGATCGCCAACGACCGCCCGCCCAAGCACAAGGCGGCGCCGCCGCCACGCACCGAGAAGCTCCAGCCGGCGATCGAGCAGCGCACGGCCGAGGGAACCGCCCACCGCACCATCGACGTGGAGCCTTAGGGCCGGGCGCCGACGGTCGTGACGGCGACGGCTCCGAGCGCGGCCCCGGCCGCCAGCGCGGCCTGCGGCTCCGCGCCGGAACACCATGCCCGGAGCAGGCCCGCCGCGAAGGCGTCACCGGCCCCGGTCGGATCGATCGACGGTACGCGGACACCCGGCACCGACCGCAACACCCCGTCCCGGGATCTCCAGACGGCACCGTCCGCACCGCCTTTCACGACGACGTTGCGGGCGTACGCGTTCAGCACGGCCGCCTGCTCCTCCGCGGTCCCGGGGCCGGCCAGCACGGCTGCCTCGTCCGCGTTGCAGAGCAGCAGGTCGGTGCCCCGTACGAGATCCAGAAAGCCACCCATCGCGCGCAACGGCGCCGCCGAGGCCGCGTCGACGCTGGTCGTGAGCCCTCGCTCCCGCGCCGCCGCCAGCGCCGCCAGCCCGCCCGGCCGCGACCCCTCGTGCAGCAGCGGGTAGCCCGACAGGTGCAGGTGGGACGCGTCCGCGGCGCCCTCCACCGCGGCCGTGACGTCCGCCGGGTCGAGCAGCAGCGCCGCACCCCGGTCGGTGATCATGGTGCGTTCCCCGGCCGAGCTGAGCACGACGACGCTGCCGGTGGCCGTACCGGCGTGGTGGCGCACCTCGCACCGCACACCGGCCGTGACCAGCTCGGCGACTCGTTCCCGGCCGGCGTGGTCGTCGCCCACCGCCGCGACCAGCGTCACCGCGCAGCCGGCGTGGGCCAGCCAGGCGGCTGTGTTGGCCGCCTGGCCGCCGCCGCCCACCCGGATCTGCGCGTCCGTGTCCGACCCGACCGCCAGCGGCCCGGCGTGCCGCACCAGGACGTCGGTGACGAGATCGCCGACGACCAGCAGGCGGGTCATGCCGGCAGGGAGAAACCGAGCGCCGTGTGCGCCGGAGTGGCCGCCGCCGCGATCTGCGCCGCGAGGGCGGCGTTGCGCAGGATGATCCGGACGTTGACCTCGAGGCTCTTGCCCTCGGTGCTGCTGTGGAAGTGGCTCAGCAGGAACGGCGTCACGGCCTTGCCGGTCACCCCGTCGCGGGCGAGCATGGCCAGGCCCTCGGCGAGCGTACGGTCGTGCAGCTCCCGGTCCAGCTGCTCGTCGGCGGGCAGCGGGTTGCCCAGCACCAGCGCGCCCGCGCCGACGCCGTGGTCCTCACGCGCCTGCATGACCGCCGCGACCTGGGCGGGGGAGTCCAGCTGCCAGTCCACGTCGAAACCGCCGTCGGTCACGAAGAAGCCGGGGAAGCGGCGGGTGCCGTACCCGGCGACGGCCACGCCCAGCGTCTCCAGGCGCTCGAGGGTCGCGCCCACGTCGAGGATCGACTTCACCCCGGCGCACACCACGACGATCGGCGTACGCGCCAGCGTGCTCAGGTCGGCCGACTCGTCGAACGTGGTGCTGGCCTCGCGGTGCACGCCGCCGAGGCCGCCGGTGGCGAACACGCCGATGCCGGCCGCCGCCGCCACGGCGCTGGTGGCCGCGACGGTCGTGGCGCCGTCCGCGCCGGTCGCCGCGCCGAGGGCGAGATCCCGCACGGAGAGCTTGGCCACGCCGTCCGCGCCGGCCAGGTGCTCGATCTGGGCGTCGTCCAGCCCGACCACGAGCTCGCCACCGATCATCCCGATGGTGGCCGGAACGGCGCCGTTGTCGCGGACCGTCTGCTCGATCTCGCGGGCGACCCGCAGGTTGTCGGGCCGGGGCAGGCCGTGGGAGACGATCGTGCTCTCCAGGGCCACCACCGGTCGTCCGTCGCGGCGCGCCCGGGTCACGTGGTCGCCGTACCGGATGGAGAAGCGGCCCACCGGCCGCGTGGAATCGGTCACGATGGCAACGGTACGGCCCTCCCGAGGGTCATCGTCGTTGGACCGACCAGGCGTGAGCTGTCAGACTTGCGGGTTGGAGAGCTTCCGCCGCGGAGACCGGGGGGCACGCGGTGGGCCAGATCACATGGCTTGACACCCGAGACCGGACGAATACCACAGACTTGACGAGAGGCAGATGCCGTGAGCACGCAGATCCTCGAGCGCCCGGAGACGAAGGACGCCGACACCGGGCCGGAGATGTTCCACTACGTGCGCAAGGAGAAGATTGCGGAGAGCGCCGTCATGGGCACCTTCGTGGTGGCGCTCTGCGGGGAGAAGTTCCCGGTGACCAAGTCGCCGAAGCCCGGCTCGCCGGTGTGCCCGCAGTGCAAGGAGATCTACGAGGCGATGCAGGTCTGACCGGGGGGAACGAGTGACGGCGAGCTACACCCTGCTCGTCGCGGACCTCATCGGTGTGGCGGTCTTCGCGGCCTCCGGTGCCAGCGCCGCGGTCGCGAAGCGTCTCGACCTGTTCGGCGTGGCCTTCGTCGGCTTCGTGGCGGCGCTCGGCGGCGGCATCCTGCGCGACCTGGTGATCGACGCAGTGCCGCCGCTCGCCTTCGCCGACTGGCGGTACGCGGTCACGGCCGTGCTGGCCTCGATGGCCGTCTTCTGGCTGCACCCGCAGCTCAACCGGCTCCGGCGTACGGTGCTGCTGCTCGACGCCGCCGGTCTCGGGCTGTTCACGGTCACCGGCACGCTCAAGGCCATCGACGCCGGGATGCCCGCGGTCGGCGCCTGCCTGATCGGCATGCTCACCGGCATCGGCGGCGGCCTCGCCCGCGACCTGCTCACCGGTGAGATCCCGGCGGTGCTGCAACGCGACATCTACGCGGTCGTCGCGCTCGGCGGCGCGGTCACGGTCACCGTGCTGAGCCGCCTGGGCGTCGCCGATCCGGTCACCCTGGCCCTCGTCGCGGCCGTGATGATGACGGTACGGATGCTCGCCCTGTACCGCCGCTGGTCCGCCCCGGTGGCCGTGCCGTAGGCCGCCGCCGTCGATGGCGCGGTGCCGTGCGGTGGTGGCCGCCGCCGCTATGCTGGGGTTCGCCTCCGCGGCATTCCGCGGGGGCGTTTTGCTGATGGGGAAGGGATCGTCGCAGCTTGAGTCCGCCGTTGCCGAACCTGGAGACCTTCCCGCCGCTGCGTGACTGGCAGCGCAAGGCGCTGGTGAAATACCTGCGCAACCGCTCCGCCGACTTCATGGCGGTCGCGACCCCGGGTGCCGGCAAGACCACGTTCGCCCTGCGGATCGCGGCCGAGCTGCTCAGCGACGGCACCGTCGAGGCGGTCACCGTGGTCTGCCCCACCGAGCACCTCAAGACCCAGTGGTCGCAGGCCGCGGCCCGGGTCGGCATCCAGCTCGACTCGGCGTTCCGCAACTCCGACGTGCACAGCTCCCGCGACTTCCACGGGGCGGTCCTCACGTACGCCCAGGTCGGCATGGCGCCGGCCGTGCACCGCCGGCGCACCATGACCCGCCGGACCATGGTGATCCTCGACGAGATCCACCACGCCGGCGACTCCCGGTCCTGGGGCGACGGCGTCAAGCAGGCCTTCGACCAGGCCGAGCGGCGCCTGATGCTCACCGGCACACCGTTCCGCTCCGACGACAACCCCATCCCGTTCGTGGAGTACGAGCGCGGCCAGGACGGCCTCCAGCGCTCCCGCTCCGACTCGGTGTACGGCTACAGCGACGCCCTGCGCGACGGCGTCGTCCGGCCGGTCATCTTCCTCGCGTACTCGGGGGAGACCCGCTGGCGCACGAGCGCGGGCGACGAGCTGGCGGCCCGCCTCGGCGAACCGATGACCAAGGACCTGATCGCGCAGGCATGGCGTACGGCCCTGGACCACCGCGGCGACTGGATGCCCCAGGTCATGCGGGCCGCGGACGCGCGCCTGTCCCGGCTGCGCTCGCACGGCATGACCGACGCCGGCGGCCTCGTCATCGCCAGCGACCAGCAGTCGGCCCGTGCGTACGCGAAGCTGCTCGGCGAGATCACCGGCGAGAAGCCGGTCGTGGTCCTCTCCGACGACCAGGGGGCCTCGGCGCGCATCGCCGAGTTCAGCCGTTCCGAGCAGCGCTGGCTCGTCGCGGTCCGGATGGTCTCCGAAGGCGTCGACATCCCTCGCCTCGCGGTCGGCGTGTACGCCACCAGCGCCTCGACCCCGCTCTACTTCGCCCAGGCCATCGGCCGCTTCGTCCGCGCCCGCCGTACAGGCGAGACCGCGACGGTGTTCGTACCCAGCGTCCCGCACCTGCTCGGCCTCGCCAGCGAGATGGAGGTCCAGCGCGACCACATCCTCGGCGCCCCCAAGGACCCGGACGGCCTCGACGACGCCCTCCTGGAACGCGCCCAGCGGGCCGAGGACGCGGAGGGCGAGCTCGAGAAACGCTTCGAGGCGTTGTCGGCCACGGCGGAGCTCGACCAGGTCATCTACGACGGCACCTCCTTCGGCACCGGGGCCCGTACGGGCACCCCCGAGGAGGAGGAGTATCTCGGCCTGCCGGGCCTGCTCACCCCGGACCAGGTCTCGGTCCTGCTGAACAAGCGCCAGTCCGAGCAGATGGCGGCGCAGAAACGCGCGGCCGCGGCGGCCCCCAAGGAGTCCGTACCGGCCCAGCGTGAGCCGGTGGGGACGATGAGCGCAGCGGAACGCCGCGTGGCGCTGAGGCGGCAGCTGAACACGCTCGTGGCCGCCCACCACCACCGCACCAACCTTCCGCACGGCAAGATCCACGCGGAGTTGCGACGGCTGTGCGGGGGGCCGCCGAGCGCGCAGGCGACGATCGAGCAGCTCGAGGAGCGGATCGCCACCATCCAGACCCTCTGAGCGGCCCAGCCGGCCGCTCACGGCGGGCCGAGTGCCCGAGGTATGGCCGGGCCCGGGGTGGCGTGGCGGTGGCCGCTCTGAGTCGGCTGAGCGGTGGGTCGATGGCCGCCGGTCTGGGCGGGCTGCGTAGCGGAGAGTCGGCGGTCTGGCGGGGTCTGGGCGGGCTGTGTAGCGGAGAGCCGGCGGTGCGGCGGGTCTGGGCGGGCTGTGTAGCGGAGAGTCGGCGGTGCGGCGGGGTCTGGGCGGGCTGCGTAGCGGAGAGCCGGCGGTGCGGCGGGTATGGGCCGGCCTGCGGTGCGGGTAGCCGCGTTCTGGGTCGGCTGGGTGGCGGAAGCCGGCGGTTCGGGCCGGCCGGCCGTCGTGGGTGGTCATTGAGGCCGCGTTGGTGACCGCTGAGGGGGCCGGTGCGGCTGGGACGCCGTTCCTGGGAGCGGCTCGCGTGGAGCGCGGGTCGCCGGGACGCAGGGCGCCGTTCTCGGCGTCCTGGGCCGTGACCGGGACGCGAGACGGAAAAAGGGCGCCCCCACACCGGGGCGCCCTTCCGTTGCTTGTTTTGGGGGATCTAGTTGGAGTTAGACATCATGTCCGCGCCGCGCCACGTGAACTCCGGGTCGGCCGCGTACTGCACCGCGATCTTCACCAGGTCTTCGGCGTACCTGTTGGCGTGGTGTCCGCAGAACACCAGCTCGCCGCCACCAGCCAGGGTCAAACGGAGCTTCCCGGCTGCATTGCAGCGGTCGCACCGTTCATCGGCTGCTGTTCCGGCCACGCTTCCCGCCGGCGGCGTGAGAGTCGGGGTCATCGCCTTCCTCCTCTGGTCGTCACCGATGAACATGTTCCTCGGCTACTGCTCACCCATCGTGCAACACCCTTGGCCGTTGCAGCCTTCCCACAGTGCCCCGGGGGGACCCAAGTCACACGTGGTCCGGCTAGTGTGCCGTGCCCCAAGGGTGCCACGTCAACGATCACTTCTGCACAACGGTCTGATGACCACCCGATGATGTACGGGTAGTGACCAAAAGGGCACCGGATGTTGACGGAAGGGCCGATCGTCGCGTACTGATCAAGCTGTCCGTGCCTGTACCCCAAATGCTGATCTTGGACGCCGGCCGGGCCCGGGAGCGGGTTCGCCGGGCGCGAAAATCGATCCCGCCGGGGCCGTGGTGGCCGCCGGCGGGATGACTTCACAGATCGCGGGAATGCTCAGTCCAGGTAGTCGCGGAGGACCTGGGACCGCGACGGGTGCCGCAGCTTCGACATCGTCTTCGACTCGATCTGGCGGATGCGCTCGCGCGTCACGCCGTAGACCTGGCCGATCTCGTCGAGCGTGCGGGGCTGGCCGTCGGTCAGGCCGAAGCGCAGCCGTACGACGCCCGCCTCACGCTCGGAGAGGGTCTGCAGCACCTGCTGGAGCTGGTCCTGCAGCAGCGAGAACGAGACCGCGTCGACCGCGACGACCGCCTCGGAGTCCTCGATGAAGTCACCGAGCTGGCTGTCGCCCTCGTCGCCGATGGTCTGGTCGAGCGAGATGGGCTCCCGGGCGTACTGCTGGATCTCCAGCACCTTCTCCGGGGTGATGTCCATCTCCTTGGCCAGCTCCTCCGGGGTGGGCTCGCGGCCCAGGTCCTGGAGCAGCTCGCGCTGGATGCGGCCGAGCTTGTTGATGACCTCGACCATGTGCACCGGGATGCGGATGGTGCGGGCCTGGTCGGCCATGGCGCGGGTGATGGCCTGGCGGATCCACCAGGTGGCGTACGTGGAGAACTTGTAGCCCTTGGTGTAGTCGAACTTCTCGACCGCGCGGATCAGGCCCAGGTTGCCTTCCTGGATGAGGTCCAGGAACGCCATGCCGCGGCCGGTGTAGCGCTTGGCCAGCGAGACCACGAGGCGCAGGTTGGCCTCGAGGAGGTGGTTCTTGGCGCGTTCGCCGTCGCGGCCGATCCAGCGCAGGTCGCGCTCGAAGTTGCGGTCGAGCTTCTCCTCGCCCTCCTCGCAGGCGCGCAGGCGCTCGGCCGCGTACAGGCCCGCCTCGATGCGCTTGGCGAGCTCGACCTCCTGCTCCGCGTTCAGCAGGGGGACCTTGCCGATCTGCTTGAGGTAGGCCCGCACGGAGTCGGCGGAGGCGGTCAGCTCGGCGTCGCGCCGGGCCTGCTTGAGCGCCTCGGACTCCTCGTCGTCCCACTCGAAGTCGCCGTCGGTGGCCGAGCTGGCGGCGTCGGTCGCGGCGGCCTGGACCAGGGCGGCCGGCTCCTCCACGACGACGTCCTCGATGTCGGCGGCGAGCTCCTCGGGATCGATGTCCTCGGCACCCTCGGGCTCGCCCTCGCCGGGAGCGGCGGCCTTCGTGGCCTTGGTGGCCTTCGTCGGTCCGGCGGCGGCCTTCTTCGCCGGAGCGGCCTTCTTGGCGGCCGCCTTCTTGGCAGGGGCCTCGGCGGCGGCCGCGGCGTCGCCGTCGGAGACCTGCTTCGGCGCGGGTGCGGCCTTCTTGGCGGCCGGCGCACGGGTCGCCTTGGCGGTGGTCGCCTTGGAGGCGGGTGTCGCGGAGCGGGCGGCGGCGACCCGGCGGCGGGTGCTGGCCGAGCCGTCGACGACAACCGTCACGCCCGCGTCCACGAGGGCGCGGAGGATCTTCTTGGCCTGGGCCGGTGTCACCTCGGCGGACTCGACCGTCTGCACGACCTCGGCCGACGTGATCTGCCCACCCGCACCCTGCGCGTGGGCGATCAGGGCCTCGGTGAGAGAGCGAACGTCGGCACCGGTCTGGTGGGCTTCTGTCACGAATGACCTTCCGGAGGGCGATGGAGCACGGCCATGGGCCCAGCGCAGCACGCGGCGAAACGAGGCTGGCCGGTGGGTGTGGGAGCCCCCGGGTCGCGGACGGGCCTGTCGAGCGGGTGTCCGTGAAGCGTGGGCAGGGGTGAATTGTAGCGCCGTCCAGCGAGATCCTCCCGCCGCAGCACGCCGCGGGGGGTCGCCGACCTCGTTGTGGGCGCGGGGCGGGAGAATGGTAGCCGCTGAAAGGGCGGTGTGGAGTGGCTGAGAACCCCGGATCATCGACGCCGGAGGACCTGCTCGCGGTGGCCGTACGGATCGCACGGGAGGCGGCCGGCACGGCCCGGCGCATGCGCGCCGAGGCCATCACCGACGTGCAGACCAAGAGCACCGACACGGACGTCGTGACGGCGGCGGACAAGGCCGTGGAGCGCCAGGTCGTGGAGGCGCTGCGGCGCGAGCGGCCGGGCGACGGCGTGCTGGGCGAGGAGTACGGCGACAGCACCGCGTCCACCGGTGCGGTCCGCTGGATCCTCGACCCGATCGACGGCACGGTGAACTACCTGTACGGCCTCCCGCAGTACGCCGTGTCCCTCGCCGCGGAGGTCGAGGGCACAGTGGTCGCCGGCGTGGTGCACAACGCCGCCACCGGGGACGAGTGGACGGCGACCGCGGGCGGCGGCGCCTGGCGCGCGGGACGACGGTTGCACGGCTCGGCGCGTACGACCCTCGACCAGGCACTGGTGGGGACCGGGTTCGGGTACGACCCGGCGCGCCGGGCGCATCAGGGCGCGGTGGTGGCCCAGTTGATCACCCGAGTGCGTGACATCCGGCGGTTTGGCGCGGCGTCGCTGGATCTCTGCATGGCGGCGGAGGGCAGCCTCGACGCGTACTTCGAGAAGGGACTCAACCCGTGGGACCACGCCGCGGGCGGGCTGGTCGCGACCGAGGCGGGGCTGCGGGTGTCCGGACTCGACGGACGTCCGGCCGGCAAGGACATGCTCGTGGCCGCCCCGCCGGCGATCTTCCCGGCGCTGCACGACGTGCTGGTGGAGCTGGACGCCGCAGGCGGCCCCTGACGGCCCGGGGCCGGCGGGGTGCCCCCGTACCGCGGCAGGTCGGGTCGCGGCCCTCAGAGGGCGTCTGAGGGCCGGCGTGGCGGGGTCAGGAGTCCTTCTTGACCGGAGCGGGGCACGCGCCCGGCGGGACCTGCGGCTCGCTCAGCTCGACAAGCGACTGGTTGACCTCTGTCGTGGTCGCGAGCTGCTGGAACCGGGCGCCGATGACGATGTCCACGACCGCGCCCTTGCGCTTGGCGCTGTACTGCGGGTCGGCCTGGTTGAGGAAGTACGCCCGCAGCAGCCACGCCGAGCCGACCGCGTCGGGGCCGTACCGCAGGATGGCGACGCCGTCGAACTTCTTGTTGTTCTCGGCCGGCTTCTGGGTCTGGAAGCGCCGGTTCTTGAAGTCGTTGGTGACCCGGTCGGCGAGGCCGGCCTGGTCGGTGCCGTTGAAGATCCTGACCGTGACCTCCTGCGGGTCGTCCGGCAGCTTCACGTTCGCCATCACCGAGCCCTCGGGGCATCCGCCGCCGGCCACGGCGTCACCCTGGGTGTCGCGGACCAGCGCCACGACGACGAAGACCACCGCCGCGACGGCGAGGACGCCGACCACGACGAGCGCTCGGACGCGCGCAAAGCTCATGGGTGCAGTACTCCCGCCTCGGGTGTGCGTCGTCCTCGATGACGCCACGGTCTGCGGTGAGGTTAGCGTCTGCTCGCCACGCCCGCGGCGTCTGCCCGCCACGCGCGCGGAAAGATCTGCGCCACGCGCGCGGAAAGAGGGAATGTCTCCGGCGCGGCGACGATGATCGACGCTGCTGGGCCCCTACCTTGATGTCGCCTCAGTCACATCGGGAACAATTGGCCGCCCACGGACGTACAAGCGTCCCACGAGGGCGGTAAGGTGCCGCGTTTGCCGGGGCAGTTTCACGAGAGGGTGGGGGCACCTCGGCGGATGGTCGTTTCCCTGCGGTTCAGGTCAGGGAGAAAAGTCCGTCAGAACGGGAACCGATACGTCGTCGCCGGCGTTACTTACGCCAAGTGACACATCGATACAGGAGAGTGAACACCGATGGCCACCGACTACGACGCTCCGCGTCGCGACGAGGTCGACCTCGGCGAGGACAGCCTCGAGGAACTCAAGGCCCGCCGCGC
The DNA here is from genome assembly GCF_040677315.1 of Actinoplanes sp. NPDC049316. Lineage (NCBI taxonomy): Bacteria > Bacillati > Actinomycetota > Actinomycetes > Micromonosporales > Micromonosporaceae > Actinoplanes > Actinoplanes sp. NPDC049316. The sequence goes on along the minus strand of NZ_JBFAQM010000002.1, from coordinate 473,922 downwards.
CGACTCCCAGTCGGGCGCAGTGGACGTCGACGAGGTCGAGGTGGCGGAGAGCTTCGAGCTCCCCGGCGCCGACCTGGCCGACGAGGAACTGACCGTCAAGGTCCTGCCGATGCAGACCGACGAGTTCCGCTGCGCCCGTTGTTTCCTCGTGCATCACCGCAGCCAGCTGGCGGTCGAGCGCAACGGGGAACTGATCTGCCGCGAGTGCGCCTGACCCGCGCACCCGTCGCAGGAGACACCCACCCGGTCGTCGCCGACGGCCGGGCGCCGAACGGATGCCGATGTGGCTTACGCGCGGCGTGTGACCCGTGTGCCCGCCGGTCCGGCGGGGTAAAGGGTCACTGACGGCAGACGAACGGGGAGGTCGACCACCATGAGCCGCCCAGAAGAGAACTCGGCACCGACCGCAGAGCCGGGGCGTGAGCTCATGAAGGTCGACCCGGCATCGACGCCGCAGGAGGCGGCAGATGCCGACATCGGCGCCACGGTGGCAGCGCTGACCGCCGACGATCTGGAGCCGGAGAAGCGCCGGCGCCTGCTCGGCCGGCTGGTCGGCGACGTCCGCCGCCGCGGGCTGGGGCAGATGTTCCGGCCGAAGGCGGCGATCCGCTGGATGGCCGACGTCGTGGCCGATGTGGCGCCGCACGTGCCGATCCGCGACCGTGCCACCCTGCTCCGCCACTTCGACGGCCTCGACGGCGACGACCTCGCCGAACGCCTCGTCCGCAACGCTGCCCGGGCAACGGCCGGGGTGGGTGCGGCCGGCGGCGGTGTGGCCTCGCTGGAATGGGTCGTGACGCCCACACTGCTCTCGGCGCCCGTCCTGCTCGCCGCCGAGACGGTCGCCGTGGTCGCCATCGAGCTGAAGCTGATCGGCGAGCTGCACGAGGTGTACGGCCGGCCGCTCGACGGCACCGCCGGGCAGAAGGCGGCCGCGCTGATCCAGTCCTGGTCCGGCGGGCGCGGGGTGAACCCGCTCGTGCCGGGCGTCGGGGTCGCGACCGTGCTGGGCACGGCGGCCCGCAAGGAACTCCAGGCATCGCTGCTGCGCCGCTTCGGGCGCAACCTGACCACGATGGGACCGATGCTCACCGGCGCGGCCGTGGCGGGCTATCTGAACCGCCGGGCCACCCAGAGTCTCGGCGAGAAGCTCATGAAGGACCTCCGCCGCCGCTAACTGCCGCGGGCCGCCAGCAGCGCGGTGGCCAGGCGTACGGGGTCGCGCGTGCTGACCACCCAGAACGGCGTGGGGTCGGCCGGATCGTCGAGCACCACCTGCACCGCTCCCTTGATCCAGGGGCGCTGCACCACGAACGCCAGCGGGTGCGAGCCGACGCCCAGCACCTCGCGCTTGCCGTCCGCGTCCAGGGCGACCACGTCGGCGATGACCGCCAGCGGCAGCCGCGCGTCGTCCACCTGGAACTCCGTCGCCGTCACCGCCACCTTGATGCGCCCCAGCCACCACGGCAGCAGGGCGGAGAGCGAGAGCAGCACGACGAACGGCAGCCAGGCCCGCACGCCGTCGCTGCCCATCCAGATCTCGGCCGCCAGCAGGGAAGCGACACCGAGCGCGGCCGGCCACATCCACCACGGGGCGTGCAGCCGTTCGGCGTACGCCGTGGGCGTGACCGTGCGCGCGGAGGGCTCGGGTGTCACGCTGGTGAGGGTACGGCGCGCCTCCGTCCGCGCCGACGGCAGGATGGCAGGGTGGGTGCGCCCGGCCGCTGCGGCGACCGGCAGCACCACGCCGCCCCGATCCGCTCGACGTGAGGACTTCCGCCGTGGACATCCAGGTCCGACTCCTCGACCCCGGCCTGCCGCTGCCGGCGTACGCGCACCCCGGTGACGCCGGCGCCGACCTGTACGCGGCCGAGAGCGTGGAACTGGCCCCGGGGGAGTGGAAGCTCGTGCCGACCGGGGTCGCGATCGCGCTCCCCGAGGGCTGCGTCGGGCTGGTGCACCCGCGCTCAGGGCTGGCCGCCCGCCTGGGCGTGACGGTCCTCAACGCGCCCGGTACGGTCGACGCCGGTTACCGCGGCGAGATCCTGGTGAATCTGATCAACCACGACCGGGAGAACACCGTCAAGATCTCCCGGGGTGACCGCATCGCCCAGCTGGTCGTCCAGCGGGTCGAGCGGGCCGTGTTCCGCGTCGTCGAGGAGCTCCCCGGCACGGTGCGCGGCGCGGGCGGCCACGGCTCCACCGGCGGCCACGAGGCGCTGCCGGAGCAGGGGAAGGGATCCGCCGAGGCCCCGGCCGTGCCCGGAGCCCGCTGACGGATCCCGCAGGCCGGGCCCGGCGACGGCCCGGCGCAGCAGAAGCTTGAAGATCGGGAAGGTGGCAAGCAGATGTTCTCCCGCAAGCGCGGAGGCCCGCGGCACGTACGCCCGGACGACGCGCCCCAGACGGCGGCCCTCGCCCAGAGCATGGGTGACCTGCCGCCGGCGCCCGAGTTCGGCCCCTGGGACGGCGCGCAGGCGCCCGAGGGGGTCCAGCGTCTCGACCTCGGCAGCCTGCTGATCCCCGCGGTCGAGGGGGTCGAGGTGCGGGTGCAGGCCAACCCGGACGGCGGGGTCGAGCAGGTCGTGCTCGTGCACGGCAACAGCGCGCTGCAGGTGGGCGCGTTCGCGGCGCCGCGTACGGAGGGGATCTGGGACGAGGTCCGCGAGGAGATCGCCGCGGCGATGAAGGCCGACGGCGCCGCGCCGCTCGAGCTGGAGGGGCCGTACGGCGTCGAGCTGGCCGCGCGGGTCAACACGCCCGAGGGCCCGGCGGACGTCCGCTTCGTGGGCGTCGACGGGCCGCGCTGGATGGTCCGGGCGCTGTTCCAGGGGCTGGCAGCCGCGGACCCGAGCCAGGAGGGCGTGCTCGGCGAGTGCCTGCGCGGCCTGGTCGTCGTCCGGGACAACGAGGCGCGCCCGGTGCGTGAGGCTCTGCCGCTGCGGCTGCCGCGGGAGATGGCGCAGGCCGCCGAGGAGCACGTCCACGAGCACGAGGACCCGACGCCGCCGGACGTGGCGCGCAACCAGCAGATGCCCGGCACGAACGGGCGCCACGCGCGCTGACCGGGCGCTCGGCGATCGACTCCGTCCCCGGTGACCTAGGTCACCGGGGCGCTTCCGGCGTACCGTGGAGTTGCGGTCCCTGCCCACACTGGGGCCGTCCGCCGGTACCCCCGCCGACGGGTTCCCCGTTGCTGGCCGACAGAGGTGGCAGAGGGTCATGACGACCGATCAACGCACCGGCCTGCGCCGGTTCTTCGAACGGCTGACCGCCTCCGAGGAGGAGCTGGACGCCGAGGAGCTGCAACGCGACAGCGCCAAGTGCGGAGCGATGCCGGCCGGGCAGTGCCGCCGGGGCCAGGTCGTCTCCGTGTCGGGGCGGCTGCGCACGGTGGCGTACACTCCCCGCACCAACCTGCCGACGCTCGAGGCGGACCTCTGGGACGGCAGTGACGTGGTCACGCTCGTCTTCCTGGGCCGGCGCTCGATCGTGGGCATCGAGCCGGGACGGCAGCTCACCGCGCGCGGCCGGATCGCGATCCGGGACGACCGCAAGGTCATCTACAACCCGTACTACGAGCTGGAGGCGCCCCGGTGACACCCGGCAGCGAGCCCCGTCACGCCGCGCACGAAACGGTCGAGGAGCGGGTCGCCGAGGAGGTTGTCGAGGAACTCGATCTGCACCCGGTGCCGGAGCCGGAGGACGCGGACGAGCCCCTGCCCTCGATGAGCGAGCAGATCTCCGAACAGCTGGGCGGGGTGCGCGGGCTCATCGAGTCGAGCGTCCCGGTGCTGGCCTTCGTGGTGCTCAACGTGGTGCTCGGTGACGCCGGGCTCGATCTGCCGAAGAAGACCGCCCTGTACTGGGCGATCGGCGGCAGCGTCGGCTCCGCGCTGGCCATCGGGGCCTACCGGCTGAGCCGCAAGGAGCCGATCAGGCACGCGGTCAACGGCATCTTCGGCATCGCGGTGGGCGCATTCCTGGCGTGGCGCACCGGCGACGCGAAGAACTTCTACCTGCCGGGCATCCTGCTCACGCTGGGCCAGGTGGTGCTGCTGATCGCCTCGGTCGCGGTCCGCCGGCCGATCATCGGGTACGTGTGGGGCGTGCTGGCCAACGGCGGCAAGCACGACTGGTTCGACAACCCGCGGCTGTTCCGTACGTTCCAGTGGCTGACCCTGGTCTGGGCCGCGTCGCTGTTCGTCCGCGCCGGCGTGCAGGGCTGGCTCTACCTCGCCGACCAGGCCAACGCGATCGGCATCGTGCGCGTGCTGATCAGCTGGCCCATCTACGCCGCGACGTTCGCCTTCACCGCCTGGGCCGTGCACCGGGTGACCTCGGCCCAGGCGGCCGAGCAGGAGACGGCGGCCGAAGCCGCCTGACGGCCCCGGCCGGCGGCTTGAGCCGCGCCCAGGACAGGCCCTAACCGAGGTCGCCGGTCTTGCCGAGGACGACCGCGCGGACGGCGTCCTCCACCTCGGTCGTACACACGAAGATCAGCTCGTCGCCCGCCTCCAGCGGGTCGTCCGGGGTGGGCACCAGCACGCGCTTGCCGCGCAGCACCGCCACCAGCGCCGAGTCCCGGGGCATCGGCACCGAGCGGACCGGCTGGCCCACGTACGGCGCGTCGGCCGGCAGGGTGATCTCCACGAGATTGGCCTCGCCCTGGCGGAACGTCATGATCCGGACCAGGTCGCCGACCGTCACGGCCTCCTCGACCAGCGCCGCCATCAGCCGCGGCTTGCTCACCGCGACGTCCACACCCCACTGCTCGGTGAAGAGCCACTCGTTCTCGGCGCGGTTGACCCGGGCCACGACCCGGTTCACGGCGAACTCGGTCTTGGCGAGCAGCGACACGACCAGGTTGGCCTTGTCGTCGCCGGTGGCGGCGATGACCACGTCGCAGCCGGCCACGTCGGCCTCCTCGAGGCTGCTGACCTCGCACGCGTCCGCGAGCACCCACTCGGCCTCGGGCACCCGTTCGGGGCGCAGCTGGCGGGGCTGCCGCTCGATCAGCATCACCTGGTGACCGTTGCCGATCAGCTCCTGGGCGATCGACCGGCCGACGTTGCCGGCGCCCGCGATGGCGATCCGCATCTCAGTGACCCCCCACCCCGGCGCTCGCGGCGGCCGCGAGCACGTCGTCGACGATGTCGTCGGTGACCAGCACGAACACCTGGTCGCCGTCCTGGATGACGGTCGAGGGCGTGGCCAGCGAGCCGATGCCGAACCGCATCAGGTACGCCACCCGGGCGCCGGTGACGTCCTCCAGCGCCTTGACCGTGCGGCCCACCCAGTCGCGGTGCAGTGGCGCCTCGACGATGGAGACGGCGCTCGTCGGGTCGCGGAACACCTCGACGGTGCCCTCGGGCACGAGGTGGCGCACCATCCGGTCGGCGGCCCAGCGGATCGTCGCCACGGTCGGGATGCCGAGCCGCTCGTAGACCAGCGCGCGCCGCGCGTCGTAGATGCGGGCCACCACGCGGGAGACGCCGTACGTCTCGCGGGCCAGCCGGGCCGAGATGATGTTGGAGTTGTCGCCGCTGGAGACCGCCGCGAAGGCGTCCGCGCGCTCGATGCCGGCCTGGCGCAGCACGTCGCGGTCGAAGCCGATGCCGGTCACCGTGATGCCGCCGAACTCCGCCCCCAGCCTGCGGAAGGCGTCGGAATTCTGGTCGATGATCGCGACCGAGTGGCCGCGGGCGTCGAGTTTGTGGGCCAGCGTCGAGCCGAGCCGGCCGCAGCCCATGATCACCACGTGCAAGGTTCCCAGCCTTCCCGCTGATTGCGTACGTGCAGAGCGTCCCATGCCCGCGCGACCGGCGCTGGCCGGGGCGGCCGACGGCGTGGCGGATACCGCCGTACGCTTGGCGCTTGTGGCAAGTTCGACGTCCCTAGCCAAGCGCCTGCTGCTCGGCCGGCCCTTCCGGTCCGACAGGCTGCAGCACACGCTGCTGCCCAAGCGCATCGCGCTGCCCGTGTTCGCGTCGGACGCGCTCTCGAGCGTCGCGTACGCGCCCGACGAGATCCTTCTGACGCTGTCGATCGCCGGCGCGGGCGCGTTCGTCTACTCACCGTGGATCACGCTGGCCGTCGCGGTGGTGATGGTCACGGTCGTGGCCAGCTACCGGCAGAACGTGCACGCGTACCCGTCCGGTGGCGGCGACTACGAGGTGGCCACGGTCAATCTCGGGCCGCGCTTCGGCGTGGCGGTGGCCAGCGCGCTGCTGGTGGACTACATCCTCACGGTCGCGGTGTCGGTCAGCGCCGGCGTGTCGAACCTGGGCTCGGTCGTGCCGTTCGTCGCCGAACACAAGATCGGCATCGCTATTGCGGCGGTGGCACTGCTGGCCTCGCTGAACCTGCGCGGGCTGCGGGAGTCGGGCACGGCGTTCGCGATCCCGACGTACGCGTTCATCATCGTCATCGTCGGCATGATCCTCACCGGCCTGATCCGGGTCTTCGTCCTCGGCCAGGATCTGCGGGCGCCCAGCGCCGATCTCGCCATCGACGCCGAGGCGCATCACCTGACCAGCTTCGCGTTCGTGTTCCTGCTGCTGCGTACCTTCTCGTCCGGGTGTGCCGCACTGACCGGCGTGGAGGCGATCTCCAACGGAGTTCCCGCGTTCAAGCCGCCGAAGAGCAAGAACGCCGCCACCACGCTGCTCATGCTCGGCGGCATCGCGATCATGATGCTCGTGGGCATCATCATGCTGGCCAGGGCAACCCACCTGCAGTACGTCGAGGACGTCTCCCAGATCCTCACCGGTCCGCCCGACTACGTGCAGAAGACGGTGACGACGCAGCTGGCGGAAACGGTCTTCGGCAGCGGGTCGATCCTGCTCTACCTGGTCGGCGCGGTCACCGCCCTGATCCTGTTCCTGGCCGCGAACACCGCCTTCAACGGCTTCCCGGTGCTCGGCTCGATCCTGGCTCAGGACCGGTACCTGCCGCGCCAGCTGCACACCCGAGGCGACCGGCTCGCCTTCAGCAACGGCATCATCTTCCTGTCCGTGGCCGCCATCGTGCTCATCGTGGCGTTCGACGCGGAGGTCACCCGGCTGATCCAGCTCTACATCGTCGGCGTCTTCGTGTCGTTCACGTTGTCGCAGGCCGGCATGATCAGGCACTGGAACCGGCTGTTGCGGACCCAGCGCGATCCGCTGAAACGCCGGCAGATGTTCCGCTCGCGGGCGATCAACACCTTCGGCATGGCCATGACCGGCGCGGTGCTGATCGTCGTGCTGATCACCAAGTTCCTGCTCGGCGCGTGGATCGCCATCGCCGGGATGATGGTCATCTACGTGCTGATGCTCGCCATCCGCAAGCACTACGTCCGGGTCGCCGAGGAGTTGCAGCCCACCGAGGAACGCCCGGTGCTGCCGTCCCGGAACCACGCGATCGTGCTGGTCAGCAAGGTGCACATGCCGACCCTGCGGGCGGTGGCGTACGCGCAGGCCACCCGTCCGGACACGCTGACGGCCGTGACGGTCAACGTGGACGACAAGGACACCCGCAAGATCCAGGCGGAGTGGGAGCGGCGGCAGATCCCGGTGCCGCTGACCGTCGTGGACTCGCCGTACCGGGAGATCACCCGCCCGATCATCGACTTCGTCAAGAGCGTGCGGCGCGGGTCGCCGCGCGACGTGGTCACCGTCTTCGTCCCCGAGTACGTCGTCGGCCGCTGGTGGGAGAACCTGCTGCACAACCAGAGCGCGTTGCGGATCAAGGGACGGCTGCTGTTCGAGCCGGGCGTGATGGTGACGAGCGTGCCGTGGCAGCTGCGCTCCAGCCAGGACCGTGACCTCGAGCGGCTGGACCGGGACCTGAGCCGGGCGCCCGCGCGGGGGCCGCGGACCCGGCGGACCGACATGAACTCGTCGGCCGCCGCGCCGGGTGGCGCCCCCGCGGCCGAGACGCACACCGAGCCCGCCGCCACCGGGGCGGACGAGGCCCGGTGAGCTCCCCGTACGGCATCGAGGACCTGGTCGAGGGTGACCGTGTCGAGCTCGTCGTCGGCGCGCCGGCGCACGGTGGGCACTGTGTGGCCCGGATCGGCGACGAGCACGGCCGGGTGGTGTTCGTACGGCACGCGTTGCCGGGCGAGCGGGTCACGGCCGAGATCACCGAGCTGCACCGCGGATACCTGCGCGCGGAGGCGGTGGCCGTACAGCAGGCGTCGCCGGACCGGGTCACGCCGCCCTGCCCGTACGCCCGGCCCGGTGGTTGCGGGGGCTGCGACCTGCAGCATGTCGCCCCGGCCGCGCAGCTGGAGTGGAAGGCCGCGGTCGTGCGGGAGCTGCTCGGCCGCATGGGCGGCCTGAGCGCGACCGAGCTCGACGCCCTGGGGGTACGGGTGGAGCCGCTGCCCGGCGGCCCGCTCGGGTGGCGCTCGCGCATCCGGTACGCAGTCGACGCCGCCGACCGGCCCGGCCTGCTCAAGCACCGCTCCCATGAGGTCGTGCCGATCGACCGGTGCCGCATCGCGCACCCGCGCCTGCAGGAGCTCGACGTGACCGCACGGCGCTGGCCCGAGGTGGCCGCGGTGGAGGCGGTGGCGTCCACCGGCGGCGATGTGAGCGTGCTGGCCCGGCGGACGGGCTCGGTGGTGGCCACGCGGTCCGCCGGCGAGGCTGCTCCGGCGACGGGCGACTGGCTGCTGGACGAGGTGCACGGCGGCGACCGGGCGCTGCTCGACGGGTCCGCCGAGGTGCGCGAGCTGGCCGGCGGCCGGGAATGGCATGTGCCGGCCGAGGGCTTCTGGCAGATTCACCCGGCCGCCGCGGACACCCTGGTCACCGCCGTCCTGGAGATGCTGCGCCCGGCGCCCGGCGAGGTCTCGTGGGACCTCTACGGCGGCGCGGGGCTGTTCGCCGCCGCCCTCGCCGAGCGCACCGGGGCCCGGACGACGGTGGTGGAGTCGTCCCCCATCGGCGTCGCCGCGGCCCGCCGCAACCTCGCGGAGCTGCGGCAGGTGGAGGTCGTCGCCGCGAAGGTGGACGTCGCCCTGGCCCGCCGGCGGGTCGCGGGCCCGGTCGACGTGGTCGTGCTCGATCCGCCCCGGACGGGGGCCGGCGCCAAGGTGGTACGGGCGGTCGCGGCGGCCGGTCCGCGGGCGGTGGCGTACGTGGCCTGCGACCCGGCCGCCCTGGCGCGGGACGTCAAGACGTTCGCGGAGCTGGGGTTCCGGGTGGCGGCGCTGCGGGCGTACGACTGTTTCCCGATGACGCAGCACGTGGAGTGCGTGGCGCTGCTGGAGCGCTGAGGGTGGCGGGTGGTGCATCGATGGTCATGACTCCTCTGCCGCATGCTGTGACCCGGGTCGCGATCCAGCGAATGTGCAGGTTTTGTGGAGGAGGTCGCAGTAGCCGTTCGCGCCGGATGCGTACGGGCTCCGCGCCGATAGACTGACTCCTCATGAGCGAGCGCAGTGATCAGACGACGACCGGCATCCTCGGCACGATCGCCACGCCGGGCGACCTCAAGCGTTTGAGCCCTGAGCAGCTCACCCTGCTCGCCGCCGAGATCCGTGACTTCCTGGTGGCCAAGGTCTCGCGCACCGGCGGGCACCTCGGCCCCAACCTGGGCGTGGTGGAGACGACCCTGGCGCTGCACCGGGTCTTCGACTCGCCGCGGGACCGGATCCTGTTCGACACCGGGCACCAGGCGTACGTGCACAAGATCGTGACCGGCCGGCAGGACGGCTTCGACCTGCTGCGCCAGCGTGGCGGCCTCTCGGGGTACCCGAGCCGGGCCGAGAGCGAGCACGACCTCATCGAGAACTCGCACGCCTCCACCGCGCTCTCCTACGCCGACGGGCTCGCCAAGGCGTTCACGCTGCGCGGCGAGGACCGGCACGTGGTGGCGGTGGTCGGCGACGGCGCGTTGACCGGCGGCATGTGCTGGGAGGCGCTCAACAACATCGCCGCGGCGAAGAACAAGCTGGTCATCGTCGTCAACGACAACGGCCGCTCGTACGCACCGACGATCGGCGGCCTGGCCGACCACCTCTCCACGCTGCGCCTCAACCCGGGCTACGAGCGCGTGCTCGACCTGGTCAAGAACGCGCTCGGCTCGACGCCGGTGGTCGGCAAGCCGGCGTACGAGGTGCTGCACGCGGTCAAGAAGGGCATCAAGGACGCGGTCAGCCCGCAGCCCATGTTCGAGGACCTGGGGATCAAGTACATCGGCCCGGTCGACGGCCACGACCACCAGGCCATGGAGTCCGCGCTGCGGCGCGCCAAGGGCTTCAACGCGCCGGTCATCGTGCACGCGGTGACCCGCAAGGGCTACGGCTACCGGCCCGCCGAGGACGACGAGGCCGACTGCCTGCACGGCCCGGGTGCCTTCGACCCGCAGACCGGCGCGCTGACCGCGAAGCCGTCGGTGAAGTGGACGCACGTGTTCGCCGAGGAGCTGGTCGCCATCGCCGACGAGCGCCCGGACGTCGTCGGCATCACCGCCGCCATGGCGGAGCCCACCGGCATCGCCGCGCTCGCGAAGAAGTACCCGGCCCGGGCGTACGACGTGGGCATCGCCGAGCAGCACGCGGCCACGTCCGCGGCCGGCCTCGCGATGGGCGGCCTGCACCCGGTCGTCGCCGTGTACGCGACCTTCCTGAACCGCGCGTTCGACCAGGTCCTGCTCGACGTGGCGATGCACGAGCTGCCGGTCACGTTCGTCCTGGACCGCGCGGGCGTCACCGGCCCCGACGGCCCGAGCCACTACGGCATCTGGGACATGAGCGTCTTCGGCGTCGTTCCCGGGCTGCGCATCGCCGCCCCGCGCGATGCCGCCACGCTGCGCGAGGAGCTGCGCGAGGCGGTCGCCGTGGACGACGGCCCGACGATCGTGCGGTTCCCGACCGGTTCGGTCGCCGCCGACCTGCCGGCCGTGCGCCGCGCCGGCCCGGTGGACGTGCTGCACGAGGGCGAGCGCAAGGACGTGCTGCTGGTCGCGGTCGGCGCGTTCGCCAAGCTGGGCATGGACGTCGCCGAGCGGCTAGCCGAGCAGGGGTACGGCGTCACGGTCGTCGACCCGCGCTGGGTGCGCCCGGTCCCGATCGAGCTCGTCGGGCTGGCCGACCGGCATCGCCTCGTGGTGACGCTGGAGGACGGCGTACGGGCCGGCGGCGTGGGCGAGGCCGTGGCCGCCACCCTGCGCGACGCCGGCGCCGACGTGCCGCTGCGCAGCTTCGGCGTGCCGACCGGCTTCCACCCGCACGGCACCCGGGCCGAGATCCTGGCCTCACTGGGGCTGACGGCGCAGGACGTCGCGCGCGACGTGACGGAATGGGTGTCGAAGCTCGAGGAGGCCTCGGGCGAGCGCCAGCCGGCGTCGTAGCCGCCGCCGGGCGCGCGTTTTCGTTATAAAGCCGTTACCTTTGAGGGTATGGCGGCGGAGACGGTTCAGGGTCCGACGGTAGTCATCGACCTGGGACTCGCGCGCGGCGAGCCGGACGAGTACGCCGCACCCACCCGGTCCACGGTTCCGGACTGGTTCGCGCCCGTCATGGTCGCCGTCCTGGTGCTGTTCGGCTCCACCGCCTCGGCCGCCCCGCCGCCGCCCGCGCTGACCCCGGTTCTGTCGATGCGGGTGGGGCCGGCGGATCCGTACACGCTCACCGGCGACGGCACCCTGCTCGCGCAGAGCCTCGGGGTGCTGGCGTCGTACGACCTGGGCGACGGGCACCTGCGGTGGCAGGCCGGCTCGGCGATGCCCACGTTCCGGCTGCGGACGGGGCACGGGCTGGTCCTGCTGCGCCCCTTCTCCGGCAACCCCCGCATCGACCCGGGCACCACGGCGATCTCGCTGGACAACGGCTCCTCCCGGTGGCGGCGCTCCGGCAGCATCGTCACGGTCGCCGGATCCTCCACCCTGCTCGCCGTCTCCAACGTCCGCAGCTTCTCCGGCCCCGGCCGGCGCGTCCAGGGCTCGGTCGAGGCCGTCGACCCGGCCACCGGCCGCAGCTCGTGGACGGTTCCGGTGCCGTCCACCGCCGTGCTGACGGGCGTGCCCGGACCGGCCGAGTACCCGTGGCGGATGCTGCTGGTCCACGACGACCGCACCGCCGCGGTGCACGACCTGGCCACGGGCGCCGAGCTCGCCCGCGTGCAGTTGCCGGCCGCCGATTACGGGCCGGACAACCCGGTGCTCTCGGGCGGCCTCCTGCTGCTGCGGCACCCCACCCTGGGCGGCCGCATGGTGTCCGCGTTCGACCCGGTGACGTTGCAGCGCCGCTGGACCCGCCCGGCCGGGTACGCGTTCGGCGTGACCGGCTGCGGCGCCCTGGCCTGCCTCGCCGGCCCGGACGGCGTCCGCGCGATCGAACCCGCCGACGGCACGCTGCGCTGGTACCGCCCGGCGTGGCGCAGTGTCGAGCAGCGCGGCGGCCTGGTGCTCGCGTACGGCAGCCCGGACGGCGACAACGATCCCGTGGGCCTGATCGACCCGGACACCGGCGAGGTACGCACCGATCTGGACGGCTGGCGCCCGGTCGCCGGTGCGGGCGGCGGCGATCATCTTCTCGTGACGCGAACGGTGAACGCGGGTGCCCGTACCATGGTCGCGGTCGCCGCCCCGGACGGCGCGGAACCGGAGCTCCTGGCCGACCTCCCGCCGGGCACCGGGGACTGCCAGGCCGTGCCCGCCCGGCTGGTCTGCCGGTCGACGTCGGGTGACCTCACGGTGTGGGCCTACCAGCGGAAGGGATAGGCGTGGCGCTGATCGAGCTGAGCCCCGAGACGCCGGCTCCGCCCGACCCGCCCGCCGCACCGCCGGCGTACGTCTACCGCCGCTTCGGTCTCGCCCTGGCCGTCCTGCTGACCCTCGCCCTCGGCGGCGCGGCCCCCGCCTCCTCGCTGCTCTGGCAGCGCACCGGCCGCGTGCCGACGCCGGTCGGCACGGATCTGCAACTGATGGGCGGGCGGCTCTACTCGCTCGACTTCCAGCAGCAGCCGCCGGTCGTCACCGCGTGGTCGGCGGACCCGGTGCGACGGCTCTGGAGCACGCCCGGCCCGGCGGGCACCGAGGAGGAGCCGTACTTCCTCTCCGCGGCGACAACGGACGTGGTGATGATCAACGTCCGCCGGTCGACGACCGTGCTGGACGCCCGGACCGGGTCGGTGCGGTGGCGCTCGGACACGCCGCTGCAGCGTCTCGACGACCGGACCGGGCTGGTGCTGCGGGAGGACTTCCGTCCCGGCACCGAGTACGACGTCGACACCGGCGCCCCCGGCCGGCTGTACGGCAGCACCACCGAGGAGCTGCACACCGAGCCGGCCCGCAGCACCTCGCTGGACGGGGTGGACCTGCGCACCGGCCGGCGCATCTGGTCCGCCTCGGTGCCCGGGTCGATCTCCACCGCCTTCATCGGCGGGAAGATAGTCGTGCTCTCCGCGGACCGGCTGAGCGTACGGTCGCCCCGGGACGGCGCCGTGCTGCGCGAGCGGGTCGTGCCGCGGGTCGGCGGTCACGGCCCGGTGTGGGGCGAGGCCGTCGGCGACATCCTGCTCGTGCACTACGGCGGCTTCGGGGAGGGCGGGCCGGTTGTCGCGTACGCCGTGGACACGCTGGACGCGCTCTGGCAGCAGTACCAGCCGGACCCGCAGGGCAGCGCCGCCGCGTGTGCCGGGCTGCCGTGCGTACGCAGCCGCACCGAGGTGAGCGTGGTGGACCCGAGGACGGGCCGGCTGCTGTGGCGGGCCGACCCGGACACCGACCTGCTCGCCTTCGGCCCCGGGTCGGTGCTGGTGGTCCGCGGCCAGACCAGCCCGATGCGCTCCGTCGACCGGGCCACCGGGCGGGTGCTGGCCGACCTGGGCCGGTGGCGCGGATACGTCGCGGTCCACGACGAGGCGTACGTGCTGACCCGGACCGAGACGGACGGCAGCACCAGCGTCGGCATGCTGCGCGCGGGTCGTACGGCTGTGCAGCCGCTCGGACGCGTCCGGCAACCCACCGGGCAGTGCCAGGCCGACGACGAGTTCGTCGCGTGCCGGGTGGGCGAAGCGGTGGACGTGTTCCACTACCGCGCCTGACGACGACCGCGACGGTCGCCGCCGGACGTGACGTGGCGCACAATGACGGCGTGGGGGACGTGGTCATCGACCTCGGCGACCTGCACGACCAGCAGCCGTCGCCGCCCGCGCCCGTGCGCCGCCGCCCGTTCCCCTTCCGCGCCGCGCTGGCCGTCGCCGGGGCCGTGCTGCTCCTGCTCGTCTCCGGCTCGGTCCCGCGGCTGCCGCCGGCCACGCCCACCATCCTGCCCGCCCGCCTCGGCGACACCATGTTCGTCGAGAAGGACCGGCTGCACCTGGTCAGCGCCCCGGCGGTCGGCTGGGTCACCGCGGAGCAGAGCCGGGTCGTCAGCACGTACGCGCTGCCCGAGGGCACCCTGCTGTCCCGCACGACGGCCACGGTGACCGGCGGGGTCCTCAGCGTCACCGAGGCCGGCGGCGCGATCCTGGTGTCGTACCAGGTGGACACGCTCGGCTCGGAGGCCACCGTCGCGGTCGAGGCCGGCACCGACCGGGCCCGGTGGCGGGTGCCCGCCCGGCTGCTGAGCGTGTCCCGGGACGGCGACGTGGCGCTGCTGCGGGAGAACACGCCCCAGTCCGGCCACCTCGACTGGTACGGCGTCGACCTCACCACCGGCCGCAACCGCTGGGTGCTGCGCCAGCCGATCCTCGGCTACACCACGGAGGCCGGCTACGCCGACGGCTTCCCGGGCCGCCTCGTGACCGCCACCGTCACCGGTCACCTCGAGGCGCGCGACACCGTCACCGGCCGGGTCACCGCCACCCTCGACGTGCCCGCGCCGCCCACCTGGTCGCGGCGGGGCATCACGGTCTGGCCCGCGGGCGACCTCGTGCTCGTCGGCGGGCTGGGCGGGGTCACCGCGTACGCCCTCGGCGATCTGCGGGAACGCTGGCGCAACAACCTCGACCTGTCCGGCCGGTGGGTGCAGCCGGAGTGCGCGGGGGCCATCTGCCTGTTCGGCTATCGCGGCGGCGTCCAGGTCATCGACGCGCTGACCGGCGCCTTCCGGTGGTCCAGCGATCGGTGGACGTCGGCCGAACCCACCGGCCGCTACCTGCTCGTCACCGGCGGCGAAGGGCTGGAGGCGCGGTACCCGCTCGCGGTCGTCGACCCGGTGACCGGTGAGGTGCACGGCGACTTCGGCGCGTGGCGCTCCGCCGGGGAGGTGCGCCCCGACGGCACGGTCATCGGGTTGCGGCAGCGGATCGGCGACGACGTCGTCTGGTACGCCGCGCTCGACCCGGGGACGCTGACCGTACGCGTGCTCGGCAAGGCCACCGGGGTCTCCGGCGACTGCCAGGGCGCCGGTGCGGTCCTGGTCTGCCGGCGCCTCGACGCGTCCGTCGGCATCTGGCCCCTGACCGATCCGGTGACTCCCCGGTAGCCTGCACTTACGGCCTCTTAACGCGGCAGCGACGAAGCTGGGCGCCGGGCTGACACGATTTCGACAGGAGCCGCGGGTGCGCGTGCTGGTGGTGGAAGACGAACGCAACCTCTGCGACGCGATCGCGCGGGGGCTGCGGCGCAAGGGGATGGCGGTCGACGTCGCGTACGACGGTCTGACCGGTCACGAGATGGCGTACGTGACCCGCTACGACGTGGTCGTGCTGGACCGGGACCTGCCCGGCATGCACGGCGACGAGATATGCGCGGCCCTGGTCGAGTCGGGCGCGCTGACCCGGGTGCTGATGCTGACCGCCAGCGGCACGGTCGCCGACCGGGTGGAGGGCCTGCAGCTCGGCGCCGACGACTACCTGCCCAAGCCGTTCGCCTTCGACGAGCTGGTCGCGCGCGTGCAGGCGCTCGGCCGGCGCGCCACCCCGGCGGCCCCGCCCGTGCTCACCGCCGGCGACCTCGTCCTCGACCAGACCCGCCGGGTGGTCACCCGCGGCGGCGCCCCGATCGAGCTGACGAACAAGGAGTTCGGCGTCCTCGAGGAGCTGCTCAAGGCCCGCGGGGGCGTGGTGTCCAGCGAGGAGCTGCTGGAACGCGTCTGGGACGCCAACACGGACCCGTTCACGACGACCGTCCGGGTCACCGTCATGACCCTGCGCAAGAAAGTCGGGGATCCGCCGCTGATCGAGACCGTGGTGGGCGCCGGATACCGCGTGCCCGAGCCGGTCATCGTCACGCCCGCCGGCGGTCCCGCGTGACCGTGTACGCCGGCCGCCAGGAACGGCTGGGGCTGCGGCCCACGCTGCGGCTGCGGCTCACCCTGCTCAACGGCATCCTCCTCGTCGGCGCCGGCGCCATCCTCGTGCTGCTGGCCTGGCTGCTCGTCGGCGACGCGCTGCACCCGGCGGACGAGCTGCAGCCCGGCACCCAGGTCGTGCTCTCCAACGGCGAACGCCTCGACGCGCTCACCTGGCAGACCCAGCTCGTCGAACGCGCCTCGCAGGAGTTGCTGGTCAAGGGCCTGGTCGCGCTTTTCGCCATCGGCATCATCGGCATCGCCGGCGCGTACGCGGTGGCCGGCCGGGCGCTGCGGCCGCTGCACAACGTGACCGCGACGGCGCGCCGCCTCGGCGAGGAGACCCTCGACGAGCGCATCCGCTACTCCGGCGCGGACGACGAGGTCGCCGAGCTGGCCCGCACCTTCGACGCGATGCTCGACCGCCTCGCCGGCGCCTTCGAATCCCAGAAACGCTTCGTCGCGAACGCGTCGCACGAGCTGAGGACGCCGCTCGCGGTGATGCGTACGGAGATCGACGTGACGCTCAGCGACGACGAGGCCGACGTCGCCGAGTACCGCCGCATGGCCAAGGTCGTCCGCAACGCCTCGGAACGCGCCAACGGCCTCGTCGACGCGCTGCTCGTGCTGGCCCGCAGCGAGGCGCAGTCCGGCCGCCGCCTGGTCCGCAAGGTCCCGGCCGACCTGGCCACCTGCGTCTACAACGCGCTCTCCGCGGTACGCGCCGAGGCCGAGCGGTTGAAACTCGAGGCGACCTCCGACCTGCAGGCCGCCAACGTGGTCGGCGACCCCAGCCTGCTGGACCGGCTCGCCGGCAACCTCATCGAGAACGCGATCCGGTACAACCACCTGATGGGCAAGCTCTGGCTGCGTACGGAGAACGTGGGCGGCCAGGCCCGGCTGGTGGTCGGCAACACCGGCTACGAGGTGGACCCGGGGGACGTTCCGGGGCTGTTCGAGCCGTTCCGGCGCGGGGGCTGGGAGCGTACGGGGTCGCGCGGCTCCGGGCTGGGATTGTCGATCGTCCGCGCGGTGTGTGACGCCCACGGCGGGACGGTGTCGGCGGTGGCCCAGCCGGGCGGCGGGCTCGAGGTCACGGTGAGCCTGCCGGCCGCCGACACGACCCCGGTGGTCGCGGCGACGGCCACCGTGCCGAAGACCAAGGGCCTCGGCATCGCCCACGGCTGACGTGCCTCGCCAGGCGGCCGCACGGCCGTCGGGCCGGGCGGCCCGGGCTCACGGCGGCTGCCAGGCCGCGGCCGGGGGTCACGCGCCCGCCGGGCCTGGGTCACGCCGGCCGCCGGGCTCGCGGCTCGCCGGGCTCGCGGCCGCTCGTCGGCGGCTGCCGGTGCGGCGTCCGGTCAGGCGGCCAGGCGCAGGTCGTCGTCGGCGCCGGTCTCGCGGCGGATCGTGCGCCAGCGGGACGTGCTGATGCCCAGCTCGGCCGCCAGCTGCGCGTCCGTGAGGTCCGGGCGGGACGCCTTGATCTTCGCGGCCGCGGCCACGGTCTCGGCGGGGGAGCGGCGGACCTTGGGCTTGGCCGGGCTCACCGGTCCGCTTCGGGCCGGGGCCGCCTTCGCCCGCGTCAGGACCGGCGTGAAGGCGGATGTCTCGGCGCCGCGGGTCTTGGGCAGGCCGGCCTTGGGGAGGGTCGCCGCGACCTCGGCCAGCGCCGCCGCCGTCGTCCGGCGCAACGCCGTCGCGCCCTCGGCCCGGCCCGTCACCGGCGCCGTCTTCGTGACCGCCGGTGCCGTGGTGGCCGTCCGGGCGGCCGGCACCGCCGCCTTCGTCACGGCCGGTGTCTGCGCCGTCGTCGTCACGGCCGGCACCTGCGGCGCAGCGGCCGGTGCGGTCGTTGCGGCGGGGACCGGGATCAGGCCCGGTACCGGCTGCGTGGCCGCCGTACCCTCCCGGTCCTGTCGTTCGACCGCGTTGATCCGGCCGCTCAGCTCGACCAGGCAGATGCTGGCCACCACGATCAGCCCGTCCACCGACAGCGGCAGCAGGTACGGCGACGCACCGGTCTCGCCGTACCGGGCCGCGACGCCGGCCATGTGCCAGTACGACACCCACGCCGCGATGCCCGCGATGGTGGCGGTGGCGACGAGGCGTGCGGCGGCCAGCGAGCGGCGGTGCACCGGGACCCGGGAGATCAGCTCGACGGTCAGCAGCAGCGCGAGCGGCGGCCAGGCGGCGATGGCCTGGCTGATCGGGTTGTCCAGGGCGTGCAGGATGTTGGCGACCACGGAGGCCGCGACGCCCAGCACGAGGGTCGCTCGTACGGCCCAGCGGACGCGGCGAAGTTGCGGGAGGACCACCGTGCGCTCCTCTGCCAGTCGAGTCGGGTGACTACGGGCCCGGGCGGGCCCGGCGAACCATCCTGGCCGCTCGATGTTTCGGTACGGCATCGAGTGACGGAACCCACTCCGACCGCGTCGCGTTCGTGTCGAAGGTGAGACGAACGTGTGACGCGGTCCCTCGGCGTGTCAGTTTGACTTCTTCTCGACCTGCCCGCGCAGCTCGGGGAACTCCGCCTTCGCGCTGCTCATCGACTTGTAGTACCAGATCACCCAGCCGACGCTGCCCTCATCGGCCCAGCCGCACATGATCAGCGGGGCGCCGCCGGCCTCGCCGCGGCCGCACTGGGCGGCGCCGCCCAGCGGGCCGGGGGACGTCTTGGTGATGCCGGTCAGCTTGAGGCCGCCGACCCCGGCGCCGAGGAACGTGCCGTTGAGCTCCCGCTCGGGGTTGGAGACCTTCGCGGCCGCCGCGGCGACGATGATGATGTTCCGCCGGCCGGGGGTGCCGTACAGCGCGCCGACCGTCGCCGTGGCGTTGGGAACCTCCTTGAGGCCCTCCTCCAGCTGCTTGGCGGCGCCGGCGAACTGCGGGTCGGTCAGCTTCGGCCGGCCGCCCAGCTTCTTGGGCTCCACGACGGTGATCGTGGCTGCGGGCGCCTCGGTGGGGTCCTCGGTCGGGAAGGTCGGCAGGGTCGGGTCCGGCGCCTCGGCGTCCCACGGCGTCGGGGCGGTGGTGGCGACGGCGTCCGCGATGTCGTCGGCGGTGTTGCGCCCTGCGAGGTAGACGGCCGTGCCGCCGCCTACGCAGAGGACCAGGAAGACCGCGATGGAGACCAGCGTGATCGGCAGGGCCCGCGACTTCGACGGGGGCGCGGGCGGCGGGAAGCCACCGGCCATCGGCGGCCCGGACTGCGGGTAGCCGGCCATCGGCGGCCCGGACTGGGGATAGCCGGGCGTCGGCGGCGCGGACTGCGGGTAGCCGGCGGGCCCGGGCTGCGGGTAGCCGGGCTGGGGGTCGACCCGGGTCGGGTCGGGCTGCGGGTACGGCGGCTGCTGCGCGTACGGCGGCTGCGGCGGATAACCGGGCGGCACCGACGCCGGCACGTCCGGGTTCGGGGGCGGCGGGTAGCCGGGAGGGCTGCCGTAGGGCTGCTGCGGCTGCCCACCACCGGGCTGCTCGGGGGACGGCGGGCCCGGGTAGGGCGGCTGCGACATCAACGCTCCAGGGATCGGCCGACTGCTCGCAGGAGCTTAGCCGCCGGAGTACCGGGAAAGCTTCCCCTGTTCCGCGAGCCCCGATGCACCGAAAGGCCGGATGATCGGGGCTCGCGGAGGACGCTCAGGACTTCTGCTCGATCTCGCCGCGCATCGCGACGAACTCCTTCTCGAGGTCCGCCTTGCCCTTGAACATCATCGCGATCATGCCGACGCTGCCGTTGTCGGACCAGACGCAGACGGCCATCGGCACGCCCGAGGTGTTGCTGTCGCCGCACTTGGCGATGCCGCCCAGCGGGCCCGGGTCGGTGTCGGTGAGGTTGTCGAGCTTGATGCCACCCTGACCGAGGCCCTGGGTGAACTCGTCGTAGCGGCTCTGCGGGGAGCCGTTGATCGAGGAGGCCGCGGCGACCATGACGATGTCCTGCTTCTGGATGTCGCCGTAGATCGCGCCGACCGAGCCGGTCGAGCCGGGGATCTTGGCCATCTCGCTGTCCAGGCCCTCGACGCTGCTCTGCAGGCTCGGGTCGCTGGCCTTCTCCCGGCCGCCGAGGGTCTGCGGCTCCACCACGGTGATCTTCGTGGCGTCGACGACCTGCTCGACCTTGTCCTTGGCCGCGAACACGGCGATGCCGATGCCGGCGACGCAGAGCACCGCCACCACGGCGGCCACGATGAGCACGATCTTCAGCGCCGACTTCTTCTTCGGCGCGGGCGCCGAACCGTACGGCGGCACGGCGCCACCGGGCGGCGGGTAGGAGCCGTCACCGGGCGGCGGGTACGCCCCCTGGCCGGCCGGCGGCGGGTACGAGCCCTGGCCGGCCGGCGGCGGGTACGAGCCCTGGCCGGGCGGCGGGTACGAGCCCTGACCGGCCGGCGGCGGGTACGAACCCTGGCCCGAGGGCGGCGGGTACGAGCCGGCGCCGGAGGAGGGCGCCGGGTAGCCACCGGCCCCCGAGGACGGCGGCGGGTACGAACCGGGTGCCGCCGGCGGCTGGTAGCCGCCGCCTGATTCGGGGCCGGGCTGGCCGGGGTGGGGCGGGTACGGCGGCTGAGACATGAGAACTCCAGAACTAAGAACGTCAGCCGCAGGAGCCTACCCACCTGCGCCGACGTCATGGGTCCCGTATCCGTCAGTTGAACGGCACGGTGTGGTCAGATTCTCGGTGAGCCTGCCGAAGGACAAGCCTGTGACCGTGGTTCCGGGACGGATGCGCAAGAACCTCACCGGTGTGATAGTCGAGGTGGACGAACTCGTCCTCGGCGTCCTCGGATTCGCCCGCGAGGACATGCTCGGGCGCCGCTCCACCGAGTTCCTGCATCCGGAAGACCACGAACAGGCGTTCTCGTCCTGGGTGCGGCTGCTGGCGCAGCCTCACGTGCCCTGTACGACACAGGTGCGGCACCGCAACGCCGCCGGGCGCTGGCTGTGGCTGGAGGTGACCAACGTCGCCGACCGGGCCGATCCCGAGTCGGTGCTCACCGAGCTGACGCTGATCGACCGGCCGGTGGACGACCGGACGTCGGTGAGCAGTCATCTGCTGCGCCACCTTGCCGAGGCACTGCCGTTCGGCATCGCCCAGATCGACAGTGACCGGCGCATCGTGTTCCGCAACGGCAAGCTCAAGGAGGTGACCGGCCACGAAGGTGGTGAGTCGCTGTCCGACCTGCTCGCCGATCTGCTGCCCGCCGATCTGCCTGCCCTGGAGGGGGCGGTCAGCTCGGTGCTGGCCGGCGACGACACCGAGATCGAGGTCTCGCTGACCCACCCGGGGCGAGGTGTGCGCCGCTGCAACATGATCCTCAGCGCCCTCACTGGGCGCTCCGGTTACGGCACGACCGGCGCCCTGCTCTGCGTCAGCGATATCACCGAGGACGTGCGCGAGCGGGCCGAGATCGCACGCCGCGCCGCGCACGACAGCTTGACCGGCTGCCTGAACCGGGCCGGCATTCACGAGGTGCTGCAGGAGGCGGTCGGCGCAGGCGTGCCGGGCGGTGCAGGTGTCGCGGTGATCTTCGTCGATCTGGATCGGTTCAAGGAGATCAATGACACGTACGGCCACAGCGCCGGCGATCGCCTGCTGGCGGCGGTCGCCGACCGGCTGCGCCGCAACAGCCGTGCTGCGGCCGTCGGGCGTCTGGGCGGTGACGAATTCCTCATCGTCGCTTCGGGCGTGTCGTCGCCACAGCAGGCCGAGCAGCTCGGACGGCGCCTGGGCCGGGCGGTCCGGCGGCCGATGAACCTCGGCAGCGGGCCGGTCCGGCCGGGTGCCAGCGTCGGCGTGGCCTGGTCGGACGACCCCGCCGCCGATTCGACGGCGCTGATCGCCCGGGCTGACGCGGCGATGTACGAGAACAAACGCCGGCGCCGTGCGCAGGTGCGGGCCGGCCACACATCAGCCGACCGGCCGCACCGGTAGCATCGCCGGCCCCACCGGCAGACTCCGGCCCTGTTGGCACCCGACAGCGCCGCCCTGGTCGCGAGGGACTCGCGAAGACGCCCCCGCGCCAGGGACAAGCGCGGGGGCGTCGGTTCGTACGGCCGGATCAGGCGGGCAGGCTGGCGACGCCCTTCGGCAGGAAGCGCTTGCCGGTGACCCGCTCCGAGGTGCCGCTGCGGTCCAGGTACGGCGTGACGCCGCCCAGGTGGAACGGCCAGCCGGCGCCGAGGATCATGCACAGGTCGATGTCCTGCGCCTCGGCGACGACGCCCTCGTCCAGCATCAGCCGGATCTCCTCGGCGAGGGCGTCCAGCGCCTTCTGGCGTACCTCGTCGCCGGTCAGCGGGGCGGAACCGCCCTCGATCAGCGCCACCACCTCGGGGTTGATCTCGTCGTCGGCCATCAGCGGCAGGCCGGCGTCGACGATCTTCTTGAGGTTGGGGCTGTCGCCGAAGCGGTCCGGGAACGCCTCGTGCAGCGTCTCGCCCACGTGGTACGCGACCGCCGGGCCGACCAGCTGCAGCAGCGCGATCGGACGCATCGGCAGGCCCAGCGGGTCGAGCGCGGTGTCGACCGTGGCCAGCGGCGTGCCGGCGTCGACCGCCTTGAACACCTCGCTGGTGAACCGGGTGAGCAGGCGGTTCACCACGAACGCCGGGGCGTCCTTGACGAGCACGCAGCTCTTCTTGATCTCCTTGCCGACCGCGAACGCCGTGGCCAGTGTGGCGTCGTCGGTCCGCTCGCCCTTGATGATCTCCAGCAGCGGCAGCACGGCGACCGGGTTGAAGAAGTGGAAGCCGACGACCCGCTCGGGGTGCTCGAGGTCGGCGGCCATCTCGGTCACCGACAGCGAGGAGGTGTTGGTGGCGAGCACGGTCTCCGGTCCGACGATCTTCTCGAGCTCGGCCCAGATCTGCTTCTTGAGCTCGAGGTTCTCGAACACCGCCTCGATCACGAAGTCGGCGTCGGCGAACACGGACTTGTCGACCGAGCCGCTGACCAGGCCGCGCAGCTTGGCCGCCGTACCCTCGTCCATCCGGCCCTTGCCGACCATCTTGTCGATCTGGCCGCGGACGTAGTCGACGCCCTTGTCCACCCGGGTCTGGTCGAGGTCGGTGAGCACGACCGGCACCTGCAGGCGCCGCGCGAAGAGCAGCGCGAGCTGGGAGGCCATGAGACCGGCGCCGACGATGCCGACCTTGGTGACCTTGCGGGCCAGTTCCTTGTCCGGTACGCCCACCGGGCGCTTCGCGCGCCGCTGGACCAGGTCGAACGCGTACAGGCTGGCCCGCGACTCGTCGCCCATGATGAGGTCGGCGAGGGCCTGCGTCTCGGCCGCCGTACCGTCCTCGAACGAGGCGTCCTTCGCCAGCGCGAGCAGTTCCAGGGCCTTGTTGGCGGACGGGACCGCGCCGTGCAGCTTCTCGTCGAGCTGCTGCTTGGCGAAGAACAGCACGCCCTCCCACATGTCCTTGTCGACCTCGGGGCGCTGCACCTCGATCTCGCCCTTGACCACGCCGGCCGCCCACTCCAGCGAGCGCTCCAGGAAGTCGGCCGGCTCGAACAGCACGTCGGCGACGCCCAGCTCGGCGGCCTGCTTCGGCCGGAGCACCTTCTGGGTGAGCGGGTTCTGCAGGATGACCTGCGCCGCGCCCGGCACGCCGATGAGGTTGGGCAGGAGCTGGCTGCCGCCCCAGCCGGGGACGAGGCCGATCGCGACCTCGGGCAGGCCCAGCGCCGCCGCGCCGCCGGAGACCGTGCGGTAGTGGCAGTGCAGCGACACCTCGAGGCCGCCACCCAGCGCGGCGCCGTTGATGAACGCGAAGGTCGGGATGCTGGAGTTCTTGAGCCGGGCGAAGACCCGGTGCCCCAGCTCGCCGAGGGCCACGGCCTGGTCCCGCTCGGTGATGAACGGCATGCCGGTGATGTCGGCGCCGACGCAGAAGATGTACGGCTTGCCGGTCACTGCGATGAACGCCGGCTCCGCCTCGGTGGCCTTGGTGATCGCCTCGTCGAGCGAGCGCAGCCCGGCGGGACCGAAGCTGTTGGGCTTCTTGTAGTCGAACCCGTTGTCGAGGGTGATGAGCGCGGCTGGCTTGTCCAGCCCGGGCACCTTGACCAGGCGTACGAGCGCCTTGGTCACGACCTCGTTGGGGTATTCAGGCAGAGCCGTCACTTGTCCGCACCTTCCCAGTTCGGGTTCTCCCAGATGACCGTTCCGCCCATGCCGATGCCGATGCACATCGCGGTGAGGCCGTAGCGGACCTCGGGGTGCTCGGCGAAGTGGCGGGCCAGCTGCGTCATCAGCCGTACGCCGGAGGAGGCGAGCGGGTGGCCGATGGCGATGGCGCCGCCCCACGGGTTCACCCGCGGGTCGTCGTCGGCGATGCCGAAGTGGTCGAGGAACGCGAGCACCTGCACCGCGAACGCCTCGTTCAGCTCGAACAGGCCGATGTCGTCGATGGTCAGGCCGGCCAGGCGCAGGGCTTTCTCCGTCGACGGGATCGGGCCGTAGCCCATGACCTCGGGCTCGACGCCGACGAAGCCGTACGAGACCAGCCGCATCGCGACCGGCAGGCCCAGCTCGCGGGCGGTGTCCTCGCTGGCGAGCAGCGCGGCGGTGGCGCCGTCGTTGAGGCCGGCCGCGTTGCCGGCGGTGACCCGGCCGTGCGGGCGGAACGGGGTCTTGAGCGTGGCGAGCTTCTCCATCGAGGTCTCGCGGGGCGCCTCGTCGGCCGTGGCCAGGCCCCAGCCCTCCTCGGCGCTGCGGATCGCCACCGGCACCATGTCGGGCTGCAGCTTGCCGTTCGCGTACGCCTTCGCGGTCTTCTCCTGCGAGGCCAGGCCGAACGCGTCGGCCCGCTCCTTGGTGACGCCCGGGAGACGGTCGTGCAGGTTCTCCGCCGTCGCGCCCATGACCAGCGCGGACGGGTCGACCAGCTTCTCGGCGAGGATGCGCGGGTTGGGGTCGACGCCCTCGCCCATCGGGTGCCGGCCCATGTGCTCGACACCGCCGGCGATGGCCACGTCGTACGCGCCCATGGCGATGCCGCCGGCGACGTTGGTCACCGCGGTCATGGCGCCGGCGCACATCCGGTCGATCGCGTAGCCGGGGACGGTCTTCGGCAGGCCGGACAGCAGCGCGGCCACGCGTCCGATGGTCAGGCCCTGGTCGCCGATCTGCGTGGTGGCCGCGATCGCGACCTCGTCCACCCGCTCGGGCGGAAGCTGGGGGTTGCGGCGCATCAACTCCCGGATGCACCGGATCACCAGATCGTCGGCGCGGGTCTCGGCGTACATACCGCCGGCCTTGCCGAACGGGGTGCGGACGCCGTCGACGAAGACGACCTCGCGACTTACTCGGGGCACAACGAGCCTCCTTGCAGGCGTGAACCCAGGGCTGTGACACCGCCGATGTTACTCGTCGGTAAGTAGCCGGACCAGTCGGTGTGACAAGTCCCTGGGGACACGCTGCCGGAGTCGGCGGACGGTGTCAGCCCGTTGCGGGTGCGGGATCGGGAAGGACCTTGGCGAGTCCGTCGGCGAGCAGGCCGATCTGCCAGTTGCGGGCGCCGAAGCCGCGGAGGATGTCGCCGACCGTCGCCGGCGTGACCTCGTCCGGCGGGGACCAGGCCAGGCGGCGGATGAAGTCCGGGCTGATCAGGTTCTCCGGCGGCAGGGTGTGCGCCTCCGCCGTCGCGATGACGACCTGGCGGCAGCGCTGCAGGCGGGCGGCCGCCACCGGGTCGCGCTCGGCCCAGCGGTGCGGCGGGGGCGGGCCCTCGACCGGCTGGTTGACCGGCAGCTCGTCGTCGGGCAGGGCCCGGGCCGCGTCCAGCGCGTCCAGCCACACCCGGGCCAGGCGGCGCACCGAGCGGCCGCCGAAGCCGGGCAGACCCAGCAGCGTGCGCTCGTCCTTGGGATCCAGCTCCGCCGCGGCGATGATGGCCGAGTCCGGCAGCACCCGGCCCGGCGCCGAGTCGCGGCGGGCCGCCACGCCGTCGCGGGCGTACCAGAGGGCGCGGACGCGGGACTGGGCGCGGGCGCCGCGGACCCGGTGGATGCCCGAGGTGCGGCGCCACGGGTCGGGGCGTACGCGCGGCGGACGGTCGGCGCTCGCGACCAGGGCGGCGAACTCCTCGGCCGCCCACTCCGCCTTGCCCTGGCTCTCCAGCTCGGCGGCGAGCAGGTCGCGCAGGTCGGTGAGCAGTTCCACGTCGAGGGCCGCGTACGTCAGCCAGGACTCCGGCAGCGGGCGGGTCGACCAGTCCGCCGCGGAGTGGTGCTTCTCGAGCGAGTAGCCGAGGAGCTGCTCGGTCAGCGCGGCCAGGCCCACGCGTTCGAACCCGGCGAGGCGTGCGGCCAGTTCGGTGTCGAACAGCCGGCGCGGCTTCATGCCGAGCTCGGCCAGGCACGGCAGGTCCTGGCTGGCCGCGTGCAGCACCCACTCGGTGTCGGCGAGCGC
Organism: Actinoplanes sp. NPDC049316; assembly: GCF_040677315.1. Taxonomy (NCBI): domain Bacteria; kingdom Bacillati; phylum Actinomycetota; class Actinomycetes; order Micromonosporales; family Micromonosporaceae; genus Actinoplanes; species Actinoplanes sp. NPDC049316. Next base: position 447,267 of record NZ_JBFAQM010000002.1, on the reverse strand, counting down.
GGCGTCGAGCGTCCGCAGGTCGTCGAGCGGCATCGGGTCGACGAGCACCGTGCCCGCGCCCTCGCGGCGCAGCTGCACCAGGTAGGCGCGCTGCGTGTAGCGGTAGCCGGAGGCCCGCTCGGCGTCCACCGCGACCGGGCCGGAGCCGGCGGCGAGCCGCTCGACGATCTCGGCGAGTTCCTCGGCGGTCTCCAGCGGACGGGGCGTGCCGTCGCGGGGCGCGGTCAGCGGTACGGCGGCGCGGGCAGGCTCGTCGGGACCGCCAGACGTCGGGTCGGGCGGCACGTCGTGCGGTCCGTCGGTTGCGTGGTCCGGCGCGTCCCGACGGCGCAGAAATGCTTCGTCGGTCACACCGTAACCGTACGGGGGCACCTACCCGGGCGTGTGCAGCCGGGTACCGGCGCGTCGAATGCGATGCAGTCCGCATCCTCCAGGAACCGTCGGAAAAGGCGCCGCCGGACCCGTCCGCGGGGGCACTTCCGTCCGTACTACCGGCCGTGACCACCGCGTACGACCCCTTCGGGGCGCCCGGCCCGCGCCGGCTGCCGCAGGACCCCCTGCTCAGCCTGCCCGACCATCCGTCCGGCGAGTGGGCGACGGCCCGGACCGCCACGCCGCCGCCGCGGATAGGGCATCCCCGTCCGGCGCGCCGCGACTCCGGCCCGTACCTGGCCTCGCCGGCCGGGGGAGCGCCGTACCCGGTGGTCGCCGAGCCGATCGAGGTCCGCCGCCGCGGCCGGCTGGTCCCCGCGGTGCTCGCGTTCGTGCTGCTCGCCGGTGGGGGATTCGTGGCGTGGCGGCTGGAGCGGGCCGACAGCCGGCTGACCGCGCAGCTCGCCGCGGCGCAGCAGCGGCAGGGTGAGCTGGCCGACCGGGCCGCGCGCCTGGAGAAGCAGCTGGCCGGGGTCTTCGACCCCGAGGCCATCTCGTCGTCGGTGCTGCCCAGCGTCTTCCGGGTCCGGGCCGGCAACTTCACGGGTACGGCGTTCGCGGTCGGCGAGGGCGGCGACAAGCAGTCCAGCCTGCTGACGAACTACCACGTGGTCGAGTCGGTGTGGGAGGGCGGCGACCGCAAGGTCTTCCTCGAGCGCGGCAACGACGAGGTCTCCGCGACGATCGTGAAGGTCAGCAAGGGTAAGGATCTCGCGCTGCTGCGGGCGTCCCGGAAGATCGCCGGGCTGGAGACCGCGCCGGGGACGGTCAAGCCGGGCCAGCAGGTCGTCGTGGTCGGCGCGCCGCTGGGCCTCGAGGACACGGTCACGACCGGCGTGGTGAGCGCGTACCGGCCCGGCGACGCCGACGGGCCCTCGATCCAGTTCGACGCGCCGATCAACCCGGGCAACTCCGGCGGGCCCGTGGTGAACAGCGACGATCAGGTCATCGGGCTCGCCACGGCCAAGGCCCGGGACGCGGAGGGCATCGGTCTCGCCGTACCGATCAAGACCGCTTGTGATGCCTTCGATGTCTGTTAGGTGGCGGACGCGCGCTGGTGGTTGAGGGCGGTGACGCCCGGCGGGGGCAGACCCGCGGTGGAGGCGAGCATCGTGCACCAGCCCTGCAGGTGATCGCCGAGGTCCTCGGAGGTCGGCGTCCAGGACGCGCGGATCTCCAGGTCGGCCGTCGGCGCCGGGCCGGCCAGCTCGCCGAAGCGGGTCGACGTGGTCTGCGTGATCGTGCCGCCGATCGCGGTGTACGCGGCCCCGTGCTGGTCCAGGCCGTCGGTCAGCCACGTCCAGGCCACCGCCGGCAGCAGCGGGTCGCCGGCCAGGTCGGACTCCAGCTCGGCGGTGATCAGCGTGACGAGGCGCAGGTTGCCGCGCCAGGCGTCGTGCCCCTCCGGGTCGTGCAGCAGGATCAGCCGGCCGCTGGCCACCTCCTCGCCGTCGCGCAGCACCGTGGCGCTCAGCGCGAACCCCCACGGGGCGAGCCGCTGCGGCGCGGCGATCTCCTCCAGCAGGATCTCCTCGCGCGGCGCGGAGGCGCGCAGCCCGGCCACGGCGCGGGTGAACGCCTCGGGTGCAGCGGACGTGGGCGCCATGGGAGGAAGCCTATGCCGATCACTGCCGTCCGTCCGCGCGCGGCGCGCCGCAGGGCCCGGTTCACTCACGTGGCACGATGTCGCGGGTGACCAACTCTCTCGCGGATTCCGCGCTCGTGCGTGCCTGCCGCGGCCTGGATGTGCCGCACACCCCCGTCTGGTTCATGCGCCAGGCCGGCCGGTCCCTGCCGGAGTACCGCAAGATCCGCGAGGGTGTCGGCATGCTCGAGTCGTGCCGCCGGCCGGAGCTGGTCACCGAGATCACGCTGCAGCCGGTGCGCCGGCACGGCGTCGACGCGGCGATCCTGTTCAGCGACATCGTGGTGCCGCTCGCGGCCGCCGGGATCGACCTGGACATCGTGGCCGGCACCGGGCCGGTGGTGGCGGAGCCGATCCGTACGGCCGCCGCCGTCGAGCGCGTGCGCCCGCTGGAGCCCGGCGCGGTGGACTACGTCGCCGAGGCGGTGCGCCTGCTCGTGCCCGAGCTCGGTGCCACCCCGCTGATCGGCTTCGCCGGGGCGCCGTTCACCCTGGCCAGCTATCTGATCGAGGGCGGGCCGTCGCGCACGTACGTGAAGACCAAGGCGATGATGTACGGCGACCCGGAGCTCTGGCACAAGCTCTGCTCCCGCCTCGCCGACATCACCCTCGCCTTCCTGCGCGTCCAGGTGGACGCCGGGGTGAGCGCGGTGCAGCTGTTCGACTCGTGGGCCGGCGCGCTGTCCGAGGCGGACTACCGCGAGTACGTCCTGCCGCACTCGGCGAAGGTGCTCACCGGGCTGGCCGACGCGGGTGTGCCGCGGATCCATTTCGGTGTCGGCACCGCCGTGCTGCTTCCCGCGATGGGGGAGGCCGGAGCGGACGTGGTGGGGGTGGACTGGCGGACGCCGCTAGAACGCGCGGCCGGACTGGTCGGTCCGGACCGGTCCGTGCAGGGCAACCTCGACCCGGCGGTGCTGTTCGCGCCGTGGCCCGTGGTGGAGCGCGAGGCCCGCCGCGTGCTCCGGGAGGGCCGTGCGGCCCGCGGTCATGTGTTCAACCTGGGCCACGGCGTCATGCCGGAGACCGACCCCGACGTGCTGACCCGCCTCGTCGAGCTGATCCACACCGCCGGCGCGTAGGGACCTTCGGCCCTGGGCGATGATCCACTCCGCCGGGCAGGGTGGTGCCGTGCCGCTCACATCGGATGACCCCGCTGGCCGGGGAACGACGGGACCTGACAGTGTGGAAGGCGTGCGGAAGCGGGTGGCGATCGTCGGCGGCGGCATAGCCGCGCTGGCTGCCGCTGTGCGGATCCGGGATCGCGCGCCGGCCGACACCGAGATCATCGTCTACGAGCAGGCCGGCCGGCTCGGCGGCAAGCTGCACACCGGCGAGCTCGCGGGCGCGACGGTCGAGCGCGGCGCGGAGTCGTTCCTCATGGGCGCCCCCGACGGTGGCGAGTCCGCGGCGGTGCGCTTCGCGCGCCGGGTCGGGCTGGGCGAGTCGCTGGTGCATCCCGCGCCGATCCCGGCCGCCCTGGCCGTCGGCGGCCGGCTGGAGAAGGTGCCCGGCGGCACGCTCGTGGGCGTACCCGGGGATCTGAGCTCGCTCGGCACGGTGGCGACGCCGGCCGTGGACGCCGACCGCGACGAGGGCCGGCCGTTGCTCGAGCCGGGCGAGGACGTCGCGGTGGGTGCGCTGGTCCGGTCCCGCTACGGCGACGAGATCGCCGACCGCCTGGTCGACCCGATGCTCGGCGGGGTGTACGCCGGCCGCGCCGACGAGCTGTCCCTGGCCACCACGATGCCCGCGCTCGCCCGTACGGCCCGCACGGAGCACACCCTCGCAGGCGCTGTCCGGGCCGCGCAGGCCGCCTCGGTCCGGGTGCCGGGCCGCCCGATCTTCGCCGCCGTGCGCGGGGGCATGAGCAGCCTGATCGCGGCCGCCGCCACCGCGAGCGGCGCGCGGATCAGCCTCGGCCTGCCGGTGCGGGAGCTGACCCGCACGGCGCACGGCTGGCGGCTGCTGCTCGGCCCGGTGCCCGCGCCGCGGACCGACGACGTGGACGCGGTGGTGCTCGCGGTGCCCGCCCGGCCGGCCGCGCGCATGCTGGCCGGGGTCGATCTCTCCGCCGCTGCGGCGGTCGAGGCCCTGGACTACGCGAGCGTTGCGCTGGCCGCCTTCGCTTTGCCGCCGGGCACGCCGCTGCCCGAGCTGTCCGGTTTCCTCGTGCCGCCGACCGAGGGCACGCTGGTGAAGGCGGCGACGTTCTTCACCAGCAAGTGGCCGCACCTGAGCCGCCCGGACGGGCCCGTGATCGTGCGCGCCTCGCTGGGCCGGGCCGGTGAGGAGGAGCGGCTGCAGCACGACGACGCCGTCCTGCTCGAGATCGCGCACGCCGAGCTCGGGCGCCTGCTCGGGGCGCCGCTGCCCGCGCCGGTCGCCTCGTGGGTTCAGCGCTGGGGCGGCGGGCTGCCCCAGTACACACCGGGCCACCTCGACCGGGTGGCGCTGGCCCGGGCCGCGCTCAGCGACCGGTCCGGCCTCGCGCTGGCCGGCGCGGCGTACGACGGTGTCGGCATCCCGGCCTGCGTGGCCAGCGGCGAGAAAGCCGCCGACGACGTCTTGAAATATCTGGAGGAGCGATGAGCGAGGCGCAGACGAACGCCGCCCGGATCAACGAGCTGAACGCGACGATCCGCTACACGATGTGGTCGGTCTTCCGGGCCACCGCCCCGCTGCCCGCCCTGCGTGACGAGCTGTCGGGCGAGGTGGATGCGCTGTTCGAGCAGCTGGACGGCAAGGACGTCACGATCCGTGGCACGTACGACGTCTCCGGGCTGCGCGCCGACGCGGACGTGATGATCTGGTGGCACTCCTCGTCGCCGGACGCGCTGCAGGAGGCGTACGGGTTGTTCCGGCGTACGGCGCTGGGCCGGCACCTGACGCCGGTGTGGTCGCAGATGGCGCTGCACCGCCCCGCGGAGTTCAACAAGAGCCACCTGCCCGCGTTCCTGGCCGGCGAGGAGGCGCGTCCCTACATCTGCGTGTACCCGTTCGTGCGTTCGTACGAGTGGTACCTGCTGCCCGACGAGGAGCGGCGCGCGATGCTCGCCGAGCACGGCCGGATGGCCCGCGGCTATCCGGACGTGCGGGCGAACACGGTCGCGTCGTTCGCGCTGGGCGACTACGAGTGGATGCTCGCGTTCGAGGCCGACGAGCTGTACCGGATCGTGGACCTGATGCGGGATCTGCGCGCCGCGAGCGCCCGCCGGCACGTGCGCGAGGAGGTGCCGTTCTACACCGGGCGCCGCCGCTCGGTCGCCGAGATCGTCGCCGCTCTGCCCTGACCGTCGCGATGCCGGCGGAGGACCGGTCGGGTCCTCCGCCGACGTCACCACAGGTCAGGTCAGTGGCACTGCTGCCACGCGAAGTGGTACGTGGTGGCGATGCTGCCGTCGGTGGAGTCCATCGTCACGAAGCTGGTGTCCGTCGACGTTCCCTTGCTGACCCGCAGCTCGGTGTTGATGTTGAGGTTGCGCATCTCGCCGCAGGGGTGCCACACCATGGCGGCCACCGGCACGTCGTCGCTGACCATCCAGTTGTCGTCGAGCGGCGCGGTGAGCGGGTGGCTGGTGTAGGTGCCCTGGCTCATGCCCTGGAAGTAGTAGTTCGCCCGCTGGGTCGCTGAGGCTCCCGGGTTCAGGAGCCCGTACCCGCGGTAGTCGACCTTGGCGATCGCGAAGGTGAACCCCTGCGGCACGTGGACGAGCACGTTGAGCTGGCAGTTCTTGCGGCCCTCGGTGCTGGAGATGCCCGGACCGGCCTGGGCCAGATATTCGCTGTAGATGGCGGTGAAGGCCGTGTTGTCCGGGGAGACCGCGACGTCGGCCGTTCCGGGCCTGCAGCCCGAGCCGGCCATGGCCACCAGGTCGATGACGATGTGATCGGACGGCGGATCGTCCAGGATGCTGCGGGCGGCGGCGGGTGAGCTCACCCAGGCCGACGAGGCGAACAGTGCCAGGACGACACCTGCACGAGCCAGCAATTTACGCATGGGACTCCTTCCGAATGTGGTGCGACAACGCGCGCGCCGCTCGATGCTAAAAATAGAAATCGATGGAAGTCAATGAAACGAATAGCTGATACGGCGGCTCGGTTGGTCGGCCGCCCCTGGAGAAAGCACACACGCACCTTCCGGCCAAAGTGGGACATCAAATGCATCAGCGACGTCCGAATCGTCCGTGTTGCGTTACCTATGGTCGGCGGCATAGAAGGGTGCGAGCAGGGCGGAGGTGTCGTCCGGCCGCGCCGAGTCAGATTGACTACAGTCAATACTTGTGTCCGGCATGTGTGCTGCCTTACATTCCTTCGCGGGGTGTGCCGAGGTCACCTCCCGTGGGCGAGGAAGCCCGCGATATTGCGGCGACGCTGCACGCGCCAATTCAGTGGATATTGAGCCCGTGAACCGAGGGGAATGCTATGAAACAAAGGCTCGTCGGTGCGAGGCACGCGATTATCGCCGTACTCGGTACGGTTCTCGCGCTGTCCGCCTCCACGCCCGCCCGCGCCACCGCGGCGACCGCCCCGGAGGGTGCGGTCACGGTCGAGGTCATCGCGGCCAACGGCTCCGGCTGCGCGCCCGGCACCGCCACGGTCGTCGCGGCCCCCGACAAGAGCGGCTTCCGGATCAAGTACCACGACTTCGTCGCGCAGGCCGGCGCCGGCGCCGATCCGACGGACAAGCGCAAGAACTGCCAGGTCGGCGTGCTCGTCACCGTGCCGGCCGGGTGGACGTTCGCGATCGCCGAGGCCGACTACCGCGGCCGGGCCCGGCTCGCCGGCGGGGCGACCGGCCTGCAGCGCACCAACTACTACTGGCAGGGATCGTCGGAGAACAACCGGACCGAGGAGGCGTTCGCCGGCCCGTACAGCGGCTACTGGTCGACCGAAGACGTCGCCCCGGTGCTGGTGTACGTGCCCTGCTCCGAGCAGAAGGTGCTGAACATCAACACCGAGCTGCGGGTGGACGCCGCCGCGACGGCACCCCGGAGCAGCATGTCGATGACGACCAGCGAGGGCGACGTCGACACCCTGTTCAACTTCAGCTGGGTGCGGTGCTGAGCGGTCCGGAGCGCTTCATCGGTACGTGGGGGATGCCGTCCTCCACGTACCGTTCTCCCGCGACCTCGAAGCCGAATCGCGCGTAGAAACCCGCCAGGTGGGCCTGCGCGCCGAGCACCGCCGGCCGGTTGCCGACGACGGTCAGCGCGTGTTCCATGAGCCGGCTCGCGTAGCCGTCCTGGCGTGCGCCCGGCGCGGTCACGACCCGGCCGATCCGCTCGATGCCACCGCCGTCGTCGAGAATGCGCAGGTACGCCAGGACGTCGTCGCCGCGCTGGAGCCACACGTGCCGGGTGGCGGGCTCGGCGTCGCGGCCGTCGAGCTCCGGGTACGGGCACTTCTGCTCGACGACGAAGACGTCGACGCGCAGCTTCAGGATCGCGTACAGGGTGGTGTTGTCCAGGTCTCGGAACGACGCCACCCGGATCTCGTCGCGGGGCTCCGGATGCATTCGCCGATAGTATGCGTCACCGCGGCGCACCTCCGCCGTTGATCAACGGGGAGGCCCGCATTCCAGGAGTTGAGATGATCAAGCGCAGCAAGTTGTTCGGCAACAAGACCCGGGTGACGTTCTGTCTGCCCAAGGACTCCCCGGCGGGCCCGGTCAGCGTGGTCGGCACGTTCAACGACTGGGAGCCCGGTCTGCACGAGCTCAAGCTGCGGCGCGACGGGATGCGTACGGTGACGCTGCGCCTGGATCCCGGCCACTACCGCTTCCGCTACCTCGCCTCGGACGGTGTGTGGCTGGACGACGAGCACGCCGACGAGGTGGGCCCGCACGGCAGCGAGTTGCGCCTCTGACGTTTCGCCCGTGCGGCCCGGGGAACGCCTCTTTAGTTGACGGTGCAAACAACTAGGGAGGGGCCCTCATGGCGAACGTGAAGCTGGCGGTCATCTACTACTCGTCCACCGGCACGGTCCACGCCATGGCCGAGCGGCTGCAGCAAGCGGGTGAGAAGGCCGGCGCCGAGGTGCGCCTGCGCCAGGTGTCGGAGCTCGCGCCGCAGGAGGCCATCGCGTCCAACGCGGCCTGGAGCCAGCACTTCGACCGGACCAAGGACGAGCCCAAGGCCGCCGCGGACGACGTGGTCTGGGCCGATGCGGTGCTCTTCGGCAGCCCGACCCGGTACGGCAACATCGCGAGCCAGCTCAAGCAGTTCCTCGACACGCTGGGCCCGCAGTGGCAGCAGGGACTGCTCGCCGACAAGGCGTACGCGGGCTTCACCTCGACGATGACCGCGCACGGCGGCCAGGAGTCGACACTGCTCGCGCTCTACAACACGATCTATCACTTCGGCGGCGTCGTGGTCGCGCCCGGATACACCGACCCGCTGAAGTTCGCCGACGGCAACCCGTACGGCGTCTCGCACGTCACCGGTGGCGGCAACGACGCCCCGCTGACCGACGTCCAGTACGCCGCGCTCGACCACATGGCCACGCGGATCGTCCGGATCGCCGAGAGGCTGCGGTCCTGACGCCCGATCCGGCACGGGCGACCTGCACGAATGCATCGCCCCGGGGGTGGCACACTGTCCGCCGTGGTCAAGAAGTTCGAGGCGGATCTGAGCGGCGCGCAGTGGCGCCGCAGTGCAACGTCCGGGGACGCGGCCGTGGAGGTCGCCCTGCTGGACGAGGGGGTGGCCGTGCGCGACTCGCGGCGCCCGGACGGCGACGTGCTCTTCTTCACGCCGGCGGAGTGGGACGCCTTCGTGGGCGGCGCTAAAGATGGGGAATTTGATCTGTAGGCGGGTTTTTGTGTATCAACCCGAAGGCTGTTCACTTCTGGCTACTGTGCGGATATGACCAACTACGAGGGTTCTGACCTGCTGAAGAAGGTGGAGCGGTACGAGGCTGCCGTGACGGAGCTCAAGGCCGCCCACGAGGACGTCAAGTCCGTGCTCATCCAGGACATCCTGTTCGACCGCTGGCAGCAGCTCGGCACCCAGCTCGGCTTCAAGGCCGAGAAGCCGGGCAAGAGCGAGGAACCGAACCGGGACCTCGCCCAGCTCAACCAGCAGATCTCGGCGATGAGCGAGTCCTGGTCGCGCTGACGCCCGATGTGACCCGCGACGCCCGGGGCGTACGCCGCCCCGGGCCCGCGGAGGCGCTACCGTGTCGGCCATGGCCGACACCCAGTACGAAGAGCTGCTGCGCCGCGTCCTCGAGACCGGAGTGCCGAAGGCGGACCGCACCGGCACGGGGACGGTCAGCCTGTTCGGTGAGCGCCTGCGGTACGACCTGTCGCAGGGCTTCCCGCTGATCACCACGAAGCGGGTGCACTTCAAGTCCGTGGCGGTCGAGCTTCTCTGGTTCCTGCGCGGCGACAGCAACGTGCAGTGGCTGCGCGAGCACGGCGTCACCATCTGGGACGAGTGGGCCGACGAGAACGGCGAGCTCGGCCCGGTCTACGGCAAGCAGTGGCGCTCCTGGCCCACGCCGGACGGCGGCCACGCCGATCAGATCTCCGATCTGCTGGCCACGCTGCGCCGCGACCCCGACTCGCGGCGGATGATCGTCTCGGCCTGGAACGTCGGCCAGCTGCCCGAGATGGCGCTGGCGCCCTGCCATGCGATGTTCCAGTTCTACGTGGCGGACGGGCGGCTGTCCTGCCAGCTGTATCAGCGCAGCGCCGACATGTTCCTCGGCGTGCCGTTCAACATCGCCAGCTACGCGCTGCTCACGCACATGATCGCCGCGCAGACCGGGCTGACCCCGGGCGACTTCATCTGGGTCGGCGGCGACTGCCACGTCTACTCCAACCACGTCGACCAGGTGCGCGAGCAGCTGGCGCGGGAGGCGTACGACTTCCCCCGGCTCGAGCTGGCGCCGGCGCCGTCGCTCTTCGACTACCGCTACGAGGACTTCACCGTGGTGGACTACAAGCACCACCCGGCCCTGCGGGCTCCGGTCGCCGTCTGATGCCGATGATCCACATGATCTGGGCGCAGGCCCGGAACGGCGTCATCGGGGCCGGCGGGCAGATCCCGTGGCGGATCCCCGGCGAGCAGAAGATGTTCAAGGAACGGACCATGGGCTCGACCGTGGTCATGGGCCGCGCCACCTGGGATTCGCTGCCCGCACGGGTCCGGCCGTTGCCCGGGCGGCGCAACGTGGTGCTCACCCGGCAGCCCGGCTGGTCCGCCGAGGGGGCCGAGGCCGCGGCGTCGGTCGAGGAGCTGCTGGCGAAGCACGACGACTTCTGGGTGATCGGCGGCGAGGCGGTCTATCGCGCGCTGCTGCCGTACGCCCGGCACATCGTGCGGACGGTGGTGGATCTCGAGGTCGAGGGCGACACGTTCGCGCCCGAACTCGGCCCGCAGTGGCGGGCCGCCGCCGGCGCCGACTGGCAGGAGTCGGACGCCGGCGTGCGTTACCGGGTGGAGGAGCTCACTTCGGGTCCAGCCTGATGGACAGGCTGTTCACGCAGTGGCGGGTGTTCTTCGCCGTCATCATCTCGCCGCGGAACACGTGGCCGAGGTGGCTGTCGCAGCGGGCGCAGCGGATCTCCGTGCGGACCATGCCGTGGCTGCGGTCCTCGATCTCCTTGACGGCGCCCGGGATGGCGTCGTCGAAGGACGGCCAGCCGCAGTGCGAGTCGAACTTGGTGTCGCTGGGGTAGAGCTCGGCGCCGCAGGCCCGGCACTGGTACATGCCCTCGGTCTTGGTGTTCACGTACTCGCCGGACCAGGGCGCCTCCGTGCCCGCCTGGCGCAGGACGCGGAACTCGTCGGGGCTGAGGCGGACCCGCCACTCGTCCTCGGTGGTGGGCAGGGTGGTCTCGTCAGGTGCCATGGCTCCACGGTACGTCGGGGCGCACCCGCAGTGCGGCGTCGCGGCGTACCCCCGGCGTTGGGCCTGCCATGGGAGCTGCGCGATTCCGGCCCACGTGGCGGCAGGCGCTCGGCCGGGGGCTGTGCCTCGGCGTTCTTCTCTGTGCCGGGGGTCTGAGCGTCCTCGCCGGGCTGGCCCTGGCGGGCGGGGTGACGGCGCCGCCCTGGCTCTGGCTGCTCGTGGTGGCCGGTCCTCCGGTGGCCGGGGTGCTCGCGGGTGTGCTGCTGCGCCGCCGGTTGCGCATCGAGGCGGGGTCGGACGGGATCCGTACGGTCACGCCGTTCGGCGCCGGGGTGCAGCCGTGGAGCCGCGTCGTCGACCTGCGGGCCGAGCGGCGGGGTGCCCGTACGGTCGTCTCGGTCTATCTCGACTCGGGCGCGAGCATGCAGTTGCTGGCGCCGTACGACGGCGGGATGTTCGCCGCCGACCCGCGGTTCGAGATGAAGGTCTCCGCGCTGGCGCATCTGTGGCGCAGCCACCGAATCGGCGGACTTCCCTCATAAGAGACACCTTCCGTGCAATTCGGGCAGAAGGCGCTAAACTCCCAGCGGACCAAGACGGACCCACAGCAACAGAACGGATTCCCTTCATGAAGTTGACGCGCCGACTGGCCGCCGTACTGCCCGCGGCCGGCGTCACCGCCGTCGCCGCCCTGGCCCTCACCGCAGGGCCCGCCGCCGCGACGGCTGACGAGGTCGCGGCTCGCGCGCAGCAGCCCGCCGTGATGACGACGCCCTGCGCGACGGGGGAGCGCGACGAGGACTGCGGGTACGGCAACGGCGACACCGCCGGCGGCCCCACCCGCGGCAACGACGGATACGGCAGCGAGAAGCCCACCACCTCGCCCACCCCCTCGCGGACCACCACCACGCCGGCCCCGGGCGTCAGCACCACGCCGACCGGCGTCGTCAACACCGTTCCGCCGGGCGGCGAGCTGCCGGCCACGTCGCCCGCGGTGTCGCCGAGCCCGAGCCGCAGCACCGGTGGCGGCGTCAGCGCCGGAGGCACCCTGCCGGTCACCGGCGCGCCGATGGGCCTGACCATGGGCGTCGGCGCCCTGCTCGTCGCCGGTGGCGCGGCCGCGGTCCTCTACAGCCGCCGGCGTCGCAACGCCTGAGCCCGCCTCCCGGCTCGACACGGCCGTCTCCTCGATCGAGGAGACGGCCGCTGTCGTACCCGGGGCCTAAGGTCGGGGTCATGGCAGCTTCCCAGTCGCCCGCCGAAGAGGTCGAGGTCGCCGGTCATTCCGTACGGCTGACCAGCCCCGACAAGGTGTGCTTCCCGCGCAAGGGCTACACCAAGCGCGACGTGTTCGACTACTACCTCGCCGTGGGCGACGGGATCATGCGGGCCCTGCGGGAGCGGCCCACCACGCTGCAGCGCTTCCCCGACGGCATCGAGGGGGAGATGTTCTTCCAGAAGCGCATCGCGACCCGTGGTGTCCCGCCCTGGGTGCAGTCGGCGACGATCACGTTCCCCAGCGGGCGTACGGCCGACGAGCTCTGCCCCGCCGACCTGGCGCACGTGGCGTGGGCCGCGCAGATGGGCACGATCGTGTTCCACCCCTGGCCGGTGCGTCGCGGCGCCCCGGACAACCCCGACGAGCTGCGCATCGACCTCGACCCGCAGCCCGGCCTGGACTTCGGCGACGTGGTGGCCGCGGCCGGGGTGGTCCGCGAGGTGCTCGGCGACCTCGGCTGGACCGGCTACCCGAAGACCTCCGGCGGGCGCGGCGTGCACGTGTACGTCCGCATCGAGCCGAAGTGGTCGTTCGTGCAGGTCCGCCGTGCTGCGATCGCCCTCGCGCGGGAGGTCGAGCGGCGCAGCCCGCAGCGGATCACCACCTCCTGGTGGAAGGAGGAGCGCGGCGACCGGGTCTTCATCGACTACAACCAGATGGCGCGGGACCGCATGATCGCCTGCGCGTACTCGCTGCGCGCCAACGCCCGGGCCACCGTGTCGACGCCGGTGACCTGGGCGGAGCTGAGCGAGGTCGAGCCGGACGACTTCGACCTGCGCACAGTGCCGAAGCGGATCGCTGAGCTCGGCGACCCGCACGCGACGATCGACGACGTCGCCCACGACATCACGCCGCTGCTGGAGTGGTCCGAGCGCGACGAGAAGGCCGGCGCCGGCGACCTGCCCTATCCGCCGGACCATCCGAAGATGCCCGGGGAGCCCAAACGGGTGCAGCCGTCCAAGGACCGCGACCTGAAGGAGAAGCGCTAGAGGGCGAGCTTGAAGCCTTCGTGGGTCGCCTCGAAGCCCAGCGAGGCGTAGAAGCGGTGCGCGTCCGTGCGGCGTTTGTCGGTGGTGAGCTGGGCCAGGCGGCAACCGCGCTCGCGGGCGCGGTCCAGGGACCAGAGCATCATCTGCCGGCCGAGGCCGCGACCGCGCTGATCGCCGCGGATGCGGACGGCCTCGATCGTCATCCGCTCGGCGCCGCGGCGGCTCAGCGACGGGATGAACGTGAGCTGGCAGGTGCCGACGATCTCGCCGTCGGCGTCGGCGACGATCAGCTCGTTGCGCGGGTCCGCGTCGATCGCCTCGAAAGCGGCCCAGTAGGCCGCGTCCACCGACTCCGGCGTGGGCGCCGACTCCCGGGAGCGAGAGATCTCGTCGTCGGCGAGCAGCTCGAGGATCGCGGGGACCTCCGCGCGGCGGGCGGTACGGAAGATCGTCTGGGCCACGTGGCCATCCTGACACGCCCGTCGGGCTGAGCCGCCCGGTGGCCCTGCCGGGGCACGATGACGCCATGCGGTTGCTGCTCCTGCCGTTCCGGCAGATCTACCGGGGACTGGTCTGGCTGGCGAACTCGCCCCGCACGCTGATCCTTTCGTACCTGCTGCTCATCCTGATCTGCGCCGCGCTGTACCGGCACTTCGAGCACGACGTGAGCATCGGCGACGCACTCTGGTGGGGTGTGGTCACCGCGTCCACCGTCGGCTACGGCGACATCTCGCCGAAGACGACCGAAGCCCGGGTGATGGCGGCGCTGCTGATCTCGATCATGGTGCTGATCGTCGTGCCGCTGATCACGGCGCACTTCGCCAGCAAGCTGATCGTGGACACCGACGCGTTCCGGCACGAGGAGCAGGAGGAGTTGAAGAACAACCTGCGGGTGGTCCGCCGGCTCCTGGAGGAGCTCGCCGAGCGGGAGGGGATCACCGCGCCGGACAGCGCTGACCCTCTCGCGGCACCGTCAGATCGATGAGATAGCGGTCCACGGCGGTCACGATGCAGGGCGTGCTCGGGTACGCCGTGTGGCCCTCGCCCTCCCAGGTCAGGACGTGCCCGGTGCCCAGCATGCCGGCCAGCTGCGCGGTGTTCTCGTACGGCGTGGCCGGGTCCCCGGTCGTGCCCACGACCACGATCGGCGGGGCGCCGGCGGCCGGCCCGGCAGGGTACGGGTCCCGCTTGCCCGGCCAGAACGTGCACGGCATCATGCCCAGCGCCAGCGAGGCGCCGAACAGCGGGTACTTCGCGCGCCACTCGCCCTGCAGCTGGCGGATGCGCTCGACCGACGGCGCGTCGTCGGTGTCCGCGCAGTTCACCGCGAGGTTGGCGTCGAAGAGGTTGGAGTAGCTGCCGTCGGGTTTGCGGTCGGCGTACTGGTCGGCGAGGTCGAAGATGCCGCCCGCGTCACCGCCCTGCAGGTCGTCGACGGCCTTGGCGAGCTGCTGCCAGCCCGACTCGGTGTAGAGCGAGGAGATCACCGCGACGAAGATCCAGCCGGCGGTGGCCTCCCGGCCGTCGTCGCCCTGCACCGGGGAGACCTCCGCCTTGGCGAGCGCGTCGGTCACCGCCTTGCGGGCGTCCGGCGCGATCGGGCACTTGTCCGGGGTGGCCCGGCACCACGAGGTGAAGTTCGTGAAGGCGCGTTCGAAGCCCTTGGCCTGCGACTCCGACCCGGCGACGAAGTCCTGCTCCGGGTTGATCGCGCCGTCGAGCACCAGCGCGCGGACCTTGCCGGGGAACAGCTGGGCGTACGTGGCGCCGAGCAGCGTCCCGTACGAGAAGCCGAGGTAGGTGGTCTTCGCGTCGCCGACCGCCGAGCGGATGGCGTCCATGTCGCGGGCCGCCTGCTCGGTGCTGAAATCGCCGAGCTGGTCGCCGTACTTCTGGCCGCAGGCCTGCGCGACCCGCTTGTTGAGCGCGACGATCTCCTGGAACTCGGCGTCGGTCCTCGGGTCGGGCGACGCGGCGAACGTCGCGTCCTGGTCCTTGTCGCTGATGCATTTGACCGGGCTGGACCGGCCGACGCCGCGCGGGTCGAAGCCGACGATGTCGAACCGGTTCGTCACCTCGGTGGGCAGCCCGCCGAGCGCCTGGCCGAACGACAGGTAGACGGCGGTGTCGATGCCGGAGCCACCCGGGCCGCCGGGGTTGATGAGCAGCGAGCCGATCCGGTCGCCCTGCGCGTTGGAGCGGATGCGGATCATCGCCACGTCGTAGGTGCCGCCGCTCTGCGGGGCGTTCCAGTCGCGGGGCACGGCGACCGACGCGCAGTCGTACGCCATGTTCTGCGCGCCCCGCCCGACCAGCTCCCGCGGCACCTCGGGACACGGGGTCCACTGCGCCTGCGTGCCGGGCACGGCGGGCGGCGCCTTGCTGCCGGCGGAGGGCCTGGGTGCGGCGCCGTCGGAGTCCCCGGGGGCGAAGACCGGCAGGGTGCAGCCGGCGGTCGCCACGACCGCGGCGACCAGGGCGGCGAGGACCGGACGGGAGGTACGCGGCACGGTGCGCGGCCTTTCGTCGTGCGATTGTTCCGCGCACGAGGCTACGCGTTGCGCCTGTGCCCGTGGGTCAGCGGCTCGTCAGCACGTCGGCGAGGTTGAAGCGCACGGGCCGTTCCAGCTGGTCGTACGTGCACGAGTGCGGCTCCCGGTCGGGACGCCACCGTTCGAACTGGGCGGTGTGCCGGAACCGCTGGCCCTCCATGTAGTCGTAGCGGACCTCCACCACGCGTTCCGGGCGCAGCGGCACGAACGACAGGTCCTTGCCGGCGTTCCAGCGGCTCACCTCGTTCTTGCGCGGCGTACGCTCGCCGGCCTCGTGCGCCGCCCAGTTCCACGGGTGCCCCTCGAACGTGGTGACCAGGTGCTGCAGCTCGGTGAAGAGCTCCTCGCGCACGCTCATCGGGAACGAGCCGATCACCCCGACCGAGACCAGCACGTCCCGCTCGTCGTAGAGGCCGAGCAGGAGCGAGCCGATGCGGTTGTCGCCGGACTTGTGCAGCCGGTAGCCGGCCACCACGCAGTCCGCCGTACGCTTGTGCTTGATCTTGGTCATGACCCGCTTGTCGGGCTCGTACCCCAGGTCCTTGCCCTTGGCGATGAGCCCGTCGAGCCCGGCGCCCTCGAACTCGGCGAACCAGCGCCGCGCGGTCTCCAGGTCGTCCGTGGCCGGGGTGACGTAGACCGGCGGCTTCGCGTCCGCCAGGCACTCGACGAGGCGGGCCCGGCGCTCGGCGAACGGCCGCGTGGTGAGGTCCTCGTCGCCGAGGGCCAGCAGGTCGAACGCGACGAAGCCGGCCGGGGTCTGCTCCGACAGCAGCTTGACCCGGCTCGCCGCGGGGTGGATGCGCTGCTGCAGCGCCTCGAAGTCGAGCGTGTTGCGCCCGGTGTCGGCGACGATGATCTCGCCGTCGATCACCGAGCGCTCCGGGAAGTTCGCCAGGACCGCCTCGACCACCTCGGGGAAGTAGCGCGTCATCGGCTTCTCGTTGCGGCTGCCGATCTCGACCTCGGCGCCGTCGCGGAAGATGATCGAGCGGAAGCCGTCCCACTTGGGCTCGTAGAGCTGCCCCGGCGGGATGTCGGCGACCGGCTTGGCGAGCATCGGCTTGACGGGCGGGTTGATCGGCAGGTCCATGCCGTCAGTGTCCCTGCTCCGAGGCGAAAAGAAAGCCCGACGAGGCCGTTCGGCGGCCACGGCGCCGGGTATCAGAGCGCCATGGGATCTCGGGTCGTGGTGCTGACGGGTGCGTCGAGCGGGATCGGACGGGCCGCCGCGCTCGCCTTCGCCGAGCGCGGGGACAAGGTCGTGCTCGCCGCCCGGGGCCTCGCCGACCTGGAGAAGGTGGCCGCTCAGTGCGGCGGTGACCCGCTGGTCGTGCCGACCGATGTGACCGTACGCGAGGAGGTCGACGCGCTCGCCCGGGCGGCGCTGGACCGCTTCGGCCGCATCGACGTGTGGGCCGACACCGCGGCGGTGATGGCGTACGGCCGCTTCGAGGACGTGCCGCCGCACGTGTTCGACCGGGTGGTCACCGCGGACCTGCTCGGGCCCGCCAACGTGGCCCGGGCCGCGCTGCGGGTGTTCCGGTCGCAGGAGCGTGGCACGCTGATCACCTGTAGTTCGCTGGTCGGGCACATCACCGCGCCGAACATGAGCGCCTATTCGACCGCGAAGTGGGGCCTGCGAGCGCTGTCGCGGACGCTGCGGCAGGAGACACGCGACGCCCCGGACATCCACGTGTGTCAGCTGGTTCCCGGCAGCGTGGACACCCCGATCTACACCAGCGCGGCGAACTACGCCGGTTTCGTGGGCCGTCCGCCGCCGCCGGTGGACACCGCCGAGCGGATGGGCGCGGCGATCGTCCGGCTCGCCGACCGGCCGAGGCGGGAGCTGTCGGTCGGCGCGACCAACCGGTTCATCGAGTTCGGCTTCGTCGCGCTGCCGCCGGTCTACGACCTGCTGGTCGGGCCGCTGATGGGCCGGCTGGGGCTGTCGCAGCGCCGGACCCCGCCGGGCACCGGCAACGTGTTCGCCAGCCGGCCGCGCGTCGAGGGCGGGCCGGCCCGGTTCGGCCGGGCCGCGGTGGGCGCCGCGGCGGCCGGGGCGGTGGCGCTCACCGGTGTGGCCGCGCTGGCTCTGCGCCGGGGTGCGCCTACGCCATGGAGACGTGCGGGCGGCGGCGCAGGCGTACGGCGGAAGTGACCGCGACCAGCACGAGGAACAGCGCCAGCGTGATCAGCGCGTGCACCAGGCCGCGGACGACGTGATCGGGGCCGGCGCCGGGCTCGACCGCGTACGTGCCGATCTCGCGGGAGAACCAGAACGGCAGCGCGTGCGCCACCGTCTTGTCGGGGTCCAGCATCATCTGCATGGCGACGACCGTGAGCAGGACGAGCATGCCCTCCAGCTCACGCGGGAGCAGCGCGCTCAGCGCCAGCCCGAAGGGCGCGGCCACCGCCACGGTCAGCAGCAGGATCAGCGCCACCGGGCCGTGCCGGACCTCGTCCAGGTCGACGAGGATCAGCAGAAAGTACGGCACGATCAGGGCCAGACCGACCGCCCACAGCGCCGCGAGCCGGCCGAGGTAGAGCTGGTGGGTGGCGTACCCGGACAACCGCAGCCGGGGCTCCACCGCGCGCGCAGCGCTGCCGGCGAAGAGCGCCGCCGTGCTCAGCGTCCACCCGATGCCCAGCGACACGAACCGCACCGACTGCCAGTACGCCTCCCCGCGCCGGCTGTAGTAGAACGCCAGCGGCAGCAGCGCCAGCAGGATCAGCACGCCGCGGCGGCGGGAGATCTCACGCAGGGCCATCTCGGCCACGGTCAGCGTCCGGCTCATCGCGCGCTCCTCGGGGTCAGGTCGAGCACGGCGTCGGCGCGGTCGAGCTCGCCGAGCCGGTGGGTCACCACGACCACGGCCTTACCGGCGTCGCGCCAGCGCCACACCTGCTGCCAGAAGTCGAGATAGCTGCCGTTGTCGAAGCCCTGGTACGGCTCGTCGAGCAGCAGCACGTCCGGATCCCCGAGCCCGGCGAGCACGAGGTTGAGCTTCTGCCGGGTGCCACCGGAGAGGTGCCGGGCCGTGCCGGCCGCGGCGGAGCGGGGCCAGTCGAGTGTGGCCGCGGCGGCTCGGCCCTGCGCCGTGGCGGCGCCCCGGGACTTGCCGCGCCCCGCGCCGATGAGGACGAAATGCTCGTCGGGGGTGAGGTAGTCGGCGGTGCCGCCGTCCTGCGGGCAGTAGCCGAGCGTGCCGCGGATCCGGACCTGACCTTCGTCGGGTGCGAGCAGGCCGGCGCAGATGCGCAGCAGGGTGCTCTTGCCCGAGCCGTTGGCGCCGATGATCGCGACGACCTCGCCGGCGTGGACGGTCAGGTCGACGCCGTCCAGGACGGTGCTGCGGCCGTACCGTTTGACGATCTTGACCGCCGCCAGCCGCGGCTCGCCGGACGGTGGCCGGCGCAGCTCCGAGGTCGCGCCGCGCAGGCTGTCCACCAGGCTGACGGCGTACGCGGTCGGCGGGCCGAAGACCTGCAGCGGGGGCCGCCCGCTGTCGCGAAGGTGGGTGGCCGCCTCGGCCACGAGGGCGGCCGGGTCGACCCGGCGGCGGCACAGCTCGGCGGCGAACGCGGCGAGCCAGTCATCGACGGTCACGGGACCTCCATCATTGCGGTGACGTTGTCCACGAACACGGCCCAGTCGGCGGCGGCGGAGCTGAGCGCCGTCGTGCCGTCGGGGCTGAGCCGGTAGTACTTGCGCGCGGGACCGCCGTCGCCGGCCCGCCAGTCGGCGACGACCAGGCCGAGCCGTTCCAGGCGTAGCAGGGCGGGATAGAGCGTGCCGCCGGCGATCGACCCGAGGCCGCCGGCCTCCAGCCGCTGCGCGATCTCGTAGCCGTAGGACTCGCCGCGTGCGAGAGCGCCGAGCACGCAGAGGTCGAGCACGCCGCGCAACCACTGAGTCCGCCGATCCACGCGGACAAGGTAGCACCACTACCTAGTCACGCGCGGTCCCGCGGACCCGGTGGATCGGTGGCTAGCGGACCAGGAGTTCGACGAGGCGGTCCAGCTCGGCGGACGGGTCCTCGGTGAGGCCCATGTGGACCGGGCCGGCCTGCAGGATCGTGCTGCGCGGCGCGACCATCCAGCGGAAGCGCTCGCCCTGCTTCATCTCGCGGGCCGCCCCGCCGTCGGCCCCGCCCGCGCAGACGATCTCCCAGGACTGCAGCGCGGCCCGGATGTCGTCCAGGTCGGCGTTCGGGTCCAGCGCCAGCAGTCGTTGCTCGTGCAGGTGCGTACGGGCGCAGAGGAAGTCGCGCCGCTGGCAGTAGAGGACCACGCCGACGTTGATCAGCTCGCCGCGCTCGACCCGGGGAACGGCTCGGATGATCGCGTACTCGTACGGGACGCTCATGAGGGCATCCAAGCCGCCGGGTCGGCCGCGCGGGCGAGCAGGTGGTCGCGGTACGCCGCCCGCGCCGCCTCGGCGGTGTCGAAGTCGAACTCGGCGAGCCAGTCGCCGGGCACCAACGCCAGCACCTCGTCGAGCACGTCGCCGGTGAGCTGGGGCAGCACCGTCGCGGCGGCCTCCGGGAGCGCGGTCGCGTACGGCTTCAGCACGTGGTCGTCCCACTTGTACGGTCTGCGCACCACCGTCGCGGCACGCGGCCAGTTGTGGTGGAAGTACAGCGTGGCGCCGTGGTCGATGAGCCACAGGTCGCCGTGCCACATCAGCAGGTTGGGATTGCGCCAGCTGCGGTCGACGTTCTCCACGAACGCGTCGAAGACGAGCACCCGGGAGGCCAGCTCGGCGTCGACCGGGTACGCGACCGGGTCGTACCCGAGCGCGCCCGGCAGGTAGTCCATGCCGAGGTTGGCGCCGGCGCTGGCCTTGATCAGCTCCTGCACCTCCTCGTCGGGCTCGGCCCGGGCCACGACCGGATCGAGCTCGACGACGACCAGCTCGGGGACGGGCAGGCCCAGCCGCCGGGCCAGCTCACCGGAGACGACCTCGGCGACCAGCGCCTTGGGGCCCTGGCCGGCGCCGCGGAACTTGACCACGTACGTGCCGAGGTTGCCGGCCTCGACGATGCCGGGCAGCGATCCGCCCTCGCGCAGGGGCGTGACGTATCGGATGGCGGTGACCTCGGGCAGCACCGCCCCACCCTAGACGGTGGTCGGACCCTGCCGGCGCAGGTCCGCCACCCGGGTCATCGCCTCCCGCAGCTCGCCCAGCCAGTCCTCGGTGTGCTCGCCGACGAGGCGTACGCACCACGCCAGCGCCTCGGAGCGGCTGCGGGCCACGCCGGCGTCGACGAGCGTGTCGAGCACCTGCCGTTCGGGCTGGCGCAGCCGGGTCATCACCGGCGCGGAGAGGTGGGTGAACAGCTCCGAGGTGTCGCCGCAGCGCACGCCCCAGCTGACCTTGCGCTGGTAGCGGTGCTCGACCTGACGGGCGACCTTGATCCGGTCGTCGCGGGTGTCCTCGCGGAACTGGTGGATCCGCCCGGCCTGCGCGGCGGCGCGGTCGGCGTCGCTCGCCTCGGCGGACAGCTCGGGGGTGGGGACCCGGCCCCAGATGAGGATCTCGTCGCGGTCGACGACGACCTCCGGGGGCTCGGTGAACCAGCCGTCGGGGCTGGCGCCGGTGATCCAGGCGGCGGCGTCGTCGGCCGGTGGCGGCTCGGTACGGGTGCCGGCGGGTGGACGGAAGCGCATGACTACCTCCCAGTGCAAGCTTTGATTACATGCTTACACCGTTGCACCGGCTTCGCCATGGTCCCGCGTTCAGCTCTCAGAGGACAAAGGCATCGGTCCACAGCTGACGCGACCGCCCGGTCAGCGCGTCCATGAACGCCACCGCCTGGCTGTCGGTCAGCGCGGCCACGAAGTCGATCACCGCGCGGCCCCGGGCCCGTGCCAGCCGGTCCGGCGTACTGTCCGGCAGCTCGAGCTCGGCCAGCTCCACCAGGTCCCGCAGCCGGCGCGGCAGGCGTTCCGCCTCGTCCCGGTCCGACAGCCACGCGACCAGCGCGTCGACCAGCTGCTCCAGCAGCCGGGCCTGGCCGCGCTGGTGCAGCGCCAGGTCGGGTCGCGCCAGCACGAACCTGTTCTGCACGAACTTGAGGACCTGCACCTCGTGCCACTGCGCCGGCGCGAGCTGCACGTGCCCCGAGCGCACCGCCGGCGACACGGTCACCTCGATCGCGTCCACCAGCCGCTTCGTCCACGCCGCCGAGAACGCGGCGACCTGCGCCTCGGCCTCCAGCGAGCCGTCGAACGGCACGCTGAGCAGCCCGTCGACCAGCTCCGCGCGGACCCGTTCCACCGCCGCCGCGAACGCCTCGTCGTCGGCCACCCAGCCGTCCTTGCGGTGCAGCTGGCGGCGCAGCGCCTCGATGGACGTACCCGGGCGGCGCGGCAACAGCTCGTCGTCCGGCACGTCGGCGAACGACATCCGCTGCCAGGCCATCAGCTCCGCGGCCACCGAACCCTGCTGCAGCACGCCGACGCGGTGCACGTCCTCCAGGTCGTGGATCGCGTACGCGATGTCGTCGGCGGTGTCCATCACCGAGGCCTCGGGGGTCTGCTGCCACGGCGCGACCCGGCCGTCGAACGGCAGCCGTGCCTGCGCCATGTCCTCGACCTCGGTGGAGTACGCGCCGAACTTCAGCGAACCCCCGTCCGGGTCGTCCGCCGGCGCCGAGGCGCCCCGCGGCGGCGGATCCATGTGCCGCGGGTGCGGGGCGGGATGCGTACGCCGGGTCCACGGGTACTTGAGGATCGCGGCGCGGGTGGCGGCCGTCAGGTTGAGCCCGATCGTCGCCTGGCCGCGGATCTCCGTGCTCGTGACGATCCGGTACGACTGCGCGTTGCCCTCGAAGCCGTCGCGCAGCCGCAGCCGCTGCCGGGCCACGTGGTCGAGCACCCGCTCGCCGAGATGCCCGAACGGCGGATGCCCCAGGTCGTGGGCCAGCGCGGCCGCCTCCACCACGTCCGGGTCGCAGCCGCCGAGCTTGTCGAGGGTGTCGGCGTACCGGGAGAGCAGACGCTCGGCGATCGCGCGGCCGACCGACGCGACCTTGAGGCTGTGGGTGAGCCGGTTGTGCACCAGCAGCCCCGCGCCGCCCGGGCTGATCACCTGGGTGACCCCGCCCAGGCGGGCGAAGAACGGCGAGCTGACGATCCGGTCCCGGTCCACGCGGAACGGGCTGGCGGCGAGATCGCCGGGGGCGACGAGACCGTCGCCGAAGAGGCGCCGGGCGCGGGGATCATCCATGCGCCCGACGCTATTACATCGGTGTCCGTGCCCGGCTCAGCGCGCCTGCAGCGCGTCGAGGGCCACGGCCATCGCCGCGATGAGCCGGCGGTCCAGCTGCGGGTCGTGGATCGTCACGACGTACTTGTCGCGCAGGCCCCACTTCTTGACCACGGAGAACGCCGGGCGCTCGCCCAGGAGGAACTCGAAGTGGTACGGCAGCCAGGACAGCGAGTCCACGAAGCGGCGCAGGATCGCCACGGTGAGGTTCGACTCGCGGCCGATCATCTCGCCGTACCCGGGCTGCTCGAGGTGCCACGTCGAGCGCAGCAGCGACTCCTTGAAGTTCTTGCGGAACAGCCCGATCGGGGTGCCGGCGGCGTCCGTGACGTCGTACGTCGCGCCGAGGTCGATCACCTGGCGGGCCTTGAAGCCGAGCACCGGGGTCGTCTTGGTGTCGTCGGAGTACAGGGTCACCTGCTCCTTGAAGGCCATCCGCTTCTGCTGCGCGAACGCGAGCACCCCGGCCTCCGAGCCGTCGGGGGCGACGGCGTGGATCTCGTATTGGTTGACCATCAAACGCACGCGCTGACGCACGATGAATTGCTGCTGGTTCTGAAGGGTTTCCACAGTCACGGCGGCAGTGTGACACACATCGCCCGCTGAGGAGATCCACAGCACCTCGGTGGCGCGGGGAAGCCACCGGCGGTCAGACTTGGCACTCGGGGACGGACTTGACACGGAGGAACGGCGCATGGCGAATCAGGCAGACGGCCGTCGGGGTCGCATGGGGGGATGGATCGCCCTCGCGCTCGGCGCGGCGGCGGTGTGGGCCGGCCGGGACATCCCGCTGCAGATCGGCTCCCGCAAGATCGGTGAACGGGCCGAGGGCGAGCGCGGCGAACGCTACCGGCGTTCCCCGCAGTTCAGCGACGGCAAGTTCCGCAACACCGTCCCGGGGACCCAGCTCGCCATGGCCGCGATGCCCCGCCTCCTCGCCGCCAGCCTCACCGGCCGCGAACGCCGCTACCCCGCCTCGCCGATCCCGGTGGTCACGCCCGAGACCGGCGGCGACGGGCTCTACGTCACCTGGTACGGCCACTCCTCGGCGCTCGTCGAGATCGAGGGACGCCGGGTGCTGCTCGACCCGGTGTGGAGCGACCGCTGCTCGCCCTCGCGCCTGCAGGGCCCGAAGCGCCTGCACGAGCCGCCGGTCCCGCTGCGTTCGCTGCCGCCGATCGACGCCGTGGTCATCTCGCACGACCACTACGACCACCTCGACATGGAGTCCATCCGCAACCTCGTGGACCTGCAGGCGGCGCCGTTCCTCGTGCCGCTCGGCATCGGCGCGCACCTGGAGCGCTGGGGCGTGCCGGCCACCCGCATCATCGAGCTCGACTGGAACGAGCGCGCCACGGTCGCCGGCATCGAGTTCGTCGCCACGGCGGCCCGGCACTTCTCCGGCCGCGGCTTCTCCCGCGACGAGACGCTCTGGGCCTCCTGGGTGATCGCCGGGCCGACCCGCAAGGCGTTCTACTCCGGCGACACCGGCTACTTCCCGGGCTTCGCGGAGATCGGCGCCGAGCACGGCCCGTTCGACGTGACCCTGGTGCAGATCGGGGCGTACGGCGACGAGTGGCCGGACATCCACATGGTGCCGGAGGACGGCGTCGCCACCCACGTGGACGTGTGCGGCGGCCTGATGATCCCGGTGCACTGGGCCACCTTCAACCTGGCGCTGCACGACTGGGCCGAGCCGGCCGACCGCGCCTGGCGCGAGGCCAAGGCCCGTGACGTCAAGCTGGCCGTCCCGCGGCCGGGGGAGCGGGTCGACGTCGACAACCCGCCGGCGGTCGACGGCTGGTGGCAGCAGCTGTAGTGCCCGACGACACCCTCTTCACCGGCGCCGCCCCGCACTATCCCGTGGGGCGTATGCCCTATCCGCCCGCGCTCACCGATGTCCTCCGGGAGGCTTTGGGTTTGGACGGCACCGGACGGCTGCTCGACGTGGGATGCGGCCCCGGGTCGCTCACCGTGCTGCTCGCCCCGCTGTTCGCCGAGGCGGTCGGCGTCGACGCGGACGCCGGCATGATCGAGGAGGCCCGCCGCCGGGCCCCGGCCCTGTCGTGGCACTGCCTGCGCGCCGAGGAACTGCCCGCCGGGCTGGGCGAGTTCCGGGTGGTGAGCTTCGCCCAGTCCTTCCACTGGATGGACCAGCCCGCCGTGGCCCGCGCGGTCCGTCCGATGATCGTGCCGGGTGGGGCCTGGGTGCACGTGGGCGCCACGACCCACCGCGGCGTGGACGGACCGGAGCCGCTCACCTGGCCCCGGCCGCCCTGGGACCGGGTCGACGCGCTGGTGGCCTCGTACCTCGGCCCGGTGCGGCGCGCCGGCCGGGGGACCCTGCCCGGCGGCACCCGCGGCGGCGAGGAGGACGTCATGCGGGCGGCCGGCTACGACGGGCCGGTCCGGATCCTCGTGGGCGGGGGCGAGACGGTCACGCGCTCGGCGGACGAGATCGTGTCGGCGGTGTTCTCGCTGTCGTACGCGACGCCGCACCTCTTCGGGGATCGGGTCGGCGAGTTCGAGGCGGATCTGCGGTCGCTGCTGGCGCAGGTGTCGCCGGACGGCCTGTTCGCCGAACGGCGACGCGAGACGGAGCTGGTCATCTGGCGGCCGTAGCGATGTGATTCGCGCCGGTCCTGGCGGCAGGAGCAGGTGGGGTGACGCCGGGCCGGCGGCGCGAACGGACAGCTCATGGCGCGGCGTTGTAGGCCGCGGCGATGAGAGTGGCGAGCAGGAACGCCGCGCCCAGCAGGAGAGGCCGCAGGTGGCCCCAGGCGATCTTGCGCTTGGCCGGGACGTCGCGCTTCGCTGCGCGCAGGTCCCGCCAGGCCGCGTGGGCCCGTCCGGCCCGGTAGCCGATCACGAGCACGGTGGCGGCGGTGATCATGGTGGCGACGCTCGCTGTCATGCGACCCCCCTGGAGGTTGCGTGGCGGTGCCGGTCGCGACCCAGTGTGGGGCGGTAATCCGACCGATTCCAGGGGATTGAGAGCGTTAAAACCGCATAAAACCGATTCCCGGGTACGGACGGCAGTGTCAGCTATCCGATCGTTGCCGCGGTACGCAGACCTTGACAGCGGCCGGTGCCACCTCGACGCGGATCTTCTTGACCTTGTCCCGGGAGCCGCCGTCCAGCTCGTACGTCAGTGGCTCCTGCAGCTTGACGTCGATACGGCGCGCGCGGGTCATGTGCACGAACGGCGACTCCTCGGACCGGCCGACCGCCATCCGGCCCATCGTCCGGGCCCACTGCGTCGCGCCACGCGCGGTGGCCACGCCCACGTCCAGCCAGCCGTCGTCCGGCTTCGCGTCGTCGAACGCGGTGATGCCGCCGGTGATCATGCTGACGTTGCCGACCAGCACGCAGGTCGCCTCGTCGGAGAACCAGTCGGTGCCGTCCACCTTGATCTTCGCTTTGGGGGCGGCGTCGTCGAGGTGGCGCAGGCCGGTCCAGACGTACGCCATCTTGCCCATGCGGTCCTTCAGCTCGCCGTCCGCGTCATGGATCATCGCGCCGTCGAAGCCGATGCCGGCCATGACCGCGAAGTGCTCGCCGTTGAGCACCCCGAGATCCAGCCGGTGCCGCCGGCCGTGGAAGGCGGTCTGCACGGCGCCGGCCACGTCACCGGGGATGCCGAGGTTCGTGGCGAGCAGGTTGGCCGTACCGGCGGGGATGATGCCCACCGGGATCCGCGACCCGCCCTTCGCGCCGGCCAGCGCGTCGAGCGTCCGCTGCACCATGCCGTCACCGCCCCAGACGATCAGCAGGTCGGGCTTCTCCTTGACGGCCTTGCGCACCTGCTTGGGGGCCTTCTTGCTCTTCGGCACCTCGTACCAGAGCAGATCATCGACGCCTTCGTCGGTGACGAGCCGCCGCAGCTCGTCGAGCCCGCCGCCGAGCGTCTTGCGCTGGTGGGCCACCACGGCGACCTTCCGGGGAGTACGCATGCGACCGCCGTTACCCGAACCCCGGATTTTTCAAGCGTCCCCGCTCAGTGGACGGTCTCGCGCATGCGCTGTTCCGCTGCGGCGCTGCGGATCACCATCAGGCGAAGCTCCAGCTCGTCGGAGACCATCGAGGCGAGGTGCTCCAGCGCCTTGAGCTGGCGGGGCGTCGCCTCGCGGGGCCGGTTGTCGATCACGTTGACCGTGCCGAGGCGGTAGCCGTCGTGCGTACGGATGGGTGCCGCCGCGTAGAAGCGCAGGCCCAGCTCGCCGCGCACCAGCGGGTGCTCGAGCGTACGGGGGTCCACGGCCGCGTTGTTGATGACGTACACGTCGTCCTGGGCGATGACCGAGGCGCACAGGCCCGGCTCCTTGCCGACCTCGCGGACCCCGGTCAGGCCCTGGCAGGCGGCGAGCCAGACGCGGTCCTGCTCCACCAGCGACACCGTGGCGATGGGGGTGTCGAAGATGGCGCCGGCCACGAAAGCGATGCGGTCGTACGCGTCCTCCACCGGCTGGTCGACGAGCCGGTAGCGGCGGACGGCCTCGAGCCGCTGCTGCTCCTGCTGCCCTACGGTGTCCAGGTATTCGTAGGCTCCGCCCGAGATCGGGCTGCTGTTCGTCACGATGAGGCCCCTCACACAGTGATCGTCCGTGGTGACTGTGAGCGTAGTGAAAGTTGCGGGGGGTGCCGCAATGCCCACGTCCAGGTAATTGCCAGGCACGGGCGCCCCGGCGGAAGAATGTCGCACAAACTGTCGGGGTAGTAGATCAGCGTGAACCCACCGGTAGCGGCCGTAGTCGGGCAACTCGCCCGTGACCTCGTCCTGTCCGTCGACGCCGTCCCCGGCGCGGGAAGCGCCGCCGATGCGCTCGACCGCCGGGAACAGCTGGGCGGGAAGGGCGCCAACCAGGCCGTCTCGCTCGCGCAGCTGGGCGTACGGCCCCGGCTCGTGGCCGTGGCCGGCGAGGACGTCATCGGCGACGTGCTGCTCGACCAGGCGCGGCGCGACGGCATCGACGTCACCGCGGTCGTCCGCCGCCGCGGCGCGCTCACCGGGCTGATCGTCGAGGTGCTCGACGCCGAAGGCCGGTGGCGGTACGTGCAGCATCTGCCCGAGGCCGTGCTGCTCACCGATCGTGACGTCGAGGCGGCGCGTACGGTCATCGCCGGTGCTGACGCCGTACTCGTGCAGTTGCAGCAGCCCGCGACGGCCGCGCTGGCCGCCGCCCGGATCGGCCACGACGCGGGCCGGCTGGTCGTGCTGGACGGCGCTCCGCAGGAGCGGGCGGACGACCTGCTCGCGGCGGCCGACGTGGTCCGGGCCGACGAGCAGGAGACCGAGTTGCTGCTCGGCGGGAAAGCGACCGTCGAGCGTGCGCGGGCGCTGCTGGAGAAAGGACCGCGCCTGCTGGCGCTCGGGGTCGAGGACGGCAACCTGTTCGTCTGGCGGGACGGGGACGTGCGCCTGCCGCTGACCGACGAGAAGGTCGTGGACACGACCGGCGGAGGTGACGCGTTCACGGCCGCGCTGACGGCGTCGCTGCTGCGCGGCGACGACCCGGCGACGGCCGCGCGGTGGGCGGTGGCGGCGTCCGGCGCGACCGTCGGGCACCCGGGCGGACGGCCGGACCTGAGCACCGGGGAACTGGAGAAGCGCGTGAAGGAGATCGCCGGTGGGTGAGATCGGGCCCGCCGAGCCGTGGGCCGTCCGGGAGACCGGCCTGACCGACGAGACGCTCACCACCGCACAGCTGCGCCAGTCCGAATCCGTCTTCGCCCTCGCCAACGGGCACATCGGCCTGCGCGGCAACCTCGACGAGGGCACGCCCGACGGCATGCCGGGCACGTATCTCAACTCGCTGTTCGAGGAACGCGACCTCGTCTACCCCGAGGCCGGGTACGGCTTCCCGGAGACGACGCAGACCATTGTGGACGCGCCGAACGGCAAGCTCATCGCGCTCACCGTGGACGATGAGCCGTTCGACGTGCGTACCGGCACACTGCGCCGGCACGAACGCTGCCTGGACCTGCGCGCGGGCACCCTGCAGCGGGACGTCGAATGGGTGTCGGGCGCCGGCGCCGCCGTGCGGATCCGCAGCACCCGGCTGGTGTCGTTCCCGCACCCGGCGATCGCGGCGATCCGGTACGAGGTGGAGGCGCTGGACCGCCCGGTGCGCATCCGGATCGACTCCGACCTGCTCGCCAACGAGGAACAGCCCGACCAGCGCGACGACCCGCGCGCCTCGGCCACCCTGGAGGCGCCGCTGCGACCGGTCTCGCACTCGCGGGACGTGCTGCTGCACCGCACCGCGCGCAGCGGCATCGAGGTGGCGTCCGCGGTCGCGCACACCGGGGCCCCGGTCACCACGTCCAGCGAACCGGACCGCATCCGGGCCGTCGTCAGCACGACGCTGCGGCCCGGCGAGCCGCTGCGGTTGGAGAAATTCCTCGCGTACGCGTGGCACGAGGCCGACCCCGTCACCAAGGCGCTCGCCGACCGCGACGAGGCCGTCGAGCTGGGCTTCGACACCCTGCTGCACCGGCAGCGGGAGTACCTCGACGAGTTCTGGGAGAGCGCGGACGTCGAACTCGACGGCGACCCCGAAGTGCAGCAGGGCGTCCGGTTCGGCCTTTTCCACGTGCTGCAGGCCGGCGCCCAGGCCGGCCCCCACCCCATCGCGGCCAAAGGGCTGACCGGCAACGGGTACGACGGCCACGTGCTCTGGGACACCGAGACGTTCGTGCTGCCCGTGCTCACGTACACGCATCCGGCGTGCGTCGGGATGGCGCTGCGCTGGCGGCACCGGACGCTCGGCGCGGCCCGCGACCGGGCGCGGGAGCTGCGGCTGGCCGGGGCGGCGTACCCGTGGCGCACGATCGGCGGCACCGAGTGCTCCGGCTACTGGCCGGCCGGGACGGCGGCGCTGCACGTCAACGCGGACATCGCGGCGGCGGTGCTGCGCTACGTCGCGGCCACCGGCGACGAGGAGTTCCTGCGCGAGGCCGGGCTGGAGATCCTCGCCGAGACGGCGCGCCTGTGGAGCCGCATCACCCACGCCGACGACGACGGCGTGGTCCACATCTCGGGGGTGACCGGGCCCGACGAGTACACGGCCCTGGTCGACGACAACGTCTTCACCAACCTCATGGCCCGGCAGAACCTGCTCGGCGCGGCGTCCTGCTCCGCCGGCACCGCCGACGAGGTGAGCGCGTGGCGGGAGGCGGCCGAGCGGCTCTTCGTCCCGTACGCCGACCAGCGTCAGGTGCACGAGCAGCACGCCGGCTTCACGCGGCTGGAGGAGTGGGACTTCGACGAGACGAAGGACGACGACTACCCGCTGATGCTGCACTACCCGTACCTCGACCTGTACCGCCGCCAGGTGGTCAAGCAGGCCGACCTGGTGCTGGCCATGATGCTGCACGCGGACGCGTTCACACCGGAGCAGAAGCGGCGCAACTTCGCCTACTACGAGGCCCGTACGGTCCGCGACTCCTCGCTGTCCGCGCCGGTCCAGGCGGTCCTCGCCGCGGAGACCGGCCACCTCGACCTCGCCCACGACTACCTCGCCGAGGCGGCCCTGCTCGACCTGCGCGCCGGCGGCGAATCCAGCGGCGACGGGCTGCACATCGCCGCCTGCGCGGGGGCATGGATCGCGCTGGTCCAAGGCTTCGGCGGCTTCCGGGACCACGGCGGGCGGGCGTCGTTCGCACCCCGGCTGCCGTCGCATCTGCCCCGCATGCGGTTCTGCCTGCGCTGGCGGGGCAGCCGCCTCCGCGTCACTGTCACCCCGGCCTCGGTGACGTACGAGAACACGGGGGACGAGGTGACGTTCCGCCACTACGAGTCCCCGGTGACCCTGGCGGACGGAGAGGCGACGACGATCGCGCTGGAGCCGGTCGAGAACCGTCCCGCTCCGCCGTCACCGCGGCCACCGGTCCGCAGGCGCGACGCGCTGGACCCGTCCTAGTCGTCTTCGCGGGGGAGGGCGCGCAGCCTCACCCGGGTGATCGCGCGGCCGGTCACCTCGACGACCTCGGCCGTGAACTGCGGCAGCGTGACGATCTCGCCGGGCGCGGTCGGGATGTGGCCCAGCGAGGCGAGGACCATGCCGGCGATGGTCGTGTAGTCACCCTCGTCCGGCGCCTCGCCGGCGAAGCCGATGTCCGGCAGGTCGTGGATCGGGAACGACCCGGGCATCAGCAGCGCGCCGTCGGGCTCGGTGACGACCGCCTGCACGTCCCGGTCCGTCTCGTCGTAGATCTCCCCGACGATCTCCTCGACCAGGTCCTCCATGGTGACGATCCCGTCGATCGCGCCGCGCTCGTCCACGACCATCGCCAGCTGCTCCCGCTCCAGCCGCATCTGCCGCAGCGCGTCGGACACCCGCAGCGTCTCCGGCAGGAACAGCCCCTGCCGCGCCACCGCGTCGACCGGGCCGTCGGCGCCGACCAGCTCCCGCAGATGCACGACCCCGATGACGTCGTCCAGCCCCGCCGGACCCACCACCGGCGCCCGCGAATGGCCACCCTTGATCAGCTGGGCCAGGGCCTCCCTCGCGGGCAGCCCGGTGGGCAGCGACAACACGTCCCGGCGCGGGACGAGGATCTCCCGCAGGTTCCGGTCCGCGATCTCGAAGGCGCCCGAGATGATCGTCCGCTGCTCGACGGAGAAGTCCCGCTGCGCGGCCACCATGTCGCGGATCTCCTCGGTGCTCACCTCCTCCCGCTGCGCCCGCGGATCCCCGCCGGCCAGCCGGACGACCAGGTCGGTGGCGGCGCTGAGCAGCCACACCGCCGGCCGCGAGATCGTCGAGAGCAGGTCCAGCGGCCGGGCCACCAGCAGCGCCCAGCCCTCCGTACGCTGCATCGCGATCCGCTTCGGCGCCAGCTCACCGATCACCAGCGTGACGAAGGTCAGCACGACGGTGACCAGCACGATCGCGGTCGGCCGCGCGGCCGCGCCCAGAAACCCCAGCGGCTCCACCAGCGGCTCCGACAGCGACACGGCAGCCGCCGCGGACGCCAGGAAGCCGGCCAGCGTGATCCCGATCTGGATGGTGGCGAGGAACCGGTTCGGGTCGCGCGTCAGCCGGCCCAGCACCCGCCCGGACCGGGAGGTGCGCTCCAGCTTGTGCAGCTGGCTGTCCCGCAGCGAGACCAGCGCCATCTCGCTGCCGGAGAAGGCCGCGTTGACCAGTACGAGCACCAGCACGAGCACGATCTGCCCGCCTATGCCATCCACGACAGCCTCAGCCCCTCGGCGAATGGATCACGAGCCCCACACGCTAACGACCGGGGAGGGCGGCCGCGTGGGCGCGGGGCAAAACCCGCTCATCAGGGTACGGGCCGAGCCGGCGCCTTCTCGTGCCGCTCCGCCGGGCGTACGGATGCCGCCCGGCGGGTGGCGGGCTCGCGTGCCGGGGGTGGCGGGCCTTGCGTGGCCGTGTTCGCGTGCCGGGGGTGGCGGGCTTTGCGTGGCCGTGTTCGCGTGCCGGGGGTGGCGGGCCTTGCGTGGCCGTGTTCGCGTGCGCCGGTGGTGGGGTCGCGGGCGGGTGGCGGTCAGCCGGCTTCGTCGGCCCAGACGCGCCAGTCGTCCAGGACGCCGTAGAGCTCCGGGGTCAGCCAGCCCGGCGCCGAGCGCTGGAAGACGCCCGGCTCCATCTGGCCCGCGCCGTCCGGGAGGGCGCCGACCAGGTGCGGGACCAGCTCGGTGAGGTTGGCCCAGTGGACGAGTTCCGGCTCGGCCGGCCAGGCGCCGAGCACCACCTTCGCGGGCACGCCGCGGCGGTCCAGGGCCTCCAGGGTCAGCGCCGTGTGGTTGAGCGTGCCGAGGCCCGCGCGGGACACGACGATCGTCTGGGCGCCGAGCGCGGTGGCCAGGTCGGCGACCGTCCACGCCTCGCCGGACGGGCGTACCCCCATCGGCACGAGCAGGCCGCCCGCCCCCTCCACCAGGACCAGGTCGTGTTTCTCGGCCTCGGCGCGTACGGCGTCGACGACCTCGTACAGCTCGAGCGGCGGCAGGCCGGCGACCCGGGCCGCGGCGAGCGGGGCCAGCGGCTCCGGGTAGGAGGCCAGCGTGCGGGTGGTGTGCGGGGACGCGAGGCGGGTGACCACCTCGATGTCGGTCGGGCCGCCCTCGGCCGTGCCGGTCTGCCCGGGCTTGAGGACGGCCACGCGCAACCCGGCGGCCTGCGCGGCGGCGGCGACGGCCGCGGTGACCACGGTCTTGCCCACGCCGGTGTCCGTGCCGGTGATCAGCACGATGCCGCGCCACTCGCCGTGCTGCGCGGGACGTGGCTCCGGCCGGGCCTCGGGTGGTGCGGCGGCCTCGGCCGGGGCGGGTGCCGGGACGGTGAGCGGGGGCAGGTCGGCGTCGGCCGGGTCCGCGGGGCCGACCCCCGGCGAGACGGGGGCCTCGGGGAGATCCGGCGAGTCCGGCAGGAGCGGCGCGGGCGAAGCGGGCGTGCCGGGAAGGACCGGTGCGGGGGAGATGGGCGCGTCCGGGAGGCCCGGTGCGGGGGAGATGGGCACGGGGGAGACCGGGGGCGGGTTCTCCTCCGGGGTCTGCGGCGGGGCGGTCTGCTGCTCGCTCGTCACGGGGCGCACTCCACGATCACGGTCAGGGCGCGGTCGAAGTCGGCCTGGCTGACGCCCGCGTTCAGGGTCAGGCGCAGGCGGGAGGAACCGTCCGGGGTGGACGGTGGGCGGAAGCAGCCCACGGCCACGTCGCGGTCGCGGCAGTCCGTCGCCCAGGCCAGGGCTGCCTCGGGGCCGGGCGCCGGCACGGACAGCACGCCCGCCGCGGGGGTGGAGACGTCGAAGCCGGCCGCGCTCAGCCGGCGTACCGTCGTCGCGGCCCGCTCCGCGAGAAGCCGGCGGCGGTCGTCGGCCGACCGGGCGACCCGGACCGCCGCACGGACCCCGGCCACGACGGCGGGTGGCGGGGCGGTGTCGTAGATGAACGTGCGGCCGGTGTCGACCAGGTGGCGGATGAGTGCCTCCGGGCCGGCGATGACGCCGCCCGCGCCGCCCAGCGACTTCGACAGCGTCGCCGTCACCACCACGTCGGGTGCTCCGGCGAGCCCGGCCGCCGCGACCCCGCCGGCGCCCTCGGGGCCGAGGACGCCGAGGGCGTGCGCGTCGTCGACCAGCATCAGCGCGCCGTGCGCGGACGTCACCGCGTGCAGGCCGGCGAGCGGAGCCAGGTCGCCGTCGACCGAGAAGACCGACTCCGTCACGAAGACGGCCGGTCGGCCGGGGTGGGCCGCGAGGATCTCCGCCAGGGCCGCCGGGTCCGCGTGCGGGGCGACCACGACCTCGGCGCCCGAGGCCTTGCAGCCGTCGATGAGCGAGGCGTGGTTGTAGCGGTCCGAGACGAGCAGCGTGCCCGGGCCGGCCAGCGCCCGGATCGCGCCGAGGTTGGCGAGGAAGCCGGACGAATAGACCAGCGCGCGGGGGAAGCCGAGCCACGCCGCGAGATCCGACTCGAGCTCCTGGTGCGCCGTCGTGGAGCCGCGGACCAGGCGCGAACCGGTGGCGCCCAGCCCGTACGCCTGCAGGGCCTCGACCGCGGCCCGCACCACCTCGGGATGGACCGCCAGGCCGAGATAGTCGTTGCCGGCCAGGTCGACGACGGCGTCGCCGGCGGCGCGGGGGCGCAGCGTCCGGGTGAGCCCGGCCTTCGCCCGCGTGCGGGCCTGCCGTTCCAGCTCCTCCTGCCAGCCCGTCACCGCATCCTCGCTCTTCGCCGATCCGAGTCGTTCGCCGGGGAAACTATCACTCACCACCGACAACCCCGCGGGCCGGAACGGCCTTGTAGGGTACGGGCCATGCCAGACATCCTCGACCGGGCGCGCGCCCAGGTGCTAACTGACGGCGTCGGCCTCGACGAGGCGGGCATCCTCGAAGTGCTGCGACTGCCCGACGAGGATCTGCCGCAGCTGCTCCAGCTCGCGCACGAGGTGCGCATGGCGTGGTGCGGCCCGGAGGTCGAGGTCGAGGGCATCGTCTCGCTCAAGACCGGCGGCTGCCCCGAGGACTGCCACTTCTGCTCCCAGTCGGGGCTGTTCACCTCGCCCGTGCGGGCGGTCTGGCTGGACATCCCGGCCCTCGTGGAGGCCGCCAAGCAGACCGCGGCGACCGGCGCGACCGAGTTCTGCATCGTCGCGGCGGTGCGCGGGCCGGACGAGCGGCTCATGGCGCAGATGCGTGAGGGCGTCGCGGCGATCAAGGCCGCGGTCGACATCCAGGTCGCGGCGAGCCTCGGCATGCTCACCCAGGAGCAGGTCGACGAGCTGGTCGAGATGGGCGTGCACCGCTACAACCACAACCTCGAGACCTGCCGGTCGTACTTCCCCAACGTGGTCACCACCCATTCGTGGGAGGAGCGCTGGGGCACGTTGAAGATGGTCCGCGACTCCGGCATGGAGGTCTGCTGCGGCGGCATCCTGGGCCTCGGCGAGACGGTCGAGCAGCGCGCCGAGTTCGCGGCGCAGCTCGCCGAGCTGGACCCGCACGAGGTCCCGCTGAACTTCCTCAACCCGCGGCCGGGCACCCCGCTCGGCGACCGCCCGGTGGTGGAGGGCAAGGACGCGCTGCGCGCCATCGCCGCGTTCCGGCTGGCCATGCCGCGGACGATCCTCCGGTACGCGGGCGGCCGCGAGATCACGCTCGGCGACCTGGGCACCCGCGACGGCCTGCTCGGCGGCATCAACGCGGTGATCGTCGGCAACTACCTGACGACGCTCGGCCGCCCGGCCACCGCGGACCTCGAGCTGCTCCAGGAGCTCAAGATGCCGGTCAAGGCGCTGTCGGCGACCCTGTGACGGTCCTGGTGTACTGCGACCGCTGCGGAGAGGCGACCGCCGAGGGCGACCACACGGCGTGCGCGGCGGCCCGGCAGCTGGAGCCGCCCCGCTACTGCCCGGACTGCCGGCGCCGGATGAAGGTGCAGGTGGTCCCCGCCGGCTGGACGGCGACCTGCGTGGAACACGGTGTCCGCCGTTCCTGAAAGCGCCGATCCCGCTCCGGCCGGGCCGGCTTCCGGCGGGCCGGCGCCCGCCGGGCCGGTGCTGACGGGCGCGCTCGTCGTGCTCAGGCCGGCCACCGAGGACGATGTGCCGGCGCTGGCCGCCATCCGGGCGACCCCCGAGGTGCGGGCGCGGTGGCGCGGCGACGACGACGCGTCCGCCGAGATCCGCGAATCGATCGCCGAGATGGGCGACCGCCACCTGGCGATCCTGGTGGACGGCCGGGTCGCCGGGGTGATCCAGTGGTCGGCCGAGGAGGATCCGGACTACCGGCACGCGAGCGTCGACATCTATCTCGACCCGGCGGTGCACGGCCGGGGCATGGGCACGGACGCGGTCCGTACGCTGGCCGCCCACCTGATCGACGTCGAGGGGTTCCACCGGCTGGTCATCGACCCCGCGGCGGACAACGAGCCGGCGATCCGGTGTTACGCCAAGGTGGGCTTCCGCCCGGTGGGGATCATGCGGCAGTACGAGCGCGGCGCCGACGGCACGTGGCACGACGGGCTGCTGATGGACCTGCTGGGCGCCGAGTTGGTCCGGTAGCGGACCCTTCGGCGACGGTGGACCCGCAAGGGCCCACCGTCGCCGCTCTCACCCGTCACCCGGAGGTGGCAGGAGTCTCATCCGGCGCGGGCCGTCGGCCACCGACCGGCAGCGTCACGCTCAGCATCGCGCCGTCGCGGTGCGCCGGGCCGGCCGCGCCGAGCCGCCGCAACGTCCGCAGCATCGCCACGTTCTCCGCGCCGACGTGGGCGACGACCGCCTCGAGATCGGCGCGGGCCGCCCACGCGATCAGGCGGCGCAGCAGCGTCGTCCCGATGCCCCGCCGCTGCCACGCGGCCCCGACGAGCACGGCCACCTCGCCGAGGTCGCCCTCGGTGCGTACGGTGGCCGTCGCCACGACGCGCTCCTCGCCGGTGGCCGGGTCGGTGTGCGTCGCGAGCAGGGTGAGCCCGTTCGCCGGCTCCAGCAGCCGGCGCAGGCGGCCGTCACTCCAGCCGTGCAGGCGGCGTACGCCCTCGAGGTCTTCGGCGGTGGCCTCGCGCACCAGCAGCTCGGCGCCGTCGGGCAGCAGCAGCGTGGTCTGCTCGGCCGAGCGGCGCAGCACCGAGCTGCTCACCTCGACCAGGGCCTGGGCCCGGGCGTATTCGGCCGGGGTGAACGCCGGGGCCGGCCGGAGCACCTCGTAGGTCCCGCCGGCCGGGTCGATCAGCGTCATGTGCTGCTCGTCGTAGCCGTGCAGGACCACCGAGCCGGCCGGGCGCCAGCGCACCTCGGCGGCGTCGAGCAGGGCGACGAGCGCCTCGCCCAGGGCCTCCGGGTCGTGCACGAGACGGCCGGCCAGGGCCAGCGCGCGGGTCGGCTGGTCGGCGAGGCCCTGCGCCTCGGCGCGGGTGACGAAGGCGTCGCGGCCGCGGCCGCGGGTGATCGCCGCGTGCAGCTCCTGCTCCGACATGGTGTCCGGAGCGTCGACGAGGAAGTCGTCGACCGCGCCCTCCTCGGTCGTGTGGACCTGGACGGCGAGGATGTTGACCGACCGCAGCGCCAGGCTGGCGGTCAGCACGGAGAGGTAGCCCGGCCGATCGTCGACCGTCGCCCGGATCCGCCACAGCGCCACGGGTAGGCACGTCCCTTCGCAGATCGAAGCACCCTGAACCGACTGTAAGCCTGCCTCTGCGGTGTTACCTGCGCATTGCCTGAGCTGGGGAAACTATGAGGGGTCAGTCACAGCCGATGCGACCGGCGGCACACCGGCGCGGTCGAGGCGGTCGCCCAGGATCACGGCGGCGGCGCGGACGAGCTGCGCGATCCGGTCCACCTCGGTGACGTGGAAGGCGGCCGCGGGCAGGTCGTCGTCGTCCGTACGCGCGATGAGCAGCACCAGCCCCGCGCGGCCGAACGGGGCCACGGCGTACCGGGTGCCGTCGGGGCCGGTCAGCGGACGGGCCCGCAGCGGGGTGACCTCGGGCAGGCGCAGCGGCGCGGGAGCGCGCCAGCTCGCGTACGCCACCGTCGGCTCGCTCCCGGTGGACAGGCGCAGCGACGGCTCGCCGGGTGGGGCGGGACGCGGCGCGGCCGTACGGGCGGCCCAGTCGGCCGGCACCACCGCGGCGGCGGCCCAGTCGGCGGCGAGCAGCCCGGGCACCGCGTCGACCAGGGTGGCGAGCCCGTCGCCGGGGTTGGCGGCCACCTGGGCGAGCAGCTCGGCGTCGTGGCCGCCGGAGACGGGCGCGCCGATGGCCTTCCACACCCCGTCGACCTGTACGC
Organism: Actinoplanes sp. NPDC049316; assembly: GCF_040677315.1. Lineage (NCBI taxonomy): Bacteria > Bacillati > Actinomycetota > Actinomycetes > Micromonosporales > Micromonosporaceae > Actinoplanes > Actinoplanes sp. NPDC049316. Next base: position 408,981 of record NZ_JBFAQM010000002.1, on the reverse strand, counting down.
CCGGGATCGCGGCGAGCCCGGCGAGGAGCCGCTCGACGCGGGAGGCGCCCGGCCACACGACGGTGAAGTCGTCGACGGCCCGTCCGCCGAGCCGCTCCAGCACCACCACCTGGACGATGTCGGCGCCGGCGACGCCCAGCGTGCGCGCTACCTGGCCGAGGGCGCCCGGGCGGTCCGGCAGAGTGACCCGTACGCGCAGCAACATGCGACTCCTCCCGTCTGACAGACGGCACGGCGGTGCCGTCTGAGCTGGCCTCAGCGTGCCCGAGCGGCGTTTCGCACCGGTTGCGGCGCCGTGTCCCGGCCGTCAAGGGGCGCTCGTATGCCGTGAATCACACCGAGGGTATGACGGGTCAGGCGGAGGCGCGACGGACCAGATGGGTGTCGAGCAGAACGTGGGAATCGCCGGCGGGATCACCGGCGATGCGGCTCACGAGCAGGTGCGCCATGCGCCGGCCCATCTCCTCGACCGGCTGGTGGACCGTGGTCAGCGGCGGCTCGCACTGCCGGGCGACCGGGGCGTCCTCGAAGCCGACCAGCGTCACGTCCTGCGGCACGCGCAGGCCCGCCTCCCGCAGAGCGCGCAGGGCGCCGCTGGCCATGAGGTCGGAGGCGGCGAAGACGGCGTCCAGGCCCGGCTCGCGGGCGAGCAGGGACCGCATGGCGGCCGCCCCGCCCTCCTCGCTGAAGTCGCCGTACCCGATGAGCTCCGGCCCGCGCACCGCCTCGCGGTAACCGGCGAGCCGGGCCCGGCCCACCTCCATGTCCTGCGGGCCGGCGACCGTCGCGACGCGGCGGGCGCCGCCGGCGATCAGATACTCGACCGCCTTGCGCGCGCCGGCGGCGTTGTCCACGTCGACGAAGAAGTCGTCGGGGTGCGGGCTGGCCGGCCGGCCGCCGAGCACGAACGGCATGCCCCGCTCGCGCAGGACCCGGGGAAGCGGGTCCTCGTCGTGCAGGGACAGCAGCAGCACGCCGTCGACGTGGGCGGTGGTCAGGTGCGTCTCGACGCGCTCGCGCTGCTCGGGCGAGGCGGCCATGGCCAGCCACAGCTGCAGCGGCGTCTCCAGCAGAGCGGCGTTGATGCCGCGCAGCACGCCGGCGAAGAACGGCTCGCCGAAGACGCGCTCCTGCGACTCGGACACGACCAGGGCCACCGAGTCGGTGCGCTGGGTGACCAGCGAGCGCGCGGCCCGGTTGGGCACGTACCCCAGTTCGACGATGGCCGCCTCGACGGCTGCCTTGGCCTGCGGGCTGACCTGCGAGGACCCGTTCAGGACGCGGGATGCCGTGCCGCGGCCGACACCGGCGCGCGCCGCGACGGCGTCGAGCGTGGGTCGTCCCGGCGAACGGACGGGTTGCCTGGTCATGGGCGCATTATTCTCCTGCCGTACGGTCCCTGTCCTGCCCCGTCGCGCTTAGGCTTGCGACATGATCTGCCGCGCGTGCCGCGATCGACGGCATGAGGACTGCCGGGGCGGGTCCTGGTGTGACTGCCAGCACCGGCCCGTCGAGCCGACGCCGCCCGTCACCGGCCCGGCCTCGCCATGATCCTCGAAGACCTGCTCGCGCGCTACCCGCGTGGCGGGGAACCGACTCTGCGCGTCAACTTCGTCGCCAGCGTCGACGGAGCCGTGACCGTGGACGGCAAGTCCGGCGCGCTGGGCGGTCCGGGCGACAAACAGATCTTCGACATGTTGCGGATGACCTGCGACGCGCTGATCGCCGCGGCCGGCACCGTACGCGCCGAGAAGTACGACGCGCTGCGCCTGGACGAGGCGGGCCGGGCCTGGCGGCGTTCGCAGGGGCTACCCGAATTCCCGCTGATGGTGGTGGTCTCCGGCTCGCTCGACCTCGACCCCGGCCAGCTGATCTTCTCCGACGCCCCGATCCGGCCCCTGGTCGTCACCACCTCACGCGCGGTGCCGCCGGCCGGCCTCGCCGACGTCACGGAGATCCTGCCGCTCGGTGACGAGAAGGTCGACCTCGCCGCGATGGTGGCCGAGCTGCACCGCCGCGGCGCCACCCAGCTGCTCTGCGAGGGCGGCCCCCGGTTGTTCGGCTCGCTCATCGAAGCGGACCTCGTCGACGAGGTGTGCCTGACCGTCTCGCCGCTGCTCGCCGGCGGCACCGCGGGCCGCATCGCGGCCGGGACCGACGGCCCGGCGCGGCGCCTGGCGCTGCGCAGCATCCTCTCCGAGGACGACGAGCTCTTCCTGAGGTACGCCCGCAGCACCTAGTTCTTGTGGACAAACCTGTGGATGACCCCTAGAAGTTGTGGACACGGCGTGCCAACCCACCGGGCGTCCGACAAGTGTCGTACCTCTGGTGCAACATGATCGGCGTGTCTGACGAAGCAACCGAAGCGAGCGAGCCGGTCGGGCGGGTGCTCGGCACCGCCGACGCCACCCCGTTGCAGTTCTGGACGGCCGTGACGCCGGGCAGCTACCTGCAGCTCGACGACGTGGTCGTGACCACCCGCGACCTGCCGGACCGGGAGCCGGTGACGATCGCCGGCGTGGTCACCCAGGTCCGCGCGCGGCACGAGGGCGCCCAGTTCGACTCGGACGTCTTCGCCATCGCCGAGGGCACCCTGCCCGCGCTCGTCCAGGAGGCCGCGGAGGTCACCACCACCCGCGTCGACCCGGAGCTGTATGTGCCACCCGCCCCCGGAGCGGTCGTGCGGCGGGCCTCCGGCTCCGCGCGGGACGCGGCGCTGCACTTCGACCGGATGGAGCGCCGGGTGCCGATGGGCACCGGCCGCGACGGCGTCCCGGTGTTCCTCAACGCCGACTTCCTCGACGGCACCCGCGGCGCGCACGTGTCGATCTCCGGCATCTCGGGCGTGGCGACCAAGACCAGCTTCGCGACGTTCCTGCTCTACTCGGTCTTCCGGTCCGGGGCGCTGGGCGCCGACGGCACCAACGCGCGGGCGCTGATCTTCAACGTCAAGGGCGAGGACCTGCTCTTCCTCGACCACGGCAACACCAAGCTGGACGATGTCACCACCTCGGCGTACAAGCTGCTCGACCTGCCCGCGACCGCTTTCCCCGACGTGCGGGTGTACGCGCCGCCCCGGGCCGGCGACTCCTCGGGCGCGCCCGACGTCAACAGCCGGCTCACCGGCGTCGACAGCTTCTACTGGACGCTCGAGGAGTTCTGCGCCAACCGGCTCCTGCCGTACGTGTTCGCCGACGCCGACGACGAGCGCCAGCAGTACACGATGGTCGTGCACTCGGTGACCGCGCACCTGGCCCGGCACGCGGTCGCCGCGGAGGGCGGCATCAGCATCGACGGGCGCCGCCTCGGGTCGTACGGCGACCTCGTCGACCACGTGGTGGACCAGCTCACCGATGACGAGACCCGGTCCACCTGGGCCGGCAGCGCGGTCAACATGGGCACGGTCAACGCGTTCGCCCGCCGGCTCATCGGCAGCAAGCGGGACCTGTCCCGGCTGATCCGCGGCGACCTCGCCGCCCGCCGGCCGCACCAGATCAAGACCGCCGAGAGCGCCCAGGTCACCGTCGTCGACCTGCACAACCTGCCCGACCGCGCGCAGCGCTTCGTGGTCGGCGTAACGCTGAAGACCGAGTTCGACGACAAGGAGAAGTCGGGCACCGGCCGGCCGCTGCTCTTCGTCGTCCTCGACGAGCTCAACAAGTACGCGCCTCGCGAGGGCTCCTCGCCGATCAAGGAGGTGCTGCTCGACATCGCCGAGCGCGGCCGGTCCCTGGGCGTCATCCTCATCGGGGCCCAGCAGACCGCCAGTGAGGTCGAGCGCCGCATCGTCACCAACTCGGCGATCCGCGTCGTCGGCCGCCTCGACCCCGCCGAGGCCTCCCGCCCGGAGTACGGCTTCCTGCCCCCGGCCATGCGCCAGCGCGCGCTGCTGGCCCGGCCCGGCACGATGTTCGTCAACCAGCCGGACATCCCGGTGCCGCTCTGCGTGGAGTTCCCGTTCCCGGCCTGGGCCACCCGCAAGTCCGAGTCCGGCCCGCCGCCCGCGGGCAGTCTCCGCTCGATCGTCCAGGGCGTCGACCCGTTCGCGGTGGTCGGTGGCCGCGGCGGTTCGCCGGACGACGACATTCCGTTCTAGGGTTTCGCGATGCGCATCCTGCACACGTCCGACTGGCATGTCGGAAAGGTCCTCAAAGGGCGGCCCCGCCACGAGGAGCACATCAAGGTGCTCGCCCAGCTCGTCGAGATCGCCCGGGCGGAGCGGCCCGACCTGGTCATCGTGGCCGGCGACCTGTACGACACGGCCGCGCCGTCGCCGGACTCGACCCGGGTGGTCACCCGGGCCCTGTCGGCGCTGCGGCAGACCGGCGCCCGGGTCGTCGCCATCGGGGGCAACCACGACAACGGGCCGGCGCTCGACGCGCTGCGGCCGTGGGCCGACGCGGCCGGCATCGAGCTGCGCGGCTCGGTGCGGGACAAGCCCGAGGACCTGATCATCCGTGGTGAGACGGCGTCCGGCGAGCGCTGGCAGCTGGCGGCGCTGCCGTTCCTCTCCCAGCGCTACGCGATCCGCGCCGTGGAGATGTACGACCTGACCGCGGCCGAGGCCAACCAGACGTACGCGGACCACATCGCCCGGCTGATCGCCCGCCTCGCCGAGGGCTTCGACGAGCCCGGCGTGGTCAACCTGCTCACCGCCCACCTCACGATCGTCGGCGCCAGCGCGGGCGGCGGCGAGCGCGAGGCGCACACGGTGATGGGCTACGCCGTGCCGGCCACGGTCTTCCCGGCGAACGCGCATTACGTGGCGCTGGGTCACCTGCACCGATCGCAGCGGGTCATCGGCCCGTGCCCGGTGCGCTACAGCGGCAGCCCGCTCGCCGTCGACTTCGGCGAGGAGGAGAACGTCTGCTCGGTCGCGATCGTCGACGTCTCCACCGAGAAGGCGGCCCAGGTGCGCGACGTGCCGCTGACCTCGGCGCGGACCCTGCGAACCGTCCGGGGCAGCCTCGATCAGCTCGCCACGGTGAACCTTCCGGAGGCGTGGCTGCGTGTCTACGTCCGTGAGACACCGCGGGTGGGCCTGCGCGAGGACGTGCAGGAGCTCCTGCCCAACGCGCTCGAGGTGCGCATCGACCCGGACATGGTTCCCGAGCCCGGCAAGCAGACGGCACAACGTGCCGGCCGCTCGCCGCGGCAACTCTTCGGCGACTACCTGGACAGCCGCGGCAACGCCGAGGAAGGCGTCCGCGAACTCTTCGACGAGCTGTATGACGAGGTGAGCACCCAGCAATGAGGCCTTTGCGGCTCGACATGGCCGGGTTCACGGTCTTCCGCGACGAGACCACCGTGGACTTCACCGACGCCGACTACTTCGCGCTGGTCGGCCCGACCGGCTCGGGCAAGTCCACAGTGCTCGACGGCATCTGCTTCGCCCTCTACGGCACCGTGCCGCGGTGGGGCGGCAGCCGCGGCATCGTCAACGCGCTCGCACCGTCGGCGACCGAGGCCCGGGTCCGGCTCGTCTTCGAGTCGGCCGGCTCGCGATACGTCGCGACCCGGGTGGTGCGCCGCGACGGCCGCGGCAGCGTCAAGACGGCCGGCGCGGGCCTGCAGCTGATGCCGCCCGGCTTCGACGTCACCCGGCTCGACACCGGCATGAGCCTCGACGACCTCGGCGACGTGCTCGCGGGCACGCCGGCCGAGATGGACCGCGCGGTCGTGGAGGCGGTGGGGCTGCCGTACGAGCAGTTCACCAGCTGTGTCGTGCTGCCGCAGGGCCAGTTCGCCGACTTCCTGCACGCCAAGCCGGCGACCCGGCAGCAGATCCTGGTGAACCTGCTCGGCCTGCACGTCTACGAGGAGGTGCAGACCCGTGCCTCCACTCGCGCCACGAAGGCGGAGGCCCAGCTCGCCGTCGTGGACCAAGCCCTGGCCGGCCTCGCCGACGCCGATGAGGAGGCGGTGGCGGCCGCGGCCGAGCGGGTCGCGGCGATGCGGCAGCTCACGGCGGCCGTCGAGGCGGCGGTGCCGCGGCTGCGCGCCGTACGCGAGCGCGAGACCGAGCTGGCCGCCGCGCGCGACGCGATCGCCGAGGAGCTCGCCGTCCTGAGCCGGGTCACCATGCCGGCCGGCAGCGCGAAGATCGCCGAGGCCGCGGCCGCCGCGCGGGACCGGGCCGCGGAGGCGGCCACGGCCGTGCGGGCCGCCGAGGAACACGAGGAGAAGGTACGCGGTGAGCTCGCGGCGGCCGGTGACGCGGGCTCGCTCGGGCTGCTGCTGGACCGTCACGTCGAGTTCGACCGGCTGACCGGCCAGGCCGAGTGGTTCGCCGGTGAGGTCTCGGTCGCCGAGGTGGAGTACAAGGACGCGATCGCCGCCGCCGAGCTGGCCCACGCCGCCCGCCTCGGAGCCGAGCAGCTGCTCGAACAGGCCCGGCTGGACTACGCCGAAGCGCAGACCGTGGACCGCGCCGCCGCGCTGCGCGCCCACCTGAAGGCCGGCGACGACTGTCCGGTGTGCACCCAGCCGGTCGCGACCGTACCCCCGATGTCCGAGGGCTCCGCGGTGAAGGTCGCCGAGCAGCAGGGCAAGGCGGCCCGCGCGGCCGCGGACGTCGCCTCCACGGCGTGGAAGCAGCGCGACGCCGTGGCCCGCGAGCTGGAGCGCGGCCTCGACCGCAAGCGGGCCCAGTTCGAGCAGCACAAGGCCCGGCTCGCCGAGGTGCAGGCCGGGCTGGCCGGCTCGCCCGGCGCCGACGCGCTGCGGGCCCGGCTCGCCGAGCTGACGAAGCTGCAGCGCAAGCTCGACGACGCGGGCGCCGACGTGCGTGCGGCCCGCGAGGCCCAGCGTCGCGCCCAGGCCGCGGTGGCGGCCGCCGAGGAGCAGCAGCGGACGGCGTGGCGCTCCTTCGACACCGTCCGCGACGCCGTGGCCCGGTTCTCCCCGCCGCCGGCCGATCGCGACGACCTCACCGGAGCCTGGACGGCGCTGGTCGGCTGGGCGCGCGGCTCGGCCGCTCAGCGGGAGACCGCACGCGCGGCGGCGGTCGCCGCGGTGGAGGCGGCGCACGCCGACACCCAGCGGGAAAGGGCCGCCGTCGTCGCGCTCTTCGCCGACACCGGTGTCCCGGCCCCGCGGAGCGGCTCCGACGCCGACCTCATCCGGGCCGCCGCGGTCGCCGCGGAGCGCGCCCAGGCCGCCTGGCAGCGGCTGGTGGACCGCCGCGAGGAAGCGCAGCGGTACGCCGAACAGCGTGCCGCGCTCGTCCGCGACGGCCGGGTCGCCAAGTCCCTCGCCGGGCACCTGCGCGCCAACAACTTCGAGCGCTGGCTGCTCGAGGAGGCGCTCGACCTGCTCGTGGACGGCGCCTCCCGGATCCTGCGCGAGCTCACCGGCGGCCAGTACGACCTCATGCACGACAAGGGCGAGTTCTACGTGATCGACCACCACGACGCGGGCTTGCGCCGGGGCGTCCGCACGCTGTCCGGCGGCGAGACGTTCCAGGCGTCGCTGGCCCTGGCCCTCGCGCTGTCCGAGCAGCTCGCCGGCATGTCCACCACGGCGGCGAGCCTCGAGTCCATCGTGCTGGACGAGGGGTTCGGCACCCTCGACGCCGCGACCCTCGACGTCGTGGCGGCGACGCTGGAGAACCTCGCCGCCCGCGGCGACCGGATGGTCGGGGTGGTCACCCACGTGCACGCCTTGGCGGAACGGGTGCCGGTGCGCTTCGAGGTGCACAAGGACGCGCGTACGGCGCACGTCGAGCGGGTGGGCCTGTGACCAGGATGTTCGTCGACGCGTGGGACCCGGCGTACGGGGCGTCGTTCGAGGGTGGCGACGGCTCCGACGGCCCCGCCTCGCCCAGCAGCGCCCAGGTCGACGCGGACGTGGAGGTGCCCGCGGCCCAGTGGGCGCCGATCGACGTGTCGCCGCGGGTGCGCTGCCCTGACGTGGTGTTCCTCGTCGACGGCGTACGCCGCAACGACGCCGGCCTCTGGACCGCCGAGGAGGACGGCCAGTCGTACGCCGGCCTCGCCGCCTCGTACGCGGCCGGCGTCGTCCGCTGCGACCTGCGCAACGGCGTGGCCGAGCTGGCCGGCGCGCGGGTCGCCCGCGGCCTGTTCACCGCCAGCCCGTCGGCCGGCGACGTCCAGGCGGGCTCCGTGCGCTACGAGATCCACCGGGTCGGCGGCACCGGCGAGGCGAGCAAACTCCCCGCGGCCGTCCAGGCCCCGCTCACCGCCCTCGAGATCGAGATCTCCGGCGAGGCCCGCCACCACGGCTCCGACGGCGCGGACCTCCTGGTGGTCGACGGCCCGCTGCGCAACCGCCGCCAGCTGCCCCGCACCATCGGCTACGTCAAGACGCAGCAGAAGCAGTACCTGCCGGCCCAGCTGACCCAGGTGGTCACGGCGTTGCGCCCGGGCCAGCGCACCCCGGTGTTCGCGCTCGGCACGGTCTGGGGCGGCTGGTCGTGGTACCTGCGCCTGCCCGGGGCCTCCGGAGCCCCGTGGTCGGGCATCGTCCGGGTGGAATGCTCGCCGGACCTGACCCCCGACGAGGCCATCGAGCTGGCCGAGCTGTCCGTGGCGACGCTGCCGCGGTTCGCGTCGTCGGCGTACAAGGACCCGCGGGCCCCGCAGAACCTGGTGCCGATCGCCGGGCTGGAGCGGCGGCTGCGCGGGATGCTGGGGGACGCGCGGGTGCTGCACCGGGCTCTGACGCTGGCCACGGCCCGCAACCGCTGACGGCCGAGCCGTCACGGCCGAGCTGCGGCGCGTCGGCGGGCGAGGCGGTGGTTGGTCGGCGGAGTGGCGGCCGGCGGGTGAGGTGGTGGTTGGTCGGCGAAGCGGCGGCCGGCGTGGTTGGTCGGCGAAGCGGCGGCCGGCATGGTTGGTCGGCGAAGCGGGCGGCCGGCGGGGTTGGTCAATGGAGCGGCGGCTGGCGGGCGGGTGGTGCGCGGTGTCCGCATCGTGGGCCGCTGGCGGGTTCGCCTGGCCGGACCCGCCGCGGTCGACCGTTCGGACCGCCGCCCGGCCGGTTCGGACCGCCGGTCGGCCCAGCGGAAGGCGGCGGGTCGGCCGACGCCACACCGCAGCACCACCCTGCGGAGGGGCGATATGAAGCTTTCATCCCTTTCGGCGGTAAGTGGCGGACCTGCTCACCGTCGCCGCCGTACTACTCCTAGCGAAGCTCTGAACCGTGATCCACGACCTTCGGTGATCGCGGCATGACGCCCCGCCGACAATGGATCCATCGAGCGCGGAGAGTGCGCACCGCGCGTCTGTCGACTCCGGCTCGACGCTGAGTATTATTCGCGTGCCCCTAGGCCCATATCGGGACCTATGGATGGATGTTGCGCCCCCCATGCGCGCCCCGGCCTGCCCGCTCCGGCGGTGGTCCGGTGTGCCTGACGTCCCTGGAACCGGAGGACCCTCTTGCGACTGCGTGTCGATGCCGCCCCGCCTCCCAGGATCCCGGAATTTTTCCCGCACGCTTTGATCCCGGCGGGTGCCCCCGGCCGTATGACAGGCGACGGGGAAAGCACCGGCAGGAGGAATCGATGCATGCGACGGTCATGGAGCGGCTCGCGCCGGCTGGGGAGCGCGTCATGACGCAGCAGCGTTCCGGGGGCCGGTGGCAGGCGCTCGACGGAGGCCGTGGTGCGGACAATGATGACGCCGTGATGCCGCGACAGGCCCGCCATGAGGCCGGGTCCGCGACCGCGAGTCACGAGGACACACTCGTCCGGATGCTCTACGAGGAGCATGCGGGACCGCTGCTGATGTTCGTGCTCCGCCTCACCGGCGGGGACCGGCAGCGGGCCGAGGACATCGTGCAGGAGACGCTGCTGCGGGCGTGGCGCAATGCCCACCGCCTCGGCGCCCAGGGGCAGCAGTCGCTGCGGCCCTGGCTGGTCACGGTGGCCCGGCGGATCGCGATCGACGACCACCGCAGCGTCAGCGCCCGCCCGCCGGAGACGTACGACCGGGAGCTGGAGAGCTTCCCCAGTACGGCCGACGACACGGATCGGGTCCTGCAGCTGATGACGGTCACGGATGCCCTGCGTACGCTGAGCCAGTCGCACCGGGAGATCCTCGTCGAGACGTACTTCCGCGGCCGCACCGTTCCGGAGGCCGCCGAGGTTCTCGGCCTGCCTCTGGGTACGGCGAAGTCGCGTGTGTACTACGCCCTGCGGGCCCTGCGTACGGCTCTGCAGCAGCGGGGGGTGACGGAGTAATGACACAGGAACAGCACTTCGACGTCGCCGCGTACGCCCTGGGCGTGCTCGACGAGCGCGACGCCGCCCGCTTCGAGGACCATCTGATCGACTGCCCGGCGTGCGCGATCGAGCTGGAGTCCCTGCTGCCGGTGGTGGACATCCTCTCGGATGTCGACGCCGACGCTCTGGTGGCCACCGAGCAGTCGCGCCGCGACGGCATGGTCCTGAAGAAGATGATCGGCGAGGTGCGGCAGGAGCGGCGGCGGGCCAACAGCCGACGGCTCTATTCGCTGGCCGCGGCGGTCGTGGTCTTCGCCATGCTGTCCATCGGCGCGCTCTTCGCCGGGGCGCAGTGGATGGCCCCCGACCAGCAGAGCCCGCAGGCGGCGCCGCCGCGGTCCAGCAAGAACCTCGACCCGCTGCCGCTGGCCAAGGGCGGTCTCGGCGGTACGCCGCTGGCCGGCGAGGTGCTCACCAACACGGACTCGCGGACCAACGTGACCGCCTCGGTGGGCTTCGAGCCGAAGGACTGGGGCACCCAGGTGTCGTTCGCCGTCTCCAACGTCAAGGGCCCGCTGACCTGCCGGCTCGTCGCCGTCCGTACGGACGGCAACTCGGAGGTGCTGTCGACCTGGACCGTGGGGGAGAAGGGCTGGGGCACCGCCGCCCAGCCGGAGCCGCTGCTGCTCCAGGCCGTCACCGCCCTGCCGCGCGCCGACATCGCGCACATCCAGGTGCAGTCGATCGACCCGAAGGGTGCCACCGAGACGCTCGTGCGGGTGCCCTGACGTCACCGTCGACAAAAGCCCGGCCGCCACGCGGCCGGGCTTTTTCGCGCCCGTACGCATTGTCGGCGACGTCATTACGCGGTGCAACGGATGATCGCGAGGGCCTGTCATTCACGGACGCGGGCCGCGATCGGTTCAAAGAATTTTCCGGGAAATTGATTCACCCGATTCTTCAACCGCTGCGGCGGCCGGCGCGTACTACTGCGCGGAACACGGAGATGAAGAGATCGGTTGGAGGGCTCTCGTGGTACCGGAGAAGCGAAAGTTGATCGTCGTCAGCGCCGCGATCGCGGCGGCGTTCGCGCTGCCCGGTTGCGCTCCCGCCGGCTACAGCGGCAGCGACTATGGCGCCCAGCCGGCCGCCAACGCGGTCGACGCCACCCCCGGCGCCACGGCCGAGCCGACCGCCGGCGCCACGCCGGGCGCGGAGACCGAGGACGGCGCCGACGAGGCGTCCGACGCCCCGGAGCTCAGTGAGGACGAGGTCACCACGGAGCTCAAGGCCGCCAAGGTCAAGCGCATGGGCGAGACCGTCCAGAACGAGGACGGCTTCGTGCTCTACCGCTTCGACAAGGACAAGGTGAAGCCCGAGGTCGTCTCGAACTGCAACGACGAGTGCGAGAAGGTCTGGCCGCCCGCGGTCATCAACAAGGGCGAGGAGCCGAAGCTCGAGGGCGTCGACTCGGACCTCGTCGGCACGGTCGAGCGCAAGGACGGCACCCTGCAGCTGACCCTCGACAAGTGGCCGCTGTACACGTACATCGGCGACAAGAAGCCCGGCCAGTGGAAGGGCCAGAACGTGGCCGGCTCCTGGTTCGTCGTGACGCCGGAAGGCAAGAAGAACCTGACCTGCCTCCCGCCGCCGTCGAAGGCCGTCGCCCCGCCGGCCGGCGACGAGGAGAACGGCGACTCGCAGGACAGCGGCGGCGACGCCGGTTCCGACAGCTCCGGGTCGGACTACAGCTACTGAGTGTCAACCCGGCCGGCCGGCGCTTTCCCATCGGCGCCGGCGGCCGTACCCATGACGAATCACCGCCCATAAGTTCTCTTTAAGTCGGGCGTAAGAAGTTCATTTTCCATTGCGACACCGCAACACCTGCTCATAGCGTTTCCGGCGTTCCACCGCGGTTCGCCGGAATCGTTTCCCCACCGTCGTCGGAGGTGTGATACATGATTGCCGCTCGCTCTTCTCGCCGGCTTCAGCGCTGGCTGGTGGGCGTCTCGGCAATGACCCTGGCGTTCCTGCTGGCTCCCGCCGGCGCTGCCCGGGCAGCCGATGCGACGCCGGTGCCGGTCCCGCCGAACGACGGGCTGACCGACAACGGAGCCGGCACGGTCACCCCGGCGGACCGGGACTTCGTCATCAAGGTCCGGCTCGCCGGCCTGTGGGAGATCCCGGCCGGCAACATGGCCGCCGAGAAGTCGGAGAACCCGAAGATCCAGGAGATCGGCCGCGCCATCTCGGCCCAGCACGTCGTGCTCGACAAGCTCGACATCGCGGTCGCCAAGAAGCTGGGCGTCGCGCTGCCGAATCAGCCGAACGGCGATCAGCAGGGCTGGCTCAACGAGATGCGCAACGCGCCCACGAGCCGGCAGTTCGACCAGATCTACGTCGACCGGCTCCGCGCGGCGCACGGCAAGATCTTCCCGGCGATCGCGACGATCCGGTCCAGCACCCGCAACGACTCGGTGCGCAGGCTGGCGCAGCAGGCCAACCAGTTCGTCATGACGCACATGACCCTGCTGGAGAGCACCGGCGTCGTCGACTACTCCCAGCTGCCGACGCTTCCGCCGCCGGCCGCCGCCAATGGGCCGGTCCCGGTCGACAACGCGATGCTCGCCGCGGCGAGCAGCTCGGGTGGCGTACCGGGCGTGAGTACCTCGGTCATCCTGCTCGTCCTCGCCGGCGCGCTCGTGGCCGGCGTGGTGACCACCATGCGCATCTTCCGGGCGCGGTAGCCCCGCGAACGGTTCCCGACCTGGCCAGCCGACCAGGCCGTACGGCAGTACCTCCAGGCGGCTCCACCGCCCGCCACGTGTGGACAGAGAAAGGTGTCAGCAATGCGAAGGTCGCAGTACCGGCGCGAATCCAAGTACTCCAAGTGGTTCACCGGTCGGCGCCGGATCATCGCCGCGGTAGCCACCTTGGTTGCCTTCGGCGGCATCGTCACCGTCACGCAGGTGTCGGACGCGAGCACGAAGCGTTCGACCCAGCGCGCTCTGGCCGCTTGCAACAACATCCAGGCGCCGAAGAAGTCGAAGCTCTCGACCGAGACGCGGCGGGGCACCTACACCACGAACAAGGGCCGGGTGACCCAGCACGCCGACGACGGCTCGGGCGACGTCCCGACCACCGAGCAGATGCGTGCCCGCTGCCGCCAGTGGGTGATGCAGAACGCCGGCAACAACCAGGGTGGTAACAACCAGGGTGGCGGCGGTGCGAACCCGGCCCCGTCGAACAGCACCGCGGCCGGCGGCCAGAACGGTGGCCAGAACGGTGGCGGCCAGAACGGCGGCCAGAACGGCGGCCAGAACGGCGGCGACAACGGTGGTAACAACGGTGGTAACAACGGTGGTAACAACGGTGGCGGCGCCGCGACCCCGCCCCCGGGCGCTGGTCTGGGCATCCTGACCAACAGCTGCGCCACCAGCCGGCTGACGCCGCACGACGGCTTCCAGAACGGCAACCGCTGCGTCTCCACCGCGTTCGGTGAGGTCGGCGCGCAGGAGAACAACCCGTCGCTGCTCATCACCGAGGCGCCGGCCCAGGTTCAGCCGAACACGCCGTTCACCCTCAAGGTGAGCACCCGCAACCTGATCCGCGACCGGTTCCTCGCGGCCGGCCAGGGTGGCTACTACGTCGAGTCCGCCGTGCTGCAGGACGGCATCGTCCGCGGCCACTTCCACACCGCCTGCCGCATGCTGGACAGCACCAACGAGGCCCCGGACCCCGCTCCGGTCCCCGCGTTCTTCGTCGCGACCGAGGACCGGCAGGGCGGCCGGGCCCCCGACACCGTGACGATCCAGGTCCCGGGCCTGCCGCAGCAGGGCACCGCCCAGTGCGCCTCGTGGGCCGGTGACGGCTCGCACCGCATCCCGATGATGCAGCGCGCCAACCAGACCCCCGCCTTCGACGCGGTCCGCATCGAGGTCGGCGGCGGCGGCAACGGCGACCAGGGCGGCCAGAACAACGGTGGCCAGGACCAGGGTCAGCAGCAGGGCGGCCAGGACCAGGGCCAGCAGCAGGGCGGCCAGCAGCAGGACCAGCAGCAGGGCGGCCAGCAGCAGGACCAGAACCAGCAGCAGGACCAGAACGGTGGCCGCAACGGCGGTCGCAACGGCAACAACAACTAGGTACGGAGCCCTGCCGCACCCGGGAACCGAACCCCGCGGGGCCGCGCCACCTCTGACATGGCGCCGCCCCGCCGGGGACCCCCCGTCGGAACCCGGACGCCGTCCATCCCCCTGAGGACGGCACCCGCGGCAGGCGGTCCGAGTAGGTAATCGGCTGACGAAAGGAGGCGCGGGAACCGCTCGGGCCGAGCTACCAGCTCCGCCGCCGGGTGACGCGGACCGACTCGGGTGTCCGCCCACCCTCCCCGATGGCCCTGACCGGGAGCGCGGTCAGGGCCATCGGCATGCCCGGGAAACGAGCCGGGCAGCACGACCTGGCAGGTCCGTATAGTGGCGCGGGTGACGACGACGGTGAACCGCCGGCTGCGGCCGCCGGAGGGATACCTCTTCTCGAGGACGCTGCGGTCGTTGCTCGTCGTCCGGCACGACCCCTGCGGCAAGCTGGCCGACGGCGAGTTCTGGCTCGCTGCGCGTACCCCGGACGGGCCGGCGACCCTGTGCCTCGCGCGCGAGGGCGCGGAGCTGAGGGCGACCGGGCACGGGCCCGGCGCGGGCTGGATCGCCGAGCGGGCCGACGCCGTCGCCGGGCTGCGGGACGACCTGGGCGACTTCCCGGCCATGGCGGCCGGGCATCCGCTGGTCGCGCGGCTGGCCAAGACCTTCTCCGGGGTACGGTTCCCCGCCACCGGCCTGGTGTTCCACCGCCTGATCCGGGCGGTGCTGGAGCAGAAGGTGACCGGTATCGAGGCGCACCGGGCGTACCGGGCCATGGTGCGGCACTTCGGGGAGCCCGCGCCCGGGCCGGCCGGGCTGCTGCTGCCGCCCGATCCGGAGGCGGTGGCCGCGACGCCGTACTGGGTGTTCCATCCGTTCGGCGTCGAGCAGAAACGCACCCAGGCCTTGCTGCGCTGCGCGGTCGAGGCGGCCCGGCTGGAACGGTGCGGGGACAGCGCCGAGGCGACCCGCCGGCTGACCTCGATCCCGGGCATCGGACCGTGGACGGCGGCCGAGGTGGTGCGCACGGCGTACGGCGACCCGGACGCCGTCAGCGTGGGCGACTACCACATCCCGAACACCGTGGCGTGGGCGCTGGCCGGCGAGGCGCGCGGCACGGACGCGCGGATGCTCGAGCTGCTGGAGCCGTACGCGGGGCATCGGGGCCGGGTCTGCGAGCTGCTCGCGGCGGGCGGCATCATGGCGCCGCGCTTCGGCCCCCGCATGCCGATCCGCTCCTTCGCCCGCTTCTGAGGAGCGCGAAGGAGCGCGCGAAGGAGCGCGCGAAACCCGGGGGCCGCGGCGGCGGAATGCCGCGAAGAGCCCCGTTTCCGGCGAGGCCGGAGCTGGCAGACTGCAGGTGTGGCTTTCACGTTGACGATCGACTGCGGCGGCGGCGGGATCAAGGGGTCGGTGCTCGACGAGGCCGGCACGATGCGCGCGCACCCGTTGCGCGTGCCCACGCCGTACCCGTTGCCTCCGGATCTGTTCGTGAAGACGCTGGTCGGGCTCGGTGAGCGGTTGCCGACGGCCGACCGGGTGACGGTCGGCATGCCGGGCATGCTGCGGCACGGCGTCGTCGTGGCGACGCCGCACTACGTCACGCGCAGCGGGCCGCGGACGAAGGTCGATCCCGAGCTGGTCGAGGCCTGGCAGGGGTACGACGCGCGCACGGCGCTGGCCGAGGCGTTCGGGCTGCCGACGCTGGTGCTCAACGACGCCGAGGTGCACGGCGCCGGGGTCGTGGCGGGGACCGGGTGCGAGCTCGTCCTGACCTTGGGTACGGGCCTGGGCTGCGCGCTCTTCGACGGCGGCGCGCTCGCCCCGCACCTGGAGATGTCGCAGGCGCCGGTGCGGTGGGGGATGAGCTACGACACGTACATCGGGGAGCACGAGCGCCGGCGGCTGGGGGACGCGCTCTGGTCGCGCCGGGTGCGCAACGTCGTGGAAGGGCTGCGGCCGGTGTTCCTGTGGGACCGGCTGTATCTGGGCGGTGGCAACTCGCGCCTGATCACGCCGACGCAGCTGGCCCGGATGGGCGACGACGTGGTCGTGGTGCCGAACACCGCGGGCATCGTCGGGGGCGTGCGCGCCTGGACGCTCAACGCCCGCTGAGATGCTGCCCTCCCCGGTCGCGTTGCTCCTCGACTTCGGTGGCGTGCTGGCCGAGGCGCCCCGGCCCGATCCCGCGCCGCCGGGGCTGGTGCTGCGGCTGTACAACCTGACGGACGGCGTGCTGTCGCCGGGGGAGATCAACCGTGCGCTGGTCGAGGGCGCTCAGGCGTACGCGCGATGGCGTGACCGTGACGAGCCGGACGAGCTGGCGCACGCGGAGGTGTGGCGGCGCTTCGTCACCACCGGCTGGCCGCAGCGCGCGCAGGAGGCCGTACGCGTCAACGCCGCCAAGCTCAGCTACGACTGGACCTGGCGGCCGGCGTGGGCGCTGCGTCCCGGCGTGCCCGAGGCGTTGCGGGCGGCCCGGGCGGCCGAGCTGCCGATGGCCGTGGTCAGCAACACGTTGTGCGGGGCGGCGCACCGGGACTTCCTCGCGAAGGCCGGCGTCGGTGGGCTGTTCGCCGCGCAGATCTACAGCGACGAGGTGGGCGTACGCAAACCGAACCCGGAGATGATCTGGCATGCCACCCGCCGGCTAGGCGTGCCCACCGAGGAGTGCTGGTACGTGGGCGACAGTTACCGGCGTGACATCGTCTGTGCCCGGCGCGCGGAGACTGCCGTGGCGATCCTCATGCGCTCGCCGCGTACGGCCACCGAGGACGCCGACCCGGTGCCGGACGTGGTGGTGGACGACGGCTTCGGGTTGCGCGACCTGTTGCCGTACGGCGCGGGCGACCCGCCTACTCGGTGAACTCGGAGGCGGAGACGACGCGGCTGAAGTCCCCGGCGGCGAGGTCGGAGCGGCGGATGACGAACCGCGCGCCGGGTCTGCCCGAAAAAGCTACGCGGCGATGGGTTGCGGGTTGCGCAACCAGGTCAGCGCCTCGGTGGCGTCCAGCGGCGACGAGTAGTAGTAGCCCTGGCCGAGCGGGCAGCCGAGCTGGGCCAGGATCCGCCGGTGCGTCGCGTCCTCGATGCCCTCGGCGACCACCGTGAGGTTGAGTGTCTGGGCCAGGCTGACGATGCCGCGGACCAGCGCGAGCTGCTGGTCGTCGCCGACCATGTCGTCGATGAACATCTTGTCGATCTTCAGCACGTCGATGGGACGCTGGCGCAGGTAGCCCAGCGACGAGTAGCCCGTGCCGAAGTCGTCGATGGCGATCCGGACGCCCATCTCCTGCAGGACCGCCAGGTCGGACCAGATCCGCTCGTCGTCGCCCATCAGCAGCGTCTCGGTGATCTCCAGCATCAGTGCCTGCGGCGGTACGCCCGCGTAGTCGAGCGAGGCGCGGACCTGCTCGACGAAGCCGGACTGCCGGAACTGCCGGACGGAGACGTTCACGCTGACGTACGGCTGGCGCGTACGCGGCAGGATCCGCCGCCACTGCGCGACCGTGTGCAGGGCCTGGTCGAGCACCCAGCGTCCCATCGGCACGATGAGCCCGCTCTCCTCGGCGACCTCGATGAACTGGTCGGGCGCGATGAGCCCGCGGACCGGGTGGTGCCAGCGGACGAGCGCCTCGAAGCCCACGGCCTCGTCGGTGACCAGGTCGACGATGGGCTGGTACTGCAGCACGAAGTGGCCCTCGTTGACCGCGTGGTCCAGCGCGGAGCGCAGCTCGAGGCGTTCCACCATCGCGCTGTGCAGGTGGCTCTGGTAGCGCCGCCACCGGTTCTTGCCGGCGCCCTTGGCGACGTACAGCGCGAGGTCGGCCTGGCGCAGCAGCTCGTCGGCGTTGTCGGCCTCGGGGGTGGTGGTGATGCCGATGCTCGCGACCGCCTGCAGCATCTCGCCGTCGACGACGATGGGGGCGGCCAGCGCGGCGAGGATGCGCGAGGCGGTCTCCTCGACCGCGCCGGGGTCCTGGACGTTCTCGACCAGCGCGGCGAACTCGTCGCCGCCGATGCGCGCCGCGGTGTCGTCGGCGCGCAGCGCCCCGGAGATGCGTTCGGCGACCGCGATGAGCAGCTGGTCGCCGACGGCGTGCCCGAGCGTGTCGTTGACGATCTTGAAGTCGTCGAGGTCGATGAAGAGCACGCCGACCACCGAGCCGTCGCGGGCGCCGCGGGCCAGGGCGTGCTGCAGCCGGTCGGCGAACAGGACCCGGTTCGCCAGGCCGGTGAGCGAGTCGTGGAAGGCCTGGTGGGTGAGCTCGCGTTCGAGCCGCCGCCGCTCGGTGACGTCGCGCAGCGTCACGACCAGCCCGGCGACGGTCTGGTCGGCGCGCAGGTCGCGCAGGTGCATCTCGAGGAGCACCTCGGTACGCCGCCGCCCGACCGCCCGGAAGTCGAGCCCTTCCGGCGTCGAGTCGCCGGCCCGGACCCCGGTCAGCACGCCGGCGAGGCGGACGCGGTCACCCGGGTGGATGATCTCGGGCAGCCGTACGCCCACCGGGTCGGCGCCGAGCACCTGGACCGCGGAGGGGCTCGCGTACCGGACCCGGTCCTCCTCGTCGACGATGAGGATGACGTCGGAGGTGTTGAGCACGAGCGTGCGGAAGTACGCCTCGCTGTTGCGCCGGATCACCTCCTGGCTGAGCGCGATCCGTTCCAGCGCCAGCGCGACCTGGGTGGCGAGCACCTCGAGCGCGCGCTGCAGCCCCAGCAGCGCCGACGTCGGGCCGCCGACGTGCAGCACGCCGACCAGCGGGTCGCCGGTGGGGCGGTCGGCCAGCACGAGCGGGCAGCGCAGCACCTTGTTGAACTGGGTCAGGCGGACGGCCACCGCCCAGTCGACCTCGCGGGTGGCGACCAGGCGCGCGGCGGTGCCGGTGGCGCGGTCGAGCTCCGACTGGGCCGCGGCCTCGGCCGAGATCGGCTGTTCCGGCTCGGTGAACGCCATGGCCAGCACCACCCGGTGCGGCACGTCGGCGGGGAGCAGCTGTGCGACGGCCTTGCGGACGGCACCGGCGACCTCGTCGGCGTCGGCCGCCGAGACCAGCGCCGCGGAGGCCTCGCGCAGGCCGCGCTCGCGGGCCAGGGCCAGCCGGTGGCTGCCCATGAGCCCGGCCATCCGGGCCAGCACCAGCAGGAACGTGCAGGCGCTGAGCCCGGTGATCACGTACGGGTTCCGGACCTGCCCGTCGTGCGCGACCTGGAGCACGAGCACCGCCGGCGCGATCAGCGAGGCCAGGCCCAGCAGCGCCAGCCGGGTCCGGCCCAGCTCGGTGGTCGGCCACGGCGCGGCGTGGGTCAGCTCGGTCATCGACGGGTGCAACGCGGCCAGACCTGCGGCGGCGTACCAGGGGAGGGGGCCGAGCGTGGTCAGGTGGCCGAACCCGTCCCGGTAACCGGCCACGTCGGTGACCACCAGCGCCAGCAGCCCGGCGGCCAGCAGTCCCGCGGCGGGCAGTCGACGGCCGCAGGCGGTGAGCAGCCGGACGAGCAGGGCGAGGCAGAGCAGATCGCCGATCGGGTACGCCAGCGACACCCAGCGGTCCGCGGCGGCCAGGCCGGCGTCGCGGATCTGCGGATCGATCACCAACGTCCAGGCCAGCAGCGTCACGCCGCAGGCGAGGGTGAGGGTGTCCAGCAGCCCGCCGCGGTCGCGGCGCCCGCCGATGCGGTGACGCACGAACAGCAGAAGAGCGACCGCCAGCATCGGGTAGACGGTCAGGAGCAGGGCGGTGCCCACGGCCGGGAGCACCGGTACGGCGGGATCGGTCCGGGCCGCGCCGCCGAGTGCCGAGAGGGCGACGGCGGCGGCGAGAACGTGCCAGGGAGCGCGCGCGACCGGTCTGTACCGGCGGAGGCCGAGCGTGACGGCGAGCGTGGCGGCGAGGCCGGCGGCGAGGCGTACGGGCGTGTGCCAGCCCGGCTCGGCGACCTGCACCACGGCGAGAGCGAGCATCAGGGCGCCGAAGACGGCGGCTGTGAGCCGTGTCGGCATGCTGCTCCCTCCGGCGGCTCTGGACGACGACGCTGGCCCCCTGATCGGTCCCGCGCCGCGTCAGCTGAGCAGAATCGCAGGGTGTCCACCTCAGCTGAGTTCGTCCGCGCGCACACGCGGCTCGCGCCCGTACCCTTCGTCCCCGAGCTCGTGCTGCACCAGGCCGAGGAACCGATCGAGCTCTGGGAGCTGACCGAGGCGGGCGGCGCGGAGCAGCCTCCGCCGTTCTGGGCGTTCGCGTGGGCGGGCGGCCAGGCGCTGGCCCGGCACGTGCTGGACGACCCCGCGCTGGTCGCGGGCCGCGACGTGCTGGACCTGGCGACCGGATCGGGCCTGGTCGCGGTGGCCGCGGCCAGGGCGGGCGCGCGGTCGGTGACCGCCAACGACATCGATCCGCGGTCGCTGGCCGCGGCGCAGGCCAACGCTTGTGCAAATGGCGTGAAGGTCGCGCTGATCGAGGGAGACCTGCTGGAGACCGGGTACGCCGACGCCGGGGTCGTGCTCGCCGGCGACGTGTTCTACAGCCGCGAGATGGCCGCCCGGGTGCTGCCGTTCCTGCGCGCGGCGGCCGGGCGGGGCGCGTTGGTGCTGGTGGGAGACCCGGGGCGGGCGTACCTGCCGACGCAGGGCATGGTCCGCCGGGCGACGTACGACGTGCCGGTGAACGAGGCGCTGGAGAGCGTGCCGATGCGCCGTACGAGCGTCTGGCAGGGGCATTTCACGTACCGGTAGGAGCAGATTGTTGAACAACTCTTGTGCGATCGTTCAACAATCCCTAGCGTCAGCGGTGCCTCCGTTCGTCCCATCCCGATCGAGGAGTGCCGATGTCCGTGGACGTGACCGCCCCCGCCAAGACCCGCCGGACCGCCCTCATCGGGGCGATCTTCCTCATGGCCACCAGCGCCATCGGACCCGGCTTCATCACCCAGACCACCACCTTCACCGCGAAGCTGGGCGCCGCGTTCGCCTTCGGCATCCTCATGTCGGTCCTGGTGGACTTCGTCGTCCAGATGAACATCTGGCGCATCGTCTCGATCAGCGGCCGGCGCGCGCACGAGATCGCCAACGCGGTCGTCCCCGGCGCCGGCCACCTGCTCGCCGTGCTGGTCATCCTCGGCGGGCTGGTGTTCAACATCGGCAACGTGGCCGGCTCCGGGCTGGGCCTCAACGCCGCGCTCGGCCTCGACCCCAAGCTCGGCGGCGCGATCAGCGCGCTCATCGCCGTGGTCATCTTCGCCGTGAAGCGCGCGGGCATGGCCATGGACCGGCTGCTCATCGTGCTGGGCCTGGTCATGATCGTGCTGACCGTCCACGTCGCGATCGTGTCCGGGCCGCCGGTCGGGACCGCCCTGAAGCAGACGGTGCTGCCCGACGACATCGACTTCGCCGCGATCACCACGATCATCGGTGGCACGGTCGGCGGCTACATCACGTACTCCGGGGCGC
Source organism: Actinoplanes sp. NPDC049316 (assembly GCF_040677315.1). Taxonomy (NCBI): domain Bacteria; kingdom Bacillati; phylum Actinomycetota; class Actinomycetes; order Micromonosporales; family Micromonosporaceae; genus Actinoplanes; species Actinoplanes sp. NPDC049316. The sequence goes on along the minus strand of NZ_JBFAQM010000002.1, from coordinate 387,212 downwards.
ACCGGTTGCTGGACAGCGGCACCGCGGGGCCCGAGCACGTCCGCGAGGTGACCCGGGGCGCGCTCACCGGCATCGCCGTCACCGGGCTCATGCGGTTCGTGCTGTTCCTGGCGATCCTCGGCGTGGTGGCCGGCGGCGTCGCCCTCGACACCTCCGGCAACGCGACCGCGCAGGCGTTCCGCTCGGCGGCCGGCGAGTTCGGCGAGCGGGCCTTCGGCATCGTCCTCTGGGCGGCGGCCATCACCTCCGTGGTCGGCGCGGCGTTCACCTCGGTGTCGTTCTTCAACGCGTTCTCGGCCAAGCTCACCGCAGGCCGCCCGCGGTCCTGGGCGACGGTCGGCTTCATCGTTGTCAGCGCCGTCGTCTACCTGCTGATCGGGACGCCGCCCGCGGCCCTGCTGGTCTTCGCCGGCGGCTTCAACGGCCTGATCCTGCCGATCGGCTTCACGATCCTGCTGTACGCGGCGTGGCGCCGGCGGGAACTGCTCAAGGGGTACGCGTACCCGGTGTGGTTGCTCGTGCTCGGCGTCGCCGCTGCCGCCCTCACGTGGTACATGGGCATCACGTCGGCGCGCACGATCTTCGACTACCTGGCCGGCTGACGGGCGAGAGCAGGAGGAGACATGGACCTCAACAGCGACCTCGGCGAGGGCTTCGGCACCTGGAGCCTCGGCGACGACGCGGCGATGCTCGGGATCGTCAGCAGCGCCAACGTGGCCTGCGGCTTCCACGCCGGCGACCCGCGTACGCTGCTCGCCACCTGCGAGCAGGCCGTGTCGAGCGGCGTGGTCATCGGGGCCCAGGTCGGCTACCGGGATCTCTCCGGCTTCGGCCGGCGCTTCATCGACTACGAGAACGACGACCTGGTCGCCGAGCTGATCTACCAGATCGGCGCCCTGGACGGCCTGGCCCGCGCGGCCGGTGACCGGGTGCTCTACGTCAAGCCGCACGGCGCGCTCTACAACGCGGTCGTGCACCACGAGCAGCAGGCCGCCGCGGTGGTCGACGCGGTCCGCCGGTACGACCCCGACCTGCCCGTGGTCGGCCTGCCCGGCTCGGAGCTGCTGCGGCTCGCCGAGGACGCCGGGCTGCGGACCGTCCGCGAGGCGTTCGCCGACCGCGCCTACAACCCCGACGGCACGCTGGTCTCCCGGCGCCTGCCCGGTGCGGTGCTGCACGACCCCGACGAGATCGCCGAGCGCATGGTGCGGCTGGTCACCGACCGCACGCTGGTGGCCGTCGACGGCTCGGTGATCAAGGTGGAGGCCGACTCCATCTGCGTGCACGGCGACTCGCCGGGCGCGGTGGAGACGGCGCAAGCCGTGTACGACGGGCTCACGGCCGCGGGCGTACCCATCACCGCCTTCGCCGGAGGCGGCGCATGAGCGCCCCGGCCGCCCTGCGTGAGCGGTTCCGGGCCGGCCTGGTCCGGCCGACGGCCGGTCTCGCGCCCGGCGTGGCCCAGGCCAACCTCATCGCCGTGCCCCGCGACTGGGCCTGGGACATGCTCCTGTACGCCCAGCGCAACCCCAAGCCGTGCCCGGTGCTCGACGTGACCGACCCGGGCTCGCCGGCCACCGTCCTGGCGCCCGGCGCCGACCTGCGCACCGACCTGCCGCTCTACCGGGTCTGGCGCGACGGCGACCTCGTCGAGGAGGTCCCGGACGCGACCGCCGCCTGGCGCGACGACCTGGTCGCGTTCCTCATCGGCTGCAGCTTCAGCTTCGAGGCCTCCCTCATCGAGGCGGGCATCGAGGTCCGGCACATCTCCGCCGGCAGCAACGTGCCGATGTACCGCACCACCCGCGACTGCCGGCCGGCCGGGCGGATGCGCGGCGAACTGGTCGTCTCGATGCGGCCCGTGCCGGCGGACCGGGTCGCGCAGGCGGTGACGATCAGCGGCCGGTTCCCCGCGGTGCACGGCGCGCCGGTGCACGTCGGCGATCCGGCCGGGCTGGGCATCGGCGACCTCGGCAGGCCCGACTTCGGCGACCCGGTGGAGATCCGGCCGGGCGAGATACCGGTCTTCTGGGCGTGCGGCGTCACCCCGCAGGCGGCTGTGATGGCCTCGCGGGTGCCGTACGCGATCACCCACGCACCCGGCCACATGTTCGTGACCGACGTGCCCGACACGGAATACGAGGCATGACCAGATTCCTGCAGTGCGGGCGGGAGGCCGTGCTCGCCGAGGTGGACGACCTCGACGCGGCCCTCGCCCTGTACGCCGCCCTGCGCGCGGCCGACCTTCCCGGGGTCACCGACCTGGTGCCGGCGGCCCGTACGGTGCTGATCCGGCTCCACCCGGAGATGACGTCCCCGGCGGCGGTCCGGGAGGCGGCCGCGGCCCTCGAGCCGGACGGCGGCGCGCCCGCGTCCGCCGGGACGGTCGAGATCCCGGTGGTCTACGACGGCCCCGACCTCGCCGACGTCGCCGAGCACCTGGGAGTCACGCCGGACGAGGTGGTCGCCCGGCACACCCGGGACCCGTGGACCGTGGCGTTCGCCGGGTTCGCCCCCGGCTTCGGCTACCTGACCGGCGGCCACCCGAGCTTCGACGTGCCCCGGCGGCCGACGCCGCGGACCCGGATCCCGGCCGGCTCGGTGGGCCTGGCGGGCCGGTTCTCCGGCGTCTACCCCGGCGACAGCCCGGGCGGCTGGCAGCTGATCGGCAGCACCACCGAACGCATGTGGGACCTGGATCGGCGCGAGCCCGCGGTGCTGCTGCCCGGCGTACGGGTGACCTTCAAGGCGGTGCGGTCATGATGACCGTGCTGCGGACCGGCCCGCTGGCCGTGCTGAAGGACGCGGGCCGGCCGGGTCACGCGCACCGGGGTGTGGCGCCGTCGGGCGCCGTGGACCGGGCCGCCTACGCCCGCGCGAACGCGCTGGCCGGCAACCCGCCCGGCGCGGCCGTCCTGGAGTGCACGCTGGGTGGCCTGCGGGTCCGCTTCGACGAGCCGGCGGTGGTCGTGCTGACGGGCACGGACGCCGTGCTCACCGTCGACGGCGAGCGGACCGGGGTGGAGGAGGTCGTCGAGGTGCCCGCCGGCGCGACGGTCGGGGTCACCATGCCGCGGCGGGGGCTGCGCAGCTATCTCGCCGTACGGGGCGGCTTCGACGTACCGCCCGTGCTGGGCTCGCGCTCGACCGATCAGCTCGGGATGGGCCCGGGCCGGCCGGCGCCCGGCGACGTCCTGCGGATCGGCCCCCCGCCCTCCGCGCCGCCGGTCCCCGTGACGGTCGAGCGGCCGGGCGACGGCCCGCTCGAAGTCGACCTCGGCCCGCGCGACGACTGGTTCACCGCTGAGGCGATCGAGACGTTCCTGAGCAGCCCCTACACGGTGACGCCGGCGAGCAACTCGGTGGGCCTGCGCCTCGACGGCCCGGCGCTGACCCGCTCGCACACCGCCGAGCTGCCCAGCGAGGGCGTCGTCCGCGGCTCGGTGCAGGTGCCGCCGGACGGCCGGCCCATCGTGTTCCAGGCCGACCATCCGGTGACCGGCGGGTATCCGGTCATCGCCGTGCTGACCCCGGAATCCGCCGACCGCGCCGCGCAACTGCGCCCGGGCGCCACCGTGCGCTTCAGCCGCGCGCCCGGCTGACGGGTGCCCGCGGAGAGCTGGTTGACTGGGAGCTGTGACGACCGTGGAGAGGCCGGGCTCCGCCGCGCGGGCGGTGGAGCAGCTGCGCAACTCGATGATCAACGGCGAGCTGGCGCCGGGCACCCGGCTCGCCGAGACCTCGCTCACCGGGCCGCTCGGCGTCTCCCGCAACACCCTGCGCGAGGCGTTCTCCACGCTGATCGAGGAAGGCCTGCTGGTCCGCGAGCCCAACCGCGGCGTCTTCGTGGCCACGCTCAGCCCGGCGCAGATCGCCGACATCTACCGCGTACGCGTGCTGCTCGAATGCACCGCCCTCGCGCAGGCGCCGATCGACCCGCCGCGGGCGCAGGGCCTGCGCGCGGCCGTCACCGAGGCCCGCGCCGCGGCCGAGGCGGGTGACTGGCGCGGCGTGGGCACGGCCAACATGCATTTCCACGAGCAGATCGTGGCGCTCGCCGGGAGCCCCCGCCTGGACGGCTGGATGCGCCAGCTCACCGCCGAGCTGCGCCTGGCGTTCGCGGCGGCGCCCGACCCGGCGGTCCTGCACCGGCCGTTCGTGGCGATGAACGACGACATCGCCGCGCTGTACGAGGCCGGCGATCGGGACCGCGCCGCCGACATGCTCCGCGACTACCTGCTGACCTCCGAGCGGGTGGTCCTCGGCAACCTGCCGTAGCGAGCGGCCGCGGGTGGGCGATGCGGCACGATGGCCTCGTGGCAGACATCATCGATTCCGCGATCAACGACTACGTCCTGACCCACAGCACGGCCGCCGACCCGGTCCTGCGCGACCTGGCGGCCGAGACCGCCCGGTCGTTCCCCGCCGCCGCCGGCATGCAGATCAGCCACGACGAGGGCGAACTCCTGACCATGCTGGTCCGGCTGACCGGCGCCCGGTTCGCCGTCGAGGTCGGCGTCTTCACCGGTTACTCGGCGATCTGCATCGCCCGGGGCCTGGCGCCGGACGGCCGCCTGCTCGCCTGCGACGTGTCCCCGGAGTGGACCGCGGTCGCGCGCGCCTACTGGCAGCGGGCCGGGGTGGCCGACCGGATCGAGCTGCGGCTCGCGCCGGCCGTCGAGACGCTGCGCGGCCTGAGCGCCGACCCGGTCGTCGACTTCGCCTTCATCGACGCCGACAAGACCGGGTATCCGGACTACTACGCCGAACTGCTGCCCCGGCTGCGGCCGGGCGGGCTCATCGTGCTCGACAACGTGCTCCGCGGCGGCCGGGTCCTCGACCCGGCCGCGAACGATCCGGCGGACGAGGCGATCCGCCGCATCAACGACCTGGTGGCGGCCGACGAACGCGTCGACTGCGTGATGCTGCCGGTGCGCGACGGGGTCACTCTGATCCGCAAGCGCTGAAAGCCGGCGCACTCGTGCAACCGTTTCCGGCGCCGCGGACGACGGAGGGGTGAAGGCGCGCCGAAGGGAGCGGAATGCGGGCCGATCAGGAACGTGAGTACACCGAGTACGTGGCCGGGCGGCTGCCCCGCCTGCATCGGACCGCGTACATGCTCTGCGGGGACGCGCACCGGGCCGACGACATCGTCCAGGCCACGCTGACAGCCCTCTACGTGAACTGGAAACGGGTCGCGGCGGCGGACAACGTGGACGCGTACGTGCAGAGCATCCTCGTGCGGCGCTACCTCGACGAGCGGCGGCTGCGGTGGTCCCGCGTGCGGCTGGGCGGCGTCCCGGCGCACGCGGTCTCGACCGCCGCCGCCGAGCACGGCATCGTCGAGCGCGACGCGCTGGTCACCGCGCTGCGGGCGTTGCCGAAGGGGCAGCGGGCCGTGATCGTGCTGCGCTACTTCGACGACCTGTCGGTGGAGGCCACCGCGGAGGTGCTCGGCTGCTCGGCCGGCAACGTCAAGAGCCAGTGCTCCCGCGGGCTGGCCGCCCTGCGCGACGCCCTCAACCCGGCCCACGTCGGTACCACGCAAGGATCGAGGGATGGATCATGATGGGTGAGCAGGACGTACGGGAACGCTTGCAGGCGGTCGAGGTGCCCGGCACCCGGCTGAGCGTGGAGACACTGGTCGCCGGCGGCCGCAAGCGGGTTCTGCGCCGCCGCGCCGTGCAGGCGGGCTGCGGGGTGGCTCTCGCGACGGGACTGCTGGTCGGCGTTCCCTCGGTGCTGCTGAGGCCCGGCGGGGGCCCCGACGAGACGGCCGGTCCGTCGCTGCGGACGGTGCAGTGCGCGGCGACCAGCCTGCCCATCCCCGACGGCATGAACGCCGTTCAGGCTGCCGGGATCGATCCGGGCGGCCGCTACGTCATCGCGAACGACCTGCGCACCAGCAAGCTCAGCACGCCGGAGGGGAAGCTGGCCGGGGTGGAGAAGTCCCAGCCGATCCAGTGGACGGACGGCATGCCCCAGGTGCTGCCCAAGGTCGGTGATTGGGTGCGGGCGGAGGCCGTCAGCGCCGGCGGGGTGGTGGCAGCGGTCGCGGGCCCCAAGGACAAGTGGGCCGATTCCGTTCTCCGCTACGTCGCCGGCGTCCCGGAGAAGATGACCCCGCCGACCGGGAAGTGGACCTTCCGCGAAGCCGCGATCAACGCCCGGGGCGACATCATCGTCAACGGCAGCCGGAAGGGCTCCGGGGACCGTACCGACGCCGTACTGCTGTGGAAGGCCGGATCGGCGACGGCCACGAGACTGCCGCTTCCCGCGTACGCCGAGGGCACGAGCATCCTCGACGACGGCTCGGTGCTGGGCAGCGTCGTGTCGAAGGGTGATCTCACCTCGTACGTGTGGGACGAGCAGGGCCGAGGGCGGGCGCTGACGGCGCCGGCCGGACAGCAGGGTGCGGTCAACAACGCCCACGGCGACTGGGCGACGGGCAACCTGTGGCCCTCGGGTCAGGTGGCCCGGTGGAACCTGCGCACCGGGGAGATGACCGCGCTGCCGGTCAACGCCCCCGCGCACGCCGTCAACGCCGAGGGGTGGATCGCCTCGGACGGCACGGTGCTGCGCGACGACGCCAAGGTTCAGCTGACCACTCCGGGCGGTGGGAAGGCGGAGCCGCTCCAGATCTCGGACACCGGCGTCGTGCTGGGCGTGCCCTTCGACGACGGCTCGACTGTGATCACCTGGAGGTGCGGCGACTGACAGCCGCTCAGTACGGGTTCCCGGAGCCCGGCAGCCTGCCGCGCAGCACCCCACCGAGGCGGCCGGGCAGATCCGGCGCCCCGGAGAGCGGCGGGCTGTCGGTGTGCGCCCGGTCGGCCATCCCGGCCACCAGTTCCTTGAGCGCGTGCACCGCGCCGGTCAGCGGGCGCCAGCCCAGTTCCGCGGCGATGCGGTCGCAGGACATGAGCGGCGCCTTCAGGCCCAGGCGTACCCAGCCGACGTCGACGGGTTGTAGGCGCAGCCGCCAGCTCAGGTCGGCGGCGCCGCGCAGCAGGAACCCGGGTACGGGGACCTCCCGGCCGTGGAACGCCTCGGCGGCCACGGCCGGGTCCAGCACAGGACCGGCGGCCACGTTGAACGCGCCGCGCACGTCGGAGGCGAGCGCCCGGGCGTACGCGTCGGCCACGTCGTCGGCGTGCACCGCCTGCACCCGCAGCCCCGGGTGCGACGGGACGACCGGGATCCGGCCGAACCGCAGCAGCCGCGCGGGCAGCAGCGGGCCGGCGAAGTAGCGGCCGATCTCCGTACCGACGTCGCGCTGGAAGATGAGCCCGGGGCGCAGCCGCACGATCCGCAGCGTGGGGTGGTCCGACTCGGCGCGGTCCAGCAGCGCCTCGACGAGCGCCTTGTGCCGGCTGTACGAGGAACCCTTCACCCCGGTCCTCGGATACGCCTCCGTGACGTACGCGTCCTTGGGGCCGGGCGCGTAGGTGCCGACGGAGGACGCGTACACGAGCGAGGGGACGCCCGCCCGCAGGACGCCCTCGACGACCGCGTGGCTGCCCAGCACGTTGGTCCGGAACAGCCGCCGCTGGTCGTGGCTGGGCTGGATCTGCCACGCCAGGTGCACCACCGCGTCGGCGCCCCGGAAGATCTCGGCCAGCCGCCGGGGCGCTTGCGGCGTACCGATGTCGCAGGGGTGCCATTCGACGGCGTCTTACGGCACGGTGTCCGTACCGGGCAGCCGCCGCACGACACCGGCCAGATCCATCCCGGGCTCGTTGCGCAACCGGCGCAGCAGCGCCGTGCCCGCGTTACCGCTCGCTCCCACGATGACGACTCGCATGCTGCAAGCCCTACCCGGGCAGCCGGGGTTGAACCCTGGCCCCTTTCCTACCGGGAGCGGGCGGCCTTGCCGGCGTACATGCGGTCGGCGATGCCGGGCAGGGCCGCGGCCGCGAGCATGGAGAGGCGGTAGCGCCACGGGACGACGATGCGGCGGCGGGGCCGGCGCAGGGCCCGCTCGATCGCGTCCACGACCACGCCGGGGCCGGGCAGCCTGTCGGCGTCGCGCGCGTTCATCTCGGTGCCGATGCGACCGGGTTCGATCAGCGTCACCCGCACGCCGGTGCCGGCGACCTCGCGCCGGACGGAGTCGGTGATGCCGCGCAGCCCGAACTTCGTCGCCGAGTAGACGCCGCTGATGCCGACCTCGCCGGCGACCGAGCCGATGTTCACGATGGACCCGGCGCCGGCGGCGAGCATCGCGGGCAGCACCGACCGCATGAGCCGGATCGGCGCGAGCAGGTTGACCTCGACCATCGCGGTCAGCGCGGCGTCGTCGAGCCGGACCGTGGCGGGGCCGCCGAGGCCGGCGTTGTTGATCAGGACGTCGATCCGGCCGGTGACGCCGAGGGCCGTCGCCGTCAGCGCCTCGACAGCCGCCGGGTCGCGCAGGTCCGCCGGGACGGCCACGGCCTCGCCGCCGGCGGCCCGGATCTGCGCCGCGACGGCCGCCAGCTCGTCACCGCGGCGCGCGGCCAGGACGACGGTGGTGCCCGCGCGGCCGAGGCGCAGCGCGGCGGCCCGCCCGATTCCGCCGGATGCTCCGGTCACGATCACGACTTGCATTTCGCCTTCAGTCCGTTTGTGGGTGGTGGTGGGGTGGTGGGACCGGGCTCTCTCACGAGAAACGGCGTCGCCGATGCGGCGACGCCGTTTCCCCGGCCGGCGGACGATTATCGCTTGTTGTGGTACGCCTCGACGATGGAGCTCGGGATCCGGCCCCGCTCGGAGACCTCGTAACCGTTCTTGCTCGCCCACTCGCGAATGGCCTGATTCTGGTCGCGGGTGGCCCGGCCGGTGCTCGCCGCGGCGGCGCCACGGCGGGTGGAACGGGCCTCTGCGCCGCCCCGGCCGACCCGGGTGGCGACCGACAGATACGGGTCCAGGGCCTTGCGCAGCTTGCCGGCGTTCTTCTCCGACAGGTCGATCGTGTAGCTCACCCCGTCCAGTCCGAATTCGACCGTGCGGTCGGCCTCGCCGCCGTCGAGGTCGTCGGTCAGAAGGGTGATTACCTGCTTGGCCATGATGTGGTCGCTCCTACAGCGGTCATTGTCGTATGCGGTGCTTGTCGTCGAAATTGTCGCGCGAATTCATTCTGTCGCCGGGGCGGGTCCGAGGCAAATTGCACCCGCGCATGTCGCGTTCCGATCCGCCGGCCCGGAAAGACTCGCCCGGGGCCGGGCGAAGGGCCGCCCGGCGGGGTCGACCTCCGGAAACTTCGTCGCAACACTTCTCAGGTTCGTCAATGTGTTGTACGTTGCCTGGGAGCGCTCCCACGCACCCCCGTCCCCCCGGGATCCCCTCACCAAGGAGCTGTCATGAGACGCGCCATCCGCGCTGTCGCCGCCGCTGTCCTGCTCGCCGGCGCCGGTGTCACGGCCTTCGTCGGAGCCGGCCCCGCGCAGGCCGACACGCAGATCTGCGACCAGTACGGATCCACCACCATCGGCGGCCGGTACGTGGTGATGAACAACCGTTGGGGCACCAGCGCCCAGCAGTGCATCAACGTCACGAGCACCGGATTCGCCATCACCACTCAGAACGGCGTCGGCAGCACCAGCGGCGCTCCGGTGTCGTACCCCGCCGTGTACTACGGCTGCCACTACACGAACTGTTCGCCGGGCACGAACCTGCCGATGCAGCTCAGCTCGATCAGCAGCGCGCCGAGCAGCATCTCGTACAACTACGTCAGCGGCGCGACCTACGACGCGGCGTACGACATCTGGCTCGACCCGACGCCCAAGCGCGACGGCGTCAACGCCATGGAAATCATGATCTGGTTCAACCGGCAGGGCTCCATCCAGCCGATCGGCTCGGTCGTCGGCAACGCCACGGTCGGCGGCCGGACCTGGCAGGTGTGGCAGGGCAGCAACGGCTCCAACAACGTCGTGTCGTACGTGGCGCCGTCCCCGCTGTCCAGCTGGAGCTTCAACGTGCTGGACTTCGTCAACGACACGAAGACCCGCACCTCGGTGACCAACTCCTGGTACCTGACCAGCATCCAGGCGGGCTTCGAACCGTGGATCGGCGGCGCCGGCCTGGCGGTCACCAACTTCTCGGCCCAGGTCAACAGCGGCACCCCGCCCACCGGCCCGACCACCCCGCCGCCGGGCGGCAGCACGGCCTGCCGGGTCACGTACGGCACCAACGCCTGGAGCAACGGCTTCACGGCCGACGTGACGGTGGCCAACACCGGCAGCAGCGCGGTCAACGGCTGGGCGCTCGCGTTCACCCTGCCGAACGGCCAGGCCGTCACGAACTCCTGGAACGCCACGCTGACCGGATCGAGCGGCGCGGTGACGGCCCGCAACGTGTCGTTCAACGGCGCCATCCCGGCGGGCGGCAGCACCTCGTTCGGCTTCCAGGGCACCTACAGCGGCACGTTCAGCACACCGTCCACCTTCACCCTCAACGGCACGGCCTGCACCCGGGCCTGAGCCACCCGTCCCGGCCCGCCCCGCGGGCCGGGCAGCGACTGCCCCGCCCCGTCACCGATCAGCCCGGTGGCGGGGCGGCCGGCGTGCCGCGGCCCGGTCAGCCGGTGGCGGCGCGATCGGGGGCCGGCTCGGCTGCCGGGGTTGCGGGATCCGGCTCGCTTGCCAGGGCCGCGGGGGCCGGCTCGCTCGCCGCGGCTGCCGGGGCCGGGCGGCGGGTCCAGCGCAGCACCGCCGGCGCCCGCGCCGGAACCGCGGGCGAGCGCGGCGGCACCGGCTCGACCCGCTCGTACGCCGCCCCGAGCTCCGGCCGCGGATCCGCCTCGCCCTTGTTGGGCCAGAACGACATGGCCCGCTCGGCCAGCGCGGTGATCGTGAGCGACGGGTTCACCCCGAGGTTCGCCGGGATCACCGAGCCGTCCACCACGTGCAGGCCCGGGTAGCCGTACACGCGCTGGTAGGCGTCGACCACGCCGGTCGCCGGGGAGTCGCCGATCGTCGCGCCGCCGAGAATGTGGGCTGTCATGGGGATGTCGAAGATGTCGCCGACCGAGCCGCCGGGCTGGCCGTCGATCGCCGTGGCCATCCGGCGTACCGCCTCATGGCCGACCGGGATCCACGTCGGGTTCGCCGGCCCGTGCCCCGGGCCCGTGGTGAGCCGGCCGCGCCGGGTCCGGCGTACCGTCAGCGAGTTGTCCAGGGTCTGCATGACCAGGGCGATGATCGTCCGGTCGCTCCACCGCCGGTTGGACAGCGAGCGCAGCAGCAGCCCGGGGTGACGCAGCGCCTGCCCGAGGAACCGCACCGGCCGCGGCACGCGGCCGCCGCCGTCCACCAGCAGCGTGGTCAGCAGGCCCATGGCGTTGCTGCCGGGGCCGTAGCGTACCGGCTCGATGTGGGTGTTCTCGTCCGGGTGGAACGACGACGTGATGGCGACACCCCGGGAGAACGGCTCCGGGGGAACGCGTTTCGCCTGCGCGCCGAGCAGCGCCTCGGAGTTGGTCCGGGTCAGCGACCCCAGCCGGTCGGAGAGCGCGGGCAGCACACCGGTGTCCTTCATCGCGTGCAGCAGCCGTTGGGTGCCGAGCGCGCCCGCGGAGAGCACCACCTGCTGTGCGGTGTAGACGCGCTTCTTCGTCTCCACCCGCCAGCCGCCGTGCACCGGCCGCAGGGCGGTCACCTCGGTGTCGGGATGCACGGTCGCGCCGGCCCGTTCGGCCAGGTGCAGGTAGTTCAGGTCCAGGCGGTTCTTGGCGCCGACGCGGCAGCCGATCATGCAGTCCCCGCACTCGGTGCAGCCCGTACGGTCCGGCCCGGCGCCGCCGAAGTACGGGTCCGGCACCGTCCTGCCCGGCTCGCCGAAGAAGACACCGACCGGCGTACGGCGGAACGTCCCGCCCACGCCCATGTCCTTGGCGACCGCCTCGACCACCCGGTCGGACGGCGTCGTCGACGGCTGCAGCGTGACGCCGAGCATCCGGGACGCCTGGTCGTAGTGGGGTTCCAGCTCGCCGGCCCAGTCGGTGATCCCGGCCCAGGTCTCGTCGGCGAAGAACGGTGCCGGCGGCTGGTACAGCGTGTTCGCGTAGACCAGCGAGCCGCCGCCGACGCCCGCGGCGGACAGCACGATGATGTCCTTGAGCAGCGTGATCCGCTGGATGCCGCGCAGCCCCAGCGCCGGCGCCCACAGGAAGGCGCGCAGGTCCCAGGACGTCTTGGGCAGCGTCTGCGGGGTGTAGCGCCGGCCGGCTTCGAGCACGCCGACGCGGTACCCCTTCTCGGCGAGGCGCAGCGCCGTGACGCTGCCGCCGAACCCGCTGCCCACGACGACGATGTCGTAGTCCGTCATGGCCCCACTCCACCACGTGAGATCGGTTCGCACCAGGCCCGCGTTCAGCCGGCGTTAGGTCCGCCGAAAGAACCCGCGCAGTCACCGGCATGACCGACAACGCGATCACCACCGAGACCGAACCGACCGTAAGCTCGCCCGGATCCGCGACGGCGCCGGGTCGCTGCGCACCTCCGGGATCTTCCCGGCCGCGCTCGCCGCCGACCTCGCGGACCTGCGGGAGACGCTGCGCGAGCACATCGAGGACGAGGAACGCTCGATCGTCCCGCTGATCCGCCGGTACGTGACCCGCGCCGACTGGGACCGGGTCGAGGCGACGATCCGTAAGCGCGGCGCCAAGATGTCCTTCGAGGTGCCGCGGATGCTGGCGGTCAGCACCCCCGAGGAGCTCGCCGCCATGCGCGCGGACGGCGGCGTCCCGGTCGCCGTGATGCTGAAGGTGCTCCCGCCGATGTTCCGCCGCCGCGAACGCCGCGTCTTCGCCTAAGGCGGCGGTGCTGGGCCGCGCGTCTCGAAAGCGCCGAGCTGCAAGCGATCGCCCGGCCGACGAAACGGATCCCGCGCGACACCGGGAACCGCGACGGCGACATGCCCGGGCGGGGGTCAGGCGTTTCTGATGCGGGACGCGTCGTGCAGGTCGAGGATGTCCACCGCCTGCTCGCGCATCTCGACCTTGCGGACCTTGCCGGTCACCGTCATCGGGAAGCCCTCCACGATGTGGACGTAGCGGGGAACCTTGTAGTGCGCCAGCCGGCCGGTGCAGAACTCGCGGACCGCTTCGGCCGTGAGGGGTTCCGACTGCGGGCGCATGACGATCCAGGCCATCAGCTCTTCGCCGTACTTCGCGTCCGGGACGCCGATGACCTGGACGTCGGCGATGTCGGGGTGGGTGTAGAGGAATTCCTCGACCTCGCGGGGGTAGACGTTCTCGCCGCCCCGGATGACCAGGTCCTTGATGCGGCCGACGATGTTGACGTAGCCGTCGGCGTCCATCGTCGCGAGGTCGCCGGTGTGCATCCAGCGGGCCTCGTCGATCGCGGCCGCCGTGGCGTCGGGCTGGTCCCAGTAGCCGAGCATGACCGCGTAGCCGCGGGTGCAGAGTTCGCCCGGTTCGCCTCGGGGGACGGCCCGGCCGGTCGCCGGGTCGACGACCTTGGACTCCAGGTGGGGCATGACGCGGCCGACCGTTCCGGTGCGCCGGTCCAGGCCGTCGTCGCGGCGGGTCATCGTGGAGACCGGCGACGTCTCCGTCATGCCGTAGCAGATGGCCACCTCGGCCATGTTCATCTCGGCGACCACGCGTTTCATCACCTCGACCGGGCAGGGCGAGCCCGCCATGATGCCCGTACGCAGGCTGGACAGGTCGTACGTGGGGAAGCCGGCCAGGCCCAGTTCGGCGATGAACATGGTCGGGACGCCGTACAGGGACGTGCATTTCTCCTCGGCGACCGCCCGCAGGGCCGCCGCCGGGTCGAAGCCCTGCGCCGGCAGCACCATCGCCGCGCCGTGCGAGGTCGCGGCGAGGTTGCCCATCACCATGCCGAAGCAGTGGTAGAGCGGTACGGGGATGCAGATGCGGTCCCGTTCCGTGTAGCCGACGAGTTCGCCGACGAAGTAGCCGTTGTTGAGGATGTTGTGGTGCGACAGCGTCGCGCCCTTGGGGAAGCCGGTCGTGCCCGACGTGTACTGGATGTTGATCGGGTCGTCGAAGGACAGCGTCGCCGCGCGTTCGGCCAGGTCGAGGCCGGTGCCGGCGGTGGCCAGGGAGTCCCAGTCCGCGGTGCCGATGAAGACGGTCTCGGTGAAGCCGATCTCGCCGATCATCGCGCGGTAGTCGCTGGTCTTGAAACCGACCGCGCTGACCAGCAGGCGCATGCCGGACTGCTTGACTACATAGTCCAGCTCGTGGGTCCGGTATGCCGGGTTGACGTTGACCAGGATGGCGCCGATCTTCGCGGTCGCGTACTGCAGGATCACCCATTCCGCGCAGTTCGGCGCCCAGATGCCGACCCGGTCGCCCTTGGCGATCTCGCGGGCGAGCAGGCCGCGGGCCACGTCGTTCACGGCGGCGTCGAATTCCGCGTACGTCCAGCGCCGGCCCGTCGGCACGTCGACCAGCGCCTCGCGGTCGCCGAACGCCGCGACGGTGCGTTCGAGGTTCGCGCCGATGGTCTCGCCGAGCAGCGGCACGTCGGAGGTCCCGGAGGCGTAGGAGAGCATTTCAGCAGCATGGGCCGGTGGGCCGCGGGCTGCCACCCCCGATCGGGGGTGGACCGGGACGCGGGGCGGGCGACATGCTGTTCACGTGCTCGAAACAGCCGACCTGACCGCCGCGCTCGGCCGGATCCGCCGGGTGACCGGGCTGCCGGTGGCGTTCGGCGGCGCGGCGTCCGCCGCCGGGCGGGCCGTGCGGCTGTCCGACTTCGCGGGTACGACCACCCCGGCGCTGCACGGACTGGTGGTCGGGGCCGGCAGCGGGCTGGGCGGCCGGGTGCTGGCCACCGCGCGGGCCGCCACGGTGGAGGACTACGCCGCCGACCCGCGCATCTCCCACGAGTACGACAAGCCGGTCACGGCCGAGGGGCTGCGGGCGATCGCCGCCGTACCGGTCGCGATGGGCTCCTCGGTGCTCGCCGTGCTCTACGCCGGCACGCGCGAACCCCTGTCGGTGGGCGCGCGGGCGTTGGACGCGATGGGCCAGGTGGCGGTCCGGCTGGGGACGGAGGCCACCGTACGCCGGGAAGTCCAGCGCCGCCTCACCGAGCTGGAGGCGGCCGCCGCCCTGAACCGGGAGGTCCCGGCGGGCCGGGAGTGGGAGGACGTCCGCCAGGCCCACGCCGACCTGCTCACCATCGCGCAGGAGGTCGCCGATCCGGTCCTGCGCTCGCGCCTGCAGCAGGTGTGTTCGCTGCTGTCGCGTTCCGGCGGGGGCCCCGGCAAGCCGGTCAATCCGTTGTCGCCGCGCGAGCTCGACGTGCTGGCGATGGTGGCGGTCGGCTGCAGCAACGCCGAGACCGCCCGGCGGCTCGGCGTGCTGCCGGAGACCGTGAAGAGCTATCTGCGCAACGTCATGCGCAAGCTGGGTACGCACGGTCGCATGGAGACCGTGGTGACCGCGCGGCGACTGGGTTTCCTGCCCTAGTCTGAGCCCGATGAAGAGACCGACGATCGCCGATATCGCGCGTGAGGCCGGCGTGTCCAAGGGCGCGGTCTCGTACGCGCTCAACAACCGCCCCGGCGTGTCCGAGGAGACCCGCGCCCGGATCCTCGCGATCGCCGACCGCCTGGGGTTCCGGGCCAGCGCCGCCGCCCGCGCGCTCGCCGGCGCACCCGCGTACGTGGTGGGGCTGGCCCTGCGCCGCCCGGCCAGCACGCTCGGGGTGGAGCCGTTCTTCATGGAGCTGATCAGCGGCCTCGAGGCGGAGCTGTCCACCCGCTCGTACGCGCTGCTGCTGCAGATGGTCGACGACGAGGCGGACGCGGGGGCGGAGATCGAGGTCTACCGGCAGTGGTGGATCGAGGGCCGGGTCGACGGGGTGCTCCTGTGCGATCTGCGCCCCGGCGACCCGCGGGTGCCGGCCGTCGACCGCATCGGGATGCCCGCGGTCGCGGTGGGACCCCCGTCGGCGGGCGGCCGGCTCGCCACCCTCTGGTCCGACGACGCGGTCTCGGTGGCCGAGGCGGTCGACCACCTGACCGGCCTCGGGCACACCCGCATCGCCCGGGTCGCCGGCCTGCCCGGTCTCGCGCACACGGCCGCGCGGACGAGCGCCTTCGCCGGCCGCGGCCTGACCGAGGCGATGACGGTGTTCACCGACTACACCGGCGAGGCGGGCGCGCGGGCGACCCGCGACCTGCTGCGCGGTCCGCAGCGGCCGACCGCGATCGTGTACGACAACGACGTCATGGCGATCGCCGGTCTCGCCGCGGCGCAGGAGCTGGGCCTGTCCGTGCCCGCCGATCTGTCCATCGTGGCCTGGGACGACTCGCCGATGTGCGGGCTGGTCCACCCGCCGCTGACCGCGCTGACCCGCGACATCGCCGCGTACGGCGCGCACGCCGCCCGGCTGCTGCTGTCGGTGATCGCGGGGGAGCGGCCGGGCCCGCGCCTGGACGAGCCGGCCAGGCTGGTCGCCCGCGGCAGCACCGCCCCGCCGCCCGCATAGAGCGCTTGGCGGGCTACCGGCGGCCGTCGAGGGCGATGAAGCGGTAGCCCCGCGCCTTCAGGGCCGGGACGACGGTCTTGAGCGCCGCGTACGTCTGGGAGCGGTCCCCGCCGCCGTCGTGGCACAGCAGGATCTGACCCGGGCGGGCGGCCAGCAGGCGCCGGCGGATGGCGGCCGTGCCGGGGCGGGACCAGTCGCGGGGGTCGTCGCTCCAGTCCAGCGGCACCATGCCCGCGTTCGCCGCCGCGCCGAGCACAGTGGACGACCAGTCGCCGCCGGGGGAGCGGAACACCGCCGGGGTGTGCCCGGTCGTGCTGTAGATCTTGTCCTGGGCGCGTTCGATCTCCTTGCTGACCTTGGCGCCGTGCTTGCGGGCGAGGTGGGTGGGGTGGCTCCACGTGTGGTTGGCGACCTGGTGGCCGTCGCGGACGACGTCGCGGGCGGTCGCCTCGTGCCCGAGCACCTGGTTGCCGATCATGCAGAAGGTGGCCGGCACGTGGTGGTGGGCCAGCAGCCGGAGGATCTTCGGTGTCCACACCGGATGCGGCCCGTCGTCGATGGTCAGCGCGACCGCGTCGCGGGGGAAGGCCGGGCCGGGCACCGCCCTGCGGTACTCACGCAGCGTGAACACGGGACGGCTCAACGCGGCGCGGCCGTGCTGATCGGGCGCGCCGCCATGCCGCGGCGGCGCCGGCTTCGGCGCTCCGGGCGCGCGCGGCGTCGCGATGGCCCGCGGCTGATGCTCATCGGCTGCCGGTACGTCCGACGCGCTCAGCAAAAGCGCGCCCAGCCCGGCCGGGAGCATTCGCAGCACCTGACGGCGTGAGGTGTAGCCCTCACGCAGAGTTTTCGTCGCCGCCTGGAGGAGATCGACTTCCCGCACGTCGGCCGACGTTAACTCACGGTCGCCACTGTCGCCCAGTGCCATTGGGCCCGGAATCCAGCGGATCGCCCCGATCCGTCCCCAGCCCCGGATCGAGCGGATCGCCCCGATCCGTCCCTGGCGCGGGGCCGGTGCTGCGGCGGATCTCCAGGTGGCCGCCGCGGGCCTGCACCGGCGGGCCGCCCGTACCCTCCAGCGCCACGAAGAGCTGCGCCGTCGCCAAGGCCCCGTACGCGGCGATGTCCCGGCGTACGACGGTCAGCGGCGGCCCGACGACCTGGCACAGCGGGGAATCCTCACATGCCACGATGGACAAATCGCCCGGCACGGTCAGCCCGAGCTCGCCCGCGACGCCCAGCCCGGCGATGGCCATGACGTCGTTGTCGTACACGATCGCGGTCGGCCGTCGCGGGTCCTGCAGCAGCTGCCGGGTGAGCCGTGCCCCCGATTCGCCCGTGTAGTCGCCGCGGACGATCGTGGTCCGTACGCCGTGCGCGCCGGCGGCCGTTCGCAGCGCCTCGTCGCGGACGGCGGTGTGCAGCATGCCGTCCGGGCCGCTGACCCGGGCGATGTGCCGGTGGCCCAAGCCGGCGAGGTGATCGGCCAGCTCCCGGGACCACGGCACGTCGTCGCACCAGGCGCCGGGCAGCCGTTCGTCCGGCGTGACGCCGATGAGCGCCGCCGGCAGCCGCAGCGCGCGTACCGCGGCGATGCGCGGATCGTCGGGGCGCGGATCGCAGATGAGCACGCCGTCGACCCGGCGTTCGGCGGCCCACCGCCGGTGCACCCGGGTTTCCTCGTCGAGGTCGGTCACCATCTGCAGCGCCAGCGCGAAGCCGTGCCCGGACAGCTCGGCCTGGATCCCGGCGATGAGCTGCCGCCGGAAGACCTCGACGGTCAGCGCGGCCGACGAGCGCAGCAGCACGAAACCGACCGCCCGCGCGGCGGCGCCGTGCAACGCCAGCGCCGGACCGTTGGCCCGGTAGCCGAGCTCGCGTGCGATGTCCAGGATGCGCTCGCGCAGGTCGGCGGAGACGCCGGGACGACCGTTGAGCGCGTACGACACCGCGATGCGTGACACGCCGGCGCGCCGGGCGATGTCGGCCATCGTCGCTGCACGCACCTCCCTACCGTAGTGCTTCGCCCGGCCGGGTCCGCGACGGCGGACTATCCTCCGGGAATGAACCTTTTTCAACCTGGCATCGAGCCTGACCGTGCAGGCCGTCGGTCGCCGGCGGGTATTGCCGGCCCCGCCACGTTGAAAAAAGTTCAATGATCCGCAAGGTGGTCGTCACCCCGGACGGCGTGCAGGTCGTCGATGCCCCCGAGCCGGCGCCCGGACCGGGGGAGGTCCTGGTGCGGACCGCGGTCTCCGGCGTCTGCGGCTCGGACACGCACACGCTGCACGGCCGCCACCCCAACGTGACACCGCCGTACGCCCCCGGCCACGAGGTGGTCGGGCTGGTGACGGCCGTCGCCCCCGACGTGACCACCGTGCAGCCGGGCAAGCGCGTCACGGTCGAGCCCGACCTGCCGTGCTGGGCGTGCAAGCAGTGCCGCGCCGGCCGCGAGAACCTCTGTGAGAACCTCGGCTTCTTCGGCTGCGGCTCGGAGCAGGGCGGCATGGCGGACCTGTTCACCGTCGACGCCCGCCGCATCCACGTGATCCCGGAGGACCTGGACGACGCGACGGCCGCGCTCATCGAACCGCTCGCCACCCCGGTGCACGCGGCGCGGCTGGCCGGCCCGCTCGACGGCCGCGCGGTCGCCATCCTCGGCGCGGGCACGATCGGCCTGCTCACGCTGCGCGTCGCGCGGGAACAGGGCGCCCGGCGCATCGTGATGACGGCCCGCTCGGCGCAGCGCCGGGACCGGGCCACGGCCTTCGGCGCGGACGCCGTCGTGGACGCCTCCCTGCCGGACGCGGCCGATCGGGTACGCGACGAGCTGGGCGAGAGCGCGGACGTGGTCTTCGACTGCGTGGCCGAGGAGCCGACCCTGCACCAGGCCCTGGCCATCGCGAACAAGGGCGGGACGGTGGTCGTGGTCGGCGTCCCGCCGGGCGACGTACGCCTGCCGCTCGCGCTGGTGCAGGACAGCCAGCTGCGCATTCAGGGCAGCGCCACCTACCTGCCGGAGGACTTCGCGGACGCGATCACGCTCCTGCAGAAGGGCGTCGTCACGTCCTCCGACTTCGTGACGGCGATCCGGCCGCTGGACCAGGCGGCCGCGGCGTTCGCCGACGCGGACAGCGGCAACCACATCAAGGTCCTGATCGCCCCCGACCTCACCGCCCTGCGCTGAGCGGAGCCTGAGCGAGCATCCGGCGGTGGAGGTCGGCGGCTGAGCCGGCGTCCAGCTCGAGGGTGCGGCGCAGGGCCAGCCACGCCGCCGCGGCCGCCGGGTCGCGGGCCGTCGCGGCGTCCGGGAGGGCGGTCAGGAGCTCGGCGCGGATCCGGGTGGCGCCGGTCAGCAGGCCGCCCGCCAGCACCACCGGGCCGTCCGGCGGGCCGAGGTCGCTCAGGGTCGCGAGCAGGCGGGTGGCCGCCTCGGTGGTGAGGCGGACCGCGAGCGGGTCGTCGCAGCCGCAGACCAGCGGGGCGAGCGCGGCGAACGCCGACGGGGGCTGGCGTACGGCCCAGGTGACGAGGTCGTCGCAGGTGGCCGCGCCGGCGTGGGCGGCGACGGCGGTGGCGAGGCCGGGTGGCGGGGTGGTGGCCGTGGCGGGCCAGGCGCGGGCGGTGGCGCGGACCGCCTGGAGGCCGAGCCAGTGGCCGGAGCCCTCGTCGCCGAGGAGCCAGCCGAGGCCGTCGGCGGTGCGCTGGATGTGCCAGTTCTCGATGCGGGCGGCGACCGCGCCGGTGCCCGCGATGAGCACCGCGCCGCCGGGCGCCGAGACACCCGCGGCGAAGGCGGTGACCGCGTCGCCGGTGACGGTGAAGGGGCAGGTCAGCCCGAGGGCGGCCCATGCGTCGTCGAACGTGGCGGCGACCGTGGGGTCGGACAGCACGGCGACGCCTGCGACTCCGGCCACGCCCGCGATCACGGAGGCCGGTCCGTGAATCCCTAGTGCTGTGCGTATCGCCGTACTTATGGCTTCGGCAGCGGCGGGACCACCCACGGAGGTGGGGTTGCCCGGCCCGGCCGACCCGCGGCCGACGATCGTGCCGTCGGTCGTCGCGACGACCGCCCGCGAGGCCGTGCCGCCGGCGTCCACGCCCACTACGAGCATCATGGCGCCGATCGAAACATAGAAACTTGTTGTTGACCAGACGCCGAAGTGGTCGTAATTTTCATCGGCATAGCTGTTCGATGAAAACGAGGACCACAATGACGGGTGAGAGCGGCGGGCTGCTGGTGCGGCTGCGCATCGAGGGACCGACCATGCCCGAGGCGCTGGCGAAGATCGCCGAGACGATCCTCGCCGACCCCGAGACGGCCGCCCACGCCAGCATCGTGGACCTGGCCGAGCGGTCCGGGACCTCCACCGCGACGGTCACCCGCTTCTCGCGGGCCCTCGGCTTCAAGGGGTACGCGAACCTGCGCGTCGCCGTGGCCACCGAGACCGGCCGCGCCGAGCAGGCCCGCTGGGAGACCGACATCAGCGGCGACATCAACCCGGGCGACCAGACCGAGAAGGTCCTCGACATCATCACCGCGGCCGACACCCGCGCCATCCAGGCCACCGCCGCCGGGCTCGACACCGACGCGATCGAGCGGGTCGCCGCCGCGATAGCCGGCGCCGGCCGGGTGGAGATCTTCGGCCTGGGCAGCAGCGGTACGGCGGGCAGTGAGATGGCCTTCCGCCTGGAGCGCATCCGGATTCCGGTGCGGTACCGGGCGGACACGCACACCGCGCTCACCAACGCGGCGCTGCTCGGCCCGGGTGACGTGGCGATCGCCCTGTCCCACTCGGGGCGCACCCGGGAGGCGATCGAGATGCTCGCGGAGGCCGCCGACCACGGGGCGCTGACCGTGGCGGTCACGTCGTTCGGCCGGTCCCCGCTCGCCGAGGTCGCCGACGTCGTCTTCACCACCTCGGTGCACGAGACCACGTTCCGGCTGGCGGCGCTCTCCGCGCTGCACTCCCAGCTGCTCATCCTCGACCTGATCTACGTGGCTGTCGCCCAGCGCACGTACGAGCGCACCGCCGAGGCGCTCGAGCTCACCGTGCGCGCCGTGGACGCCCACCGCGTGCCGGACACCCCCGCCAACCGCAAGCGAGCACGGAGGGACAAGCCGCTGTGACCATCACGAGCGCCGACTACGTCGAGACGATCCGGGCTGCGATCGACCGGGTCGGCACCACCCAGGGCGACCTGGTGGCCCGCGCCGCCGACCTGTTCACCGCGACCCTGCAGGCCGGCGGGGTGATCCAGGCGTTCGGCTGCGGCCACTCCGAGGCGCTCGCCATGGAGATCGCCGGCCGGGCCGGCGGCCTGGTGCCGACCAACAAGATCGCCTTGCGGGACATCGTCCTGTACGGCGGCGAGCCTGCGAGCGTGCTCGCCGACCCGCAGCTGGAACGCACCCCGCGGGTGGCGCACCGGCTCTACGAGCTCGCCCCGATTAAGCCCGACGACGCGTTCGTCATCGCCAGCAACTCCGGCGTCAACGGCGCGGTCGTCGAGATGGCCCAGCTGGTCAAGCAGCGCGGCCACGCCCTCGTCGCGATCACCTCGCTGGAGCACTCGGCACGGGTGGAGTCGCGGCACGAGAGCGGGCTCAAGCTCACCGATCTCGCGGACGTCGTGCTGGACAACGGTGCCCCGTACGGCGACGCGGCCCTGTCCTACGGCGACGGCGCCGTCGGCGGGGTCTCCTCGATCACCGCGGCGCTGCTGGCCCAGCAGATCGTCACCGAGGTGGTGGCCCGGCTGCTGGCGCTGGGCGAGACGCCGCCGGTCTACCTGTCCGACAACGTGCCGGGCGGGCGTGAACACAACAAACAGCTCGAGGAGCGGTACGCCGGGCGCATCCGGCGTACCGCATAGAAAGGGCGTGGCCCGATGTCCCCGACGAGACGAACCCTGATACGCACCGCGCTCACCGCCGGTGCCGCCGTACCCCTGCTCAGCGCGTGCGTGACCGGTGGAGGCGGCGGCGACGACCCCGCCGCCGGCAACACCGGCACGAAGAGTGCCGACAATCCGCTGGGCGTCAAGGCCGACGCCCCGCTCGAGGTCGTCATCTTCAAGGGCGGGTACGGCGACGACTACGCCAAGCACGCCGAGGCCCTCTACAGCCAGAAGTACGCCGGCGCGAAGATCGACCACAAGGGACTGCAGAAGGTCGGCGTCGCGCTGCAGCCCCGGTTCGTCGCGAACACGCCCCCGGACGTCGTGGACAACACCGGCGCCGACCGCCTCGACATCGCCACTCTCGTGGGGGCCAAGCAGGTCTCCGACCTGACCGCGCTGCTGGACGCCCCGGCGTTCGACGACCCGTCGAAGAAGGTGCGCGACACGCTGCTGCCCGGCGTGGTGGAGGACGGCACGTTCGACAAGGTGCCGCGGACGCTCAACTTCACGTACACCGTGTGGGGGCTCTGGTACTCGAAGAAGCTGTTCGCGGCCAAGGGCTGGGCGTACCCGAAGACCTGGGACGACATGCTCGCGCTGTGCGCGACCATCAAGGCCGCGGGCATCGCGCCGTGGACGTACCAGGGCAAGTACCCGGAGTACATCAACGACCCGCTGCTGTCGATGGCCGCGAAGACCGGCGGCCTCGCGCTGGTCAAGGCCGTGGACAACCTCGAGCCCGACGCGTGGAAGGCCCCCGGACTCGTCAGCGCGGCGGAGGCGTTCGCCGAGCTGGCCGCCAAGGGCTACATCATGTCGGGCTCGGAGGCGCTGTCGCACACCGAGGCGCAGGCCGCGTGGTGCCAGGGCAAGGCCGCGTTCATCCCGTGCGGCTCGTGGCTGGAGAGCGAGCAGAAGGGTGTCACCCCGGACGGCTTCGACATGGTGATGGGCGCGGTGCCGTCGCGGACGACCGCGGACCAGCTCAAGCAGACCGCCGTGCAGGCGGCGAGCAGCGAGTCGTTCCTGGTGCCGGCCAAGGCGAAGAACCCGGCCGGCGGCATGGAGTACCTGCGGATCCTGTTCTCGAAGCAGTCGGCGAAGGCCTTCGCGCAGTCCGCCGGCACGCTGCCCGCGGTCGCCGGCGCGACCGACGGACTGACGCTGAGCAGCGGCCTCTCCTCGGTCCGCGACGCGGTGACGGCCGCGGGACCCGAGACCTTCACCTACCGCTTCCGGACGTGGTACGCCCCGCTCGCCAAGGCGGTGGACGACGCCACAGGCGAACTGGTGAACAAGCGCATCACCGCGGCGCAGTGGTCGGACCGCATCCAGAAGGCGGCCGACGGCATCGCCAAGGACTCGTCCGTGCAGAAGTACACGCGCTGATGAGGCACGGCCGGTGGCGGTTCCTCGCCGGGGCGCTGATCCCCGCGCTGGTCCTGCACGTCGTCTTCGTGCTGTCGCCGTACGCGCAGGCGTTCTACCTGTCGCTCACGGACTGGACCGGTGTGGCCGGCGAGGCGCGTTTCGTCGGGGCGGACAACTACCGCCGCCTCACCGAGGACTCGCTCTTCGTGGACGCGGTACGCAACAACGCGTTGCTGCTCGTCGTGGTCCCGCTCGTCACGGTCGCCATCGGCCTGTTCCTCGCCAGCATGCTCCACCTCGGCGGCCGTGGTGGCCGGCGCTCGGTGCCCGGCGCGGGCGCGTACCAGATCATCTATTTCTTCCCGCAGTTGCTCTCGCTCGTCGTGGTGGCGGTGCTGTGGAGCTTCGTCTACAACCCCAACACCGGCCTGCTCAACGGCGCGCTGCGGGCGGTGGGGCTGGGCGGGCTGGCCGCCTCGTGGCTGGCCTCGCCGTCGCTGGCCCTGCCGGCCGTGATGGCGGTGCTCATCTGGTCGTCGGTGGGCTTCTACGTGGTGCTGTTCAGTGCGGCCATCGACGGCATCCCGCACGAGCTGTTCGAGGCGGCGGTCCTCGACGGCGCCGGCGGCTGGGCGACGTTCCGCAACGTGACCCTGCCGCTGGTCCGCGACACCGTGCAGGTCGCGTTCGTCTATCTGGGCATCGCGGCGCTGGACGCGTTCGCGGTGGTCCAGGTGATGACGGTGGGACCGGGAGGGCCCGACGGCGCCACGGAGGTCATCGGGCTCTCCCTCTACCGCAACGCCTTCCAGTACGGGAAGTTCGGCTACGCGTCGGCCATGGGGGTCACGTTGTTCTTCGCCACGCTGACGCTCGCGGTGCTCGCCCTGCGCGGCGGCCGCCGGTCCACAGTGGAGGCAACATGACGCTCTCCGTCTCCCCGCCCCGGTCCAGCCCGTCGCCGCCCGTACCCGAACCGGGTGGCAGGCCGGCCCGGCCGCCGCGCTCGCTGCGAACGGTCCCGGTGCACCTGGCGATGCTCGCCTGGGCCGTGGTCACCGCGCTGCCGCTGCTGTGGGCGGTGGTCAGCTCGTTCAAGACCGACGACGAGATCCTCAACGACCCGTGGTCGCTGCCGTCCTCCCCGCAGCCCGGCAACTGGGCCCGGGCGTGGACCGAGGCCAGCATCGGCCGCTACTTCTTCAACAGCCTCGTCGTCGTCGGCGGGGCGCTGGCCCTGACGATGCTGCTCGGCTCGCTGGTCGCGTACGCCCTCGCCCGCTACGAGTTCCGCGGCAACCGGATCATCTACTACACGTTCGTCGCGGCCATGTTCTTCCCGGTGTTCCTGGCCCTGGTGCCGCTGTTCTTCGTCGTGCAGCAACTGGGGCTGCTGGGCACGTACCAGGGGCTGATCCTCGTGTACGCCGCGTACGCCGTGCCGTTCACGGTCTTCTTCCTGCACGCGTTCTTCCGCAACCTGCCGGCCGAGGTGGCGGAGGCGGCTTTCCTCGACGGCTGCTCGCACGGCGCGGTGTTCTTCCGCGTCATGCTGCCGATGGCCCGGCCGGGGCTCGTGGCGGTCGGCATCTTCAATTTCCTCGGGCTCTGGAACCAGTACCTGCTGCCGCTGGTTCTCAACCCCGACCCGGACCGGTACGTCCTGGCGCAGGGTCTGGCCGCCCTGTCGGTCAGCCAGGGCTACCGCAGCGACTGGAGCGGTCTGTTCGCCGGCCTGACGATCGCCATGCTGCCGGTACTGATCGCCTACGTCGCCTTCCAGCGCCACATCCGAGCCGGAATGACCGCCGGCGCGGTCAGGTAGGTCCATCCCCTTTCCCCCGTACTGGAGGACCCCGCTCATGTCCATCGACAGACGTAAATCAATGTCCGCGCTGGCCGCGGTCGCCGTGGTGGGCGCGTTCGGCGCCGCCGCGGTCCTCGCGACCGCGACCAGCGCCTCGGCTGCCGACTGCGGCTACCTGTTCGACGACTTCGCCTACTCGTCGTCGAGCGACGCCAACCTGTCGGCGCACGGCTGGACCCCGCGCAGCTACTCCGGCGGACCCGGCGTCCCCGGCGCCACCTGGTCGCCGAACAGCATCACCTTCCCCACCGCGGACGGCCAGAAGGTCATGCAGCTCACCGCGTCCACCGACGGCACCGGCGCCGGCACCAACCAGGCCGAGCTCTACAGCACCCAGAAGCGCTTCTTCGAGGGCACGTACGCCAGCCGCGTCCGCTTCACCGACACCCCGGTCGGCGGCAACGACGGCGACCACATCAACGAGACGTTCTTCACGATCAGCCCGCTCAACGGCGACCTCGACCCGACGTACAGCGAGCTGGACGTCTCCGAGTACCTGCCGAACGGGGGTTGGGGCGAGACCGGCCCGATCAACTACCAGACCACCTGGTACACGTACCGCGCCGATCCCTGGTACGCCGACAACGTGCACTCGGAGCAGCGCAGCTCGCTCAACGGCTGGCACGACCTCGTGGTCACCGTCGCGAACGGCCACGTCATCTACTACATCGACGGGGTGCAGGTCGGCGACCACTCGGGCAAGTACTACCCGCGCCAGACGATGACCATCAACTGGAACCTGTGGTTCATCGACACGGCGGCGCACACGGGTGGGCTGTCCACGTACATCCAGCAGGTCGACTGGGTGCTGTTCGCGAAGAACCAGGCGCTGACGCCGGCCCAGGTCTCCTCGCGGGCGGCCGGATACCGGTCGTCGGGCACGGCCTTCACGGACACGGTGGACTCGTCCGGCAGCGGATGCTCGACCACGCCACCCACAAACCCGCCGTCGACGCCGACCACCCCGCCCTCGTCGCCCGGCACGCCGCCGCCGGCGGGCAACTGCTCGACCGCGCCGGAGTGGGCCTTCGGCACGGTCTACACGGCGGGCCAGACGGTCAAGCACGAGAAGAGCAAGTACGGCGACCCGAGCGGGCCGGCCTCCGGTGAGGGCAAGCACCTGTGGCGGGCCCGGTACTGGACGCAGGGCTCGGAGCCGGGCTGGACCCAGCAGTGGGAGGACCTCGGTCGCTGCTGACCGGCGGCGTCCCGCGGCGGGTCACTCCGGTGATCCGCCGCGGGCTCCCGTGTCCCGGAACTCGGTGGCCGGGGCCGCGCCCGGGGCGGCGTACTTGACCCGTTCGGCCTCGCGCAGCTGGACCCGCCGGATCTTGCCGGAGATCGTCTTGGGCAGCTCGGTGAACTCGAGCCGGCGGATCCGCTGGTACGGCGACAGATGCGCGCGGCAGTGCGCGAAGATCGACTGAGCCGTGGCGTCGTCGGCGGCCCACCCCTCGGCCAGCACCACGTACGCCTTGGGCACATAGAGCCGCAGCGCGTCCGGCGACGGCACGACGGCCGCCTCCACCACGGCCTCGTGCTCGATCAGCACGCTCTCCAGCTCGAACGGTGAGATCTGGTAGTCGGAGGCCTTGAAGACGTCATCGGTCCGCCCGACGTACGTGATGTAGCCGTCCGCATCCCGCGAGCCGATGTCGCCGGTGTGGTAGTAACCGCCGGCCATGGCGTTCGCGGTGAGCTCGTCGTCGCCGTGGTAGCCGACCATCAGGCCGAGCGGCCGGGGATCGAGCTCGAGGCAGATCTCGCCCTGCTCCGCCTGTTCGCCGGTGGGCGGATCGATCAGCACCACGCGGTAGCCCGGAACGGGCCGCCCCATCGATCCGGGCCGCACCGGCTGACCCGGGGTGTTCGCGATCTGCAGCGTCGTCTCGGTCTGGCCGAACCCGTCGCGGATGGTGACGCCCCAAGCCTTCTGCACCTGCTCGATGACCTCGGGGTTGAGCGGCTCGCCGGCGCCGACCACCTCGCGCGGCGGCGTGCTGAGCACGCTGAGATCCGACTGGATGAGCATGCGCCAGACGGTCGGCGGCGCGCAGAAGCTCGTGACACCGCACCGCTGCATCTCCCGCAGCAGCCGGACACCGTCGAAGCGCGAATAGTTGTAGATGAAGACGCACGCCTGCGCGTTCCACGGCGCGAACACGTTGCTCCACGCGTGCTTGGCCCACCCCGGCGACGAGATGTTCAGGTGCACGTCGCCCGGCCGCAGACCGATCCAGTACATCGTGGAGATGTGCCCGGCCGGGTACGAGGCGTGGGTGTGCTCCACCAGCTTCGGGCGGGCCGTCGTGCCGGAGGTGAAGTACAGCAGCAGCGTGTCCGTGGCCTTCGTGACGCCGTCTGGGCTGAAGTCCGCGCTCCCGGCGTACGCGTCGTGGAACGTGTGCCAGCCCTCGGCGGGCGGGCCCACGGCGATGCGGGTGACCGCCGCGTCGACGTCGGCGAACCGGTCCGTCGCGGACGACAGCGCGATGACGTGCTGAGCCTCGCCCCGGGCCACCCGGTCGCGGGCGTCCGCGGCCCCGAGCAGCGGCGTCGCCGGGATGATGACCGCGCCCAGCTTCATCATGGCGAGGATGGCGTCCCAGAGCTCCACCTGGTTACCGAGCATGAGCACGACGCGGTCGCCGCGGCGCACACCGCGCGCGCGGAGCCAGTTCGCCACCCGGTTGGAGCGCTGCGCCATCTCGGCGAACGAGAAGCGCCGCTCGGAGCCGTCCTCCTCGACGATCCACAGCGCCGGGTCGTCGTTGCCCTCGGCGATGACGTCGAACCAGTCGAGCGCCCAGTTGAACTCACCCAGCCGCGGCCACTCGAAGCCGGCGTAGGCGCCGGCGTAGTCCTCGCGGTGCTCCAGCAGGAAGTCCCGGGCCGCACGGAACGCCGCCGTGCTCTCTGTCGCCGCCATGTGCTCCAGGCTGCTCCCGCGACCGGGGCTCCGCCACCCCCACATGGGGGTGGCCGATCAGGACCAACGGCACTACCGGTGGGGGGCCGGGCTGAGCTTGCGGTCCGCGTCCTGCGGCTGCGCCGGGGCCGCCGCGCTCACCGCGGCCGCCGCGTGTTCCCGGGCGAGGGCCACCGGGAACGCCCGGGTCGCCTGCCAGAGCCGGAAGACGAGGAACAGCTCGAAGGCGAGCAGGAGCGCGCCCGCCACGATCGGCGTCTGGATCACCCAGCCGGTCAGCGGGCCGACGATGAACACGGCCATCTCGAACTCGATGCCGCTGACCAGGTGCGTCCGGATCCGGTGCGAGTGCAGCAGGTGACGCACGCGGGCGCGGGGGCCGTGCGGGATCACCTGGGCGGCGGGGTCGTCCGGGCCCGGCGGCGGGACCGGGCCGCGGGCCTCGACGAGCTGGTCGCGCATGCTCTGGCGGACCTTCGCCATCTGCTGCGAGTTCAGGTAGCGGGACAGGTCCAGGAAGACCACGACCGCCAGGACCCACATGTACGCGCTCGAGCCGGTCCTCGCGTACTGGCCGCCGAACAGGGCCAGCGCGCAGCCGAAGACGCGCAGACGGTCGAACATGAAGTCGAACCACGTGCCGAACAGGGAGCCCGTGCCGTTCAGCCGGGCGATCTTGCCGTCCATGCAGTCGACGATGAAGCTCACGTGGAACAGCAGCGCGCCCGCGACGAGCCACCAGCGGTCCTGCATCGCGAAGCAGGCGGCCGCGCCGAGGCCGAAGAGCGTGGCCACCCCGGTGAGCAGGTTCGGGGTGATCCGGCGGTACGGCGAGACGAGCCGGACGAGCCGGACCGCCACGGGATCGACGAGCAGCACCGTCCACCACGCGTCGCGGTCCTTGTAGGTCTGCTCGCGGATCTCCTGCAGCGATGAACGTCGCACCATAACCCCAATCAACGCGGCGATCGGGTTCCCGGAAACTACTTTTGCCCTTTTTGTGACTCTGTCCGTACAGCCGTCATCCGCCGCCGCGGAAATGTCACGTTACAAGAAGCGCCCTGCATAGTAGCGTCCTTCCATGGTCAACCGTCGATGTCCGGTCGACCGTGCGACGGCCCCCGGCGAGCCCGTCGGACCGGTGTCCACGGCGGCCACGGCCGCCCCCGCCGACGCCGACCACGAGCCGCCGGCCGTCCACTACGACGAGGAGGAGCGCCCGGCCCGGGCCCTCGGCGGCAAAGTCGGCGCCGGGGTCGCGACCGTCGCCTTCGCCGTCGCGCTGCTCGTGCTGTGGCAGGTCTTCCGGCCCCTGGCGCAGGGCAGCCAGTACTACCTGATCGTCTTCCTCGCCGGCACGCTGCCGCTCGCCTTCCTCGTCTACCGCAGCGGCCTGCCCGGCGCCGCCCGCAGACACCCGAACCGGCCCACCGCCGGCGACTGGATCCTGGCCGTGGCCACCCTGCTCGTCTGCCTGTACCCGCTCAACCCGCTCACCGGCGGTTACAACGGCTTCCTCGACCGCCAGGGCCTGCTCGACACCTCCGACGTCATCGCCGGCGCGGTGCTGCTGGTGCTCGTCGTCGAGGCGTGCCGGCGGACGACCGGGCTCGCCCTGCCGATCGTGTGCCTCGGCTTCCTGGCGTACGGCTACTACGGCGGTCTGCTGCCGCAGAGCTGGACCATCGCGCACTCGGGGCTCGACTTCGCCCAGATCGTCGACGCGCTCTACAACTCGGCGAGCGGCTTCTACGGCACTCCGCTGGACGTCGCGGCCACCTACATCGTGCTGTTCACGATCTACGGGGCGGTGCTGGACCTGTCCGGGGCGAGCCGCTTCTTCGTCGACCTGTCCGTCGCCGCCTTCCGCAAGTCGCGCGGCGCGGCCGGCCGTACGGCTGTCGCCGCGGGCTTCCTGCTCGGCACCGTGTCCGGATCCGGGACCGCGACCGCCGTCAGCGTCGGCGCGGTGACCTGGCCGATGCTGCGCCGGGCCGGCTACCCGCCGGAGCAGGCCGGCGGGATGCTCGCCGCGGCGGGCGTCGGCGCGATCCTGTCGCCGCCGACGCTCGGGGCCGCGGCGTTCATCGTCGCGGAGTACCTCGACGTCTCCTACCTGACCGTGCTCGGCTGGGCGATGATCCCCACGGTCCTCTACTACCTGGGCATCCTGCTCGCCGTCGAGATCGACGTGCGGCGCTTCGGGGTACGGGCCGTCGAGGCGCCCACGCTCGGCGCGCTGCGGCTGCTGGCCCGCTTCGGATACCACTTCTCGTCGCTCGTGCTCATCGTCGTGCTGCTCGCCCTCGGGCAGAGCGCCACCCGCGCGGTGGTGTACGCGACCGTGCTGGCGGCGGCCCTGTCCTTCCTCGACCGCAAGGCGTGGCTGACGCCGCAGCGGCTGTTCGCGGCGCTGTCCGCGGGCGTACGCGGAGTCCTGCCCGTCGTGGCCGTCTGCACCGCGGCCGGCATCATCACCGCGACCACGACGAAGACCGGCCTCGGCGCGCAGCTGGCATCGCTGCTGGTCAGCGGCGCCCGCGCGATCACCGAGAACCCGGTGGCGGTGCTGGCGCTCACGGTGGTCCTGGCCGCTGTCGCGCTCGCCCTGCTCGGCCTCGCCGTGCCGGTGACCGCCAGCTTCATCATCGGCTGGGTCATCATCGGCCCGGCCCTGCTCGGCCTCGGGGTGTCCGCGCCGGCCGCCGCCATGTTCGTCTTCTACTACTCGGTGCTCTCCGAGGTCACGCCCCCGACGGCCCTGGCGGCGGTCGGCGCGAGCGCGATCACGGGCGGCCGGGCGGTGCCCACGATGTGGCAGGCCCTCAAGTACGCGCTGCCGGCCTTCCTGGCGCCGATCGCCTTCGTGCTCACGGATCCGGGGGAGTACCTGCTGGCCCGCGGCCCGATCACCGGGATCCTGTGGGCCACCGCCGTCGCGGCCCTCGCGGTGGCCGGGCTCGCGGTGGCGACCGGGGCCTGGGTGTCGGGCATCGGGCCCGCGGGTACGCCCAGCCGCATCCTCGGCGGCCTCGCGGGACTGCTCCTGCTCTACCTGGCGCCGTGGACCATCGCGACCGGCGCAGTGGCGCTGGCTCTGGCCGCCGGCATCGCGTACGTCCGGCGGCCACAAGAAGATCGTTCGCAGCTGACGGGGAGGACTCGAGCATGAAGAAGGCATGGGCCTGGGCGGCGGTCGCCACGCTGGCGCTCACCGGGTGCGGGGGCAAACAGGACGCGGCCGACACCGACACCGGCGGGGCGATCACCTGTGACGTCGCCAAGGAGACCCGCGTCGGCATCGCCACCGGCAACTCCACCGGCGTCTACTTCGCGCTGGGCAACGCGTACGCGGAACAGATCGGCGCCACCGGCGGCAAGCTGAAGGCGACCGCCTCGGAGACCGGCGCCTCCGTGCAGAACATCCAGCAGCTCGTCGCGGGCGAGTTCGACGTGGCGTTCTCGCTCGCCGACAGCGCGGCCGACGCGGTCAACGGCACCAACAGCTTCACCGCGAAGCAACCCGTGCAGGCGCTGGCCCGCATCCACACCAACTACACCCAGGTCATCGTCCGGAAAGCGGCCGGCATCAAGGACGTCGCGGGAATGCGCGGCAAACGTGTCTCCACCGGCTCCCCGAAATCCGGCACCGAGGTCATCGCCAACCGCGTGCTGACCGCGGCGGGCCTCGACCCGGCCAAGGACGTCCAGGCGCAGCGGCTCGACCTCGCCAAGACCGTCGACGGCATGAAGGAGGGCTCGATCGACGCGCTGTTCTGGTCCGGCGGCCTGCCCACCCCCGGCATCACGGACCTGCTGACCACGGCGGGCGACCAGGTCCAGTTCCTCGACGTGACGCCGGTCCTCGCGGACCTCAAGAAGATCAATCCGGTGTACGAGCAGGGCACGATCCCCGCGGCCACGTACAAGTCGGCGGCGGACGTGAACACCATCGTGGTCCCGAACCTTTTGCTGGTCCGCGAGAACCTGGACGCGAACGTCGCCTGCGTGCTGGCCAGGACGCTGTTCGAGAAGCAGCCCCAGCTCGCCCAGGCCAACGCGGCCGGCAAGGAGATCACCCTCGACAAGGCCCGCAGGACCGAACCGGTGACCCTGCACCGCGGCGCGGTCAAGGCCCTCGACGACCTGGGCGCGCCGAGGTAAATGCGTTGAGGGCGCTCGACCGGGCGCCCTAACGTATGCCCCGTCGCGCACGGGAGATCGGACCGGAGGGAGTTGGCATGCACGGTAGTACCGCGAAGCGAACACCCGGTCTGCGGATGTGCCGGGCCCGGCCCGAGCGACGACGCGGCTGATCACCGCGGTCGCCGCCCTCGGGACCGGTCCGCTTCGCAGACCTCGAGGGGCGGTGGCCGGTGCGGGCCGGCCACGGCGGGTAGGACGACCGCCGGGCTCGCCGGCAGGGAACACTTGCGCTACCCGGCCAACGCGCAGGCTCACCGCCCCCTCGGAACCCTTCTCCCCGTAACGCCCCCATGGCGCAGCTGGACAGCGCGCGACGCTACGAACGTCGAGGCCGCAGGTTCGACTCCTGCTGGGGGCGCCTCCGTCCGATGGTGGTCAGACGTTCTCGTGCCAGGGGTTGGCGAAGTCGCCGACGACGCCGCGCACCGCGACGGGGGGCCCGGCGTCCGCGGGGGCACCGGGCGGCCCCGCGACGGCACAACCGAACTGGGGAACGATCCGCCGCTGGATGTATCCGGACTCGAACCGCAGCTCGATACGGACATCCCCGGCCTCGCCGCCGTAGCAGGCGATGGCGTAGCCGGTGGACCAGTCGATGCTCAGCGTGCTCCGCTGCACGCCGTTCTCGTCGGTGATCGGCCAGGGCCCGCTGTCGGTCGGCGACGCACTCGCCGTGACGGGCCGGACGGGTGCTGCCTGGGCGGCGGTGGCCGACAGGCCGAACATCCCGGCCAGGATCGCGATCGCGGTCGCGACGGTGATCGCCTTGCGCGTCTTCATGGGTGCCCTCATGGGTTGGGGAAGCATGACGGGCACAACGTATGGAACGGAAGATAACGCCTGATATCAATATCGTCGGCTATCTCGCGTACCTCTGCGATCTGCATCACCCTGGCGAGCGGCGGTCCTGTCCTATGTGGTCGTACGGAGCCGGCCGCCGGCGATGTGGCTCGCCCGCGGCGACCACAGGAGCACCAACAGATCGACGATTTCCCCCGGGTTCGCGACGCCGCCCCACGTCACGCCCCTGTGACGGGAGGTGGCGCCCGGCTGCGATCGGGCGCCACCCTCGCCGACTAGTGGACGTACAGGTCGAAGACCGTGCGGTTGTTGCTGTGGACGCAGCGGTAGAACTCCCAGCGGTGTTCGTTGGAGAGCTGGCGTCCCGTGTTGTCACACTCGTTCCGGTTGGTGACGCCGGTCTTGTGCAGGTACAGCAGTTCTGAGTCGGAGCGGTTGTAGTACATGGCGTTGTCGACCGCGTACTCGCCCAGTTCGATGCCCGGGTTGAGGACGTTGTCCGCGTCGAAGTGCCAGTGCACGCCGAGCCAGAGCCGGCTGTGCGCGTTCTCGTCGGCCGCCGCGGAGAAGCTGGTGAAGGTGCGGGGGCCGCTGGCCATCGGGTCGTCGGTCGTGCCGGTGTAGGTGATGTCGTCCCGGCCGAACCAGTGCTTCATGACCTCGGCCCAGGTGTAGGCGAACGTCGCGTGGCCGGAGACGTACGCCGGGAACGGCGGGGAGAAGTGGCGGCCCTGCGCGTCGATCGACAGGGGCTCCCAGTTCGGGTCGGCCTCGGTGTCCGGGTTGCCGTCGCGGTCCGCCTGGTGGATGGCCATGTCGGGGCGCCACAGGTCGATGGCGCCGAGGAACTTGCGGTCCCAGGCGAGGATCGAGGCGTCCGCGAGGGCCGTCGCGACCTGGGCGAACAGCTTCACCTTCGAGGTGACCGGCACCTGCTGGCCGTCGGCGACGATCTGGGTGTGCTGCAGCAGCTGGCCCGGCGGCTTGTACGTGCCGTTCCCGTCGTTCGCCCAGAAGAAGGCTGCCTTCTTCTGGTCGGCGGTGCGTACGGTGGAGTTCGCCGCGCCGTACGCCTTGACCTCGTTGAACTGCTCGGCGTATTCGGGGCTGGCCAGCAACTGGGCGTACGTCTGGTAGCCGCCGGGCACGTCCGGGCGGAACTGGGATCCGCTCGCCATGACGAACGGGGTGACATTGCCCCAGTTCGGCGTGACGACGGGGCCGGAGGGTGTGGCCGGCTGCCAGGCGCCGACGGCGGTGTCCGGCGTGTAGGTCATCGCGTCGCCGGCGTGGTCGTCGGCGCGGCGCTGCAGCGTGGCCGCCGCGGTCTGCTGCCCGACCGACTGGCCCGCGGTCTGCTGGGCGGAGGCCGGGATGTCGGCTTGCGCCGTGGTCAGCTCGTCGTCGAAGTCGAAGCCGAGCGGGCCGAAGACACCGGTGAGCGCGTCGTGCGCGGCGTAGTCGATGGCGGTGTTGAAGTCACCGCCGCCGGCGACCTTCGACGTGTACGGCTGACCGAGACAGTCCGCCGCCCGCTGCGCGCAGAGCACGGAGTTCGCGGCGTCGTACATGGACACGTACATGATGGCCGCGGAGCGGGCGAGCGGGCCTGGGCCGATGTCCTCGGTCTCCCGGAACGTCTGCAGCAGCACGCCGTTCCAGTAGTTGACGTGGTCGGCGGGCCCGGCGGCGGCCGCCGGGCCGGCGGCGACCGCCTGCAGCGTCGTTGCGGACAGCGCCCCGGCCGCCAGGAGCGCGCCGAGCCGTCGCAGGCGCGTCGCGAAGGGTTTTCGGGCAGACAGCATCGTTTCAGACCTCCCCGTGAGTTGTGCGTCACTCTTGGTGACGCATGAGGCGACTCTACGAAGGGAGGCTGGAGGGTCATCGGCCGCCGATGGTGCCGAGATCCCTGACTGTTCAGCGGTTGACGATCGTCCTATGTGGTCGTACGGAGCCATCCGCCGTCGATGTAGTAGGTCGAGCCGACCGTGTAGCTCGCCCGCGGCGAGCACAGGAACACGAACAGATCGGCGATCTCCTTCGGGGCGGCGAACCGGCCGATCGGCGCGTTGTCGTCCGCGACCTTCTGCAGGTACGCCTCCCACGTCGTGTCCGTGCCGGCCGTGAGGAGCTTCGCCGTCTTCTGCCAGTCCGGCGTCATCACCAGCCCCGGGTTGACGGCGTTGACCCGAATGCCGTCGCCGATCAGCTCGTTGGCGAGGCACTTCGAGAACATCACCAGCGCGGCCTTGGTGACGTTGTAGATGGGCTCGTAGCCCAGCGGCTGCGTCGCGCAGATCGAGGCGTTGTGCAGGATCACCCCGCCGCCGCGGGCCTTCATGCCCGGCGCCAGGGCGCGGGCCAAGCGGACTGCCGCCATGACGTGCAGCTCCCAGTACGCCTGCCAGCGGTCGTCGGGCGCCTCGAGGATGGTCTCCTCGCTGCCGGTGCCGGCGTTGTTGACGAGGATGTCGGCCCCGCCGAACTCCTCGGCCACCGCCGTGGCGAGGGCCGCCACGCCGTCGGGGCGGGCGACGTCGGCGGGGACGGCGATCGCCCGTACGCCGAAGTCCGTGGCGATCGCCTCCACCACGGACCGCAGGCGTTGCTCGTCGCGGGCGCACAGCGCGAGGTGGGCGCCCTCGGCCGCGAGGCCGCGGGCGACCGCCAGGCCGATGCCGACGCTGCCGCCGGTGACCACGGCGACCTTGTCCCTGAGCTGAAGATCCATGGCGCCTCCCGGGCCGGTCCGTGCAAGCACCGTCGCACGAAACGGCGGTCACCGCAGCGGCGCGCCGACCTCGTGCAGGTGACGCAGGGCGATGCCGTACGACTCGAGCAGCCCGGTCACCTCGTAGGGCACCCCGATCTCCGCGCAGTACGCCTGCACGATCGGCTGCGCCCGGCGCAGGTTCGGCGTGGGCATCGCCGGGAACAGGTGGTGCTCGATCTGGTAGTTGAGGCCGCCCAGCGCGATGTCGACGATTCGGCCGCCCCGGACGTTGCGGGACGTGAGCACCTGCTTGCGCAGGAAGTCCTCGGAGCCGGTCGGATGTGGCATGCCCTTGTGGTTGGGTGCGAAGGTCATTCCCAGGTAGACGCCGAACAGGGCCTGGTGCACCGCGGCGAAGGCGAGCGCCTGCAGCGGGCTGAGCACGACCAGCAGCGCCGTCACGTACGCGATGAGATGAAGCGCGAGCAGCCCCGTCTCGAGCCCGCGGCGCTTGATGCCACCCGCGCGCAGGGCGTTGATGCTGTCCCGTTTGAGGCTGAGGCCCAGCAGGGTCAGCAGGGGGAAGAACAGCCACGCCTGGTGGCGGGTGAGCCGGCGGTTGAACCGTCCGCGCCGGTTGCCGGCCGCCTCGGTGGACCACACCAGCACCGCCGGCGTGACGTCCGGGTCGAGGTCGTCGTGGTTGGGGTTGGCGTGGTGCTTGGTGTGCTTGTCCATCCAGTAGCCGTAGCTCATGCCGATGGCCAGGTTCCCGGCGATCCGCCCGGCACGGGCGCTGGGCTCGTTGGTGCGGAACACCTGCCGGTGCGCGAGGTCGTGAGCCACCAGCGCCACCTGCGCGAAGGTCACCGCCAGGAACGCCGCGACGGCCAGTGTCCACCAGGACGAGCCGACGACCAGGAAGGCGGTCCACCCGCCGGCGAGCATCAGCGCCACGACGCTCAGCCGTACGGCGTAATAGCCGGGCTTGCGGGCCAGCAGGCCCGCGTCGGTGATCCGGCGGGCCAGCTCCGCGAAATCGCTGCCGGTCGCGGCCCGGGGTCGCTCGATCGTTGTCATGGGTCCAGCCTCGCGGCGGCGGCGGGCGCGGTCAGGAGTGCAGACCCCCGTGGAAGAGGGGTGCCAGCACTACCGCCTCACCCGGTGCGGTCGGCCGAGAATGACGGGATGGAGACGCGGGCTTGGGTACGCGACGGGCTGCGCGCCGTGGCCGACGGCGTGGCGGCCGTGGCGCTGGCGCTGACCAACTTCCCCCTGCTGGTGCTCTGGGTCGTGGCGCTCGCGCTCACCCCGGTCGCCGGCATCGGCATGGTGGCGTTGCCGTTCGTCACCTGGCTCGTACGCGGCCGGGCCGACCTGGCGCGCCGGCTGGCCGCCCGGGCCGGCGTGGTGATCGCCCGGCCGTACGCGCCGCGGCCGGAGAAGGCGCTGCCCGGCGGCTGGCGGCGGTACCGGTGGATCCTCACCGACCCGGCGACCTGGCGGGACCTGGCCTGGCTGCTCCCGGGTGGCGTCGCCGGTCTGGTCCTCGGAGTCCTGACCCTCGCCCTGCCCCTGTACGGCATCGAGGGCATCACCCTGCTGCCGCTGTGGCTCTCCCTCGGGCTGGACTCGTACGGCTACGGGCTCTACTGGCCCATTCAGAGCCTCGGCGAGGGCATGATGTCGCTGCCGCAGGGTGTGCTGATCCTGGCGGCCGGTGTCGCCGTCGCGCCCGGGCTGCGCTGGGTCGACGCGAGGTTCACCAAGCTGTTCCTCGCTCCGACGAAGGCCGCCGAGCTCCGGCTGCGCGTGGCGCAGCTGACCGAGACGCGAGCGGACACTGTGGACGCCCAGGCGGCCGAGCTGCGCCGCATCGAACGCGACCTGCACGACGGTGCGCAGGCCCGGCTGGTCTCGCTCGGCATGACGATCGGGCTCGCCGAGGAGATGCTGGAGCGCGACCCGGAGGCCGCGCGCAAGCTGCTTGCCGAGGCGCGCGAGGCCAGTGGTTCCGCGCTGGTCGAGCTGCGTCACCTCGTCCGCGGCATCCACCCTCCGGTGCTCGCGGAACGCGGCCTGGCCGGCGCCGTGCGCGCGTTCGCCCTCGGCCTGCCGATCCCGGTCGGGGTCGAGGCCGACCTGCCGGGCCGGCCCGAGACCCCGGTGGAGTCGGCCGCCTACTTCGCCGTCGCGGAGGCCCTGACCAATGTGGTCCGGCACAGCGGCGCGCACACCGCCGCGGTCTCCCTCCGGTACGCCGACGGCGGGCTCACGATGGTCGTGCTGGACGACGGACGCGGCGGCGCCGATCCGGACTCCGGCACCGGGCTGCGCGGCATCGGACGCCGGCTCGCGGCGTTCGATGGCACGATGACGCTGTCCTCGCCGCCCGGCGGGCCGACCGTCGTCACCATGGAGCTCCCGTGCGCGTTGTCATCGCCGAAGACCTCGCACTCCTCCGTGAGGGCCTGACGCGGATCCTCACGGCGTTCGATCTCGAGGTCGTCGAGGCGGTCGACACCGGGCCGGCGCTGCTGCCCGCCCTGCTGCGGCACCGGCCCGACGTCGCCGTGGTGGACGTACGGCTGCCGCCCACGTTCACCGACGAGGGCCTGCAGGCCGCGATCGCCGCCCGCGCCGAGGTGCCCGGGCTGCCCGTGCTCGTCCTCTCCCAGCACGTCGAGCCGCTGTACGCGCGGGAGCTGCTGACCGACCGCCGCGGCGGCGTCGGCTACCTCCTCAAGGACCGCGTCTCCGACGTGGCCCAGTTCGTCGACGCCGTACGCCGGGTCGCGGCGGGCGGCACCGCGATGGACCCGGAGGTCGTGTCGCAGCTGCTCGCCCGGCGCCCGCCGCTCGCCGCGCTCACCCCGCGCGAACGCGAGGTGCTCGGCCAGATGGCCGAGGGCCGCTCCAACGCGGCGATCGCGGCGAAGCTGTTCATCACCGAGAAGGCGATCAGCAAGCACATCAACAACATCTTCACCAAGCTGTCGATGCCGCCCTCCGACGACGACAACCGCCGGGTGCTCGCCGTCCTCGCCTATCTCAACGCGTGACCGGCCGGCCGCTCATGCGCAGTCGCAGATCCCCGATACGCACAGTGATCTACCTCGCAACCCTTGCCTCTGACGTCAACGTGAGGTTTTAGCGTGGCGGCATGCAGATCAACGGCACGAAAGCTCTCGTCACCGGCGCCAACCGCGGTCTCGGCAAGGCCTTCGCCGAGGCGCTCCTCGCCCGCGGCGCGGCCACCGTGTACGCCACCGCCCGCCGCCCCGACCGCATCGACATCCCCGGCGTCGTCCCCCTGCAGCTGGACATCACCGACCCGGCGTCCATCGACGCCGCGGCAGCCGAGGTGGGCGATCTCGACATCCTGGTCAACAACGCCGGCATCTCCACCGACGCCCCGCTGCTCGGCCCGTCGATCGACGACATCCGCCGCGAGTTCGAGACCAACTTCTGGGGCACGCTGGCCGTCACCCGCGCCTTCGCCCCCCGGCTCGCCGGCGGCGCCATCCTCAACGTCATCTCGGCGCTGAGCTGGTACGCCTTCGCCCCCAGCAGCAACGGCTACGCCGCCTCCAAGGCCGCGGAATGGTCACTCACCAACGGCGTCCGGCTCGAGCTGGCCGACCAGAAGACCCAGGTCACCGCCCTGGCCCTGGCGATCGCCGACACCGACATGATGGCCGGCTACGACATCCCCAAACTCCCGCCCCACGAGGTGGTCGGCATGGCCCTGGACGGGCTGGAAGCGGGCAAGCTCGAGGTGATCGCTGACCGGCCCACCGCCAACGTCAAGGCATCCCTCTCCCAGGACCCCGCCCTCTTCTACGCCGACATCCCCGGCGCCCTCTTCGGCTGACACAGTCCACCGAACGTCGCCTATCGACGCCAGGTCAGCGTCGCCACGCGGCCCTGTTCGCCGGATGCCCAGCACGCTCCCCGCACGCATCGCACCGCGTCGAAGCTGCCGCTGTCGAACTCCGTCCACGTGCGGCCTCCGTCGCGGCTGATGTCGCTGCCGGTGGGCCCGGCCGCGAGGGCCGTACGCGAACTCAGCCAGGCCGCGCCCGAGCGGTATTCGCCGGGCTCCTCGGCCGCGGGGCTCCAGGTGCGGCCGCCGTCACGGGTGGTCGCGGCGGCGTCCGGAGCGGTCTCCGGCACGGCGTAGTCACCGCCGACCGCGATGCCGTGGCGCGGGTCGCGGAAGGCGAGGCTGTAGACGCCCGCGCTCGGGCCGCTCGGGATGCCGCTGTCGGTGACCTGCCAGGTGCGGCCGCCGTCCGCCGTGGTGAAGACCCGGGCGCGCGCACCGCCGCCGGTGGCGAACCAGGCCCGGCCGGCGCCGCCGTGTCCCGCCGTCACCAGGCAGGTGCCGCTCGCGGCGAACGCGAACTCGCCGGGCAGCGCGTCCGGCATGCCGGCGGTGGGCCGCACCGACCAGGAGCGGCCGCCGTCGGCCGTGGCGAGGATGCGGAACTTGCCGCCGACGGGGTCCGACAGGGCCAGGCCGTGGCGGCGGTCCAGGAACGCGACGCAGTCGTAGAACGCCGCCGGGTCGTCGTTGCGGAACGTCTCCGCCCAGGTGCGGCCGCCGTCGGAGGTGGCGTACAGGCGGGACTGGTCGCCCTCACCGATGGTCAGCGCGACGGCGTGGCCGGCGTCGAACGCCTCGATGTCGCGGAACTGCAGCTCCGCCGTACCCGGGGGATCCACCCGCTGCCAGGAGCGCGCGCCGTCGACCGTACGCAGAATCGTGCCGCCGGAACCGGCCACCCAGGCGACCCGGTCGCTGACCGGCGCGAGCCCGCGGAAGCGGGCCGTGACGCCCGTGTCGGAGAGCCGCCACGCCGGGGCCGGGGCGCCCGTGGTGAAGCCGCCCGCGGCGGCGAGGGTGACCAGGCCGAGCGCGGCCATCGAGAGCTTTCGAATCATGCCCGGAACCTACTCCTCGCCGGGCTCGGACGCGCTCTTCGTCACAGCCGGAGGCTGCCCGTTCGTAACACCGGCGACCGACGATAGGGGTATGCAGACCGCGATCCACCAGCTTCCCGTCACCGTGGCGATCACCCGCCGGGCCGACCCGTCCCGCACCGCGGAGATGCTCGCGTGGGTCCGCGCCGGCGCGGCGCTGGCCGAGGATTTCCCCGGCTTCCTCGGGGTCGGCTGGATCCGTCCGGGGCCCGGCTCGACGGACTGGCACATGCTGTACCGCTTCGCCGACGCGGAGGCGCTGCGGGTCTGGGAGGAGTCGTCGCAGCGGCGCTGGTGGCTGTCGTCCGCGCAGGGCATGGTCGAGCACACCCGGGTCGAGAAGCGTACGGGCATCGAAGGCTGGTTCGACCCGCCGCGCGAGCACTCCGTGGCCGAGCCGGCCCCCGCCGCCCCGCCCCGCTGGAAGCAGGCGGTCACCATCTGGGTGGGGTTCTTCCCGCTGAGCCTGCTGTCGGCGGTGACGCTCGGGCACCTGCTCGCCGGGCAGCACGTCGTGGTGCGCACGCTGGCCTCCACCCTCGCGCTGACGCCGCTGATGACGTACGTCGTCCTGCCCCGGGTCACCGGCTCCCTGCAGTGGTGGCTGCAGGGCCGCCCGGCGCCGTGGCGACGGTGACCGGGGACTTCTCAGGTCGGCCCGGAGGCGCCCGATGGTCTCCTGGAGAGGAGGCCAATCGATGCGGCTGCGCAACTGGATCGCCGTGGTCGTCAGCGTGCTGTTGCTGGTGGCCGTCGGCATCGTCGGCGTGGTCGTGAACCGGTCGGCGCTGCGGGCGGCGGACACGGTGCACCGCGCCGACTCACAGGCGCTCGCGGTCAACAACGCGACCCTCGCCGGGCAGATGCAGCTGCTCTCCGCCAAGGAGCTCAGCGAGTTCGCCCAGACCCGGACCTTCGACCTCGGCGCCGGGCACGCCGGCGACCTGCGGGCCCTCGAGGCGTACGTGCGCAAGTCGGCGCAGTTCCCGTACGGGGCGGCGATCACCGGCCTGGACGGCACCGTGCTCAACGCCACCCGGACGAACCCGCTGCCCGACCCGAGCGACCCCGGCTACCAGGTCATGCGCGGACTGCTGCTCAGCGGCAAGCCGGGCTTCTCCTCGCTGATGAGCGTGTACGACGGCAGCGGCCACAAGGTCGCCGTCGAGGCGGTCGCCGTCCCCATCCGGGTCGGCGGGGCCGTGGCCGCGGTCCTCGTCGGCTTCAACAAGCTCGCGGACACGACGCTGCAGGCGTACACGGCGCGGCTGAAGTCCGACGCGCACCGGACCATCGTCATCGACAGCGCGGGCGCCGCCCTGTTCGCCAGCGAGGCGTCCCTGATCGGGACGAAGATCAACCCGGCCGTCGTGGCGGCGGCCAAGGCCAACCCGGCCGGCTCGACGTTCGTCGAGTACCGCTCGGGCAAGACCGACATGATCGCCATCGTGGTCACCGGGGACGTGCTGCCGGGCGGCTGGGCGTACGTCCGGATCCAGACGATGGCGTCGTTCGACGGCGCGGTGCACAGCCGCAGCCAGACCATCAACGTGACGCTGCTCGCGATGCTGCTGATCGGCGCGGTCGGGATCTCGATCCTGGGTTACCGCACCCAGGTGCAGCGCCGGCGCGCGGACGAGAAGTTCCAGGCGTTGTTCCAGCACGCCCCCGACATGGTCGCCGTGCTCGACGCCGACGGGCGGGTCGCCTACTCCAGCCCGAGTGCCGCGTCGGTGCTGCACTTCCCGGCGGGCTCGCTGCAGGGCAGCAGCGTCTTCGAGCTGGTGCACCCCGAGGACCGGCAGCGGATGATGAGCGCCTTCGAGCGCCTGCTCGGCGAGCGCAACGGGGTGCTGCGGCTGCAGACCCGTATCCTCAACTCCACCGGCAAGGCGACCTGGTTCGAGTTCACCGCGTCCAACCAGATGCACAACCCGGCCCTCACCGGCATCGTCATCAACGCCCGCGACGTCTCCGAGAACCGCGCGTTCCAGGAGCGGCTGGCGCACGAGGCGCAGCACGACGCGCTGACCGGGCTGCCGAACCGCCGCCGCATGCAGGACGCGCTGAGCTCGTCGCTGCGGCAGGAGTCGGTCGGGGTGCTCTTCGTGGACC
Organism: Actinoplanes sp. NPDC049316; assembly: GCF_040677315.1. Taxonomy (NCBI): domain Bacteria; kingdom Bacillati; phylum Actinomycetota; class Actinomycetes; order Micromonosporales; family Micromonosporaceae; genus Actinoplanes; species Actinoplanes sp. NPDC049316. The sequence continues at coordinate 343,848 of NZ_JBFAQM010000002.1, read as the reverse complement.
TGGACGGCTTCAAGCCGGTCAACGACGCGTACGGCCACGAGGCCGGCGACGAGCTGCTGCGCCAGGTCGCCGAGCGGCTGAGCGCCTGTGTCCGCGCCAACGACGTTTTGTCCCGCGTCGGCGGCGACGAGTTCGTCGTGCTCATGCCGGGCATCACCGACCGGTCCGACGCCGACGCGATGAGCGAGCGGGTCCGGCTGTGCGTGGAGCGCCCGTTCCTCGTGCTGGGCAACGAGGTCACCATCGGCGCCAGCGTCGGCGTGCACCTGGCCGGCGCGGCGGACGACCCCGACCAGGCACTGCGCGCCGCCGACCACGCCATGTACGCGGTCAAGCACCGCGGTGGCGGCCGGGCCGCAGCGATCCCCGAGCAGCGCGATCCGATCCACGTGGGACGGCACCGCGCGGACGACTGACCGGCTACGTTGAGATCCATGGCCACGAAGCCGCCCGCGATCGAGGTGGAGGCGGGGGAGCACACCGTACGGGTCTCGAACCCGGACCGGGTGTACTTCCCCGAGCTCGGCCTGACCAAGCTGGACCTCGTCAACTACTACCGGAGCGTCGGCGACGGCATCGTCCGCGCGCTGCGGGAACGGCCGTGCATGCTGCACCGCTTCCCCGACGGCCTGGCCGGCGAGAAGGTCCATCAGAAGCGGGTGCCGCACGGCGCGCCGCCCTGGCTGCAGACCGTCCGGGTCACGTTCCCGCGCTACAACCGGCACGCCGACGAGCTGTGCGTGACGCAGCTCGGCGACGTGATCTGGGCCGTGCAGATGTCGACCGTGGAGTTCCACCCGTGGAACTCGCGCCGCGCCGACACCGAGCGGCCGGACGAGTGGCGCATCGACCTCGACCCGATGCCCGAGTGCGACTTCGCCACCGTACGCCGCGTCGCGCACGTGGCCCGCGAGGTCCTCGACGAGCTGGGCATCACGGGCTACCCGAAGACCTCGGGCGGCCGGGGCCTGCACGTGTACGTCCGCATCAAGCCCGAGCACGGCTTCGGCGACGTACGCCGGGCCGCGCTCGCCTTCGCGCGCGAGGTGGAACGCCGGGCCCCCGACGACGTCACGACGACGTGGTGGCGCAAGGACCGGGACCCGCGGAAGCTGTTCGTCGACTTCAACCAGAATGCGCGCGACCACACGATCGCCAGCGCGTACTCGGTGCGCGGCAACCAGCGGGGGACGGTCTCCACCCCGATCCGGTGGGCGGAGGTCGACGACGTGGAGCCGGACGACTTCACCCTGCAGACGGTGCCCGCGCGCTTCGCCGAGCTCGGTGATCTGCACGCGACGATCGACGACCTCGCGTACGACTTGCGGCCGTTGCTCGAATGGGCAGATCGCGACGAGAAAGCCGGGCTGGAAGCGCCCGCGGAGGCCGACTGAATATTCTCAGGCGTCGATGGGGTGGTCCTGACCCCTTTGACCCCGGAGGCGTACATGCACAGGTCGATCCGGTGGACGGTCGCGGCCACAGCCGCCGTGACCCTGACAATGCTCGGCACTGCGGGACCCGCCACCGCGGCGCCCGCCGAGAAAGCCGTCCTCTCCGTCGCCGGCGCCGAGGTGGTGCCGGACAGCTACGTCGTCGTCCTCAAACAGGGCGGGCCGGTGGTCGCCGGGCAGGCGCGCACGCTCGCCAGGCGGCACGGCGCCACCGTGCAGCGGACGTACTCGCACGCCCTGCGCGGGTTCGCCGCCACCATGGGCGCGCAGCAGGCCCGCCGGATGGCCGCCGACCCGGCTGTCGCCTACGTGCAGCCGAACGTCGTGCACCGGGCCAGTGACACCCAGGCCGGCCCGCCCTCGTGGGGCCTCGACCGCATCGACCAGCGCAGCAGGCCGCTGAACTCGGCGTACACGTACTCGACCACCGCCTCGAACGTGCACGCTTACATCGTGGACACCGGCATCCGCACCACCCACCAGGACTTCGGCGGACGGGCCACGAGCGGCTTCGACGCCGTCGACGGGGGCGCGGCGGACGACTGCAACGGCCACGGCACACACGTCGCCGGGACGGTCGGCGGGACCTCGTACGGGGTCGCGAAGGGCGTGCAGCTCGTCGCCGTCCGCGTGCTCAACTGCCAGGGCAGCGGCACCACCGCGCAGGTCGTCGCCGGCATCGACTGGGTGACCGCGAACGCGGTGAAGCCCGCGGTCGCCAACATGAGCCTCGGCGGCGGCGCCGACACCGCGCTCGACGACGCGGTCGGCCGGTCGATCGCCTCCGGCGTCAGCTACTCGATCGCCGCGGGCAACGGGCTGTTCGGCCTCATCGCCCTCGACGCCTGCACCCAGTCCCCGGCCCGGGTGCCGGCCGCCATCACCGTGTCGGCCGTGGACGACAGCGACCGCAAGCCCAGCTGGCCCAACCGCGGCACGTGCGTCGACGTGTTCGCGCCGGGCATCGACATCACCTCCGCGTGGGGCACGGGCGACACCGCCACGAACACCATCAGCGGTACGTCCATGGCGACGCCGCACGTGGCCGGAGCGGCCGCGCTCTACCTGGCCACGCACCCGGCGGCGAGCGCGGCGGAGGTGCACGCGGCGATCGTGTCGAACGCGACGACCGGCGTCGTGACGAACCCGGGCTCCGGCTCACCCAACCGGCTTCTCTACACCGGCGCGTTCTGAGCACCGTCAAGGCGGCGGGCCGCGAATCCCTCGAAAGGGTTGTCCGCGGCTCGCCGCCATGACCCTGACATCGCAGGTCAGCCGGGCTTTTCCGGCCCCCGGGGAGGGTCGCGCCGGGTGGTCGCCGCGGAGGCGCGGTGTCAGCATGTGTCAATGCGTTCCGGCCACCCTCATCTCCCCGGCGAACGACCGTCGTGGTTCGACCCGGACTCCCGCGTCCCCGGGCCTCGCCGGCCCGAGCTGCCGGACCGGCCGCAGCAGCGCCGGGTGTCGGACTGGGCGGCCGCCTCCTGCGCGGAGATCGCCGGCGACGTCGTGCGCGGCGGGCTCTGGCGGTTCACCGAGGTGGTCGCCGACGTGCTCCACCCGGGCATCGGCGTCGCCGTCGCGGCCGCCCAGCGGGCCACCAAGTGGGGACCGCAGCTCTACGGCCTCAACGACGAGCGCGGCGCCGACGTCAAGATCGGCCTGGCCGGCTCGGAGAACCTCGGCCTCTGGGTGCTCTTCCGGACCCGGCTCGGCCAGTTCGACCCCGGCCCGCGCCCGGACTGGTGCACGGACCTGCCGGTCGGCCCGCTCGGCGGGGACGGCGTACGCCGCGACGCCGCGGTCATCTCCGGCGTGGAGGACGTGAAGCCCGCGGACGTGGCGCCGCTGCTGCTCGTGCCGCCGGCGGCCGGCGCCGACACCCGGCTGCTCGCCCGCATCGACGTGGCCCGCCGCAGCGGCGTGCTGGCCGTCGACCCCGGCGACGGGCGGTGGCAGCGCCGCCTGCACTTCACCGTCGTGCACCCGGCCCGCCGCCGCGCGGGCGACCACGAGCTGTACCGGGTGGTCTGCCCGGTGTGCGCACGCCGCCGCCTCGCGCAGTTCCGCGGTTTCGACGTGTGCTCCGACTGCGGCTGGCTCGCCGCCCAGTCGTGACGGCGCCCGTCAGACGGCCAGGCCCGACGCGACCGCCTCGTCGTACGTGAACTGCAACGGGCGCGCGTCGATGCCGAGCAGCTGCAGCATCTCGGCGTGCTGCTCCTCGGTGAACAGGTACTCGCCGGTCAGCACGGTCGTGAGGGCCCGCTCGTCCACCTCGCCGACCGCCAGCGGTGTGAACGCGGCCGGGTCGGCGCCGTACGGCCCGGCGGGCAGCGCGGCGGCCTCGGGATACTCGCGGCCGAGGAAGTCCACCTGGATCTCGTTGTCGTCGTCGTCCCAGGCCTCGGTGACGTACTCCTGGTCGGACAGGTAGTCGTGGTAGTTGCGGCCGTCGCGATACAGCCCGACCGCCATGACGTCGGAGTCGAACACGTTGAAGGACGCCGCGATCGCGCCCGCCGGCCGGCTCAGGAGCCGCGCCAGCTCCGCGGTCTCGGCATACCCGTCCTGCTGGAACGGCACCACGGCCCACCGCGCCGGGCCGGCCGGGATGACCGCCGCCCGCTGGCCCGAGGCGGCCACGGCCGCGCGTACGTCCGTCAGCTCGCCCGTGGCGAGAACCGTCTGATAGCTGCTACCCACGGCACGGCATCGTACGGGCCGGGTACGACACGTACCGAGCCCGTACCACCGCTCACGCCGCGGGACGGTATCCGGCCGGACGGGAGGTGAACGTGCCCCGCCCGCGGGTCCGGCTGCGCAGCTGCGTCGCGTACCCGAACAGTTCCGCCAGCGGCACCACCGCGGTGACCGCCCGTACCGTCGAGGCCGTGACCTGTCCGCGCCGCGCCGCGAGGTCGCCGAGCATCCCGCCGAGCGCGTCGGCAGGCGCGCTGACCGTGACTTCCGCGACCGGCTCGAGCAGCGCCATCCCGCAAGCGCGCAGCGCAGCCCGCAGGCCGAACCGGCCGGCAGCGCGGAACGCCAACTCCGAGGAGTCCTTCGGGTGCGTGAGCCCGTCGGTGAGCGTGACCCGCAGCCCCACCACCCGGTGCCCGCACATCGGACCTTCGGCGAGCGCTTCCCGGCACCCGGCCTCGACCGCGCGCACGTACTCGCGCGGCACCCGCCCCCCGGTAACCGCCGACGCGAACTCGAAACCGGTGCCCGGCAGCGGCTCCACGTCCAGCACGACGTGGGCGAACTGCCCGGCGCCGCCGACTTGCTTGACGTGCCGGTACAGCATTCCGGTCACGCCGCGCACGACGGTCTCGCGGTACGCGACCTGCGGCCGGCCCACGGTCACGGCGAGGCCGGAGGCTTGCCGCATCTTCTCCACCGCCACCTCCAGGTGCAGTTCGCCCAGCCCCGACAGCAGCGTCTGGCCGGTCTCCTGATCCGTGCGCACGGTCAGCGACGGGTCCTCGTCGACCAGCGCCGCGAGCACGGCCGGCAGCTTGGGCGCATCGGCGGACCGGCGCGCCTCGACCGCCACGGACACCAGCGGCTCCGCCGTGGCCGGCGCCTCCAGCAGGACCGGTGCGGCCCGGCTCGACAGCGTGGCCCCCGCCCGGGACGCCTTGATCCCGGCGAGAGCGACGATGTCGCCCGCTGCCGCCCGGTCCACCTCGGTGTGCCGGTCGGCCTGCACCCGCAGGACCCGCGCGATCCGTTCGGTACGCCCGGCGCCCGCGTCCCACACGACGTCGCCCTTGCGCAGCGTGCCCTCGTACACCCGCACATAGGTGAGCCGCCCGGTGCGCGCGGCGTGCACCTTGAACACCAGGGCTGCCGGGTCGGCGGCCGGATCGCCCGCCGGACCCGGCAGGTAGTCGACCACCGCGTCGAGAAGCGGTTCCACACCCCGGTTCCGGTACGCGGACCCGCACAGCACCACGACCCCGTCCCCGCTGAGCGTCAGGTCCCGCAGCGCCGCGCGCAGCGTCGCGTCGGACATGTCCGCCAGGGCGTCGAGGGCGCCGGCGTGCCGCTCGGCCACCGCCTCCTCGAGCCGCCGGCGCGCTGCCACGGCCTCCGGACCCGTCGCCGGAGCCTCGTGCAGCTCGCCGTCCGCCCAGGACAGCTGCCGCATGCCGACCAGGTCGACGACGCCGCGGAAGCCGTCCTCGCGCCCGATCGGGAGCTGCACCACGAGCGGCTCGACGCCGAGCCGCTCCCGGATGGAGCCGACCGCGGCGCCGAGGTCCGCGCCCGCCCGGTCCAGCTTGTTGACGAAGGCGATGCGGGGGACGCCGTACCGGTCGGCCTGGCGCCACACGGATTCGCTCTGCGGCTCGACCCCCGCGACCCCGTCGAACACCGCGACCGCTCCGTCGAGCACCCGCAGCGAGCGCTCGACCTCGGCGGAGAAGTCGACGTGCCCGGGGGTGTCGATGAGGTTCAGCCGGTGCCCGGCCCAGTCGCAGCTGACCGCGGCCGCGAAGATCGTGATGCCACGGTCGCGCTCCTGCGGGTCGAAGTCGGTCACGGTCGTCCCGTCGTGCACCTCGCCGCGCTTGTACGTGGCGCCGGTGGCGTACAGGATTCGTTCGGTCAGGGTGGTCTTGCCGGCATCGACGTGGGCGAGGATGCCGAGGTTGCGGATGCGCATGGTCGTTCGTCTTCCGAGATGATCCGACGGTGGACAGCGCCCACCCGGCCGCCGCGACAGACGCGCAACGGTCAGGAACGTCCAGCCCCGGTGGCGCGGCCGGGACCGGGCACGCCAGACACGAGGATCAGCTCGAAGAGCGACGCGGGAATGACGACGTCGATGCGGTAGCGCATGGTCGTCTCCCCTCCGGTCGCGGTGATACGGCAGAAGGGTACGGAGATCGCCGAATCGCGGCGACGGATTTACCGGTCCAGGGCGCGGACGATCACCGAGCGCGTACTCGGGGCTGAAGTCGTCCTCGCGGACCCGGGCGAGCTTCTGCGCCTGCCAGCAGGTTGTCGACCAGCTTCACCCGGGACGCCTGCCCGGTCGCGCCCACCTCGGCGAGCGGCTCGGCGCCCGCCCGCCGCCGGTTCCAGGCGGCCGTCGGCATGCCGGTCGCGGCGATCCGGCGCGCCATCGCGCCGCCCATCACACCCGTTTCCAGGACGGCCACAGCCGGCGTCCGCGTCCTCATTTCTGGCTGCCCGCCGGAGCGCGAGCCAATCCCGGGCTTGCGCACGGTAGCGAGAATGTGACGATGAACGCACCCTTCGTCGGTGTCCTCCTGCTGCCGGACACCTCCGTCTTCGGCACGACCTCCGCCGTGACCACGGGCGACGGCCTGCCTGTCGCGACCGTCCGCCGCCGTAAGCTCTCCGCGCGCGGCCGCTTCGAGATCCTGGACGCGACCGGGACGACGCTGCTCGCCACCGGCGCCCAGGCCGGCTTCTGGGGCAACAAGTACGAGGTGATGGGCCCCGAGTCGCAGTTCCTGCTGTCGCTGAAGTTCAGCGGCTGGACCGGGCCGACCGGGCGCGGCGTGGTGTCCCTGCCCGATGGTCGGACGCTGGCCACCAAGGGCAACTGGAGCGCCCGGGAGTTCACGCTGACCGACGGCGCCGGCACGCCGGTCGCGCAGCTGCAGACCACGAGCCGGCTGCTCTCGCTGCGTCCCGGCAGCCTGGCGTTCGAGCTGAGGGCGCCGGTGCTGTCCGCCGTCCAGGCGATCGGGCTGGCGCAGTGCATCCGCGCCGCGGTGGAATCCGCCGGCGCCGCGGCGGCCGCCTGACCGTCCGGCCCACCACGCCTGGGGTGGGCCGCTGACCTGTTGCCCGACCGGCCGCATCGGACGTTCGGGCCGACCCCGTGATCAACGCCCCTGATTAACCCCTGAGCTGTCGGTTTACCGCTTCTGGTGCGGACCGGGCAGGCCTACGCTCCGGCACGGTCGAACGTGATCGGGGGGATACGTCATGGCGTGGCTGGTCTGTGGCCGGTGGACGAAGTGGATCGTCCTCGGGCTGTGGGTGGTGGTGCTCGCGGTCGCCGGGCCGCTGGCCGGGAAGCTGACCGGGGTCGAGAAGAACGACAACTCGGCCTGGCTGCCGGGCAGCGCGGAGGCGACCGAGGTCGCCGACCTGCAGGCCCGGTTCGGTCCGGACGACATCGTGCCGGCCGTCATCGTGTACGAGCGCAGCGGCGGCGTCACCGCCGCCGACCGGGCGAAGGCCACGGCCGACGTCACCGGGCTGCAGCGGGTTCCCGGGGTCGCCGGTCAGGTGGCCGGTCCCGTGCCGGCGAAGGACGGGCAGGCGCTGCAGACGATCGTGCCGATCAAGGTCGACGAGGACGGCTGGCAGAAGATCGTCGACGTCGTGGACGGCATCAAGGCGGTGACCGGCAAGCCGTCGGACGGGCTCGCGATCTCCCTGGCCGGCCCGGCGGCGACCGCGGCGGACTCCGCCGGCGCGTTCGAGGGCATCGACGGCACCCTGCTCTACACCACGCTCGCCGTCGTGACGATCATCCTGCTGATCACGTACCGGAGCCCGGTGCTGTGGCTGCTGCCGATCGTCTCGGCGGGCGTCGCGCTGACCACCTCCCAGGCCGTGATCTACCTGCTCGCCGAGCACGCCGGGCTGGTCGTCAACGCCCAGAGCGCGGGCATCCTCACCGTGCTCGTCTTCGGCGCCGGCACCGACTACGCGTTGCTGCTGGTCGCCCGCTATCGGGAGGAGCTGCGCCGGCACGAGGACCGGCACGAGGCGATGGCGCTCGCGCTGCACCGGGCCGGTCCGGCGATCATCGCCAGCGCGGCGACCGTCGCGGTCGGCATGTCCTGCCTGACGCTGGCGGAGCTCAACTCGACCAGCGGCCTCGGCCCGGTGGCCGCCCTGGGCATCGTGGTCGGTCTGCTGGCGATGATCAGCCTTCTGCCCGCGTTGCTGGTCATCTGCGGGCGCTGGCTTTTCTGGCCCGTACGCCCCAGGTACGGCACGGCCGAGCCGACCGCGACCGGCGTGTGGGCGCGGCTGGGCGGGCGCATCGCGCGCCGGCCGCGCATCGTGTGGACGGTGACCGCGATGGTGCTCGGCGTGATGTCGCTGGGCCTGCTGCAGCTGAAGGCCGACGGCCTCACGCAGGCCGACCAGTTCACCAGCGAGCAGCCGTCGGTGGCCGGCGAGCAGGCGCTGGCCCGGCACTTCCCGGCCGGCCAGGGTCAGCCGGTGGTCGTGATCGGACAGAACTCCGCGGCCGCGCAGATCCGGGCCGCGGTGGCCGCGACGCCGGGCATCAGCTCCGTCGGCGAGCCGGTGGTCGACGGCGACCTGGTGAAGTTCGAGGCCGTGCTCGACTCGGCGCCGGACAGCGCCGCGGCCATGGCGACCATCACGAGGGTCCGCGACGCCGTCCACCCGGTCGGCGGCGCGCAGGTCGGCGGCATGACGGCCATGACGCTGGACATCAACGACGCCAACGACCACGACAACCGGCTGATCATCCCGCTGGTCCTGCTCGTCGTGTTGGTGATCCTGGGCCTGCTGCTGCGCGCGGTGGTCGCGCCGCTGATCCTGATCGCCACGGTCGTGCTGTCGTTCGCGGCCGCGCTCGGAGTCAGCGCCCTGGTGTTCCGGCACGTGTTCGGCTTCGCCGGCGAGGACACGTCGTTCCCGCTCTACGTGTTCGTCTTCCTGGTGGCGCTCGGCATCGACTACAACATCTTCCTCATGACCCGGGTCCGCGAGGAGGCACAGCGGCTCGGCACTCGGCGCGGCGCGCGCGTCGGCCTCGCGGCCACCGGCGGCGTCATCACCTCGGCGGGCATCGTGCTGGCGGGCACGTTCGCCGCGCTGGGCAGCCTGCCGCTGACCGCGTTCGCCGAGATCGGCTTCGCGGTGGCGTTCGGCGTGCTGCTGGACACCCTGGTGGTGCGCTCGGTGCTGGTGACCGCGCTGACCCTGGACGTCGGCCGGTGGATGTGGTGGCCCAGCCGGCTCGCCGGGGTCCGCGACGTTCCCGAACCCACGCCGCTGACCCCGGACACGGCCGGCCGCGATCTGGACCCTGTGCGCTGAGCTGGGATTATTCTCGGCCGCATGAGATTTCGGGGTGAGCTGCGGGCCACCGGTGGCCCGACCACCGGCTTCCGGGTCGGCGACGAGGTCGTCGCATCACCTGATCAGCGCGGGAAAACCCCGCTGATCAGGTGATGCGGCTCAGCGTCGTGCCGACGAGCTTCTGCCAGTCGGAGGAGAACTGCGGGTTGGCGCTCGCGTCCGACTTGCCGAGGCGGTAGATCGCGTACTGCTCGACGAGGACGACGTTGCCGCGGGACAGCGCCACCACCGCGACGTCGGCCGTGGCCGGGTGCGCCTTGTCGTACTGCTTGTTGCGGATGGTGACGAAGCCGGTCCACGCGCCCTCCTCCAGCGGGGACGTGGTGGCGGTCTCCGTGTAGGCGGGCTCCTCGCGGTCGCCCGTCTTGGCCGGCCGCTGCGCGCTGGGCGGGCAGGCGTCGGCGACCGTACGCAGCGTGGCCAGCGCGGTCGCGGAGGAGACGGCGTCCTCGTAGACGAGGCCGATCTGGGTCAGGCTCTGCACGCCCTCGGTGCCCTCGTCGGAGAGCGGCGCCGAGACGACGGACGGCTTGCCCGGCACGGCCGCGGGTGCGGTGTCCGCGCCGCAGATGCTGACCAGCTGCTCCGGCGCTGCGGACTCGGTGGGCACCTTCCACGTCGGTCCCACGTCGGCCGGCTTGAGCAGCGCGTTGCGCAGCGTGTCGACGCTGATCGTGTTCCGGTCCGGCTTCGGGTCGTCCGAGGAACACCCGGCGAACCCGGCGGCGGCGACGACCGCGACGACACCTCGGAGCAGGCGACCAACGACAAGCATCCGGCCATGATGGCAGACGCGCGGCGGTGACCGACCGTCACCACCAGCGCGTCATCGTCCGGGTACGCAAGGTGGTCGTCGAGGTCGGCAACCCGACATCGGGCGCACGGCGGTATCAGCGGGACGCCCGTGCGGATCTTTCCCTCGGACATGGCCGAGGGGGACGTGTCCCGCCGCCCGCCGGCGTACCGCGGGCGGGCGGCGTCCCGGTGCGGCGAAAGGGACGTAAGGAGCTGCTCGCCCCGCTGGGCGACACGGCCCCGGACGCCTGAGGACACGCGGCGCGGCCGAGGCGCCGTGGCTCCCGCCCCGCCGCGCTATCCGGCCTCGACCCGGTTGCGCCCCGCGCGCTTCGCCTCGTAGAGCCACTGGTCGGCGCGGGCCATCGCGTCGCTCAGGTCACCGCCGGGCGGGACCGCGGCCACGCCGAAGCTGATCGTCACGCTGAGGCCGGGTTCCAGGCTCTCCCACGGGTACGCGGCCACCTGCGCCCGCAACAGCTCGCACCGGGCCCGCGCATCGGCGAGGTCGGCCCCGTCGAGTCCGATGAGGAACTCCTCGCCGCCGAGCCGCGCCACCAGGTCCAGCTCGCGGACGTTGTCCCGCAGCACCGCGGCGAGCCGGCGCAGCACCTCGTCGCCGACGGGATGGCCGAAGCGGTCGTTGACGCCCTTGAAGTGGTCGACGTCGGCGATCGCCAGGCACAGCGGACCGCCGGTCATCTCCGGCAGCCGCAGCTCCGCGCCGCGCCGGTTCGGCAGCCCGGTCAGCGAGTCCTCGGTCGCCTGCCGCTGCCAGGACACGCTCGCCGCCTCCAGCTCGGCGCTGCGGACGCGGGCCAGCTCCGCCTCGAGCCGCGCGTTGTCCAGCTCGAACTGGTGCACCGCCACCCGGGCCCGGGCGGCGGCCACGTCGTTGTGCGCGGCCCGTTCCAGCCCGTGGTACGCCCGGTAGTGCCGCAGCGCCGCCGCGAAATCGTCGACCAGCTCGTACGCCCCGGACAGCTCCCGGTGGATCTCCATGGCCATCGGCTTCTCGCCGGCGTCCATCGCGCGGTCCAGGGCGGCGAGCAGGCCCTCGATCGCCGCCGCGCACTCGCCGCGCATGAGCCGTACGCGTGCCTGGTGCTGCAGGGCCCCCGACTCCAGCGACCGGTACCCGTGGATCACCGCGATCGCCCGGGAGTCGTCGATCATGCGGTCCGCGGCCTCGAAGTCGCCGTCGAGCGCGCGCAGCATCCCGTAGTTGTCGAGGCAGATCGCCTCCCGGAACGGGTTGCCGGCCAGGCGCGCCAGCCGGAGCGCCTCGTCCACGTACCCGAGGGCGTCGTGCAACATCGCCTGCGCCCGCACGTCGGCGCCGGCTGCCCGCAGCTTGGGCACCTGGTGGACCGCGTTGTCGCCGACGTTGTTGAGGATGCAGAAGCGCGCCTCGGCGTCCATGCCGTCGACCATGGTCAGGGCGCGCATCAGGTACTCGGTGCTGAGCTCGTGATCGCCCATGCTGCCGTGCACCACGCCGGTGCGGTTGTGCACCCAGTACAGCAGGCTCCGGTCGCCGAGCCGCTGGGCGATCTCCCGGCCGCGGGCCAGCTCCTCCAGAGCCTCCTCGTGCATGCCCAGCTCGTTCAGCGGCATCGCGAGGACGGTGAGCACCTCGCAGATCGCCGCCTCGTCGCCGCAGGTCTCCAGCACCGCGACGGCCTCGCGGCAGGCGGCGACCGCGGCCTCCTGCTCGCCGAGACGCAGCAGCTGGTTCGCCATCGACCGCAGCGCCCGGGCCTGCCCGCTGCCGTCGCCCGCGGAACCGGCCAGCTCGGCGGCCTGCCGGGCCAGCTCCGAACCGGCCCGGTAGTCGCCGGCCAGCCGGCGACCCTCCGCCTGGTCCAGCAGCGCGGCCACCTGCACGGCCGCCGCGGTACGCGGGGCCTCGACGAGGGTGCTGCCGGTCATGTGTCGAAAATCGCCGGGAACGCGCCCCGGTTGAGTGAAACGGTACGACCATTTCCGCGGACGGCACGTTTCCGGGATTACCTCGCGGCACCGGGCTTCTACTGTCGGTGCCACGCCCGATGCGGGTGCAGGAGCAGCTCAGGAGGTCCGGCAATGTCCGTCCGACCCATCGTCCCGACCGTTATCGTCCTCACCGCCGCGATGACCGCTCTGGCCGGCTGCGGCGGCTCATCCGACCCGTCCGCCGCTCCGGGCTCTTCCGCCGCTCCCGGCGCCGTCGCCGGGCTCGGCGGCTCCGGGGGCGACAAGGCGGCCGGAGCCGGCGTCACCACCGAGAACGTCGTGACGCCGAAGACCACCCCGACCCACGCCACCACCACGCGCCCGGCCACCGAGCCGCAGCCCGACGGCCCGCGCATCGTCTCGTTCAAGGTCGTGCAGAAGCCCAGGTGCCCGGAGGGCACGACGGCCTACGAGACGAAGGCCGTCCCGCTGATCATCAGCTGGAAGATCAGCGGCGCGGACTCGGGGGCGCTGTCCGTCGACGACCCGACCGGCACCCCGGGCACGTACGGGCCGGTGAGCAAGCACGGCACCCAGGAATTCACCTTCTCCTGCGGCGGCGCGGTCGGCACCACCGAGACCCACACGTACGCGATCTACACCGTCGGCGGCGGCCCGCAGAAGCACAAGACCCTCACCGTCTCGGCCAAGGTGCTCGACCACGGCGTACCCGTCTCCGGCGCGCCGGGCTGAGTCAGCGGTTCGCGTACGGCTCCACGGCCGCGGTGAGCGCCGACCGCAGCATCCCCTTCGGCCGCGCCCCCACGATGGTGTTCACCACGATCCCGGCGCGGAACACCATCAGCGTCGGCATCGACAGGACCCGGTACGCCCGCGTGGTCTCCGGGTTCTCGTCGGCGTTGATCTTGGCGAGCCGGACCCGCCCGGCGAACTCGCCGGCGAGCTCCGCCAGGGTCACCGCGACAGGGCGGCACGGCGGGCACCACTCCGCCCAGAAGTCGACCAGCACAGGCAGCCGCGCACCCAGCACGACCTCGGCGAACGTCGCGTCGGTGACGGTGATCAGCGAATCTTCAGGCATCGGGTCTCCCGTTCCTCGATGGCCTGGGCCAGCTGGGCGCGCAACCGGTCCCGGACCGCGGACAGCTGATCGAGACACCCCTCGACCTCGGCGAGCTTGCGGCGCAGCACCGCAACCGAGTCGGGCCCCATCCAACCACCCCACCGCCGCCCACAACCGGACTGAAGGCCACATTTGGCCCGGCGGCGTTGCCGGCGCGCAGGCACGCCACGAACGGCCGGATGTCGTCCAGCCCGAAGCCGGCCGCCAGCAGCGCCCGGATCTCGTGCACGACGCGCAACTCGCCCTCGTCGTACCGCCGGTAGCCGTTGGCGTCGCGGCGCGGCTCGACCAGGCCGTGCTCCTCGTAGTACCGCAGCGTGCGGGCGCTGGTGCCGGCCCGCTCGGCCAACTCCCCGATCAGCATGCGACCCAAGCTAGGCCTTGCCACCGGCGTCAAGGCAAGGACTGTGTCTTCGAGCACGGCAGCAGGCCGGCGCGGTCCTTCGCGGCCAGCACGTGCCGGGCGGCGTCGCTCAGCCGGGCGTCGAACGCCGGCGTCCGGCGGGCCTCGGCGGCCAGGGCCTCGGCCATCGGGCCGGCGTCCTGCGGCCGGATCGTCAGCACCATGTCGCCGCCGGCCGCCACGAACCGGACGGCCCGCTCGCCGACCGGCATGATTGCCGCCGCGTCGGCCGCGCCGACGTCGTCCGACATGACCAGGCCGTCGTAGCCGAGCCGCTCCCGGAGCAGGCCGGTGATGATCGGCTTCGAGTACGTGGCGATGCTGCCCCGGTCCAGCCGCGGATACCGGGCCGACGACACCATGACGCCGGCCGAGCCCGCCCGGATGCCGGCCGCGAACGGCTGCAGGTACGGGTCGGTGGCGGTCGTCGTGGCGTCGACGGCGTCGCGGGACACGTCGGTGTTCGCGCGTACGCGCCCCAGCCCGGGGAAGTGCTTGAGGACGGTCAGCACGCCCTCGCCCTGCGACGCGGTCACCGCCGTCCCGACGTCCCCGGCGACCTCGGCCGGGTTGGAGCCGTACTGGCGGTGGAACGCCCCGATCGGCGGGTTGCCCACGCCGATGCTCGCCGGCACGGTGTCGGCGACCGGGGCGAGGTTGACGGTGACACCGATGCCGTGCAGGCGCTGCGCGCTGTCGCGTACGGCATCGCGCAGCCCGTCCTGCGGGCCGCGGCCCAGCCGCTCGGCCGTGGGCATCCGGGGGAAGTCGTCGCCCTTGAGGGTCTGCACGTTGCCGCCCTCCTGGTCGATGGCGACCAGCGGAGGCACGGGCGAGGCCCCGCGCAGCGCGGCGATGTCGGCGCGCAACGCCGACGCCGGCCGGGTGCTGCGGCCGGCCAGGAACACCCCGCCGAGGCGGTAGCGGCGCACGGACGCCTCGAGCTGCCGCGGCGACCCGACCGGCGTACCGATCATCAGGGCCTGACCGGCCCGTTCCTCCACGGACATCCCGCCGAGCGTCCCGGTCACACAGTCGGCCGGGGCCGAGGCCGAGGCGGAGGCGGAGGCGGAGGGCGCCGGTGCGGAGGACGCGGGCGCGGCCGGGGGAGCGGCGACCGACGCCGGCGCGGCGGCCGGGGGCCGGTCCGAGCAGCTCGCACCGCCGGCGACGAGGCAGAGGGCGGCGGCTGCGTATCCCGGGCGTCTCCACATCCGGCCCACGCTATCGCGCGGCCACCGCGGCGTCGCTCTAGCGTGGGGGAGTGCGCCACTACTCCGTCGACCTGGCTGCGCCCTCGGGCGGGCGCCGGGGCACCGTCGCCGTCTACGGGCACTGGGGCCGGCCGGTGCTGGTGTTCCCCAGCGAGGGCGGCGACGCCTGGGAGTTCGCCCGCAACGGCATGGTCGGGGCGGCCGAGGGGCTGATCGAGGCCGGCCGGGTGAAGCTGTACTGCGTCGACTCCTTCGACGCGGAGACGTGGTCGGCCCACCATCTGCCGCTCGAGGAACGGGCGTGGCGGCACGCCGCGTACGAGACGTGGATCCTCGACGCGGTCGTGCCGCACATCCGCGACGACACCGGGCCGGGCTCGGAGATCGCCACGCTGGGGTGCTCGCTGGGGGCGTACCACGCGGTGAACTTCGCCTTCAAGCGCGCCGATCTCTTCCCGGCGGCCCTGTGCTTCTCCGGCAACTACGACCCGGGCACGTGGAAGAGCTGGGGCGACCGCGGCGACGCGGTCTACTTCAACAACCCCGCGGACTACGTCGCCCACCTGCACGGCGACCACCTCGCGTGGCTGCGCGACCGGCTGACCGTGCTGCTGGTGTGCGGCCAGGGACGCTGGGAGGACACGACCGGCGCGCTCCCGGCGACCCTGCGGATGGCCCACCTGCTGGCCGACAAGGGGATCCGGCACGAGCTGGACCTGTGGGGCCCGGAGATCCCGCACGACTGGCCGTCGTGGCGCGCTCAGCTGGCCAAGCACCTGCGCCGCTTCTGCTGACCGTCCTAATTCAGGTGGAAACGCGGGTCCACCGTCAGCGCCGCGAGGTCGGTGGCGTTCAGCGGAAGCTTCTTCAGCGGCGCGAGGCCCGGGTCGTCGTTGGTGGCCGTGCGGGACTGCGCCACGTACACCACGATGCCGTCCGGGTGGCGGTACGCCGCCCACTGGTCGATGCGCTGGTCCGAGCCGGAGGCCGACGCGACCCCGACCCTGGCCCCGCCGACGCGGACCACGTGGCAGTCGCCGCCCAGCCCCCAGAACTCGGCCGCCAGCTTGCACGGCTCGGTGGACAGACCGTTCCCCGGCGTGTGGACCTCAGCCAGCAGCCGGCCGGTGCCCTTGCCGTCCGAGACCGCGGTGGAGGCCAGGTAGCCCCATGAGTCGTGGGCCTCGACCGCGGCCTGGTGCTCGCGCAACGGGATCCCGTCGCGCGCCGTGCCCTCCGGCTTCGTGTAACCCTCGGGTACGACGTTGAGCAGCTCGTCCAAGAGCTGCCGGCCCTTCTCGTAGCGCTCGCCGGACCGCGCGGTGGCGTCCTCCTGCGGCTGACCGTCGCCGTCGAGCGGCCACGACGGCTTCGTCTCCGCGCCGGAGGGCGTGGTGGTGACCCCGGGCGTGGAGGCGGGCGGCGTCGGCTGGGGTGGCGCGCCCGCCTGCACCGGATCGCCGCTCCGGTCACCGGCGATCAGCGGCCCGGCCACCAGCACGGCGGCCACCAGGGCGGCGGTCGCTCCCGCGCCGGTCCAGGTCCGGCGGCGCACGGCACGGCGCCCGGATGCCACTGCGGCCGCCGACTCCATGGGCGGGGGCGTACGGGTGGCGGTCATCGTGGCGCGCAGGGCCTCCCGCAGGTCGTTCCCGTTCACGCTGCCTCTTCTCACTCGGCTGTCACGGGGTGGGAGATCAGCGAGCGCAACGCGTCCAGCCCGCGCGCCGCCTGGCTCTTGACCGTCCCCGGCGAGCAGTGCAGCGCGGCGGCCACGTCGTCCACCGACATGTCCTCCCAATACCGGAGGACCAGGACGGCTCGCTGCCGTGGCGGCACCGCGGCCAGCGCCCGCACCAGATCGACGCGGTCGTCGGCGGAATGCTCGGCCGCCGGCGCCTCGACCGGCGGCTCCTGCAGCCGTTCCCGCCGCCACCAGCCGCGCCGCCCGTCGTCGATGAAGGTCCGGATCAACACCTTGCGGACGTACGGGTCCAGCGCGTCGTGCCGCCCCACCCGGTTCCAGTTCACGTAGAGCTTCGTGAAGGCGGCCTGCACGAGGTCCTCGGCCCGGTGCCAGTCCCCGCACAGCAGGTACGCCGTCCCGCGCATCGCCCCGGACCGGGCCGCGAAGTACTCGGCGAACGCCCCGTCCCGATCGCTCATCCCCACCCCTATCCGTTCGGTCCCGATAAGCACGAGACCGGAACCGATCCGGGTTGCACGCGCCCGCCGAGAAATCCGGCCCGGCCGACGCGCCTCGCGCCGGGCGCGGCTTCAGCGCAACCACCGCGCGGCCGGTGAATTCCGGCGACTCCCCGGCCGGTGCCGTGGCTGGCGCCGGTGACCACGGCGGTGCGGTGCTCAGTCATGCCCCGCACCCTGCCGCGGGGGTATCACGACACTTCCGGCGAGCTCCTTGCGCATGCGGACCAGGGGGACCGGGACACCGCCCGCCGCGTCCGTCAGGTGCTCGACCACCCGGTAGCCGGCGGCCTCGTACAGGGGACGGCCGGACAGGGTGCCCATCAGCTCCAGGACCGTGAAGCCCTCGGCCGCGGCGGCCGCCTCGCAGGTGGCCAGGATCAGCCGGCCGACGCCGCGACGGGCGTACGCCGGGTGGGTGTACATGGCGCGGATCTTGGCCGGGTCGCGGGCCGGGTCGAGCCGGGCGGGGTCGCGGCCGGTGGAGTGGTCCCCGCCGTAGAGGGTGGCGCGCCGGCTCCAGCCGCCGCAGCCGGCGAGCACGCCGTCCATTTCGGCCACGAAATACGTGCCGTCGTCGATGAGCTGGGTGTCGAGGCCCATGATGGCGCGGCTCGACGCGATCTGGTCCGGGTCGAGGAAGTCGCGCTGCAGGCGGGCGATCGCCGCGTCGATCAGCGGCCGGAGGGCGGGCAGGTCGGCCCGGGTGGCGGGCCGGCTCGTGAGCGTCATGCGCCCAGGATGCCGCTACCCGTCCGCGGGCGCGCCGAGGCGGGCCGGGGTGGCTCGTCGCCGCCCCGGCCCGCCCGGCGCCGGCTCAGCTCAGGACGAGCTGGGCCGGCGTTCCCGTGCCACCCGGGACTGTGAGGGATCGGGCTGAGAGCGCCGCCGGGGCGACGAAGGCGAACGAGGCCGGCCGGCTCGCGCCGCCCGGGGTGGTGACCACGATGTTCGCCGAGCCCGCGGCGCGCGGCGGCACGGTGAGCCGCAGCGCGGTGTCCGAGATCCTGACGAACGGCACGGTGAGCGTGCCGGCCGTCACCTTGGTGGCCGCGGTCAGGGTCGTACCCGTGACCGTGACCGTGGTGGCCGTCCGGGTGGAGCCCGTCTTGGTGCTCAGCGCGGTCACCACCGGGACCGGCGGGGCGATCCAGGTGAACGCCGCGCCCGGCACCTCGGCGGTCGTGCCGCCCGGGGTGGTCAGCCGCAGCTGGAACGTGCCGGCCGCGTGCACCGGCAGGGTCACCTTGATCTGGGTGTCGGAGACCTTCGTGTACGCCGCGACCACGCCGCCGATCGTCAGCCTGCCGGACTCGGCGAAGTTCACCCCGGTCACGACGACGGACGTCCGGGCGTACGTGAGACCGCTGCCCGGCGCGACGGACGTGATCGCGGGCGCCGGCGGGGCGACGTACGTGAAGGACCCGACCGTGCTCTCCCCACCGGGCGTGGTGACCCGCAGGGCCGCCGGTCCCGCGGCGTGCCCGGGCAGCGTGACCTTCAGCTGGCTGTCCGAGACCTTGGCGAAGGAGACGACCTTGCCGTCCAGCGTGACCTTCGTGGCGCCGGTCAGGTACGTGCCCGCGACCACGACGGACGTCGGCTTGTACGTCGGCCCGCTACCCGGCGTCAGCCCGGTGACCGTGGGCGGCGGCGGGTTCTCGTACGTGAGCTGCCCGGCGGCGCTGGTGCCGTACTTGTTGGTGACGGTGACCGGGTAGGTGCCGGCGGTCCGCGCCGGCGCGACGAAGCTGAGCGACCTCGCGGTGACGGCCTTCGCGGTCGCGACCGAGGTGCCGATCTTCACGGCCGTGACGCCGGTCAGGTCCGTGCCGGTGAGCGTGACCGTCTGACCGCCGAAGACGCTCACGGTCGTGGTCGACAGGGCGGTGATGCCGGGCGCCGGCGGCAGGTACGTGAACTTGCCGGCGGCGCTGACCGCGCTGGTCCCGGCGTCGTTCGAGACGGTGACGTCGACGGTCTCGGCGGCGTGCGCGGGTGCGACGGCCACCAGCTTCGTCACGCCGTTCGCGGTGACCGGCTGGAACGACGCCGTGGTGGCCCCGAACCGGACCGCGGTGGCTCCGGCCAGGCCGGCCCCGGTGATGGTCACCGAGGTGCCCGCGGCGCCCTTGGCGACCGACAGCGACGCGACGGTCGGCGCCACCGCGATCGGCGCGGCCGGGGTGCTGATCCCGTTGACCGTGTACGCGGCCGACGCCTGCCGGGTCACGAAGTCCCAGGAGATCTTCGCGTCGCCGCCGTTGCCCCAGCCGGTCCCCCACGAGTTGCGGATCAGGACGCCCTGGGCGTCGTACCCGTAGACGGCGATCATGTGGCCGCCGAGGTTCGTGCCGGTCAGCGTCGAGTAGACGGTGTGGCTGCGCAGGTACATGAAGTCCTGGAAGACCGGGATGCCCAGGGCTACCGGGCTGCCCGAGGCCAGCGCCTGCATGATCGCGGTCCGGGCCGTGGCGCCCTGCCCGGCCCCGTTGAACAGCCGGGTCCAGCCGCTCACCCGGTAGTTGCGGGCGTTGGCGATCTGCGCCGCGGTCGGCGCGCTCTTCCAGTTCGTCGTGCCCTGCCAGTAGTCGGCCTGGGTGTCGATGCCGGCGGTCTGCGCGTTCGCGAGGACGGCGTCCGGGTTCAGCCCGGCATTGGGCGCGCCGCCCGCCACGACGTTGCGCATGTACAGGAACAGCGGTGCGTACGGGGCCCCGGAGCCGCCCGTGCGGGTCGCGTAGTAACCCATGATGCTGTAGCCGATGGACCAGGCCACACACGCGCCGATCTGACCCTGGTCGCCGGGAGCCGGCGCGTACGAGCGCAGGTCGACGCTGGTGGGCAGGACATCGAGAGCGTGGGCGCCGCCACGGACCCGCGCCGGGGTGCGCCCGGCGCTCGGCAGCAGCCCCCCGACGGCGTGCGGCAGGGTGGACGGGCGGCCACCGGAGGCTTCCGCCGCGGTCGCGGAGACGGTCACGGGCAGCGCGGTGATGACCGCGGAGGCGAGGAGCAGCCAGCCGCGGGCCAGGGTGCGGGACGTCAGGCGCATCCGGGAGTCCTTTCCAGTGACGCGTGGGCAGCCCTATCGGCCCCGTACGCGAAACCTTGAGCACTTCTTGATCTGCGCCCGGTGGCCCGGAGAGTCCGATCAACGACCGAGCGGGTGCCTGCCGGGTCGAGCCGGACGAAGGTACGGGGGTGTGAGGAAGCCTCTGTTCGCGCTTGTGCTCGCCCTCGTCGCCGCCGGCCCGGGGGCCGCCGCGGCCGCCGGTCCGGCCCGTCCGGACATCGACGGCGTGCGGGTCTGGAACACTCTCGCGCTCGACGCGGTACGGGCCACCCGGGCCACGGACGCCGACGCCGCGCGCCTCTACGCGATGGTCGACGTCGCGATGTACGACGCGGTCAACGGTCTCGCCGCCGGGCACGCGCACGCGGACCGGGCGTACGCCCTCGTGCCGGGCGCCGGGCCGGGTGGCGGTGATCCGCAGGCGGCCGCAGTCGCCGCCGCGCACGCCGTGCTGATCCGCCTCGACCCGGCCCGGGCCGCCGCATACGACGAGCGCCTCCGCGCCGACCTGGACCGGCTTGGCGACGGGCACGGCGTGGACAGCGGCGCGACCTGGGGCACGCACGTCGGCGAAGCGGTCGTCGCGGCTCGGGCGGACGACGGCTCGACACCCGTGGAGACCCAACCGGCGGGCACCGGCCCCGGCGTGTTCCGCGCGCAGTGGTCCGGCGTGCAGTACCGCAACGTCCGCCCGTTCGCGGTCGCCGACGCCCACCGGTACGTGCCGGGGCCGCCGCCGGCGCTCGGCAGCCTGCCGTACGCCGCGGCCTTCGCCGAGGTGGCCTTGCTGGGCGACGCAGCGCTGCCGGATCCCGAGCTGCAGGCAACGTTCCAATTCTGGTCGCTGCCGGCCGGGTCGAGCCAGCCGCCCGGCGAGTGGCTCGCGATCGCCCTCACGGTGGCCCACGACCGGCGGCTGCCCCTGGCCGGGCAGGCACGGCTGACCGCGCTGCTCACGATGGCGCTCGCCGACACCACGATCGCCACCGTCGACACCAAGGCGACCTATCGGCACTGGCGTCCCACCACTGCGATCCGCGAGGCGGACACCGACGGCAACCCGCTCACGCAGCCCGATCCCACCTGGACCGCGCGGGCCGGCGGGGTCGGTGGGACACCGGAGTACGTGTCCGGGCACAGCTCCTACAGCGGCGCGGCGGCTGCCGTGCTCGCCGGCTACTTCTGCACCGACGCCGTCCCGTTCAGCCACGCCACCGACTCCGCGCCGGGTGGCGTGCCGCGGGCGTACCCCGGCTTCGCGGCGGCCGCGGCCGAGGCCGGCCGGTCCCGCGTGTACGGCGGCCAGCACTTCGAGTTCAGCGACCAGGCGGGCCTCGCGATCGGCCACGGCGTGGCCGGCGAGGTCCTCGCCACCCGGTTGCTGCGCCTGCGGGGGCCCACGCACGTCGGCGCCTGCCCCCGCTGACCGCTGTGACCGGCGGGGTCTCCGCTCAGCCGGTCACAGCCAGTCCGCCTCGGTGGCCGTGCGGATCGCCTCCACACGGCTGCGCGCACCCGTCTTGTGGATGATCGTCGACAGGTACGTGCGGACGGTGCCGGCGGTGAGGAACAGGGTGCTGGAGATCTCCCGTACGGACATGCCCTCGGCCGCCAGCCGCAGCACGTCGCGTTCCCGGGCGGTGAGCGGGTTGGCGTGCCGCTGCAGCATCGCGGCGGCGAGGCAGGGCTCGATGAACCGTTCCCCGGCGGCGACCCGGCGGACCGCGTCCACCAGGTCCTGCACGCGGCAGTCCTTGCTGAGGAAGGCCTGCACCCGCCGGCCCAGGGCGTGCCGCAGCGCGCCGGAGGCGGAGCCGGTGGTGAGCGCCAGGACGGCGCCGGCCTTCTCGTGGCCGGTGACGGTGTCGAGGGCGTACGTGACGGACGGGCTGAGCGTGTCCAGGTCGACGACGACGAGCGCCGGATCCCAGGTGTCGAGCAGGGCGGCGGTCACCTCGGCGCTCGCCGCCTCGGCGACCACGTCGAGGTCGGGGTGGTGCGACAGGGCCGTGCTCAGAGCGGTTCTGAGCAGGATGGCGTCGGCGACCAGCAGAATGCGGATCACGGCTGATTCCTTCCCGGGAAGTGCCTGCCGGTTCCGTCCGGGCACGTCACGGTGCGGACCGGCGACGGACAGGTTCGGGTACGCCCGTACGCCACCTCGACGGTGGCGCGGCGGGCGCGGGAAGGATTCAGCCGGGGGGAAGCGAGAGGGTGAGACGGCGGCCGTGGCCGCCCTGGGAGACGGGTGCCAGCACACCCCCGGGGCGCAACGCCGGGCGCCAGGCGCAGGACGTGGTGGCCCAGCCGCCCGCGCCGCCCTGCGGGGCGCCGGTCGCGGAGACCGGGCTCATGGCGGGTGAGGGCGTGCCGGGACCGTGCGGCGGCGCCGGGACCCGGCCGGGTTCTCCGGTACGGTCGCCGCGCGGCCCCGACCGGGCTCGTGCCGTTCCGGCGGCGCCGGCGACCTCGGCGGCATCGCCGATCCCGGCAGCCGGTGGCTGCTGCACGACGGCGGGCGTCCCGGCGGCGGGTGCGATCCGGGCTTCCGGCTTTCGGGCCGGCGCCGGAGCCGCCGGCAGCTCAGGTGTTCGCGGGTGGAAAGCACGGGCGGGGGGAGCGGTGCGCGTGCAGCCGCGGACGACTCCGGCGGTGCCGGGAGGAGCAGCCACCACGGCATGGCTGACGGGGACGGGCTGGACGGCGCTGCGGACCGAGGGCTCGACGACGGTCCGGGCCAGCGGCTGGAGGACCACGTCGATAGCCGGCTGGACCACGGTTTCGGTCGCCGGCCGCACGACGAGGTCGACAGCCGGCCGGACCACCCGATCGGCCACCGGCCGGACCGCTCGCTTCACCACCGGCTCGACCGTCCTGAGCAGCCGCTCGGGCCTGTCGAGCACCGGCTTCACGACCGCGGTGACCCGCTTGACCGGGTGCCGGTCCACCGTGGACCGCAGCGGAGCTGACCGGCGAATCTTCGCGACCGGACCCCCGGCATGCCGGCGCATCGCCGACCGGATGGTCCGCTCCCGCACGACAGGCGCCGACCGGATGGTCCGCTCCCGCACGACAGGCGCCGACCGGGTCGCCTCGCGAGCCGTGGCGCCGATTGTCTTCCGGGCCGTTGAGCCGGTGGTCCGGACCGTCTTGCGGACCGGCTGGGCGCGCTGGGCTGAGCTGCCGGGCGTGCGGACCGTCTGCCGCACGGCGCCGGTGGCCGCGCGCGCCGGCTTCGCCTCTCGGACCGTCCGGCCGGCGGTGCGGACCACCGCCCGGACAGGCTCGCCGGAACCGGTCACGGCGGCGAGCGGGGCGGCCGGCGAGCGCCCGTCCGCCCGCGCTGAGCCGCTGCTGAGCAGCAGATAGGCGACGACGGCCAGCCCGGTCAGAATCATCAGACGAATAGCGGTCCGGATAATGCGTCGCGGCAGGTGTCCGGGCGCTGCTGACATCGACACCGCAGCTCCATTCCTCTCGCGCGAATTCGGCCGTCCACTCGCGACCGTAACACCGGCCCGCGGTGATCGCACAACGCGGGAGCGCCTCTTTTCCCCGGTCCGGTTCGTTCAAACCCTGCGTTTGTCATAAATCCTTGGTGAGTGGTCGGCAGGCACCTTCTGACATCGGCGACTGGGGCCGCGACGCCCGCGGCGGCAGCATCGGTGGGGACAGGAAAGGAGCCGGGCATGGACCGCCGATACGACGCCTATTGCGCCGCTGACCCGCTGTTCTACGACTCCCTGGCGACCGCCGAGCGCTCGGCCGGTGACTTCCCGGCGGCGCGCCGGCCGCTTCCGCAGGGGTGGCGGATCCAGGCGCACGACGACTGGCTGATCGCCGGTCCGGTCGGCGCGCTCCTGCCTCGGCAGGGCTGGAAGATCCATTCTTCGGGCTGTCCGGATAACGCGCAGAAGATCGTGGACAAGGTGTGGGACTACTGCGTACCGCGCGGAATTTCGTTCAAGTTCCTGCGTTCTTCGCAGGTGCTGTTCATGCGCAACTCGAAGTATTCTCCGCGCGCCTCCAGCGGCAAGCTCGTGACCATTTATCCGGACGGCGAAGAAGCGCTGCACACGATCCTCACCGAGCTCGGCGCGGAGCTGGCCGGCGAGCCGGGCCCGTACGTCCTCAGCGACCTGCGCTGGGCCGGCGGCCCGCTGCACGTGCGGTACGGCGCCTTCGCGCACCTGTACTGCGTCGGCGACAACGGCGACCTCGTCCCCGCGCTCGAAGGACCGGGCGGCGTCCTGGAACCCGATCGGCGGCAGGCGACCTTCAGCACCCCGTCCTGGGTGGAGCTCCCGTCGTTCCTGAAGCCGCACCTGGACGCCCGCAACTCCGTGACCACGCACGACCTGCCGTACCGGATCACCGAGGTGCTGCACTACAGCAACGCCGGCGGGTTGTACGCCGCGCAGGACACGCGTACCGGCGAGCGGGTCGTGCTCAAGGAGGCCCGCCCGTACGCCGGCCTCGACGGTCGCGGCGACGACGCGATCACGCGGCTGCGCCGGGAACGGGAGATGCTGGACCGCGTCGCGGACGCCGGCTTCACGCCCCGCGTGCACGACACGTTCACGCTGGGCGAGCACGAGTTCCTGGCGCTCGAGTTCGTCGAGGGCGACCCGCTGAACCGGCTCATCGTGCAGAAGTACCCGCTGACCGACCCGGATGCCGACGATGCCGCGCTGCGCGCGTACACCGATTGGGCTCTGGGGGTCTACGACCAGGTGGACCGCGCGGTGCGTGCGCTGCACGAGCGCGGGGTGGTCTACGGCGACCTGCACATGTTCAACATCATGGTGCGGCCGGACGGGCGCATCGCGCTGCTCGACTTCGAGGTCGCCGCGCCGGTCACCGAGCGCCGCCGTCCCGGTCTGCGCAATCAGGGCTTCGCGGCGCCGCGCGACCGGGTCGGCCCGGCCGTCGACGAGTACGCCCTCGCCTGCCTGGCCCTCGCCCTCTTCCTGCCGCTGACCCCGCTGCTGCGGCTGGACCTCGCCAAGTCCCGGCACCTCGCGGACGTCATCGCCGCACACTTCCCCGTCCCGCGCGCGTTGCTCGACGAGGCCGTCAAGCGGATCGAGGGCCCGTACTCCGACCGGCTGCGCCGGACCGGCGGACGGGACTGGTCGGTCCTCGACCCGGGACCCGCCGCCTGGCCGCGAGCGCGCGACACGCTGGTCCGGGCGATCCTGGCCAGTGCCACACCCGAACGCGAGGACCGGCTGTACCCGGGCGACATCGAACAGTTCCGGGTCGGAGGGCTCGGGATCGCGTACGGCGCCGCCGGAGTGCTCTTCGCGCTGGCGGAGGCGGGCGCGGAGATCCCGCCGGAGCACCGCGACTGGCTGCTCAAGCGGGCCGCGGATCCCGGGTTCGACCCCCGGCACGGGTTCCTCGACGGGCTGCACGGGGTCGCGTACGTCCTGGACCACCTCGGGGAACGCCGCGCCGCGCTGGACGTGGTCGAGCGGTGCCTGACGGACCGGTGGGAGGGCCTCGGCCCCGACCTGGGCAGCGGCATCGCCGGTATCGGGCTCAACCTGCTGCACCTGGCGGGGCGTACGGGCGAGACGGGCCTGCGCGCGGCGGCGTTCCGGGCCGCGCAGATCAGCCGGGACCGGCTCGGCGGCCCGGAGTCCGTGCCCGAGATCAGCGGCGGACGGCACCCGTACGCCGGCCTGACCCGCGGATCGAGCGGCGTGGCGCTGCTGTTCCTGCGGATGTACGAGGAGACCGCGGACGCGGAGTTCCTCGACCTGGCGGCCACCGCGTTGCGGCAGGACCTGCGGCGCTGCGTGACCCGGCCGGACGGCGCCCTCGAGGTGAACGAGGACTGGCGGACCATGCCGTACCTCGGCGAGGGCAGCGCCGGCATCGGCCTGGTGCTCGACCGGTATCTGCGGCACCGGCCCGGCGACGGGGACTTCGCGCGCGCCGCCGACGGGATCGCCCGTGCCGCCCGCTCGCCGCTGTACGTGCAGCCCGGCCTGTTCGCCGGACGCGCCGGCATCGTGGCGTACCTGGCGCTGCGGCCCGAGCCCGACCGGGAGATGGTGTCCGCGCAGGTGAGCCGGTTGGCGTGGCACGCATTGCCGTACGGCGGCGGCCTGGCCTTCCCGGGCGAGCAGCTGCTGCGGCTGTCGATGGATCTCGCGACCGGAACGGCCGGCGTGCTGCTCTCGCTGGCCCTCGCCCACCCCGGACAGCGCGCGTCGCTGCCGCTGCTGGGGCGGGCCGAAGACGTCCACGCGGAGCGCGTGGAGAACGACGACGTGGACGGGAGGAGGTGAACGGACATGGCGCTTCTGGATCTGCAGGGCATGGAGCTCTCCGCCGAGCGCAACGGTGGTGGCGGTGGCAGCCGGGCCTCGCTGCTGCTGTGCGGCGACAGCTCGCTCAGCGTGACCACCTGTAACTGATGAACGGGCCGGTCCCATGGCCGGCGCCTGCACCCCCGATCACCGTACGACCACAGCACGCGAAGGAGAAGGATCATGGCACTTCTGGACCTGCAGGGCATGGAGCTGACCACCGAGCAGCGCGGCGGCGGCGGCGGAAGCCGGGCGTCCCTGCTGCTGTGCGGCGACAGCTCGCTCAGCGTGACCACCTGTAACTGAGGTCGATCGATCGATCGCGACGCACGCGCCCCGGGTGCCGGCCACGAGCCCGCCCGGGGCCGCGTGGTGCCGCCGCCGGTTCCGCACCGCTCAAGGAGGCTCCGATGGTTCCCGCGAGGCCGCGCCGGTCCACCTTGGCGCTGCTTGCCGTGACCGCGGGCCTCTGCGCCGTCGCGGAGCTGGCCCTGCCGCTGGCCATCGGCCGTACGGTCGACGAGGTCGTCGCGCATCGGGGGGCCGGGCCGTGGCTCGTCGCGTCGGTGCTGCTGGTCGCCGTCCTGGTGGTGGCCGACCCGGTGCGCGACCTCGCGGCGGGGCTCGCGCCGGCGTACCGGACGGCCGAGCTGCGCCGCCGGGTCGTACGCCACGCGCTGAGCCTCGGGGGCCGCGCCGGGTCGCCGGGGGACGTGGTGAGCCGCGTGATGACGGGAGCCGCCGACGCCGGGCAGGGCGGCGTGGCCGTGGTTCTCGCGGTGGTGAGCACGGTGCCCGTCGTGGGGGCGGTCGCCGCGCTGGCGTACCTGGACTGGCGGCTCGTCACCGGCTATCTCGCCGGCGCCGTCGTCATCACGGCCCTGCTGCGGCGGCATGTCCGCGACACCTCCGGCACGGTCCTGCGCTACCAGCGGGCCCAGGCCGAGATCGCCGACCGGCTGTCCGAGGCGCTGGCCGGCAGCCGGACGATCGCCGCCGCCGCGACGGTCCCCGCCGAGGTCCGCCGCTGCCTGCGCCCGCTGCCGGAGCTGTCCGCCGCGGGCGTACGGACGTGGCACGTGCTCGCCCGCTCGGCCGGTCAGGGCGCGCTCACCGGCCCACTGTTGCAGCTGTCCGTGGTGGCCATCGGCGGCTGGCTGCTCGCGGCCGGCCGGCTCACCCCCGGCGACCTGCTGGCGGCCGTCCAGTACGGCGCCCTCGGCGCGGGCATCGGCGGGCTGGTCGCCGGGTTCAGCCGAGTGGCGCGCGCCCGGGCCGGGTCCCGCCGCGTGGCCGAGATCCTGAGCCGCCCGGTGCCCCGATACGGCCCGCGTCCGCTGCCGCCCGGTCCTGGCACCTTGACCTTCGAGGGCGTCACGGCCCGCGTGGCGGGGGAGCCGGTGCTGCGTGACGTCTGCCTGACCGTCCCCGGTGGCCGCCCGGTCGCCGTCGTGGGCCGCTCGGGCTCCGGCAAGTCGCTGCTCGCGGCGCTCGCCGCCCGGCTGACCGATCCCGACGAGGGCCGGGTCCGCCTGGACGGCGTGCCGCTGACCGAGGTGACCGCCGAGTCGCTGCGCCGCGAGATCGGCGTCGCCTTCGAACGGCCGGTGCTGGTCGGTGCCACGGTCGGCGCCGCCGTGGCGCTCGGACAGGAGCGCCCGCAGCCGGCCACGGTCGGTGCCGCGCTGCGGGCCGCCCGCGCCGACACGTTCGTGTTCCGGCTGCCGCAGGGCATGCGTACGCCGCTCGCGGAGACCCCCCTGTCCGGGGGCGAGGCGCAACGGCTGGGGCTGGCCCGCGCGTGGCACGCCCGGCGGTTGCTGGTGCTCGACGACGCCACGTCCAGCCTGGACACGGCGACCGAGGCGGAGATCCTGCGGCTGCTGACCGGCCGGTCGCGGCGTACGCATCTGATCGTGGCGCACCGCGCGGGCACGGCGGCGCGTTGCGCGAGCGTGGTGTGGCTGGACGAAGGACGGATCCGCGCGGTCGCGCCGCACCGGCAGCTGTGGCACGACCTGGACTACCGGGCCGTCTTCGGCGGTGCGGCGCCGTGAGCGCGGACACCGACTCCACGGTGCGGGTCGCCGGGCGCGAGGCGACGGCTGTCCTGCGCCGCCACCGGCGTGCCGTGCTGAGCCTGCTGGCGTGGTCCGTACCGGAGGCCGCGCCGGCGATGCTCACCGGTTTCGTCGTCGCCCGCGCGATCGACCAGGGCTTCTCCGCCGGCCGCCCGTGGACGGGCACCTCCTGGCTGGCGCTGCTGGTGGCGGCCGCGGTGCTCGGCGCGTGGGGCGCCCGGAACACGCACCGGGCGGTGGCCGGGGTGGTCGAGCCGTTCCGCGACGACCTGACCCGGCGCGTGGTGACCGCCGGGGTGACGCGGGCGGCCGGGCACGCCGGGACGCCGGCCGCGGACGGCGCGGTCGCGCGCCTGACCAACCAGGTCGAGGGCGTACGGGACTCCTTCGCCGGGCTCATCCTCGTCTCGCGCGGCTTCGTGGTGACCGTCCTCGCCGCCCTGCTCGGCACCGCCTCCCTCGCGCCCTCGCTGCTGCTCCTGGTGGCCCCGCCGCTGCTGGGCAGCATCGCCATGTTCGCCGTGGCGCTGCGCAACGGAGTCCGGTGGCAGCGCGACTTCCTGGACGCCGGCGAGCAGCTCGCCGACCGTACGGCCGCCGTGACCGCCGCCGCCCGCGACGTGGCTGCCTGCCGTGCCGCGGAGCGCGCCGCCCGGTACGCCGACGAGGCGATCGCCGCGCAGGCCCGCGCCGAACGGGCGCTGGCCCGGCTCGCCGCCGTGCGTTCCCTCACCGTGGCCGTGGGCGGGTGGCTGCCGTTGCTGGCCGTGCTCGCCGGGGCGAACTGGGTCACCGGGCACGGGCTGAGCACGGGTGCGCTGATCGGCGTGCTGACGTACCTGGCGCAGGTCGTGGTGCCGACGCTGGACATGTTCGTGCAGACCGTCGGCAGCGCCGGCCTCCGGTTCGTGATCACCCTCGATCGCCTCGTACGCCGGATCGCGCGGCCCGGCGCCGTACCCCTCGCAGGGCGACGCGACGCTGCTTGCCGGCCGGTGGGTTCGCGCCTGGAGCTGCGCGGGGTGACGTTCCGCTACGGCGCTGCCGCCCGGCCCGTGCTGCGCGACTTCGACCTCACGGTGTCCGAACGCGACCACCTCGCCGTCGTCGGGCCCAGCGGCGCGGGGAAGTCCACGCTGGCCGGTCTGCTCTGCGGGACGATCCGGCCGGACGACGGCACCGTGCTGCTCGGCGGCGTACCGGTCGGGGAGGTGGACGGCGCGACCCGGGCGAGGCATCGCGTGCTGATCCCGCAGGAGGCGTACGTCTTCCCCGGCACCGTGGCTGAGAACCTGCGCTATCTGAACCCGGAGGCCGGGGAACGGGAGTTGCTGGACGCGGCCGGCCTGCTCGGCGCCGAGTCGCTGGTGGCCCGGCTCGGCGGTCTCGCCGGCGAGGTGCGCCCCGGCGAGCTGTCCGCCGGGCAGCGGCAGCTGCTCACGCTGGTGCGGGCGTACGTGGCACCCGCGCCCGTGGCCGTCCTGGACGAGGCGACCTGCCACCTCGACCCCGCGGCCGAGGAGCGCGTCGAGCACGCGTTCGCCGCCCGGGGCGGCCTCGTGGTCATCGCGCACCGGATCAGCTCGGCGATGCGGTCCCGGCGGGTGCTGCTGCTCGACGGCGACGAGCCGACGCTCGGCGATCACCACACCCTGCAGCTGACCAGCGCCCGCTACCGGGAGCTGACCGGCTACTGGACCGGGGCGTCAGAGCCAGCCGGCGCGCCGGGCCCGGTTGATGGCGTCGATCCGGCCGTCCGCGCCGATCTTCGCCGCGATGCGGGTGAGCCGGTTGCGCACCGTACCCGCTGACAGGAACAGCTTGCGCGCGATCTCCTCCGGCGGCATCCCCTCGGCGGCCAGGACCAGGATCTCCCGCTCCCGTCCGGTCAGCGGGTTCGGCGGCCGGTCCAGCAAGGACGCGATCAGCTCCGGGTCGATCACCGCGCTGCCGTTCGCGAGGCTGCGCAGCGCCGACAGTAGGTGGTCGAGGGAGGCGCGCTTCGTCACGAACCCCACCCCGTCGAGGCCGGCCGGGTCGATCCGCGCCAGCACGTCGTGCCGGTCGGCCGCGAGCAACACCAGGACCTTCGACTCCGGTACGGCCCGGCGCACCGCCCGCGCGGTCACCAGCGGGTCCTCCTCGGCGCCGTCGAGGTCGAGCACGGTCACGTCGGGGCGTACCGGCAGCGCCGCCGCGGGCGTCCAGGCCGGCAGCTCGGCCACGACGTCCAGGTCGTCCTCGCCACGGAACGCGGCAGCCAGGGCGCCGCGGTACAGCGGCGCATCCTGAACGACCGCGATGCGAATGAGTTGGGGATGCCCCTCCGGCACGGCGACATGATGACACGCCGGTGATCGGCGGCGCTGTCGCTGATCCGGCTGACGGGGTTCAGCGGCGCAGGCCGTGCCGCCGCTGGACCGCCTTCTCCACCAGGGTCGCGGGCAGCAGCCGGCGCAGCGTGAAGACGACCGGCGCGTTGCTGCCCACGGCGTACAGCGGTTTCGGCCGCGGCGCCTCGATCGCCCGCACGACGGTCTGCGCCACCCGCTCGGGGCTCACGCCGGCGTGGTGGTTGCGGTCCAGGGCGGCCAGCATCGTCTCGAAGTCGCGGCGGTGCGGGGAGTCCGGCGTCGTGTAGCGGGTGCGGCGCTCGCTGATGCCGGTGTTGATCGAACCGGGTTCCACAGTGGTCAACCAGACACCGAACGGCGAGAACTCGTGCCGGGCGCCGTTGCTGAACCCCTTCAGGGCCGCCTTCGTCGCGACGTACGAGGAGCGGTACGCCAGCGGGAACGACGCGAGCATCGAGCCCACCATGACGACCCGGCCGTACCCCCGCTCGCGCATGCCGGGCAGCACCAGCTGGCTGAGGCGTACGGGCCCGAGCACGTTGACCTGGAACAGCCGGCGCAGCGCGTCGCCGGGCAGCTCCTCGAACGGCCCGGACTGGCTCTCACCGGCGTTGTTGACCAGTACGTCGACGTCGGGAAGCCGGGCCGCGAGCGCCTCGACGGACTCCTCCGAGCCGAGGTCCAGCGGCAGATACTCCACATCGGCCGCGCGCTGTGCGGGGGCGAGCGTGTCCGGATGGCGGCTGGTGCCGAACACGCGGTAGCCGCGTGCGGCCAGCGCGGCGGCGGTGGCCCGGCCGATGCCCGACGAAGCTCCGGTCACCAGAGCGGTGCGCTTCATGCGACGCACCCTACGTCCGGTCCAGCCATTCGGCGAGCAGCGCCCGCTCGGCCCCGGTGAGCTTCGGCAATTCCGGTACGTACGCCCGGAAAGCGACGGCGGCCGCGGTGGCGTCGGCGGTGGGAAGGGCCGGCGCGTCGGTGAGGATCGCGCGCATCACGGCCGCGTACATCTCATCGGCGAGGCCGGGGTCGCGGTGCTCCGGTGGCGTGGCGAGCAGCGTGAGCACCGCGCCCGTGCCGGCGGCGTGGACGAGCTCGACGGCGCGGCGTTCCGGCACCCGCAGCCGGCCCATGGCCGCGATGCGGTGCACCCGGGCGCGCAGCACCTCCAGGCCCGCGGCCGCGGCCGGTGACGGGCCGCCCCGGGTGGGATCGGTCAGCAGGCCGAAGAGGGCCGCGTTGGCGAGGCCGAACGCGATGTGCCGGTCCCAACCGGCCCGCAGGTCGGCGATCGGGTCGCCGACGTCCCCGGCCGCTGACTTGGTGGCGACGTACGTGGCGAAGACGTGCTCGGCGACCGCGTCCAGCAGTGCGTCTTTGTCCTCGAAGAAGCGGTAGATCGTCGGCGCCTGCATCCCGGCCGCTTGGGCGACCGCGCGCGTGGTGAGCGCCGCCGCGCCCTGCTCCCGCAGCAGCTGCGCCGCCGCCTCCACGATGTGGGTCCGCGTCCTGGGTCTGACCTCCGCCATGCTTCCGATGTTAACCGGCTCTTGCTATCACTGTTGCTAACGCTGGTAGCATTCTGACGTACACATCGTTAGCAGGGGGTTCGACATGATCATCGTTACCGGCGCCACCGGCCTGCTCGGGTCGCAGACAGTCGACCGGCTGCTGGAGCGCGTCCCCGCGGAGACCGTCGGCGTCAGCGTCCGGGATCCCGCGCGGGCGGCCGGTCTGGCGGCCCGGGGCGTCCGGGTACGGCGTGGCGACTTCACCGATCCCGGGTCCCTCGCGGAGGCGTTCGAGGGCGCGACGCAGGTGCTCATCGTCTCGGCGAACCAGACGGGCGCGGCGGCGGTCGCCCAGCACACCGCGGCGATCGACGCGGCGGTCGCGGCCGGCGCGCGCCGCGTGCTCTACACGAGCCATCAGGGCGCGGGGGAGCACTCGCTCTTCGAGCCCATGCCCGACCACGCCGCGACCGAGCGCCATCTGGCTGCGGCGGGCATCCCGTACACGTCGCTGCGCAACGGCTTCTACACCGGCACGGTCCCGCGGCTGCTCGGCCGGGCGCTGGAGACCGGCGAGCTGGCCGCGCCGGCCGACGGGCCGGTCTCCTGGACGGCGCACGCCGACCTCGCCGAGGCCGCGGCGGTCATCCTGGCCGACGAGGGGCGCTTCGACGGTCCGACGCCGCCGCTGACCGCGCCGGAGGCGCTCGACCTGGCGGACGCCGCGGCGATCCTCGGCGAGATCACCGGCCGGAGCGTCCGGCGCGTCGTCGTGGACGACGAGGAATGGGTGGCCGGCCTGGTCGGGCACGGGGTGCCGCAGGAGCAGGCCGCGATGCTGCTCGGCATGTTCCACGCCTCCCGGCGCGGGGAGTTCGCGGCCACGGACCCCGAGCTGGAGAAACTGCTCGGGCGTCCGGCCACGTCGCTGCGGGCGGTTCTGGAGGCGCCCCGGGCGTGAGGTCCCGGGGCGCCCCGGGCGTCAGCGACCCCAGTGGGCCGCGGCGAGGGTGTTTCGCAGTGCGTAGTACGCGGGCTTGCGCCCGAAGTCGTCCCACATCACCGTCGCGGCGCCCTCGCTGGGGAAGAACACCGGCACCCACGAGTACTTGTCGGTGAAGCCCCAGATGGTGAAGGAGTTGCAGCCGGCCACGGCCAGGCAGGCGTCGAGCACGGTCTTGTAGTACGTGGCCTGCGTCTGCAGCTGGTCGGCGGTCGGCACGCCGCTCTCGGGCAGGTCCATGCGGACGTCGAGCTCGGTGATCGCGGTGTGCAGGCCCAGCGCGTCGAACCGCTTCAGGACGGCGGCCAGCTGGTCCGGGGCGCCGTACCGCATGCTCAGGTGGGCCTGCGACGCGAAGCCGTTCAGCGGGACCCGGTCGGCGAGGAACTGCTCGGCGAGGGCCTCGTACGCGTCGACCTTGACCCCCGGCCATTCCACGCCGTAGTCGTTGAGGAACAGCTGGGCCTTGGGGTCGGCCTGGTGCGCCCACCGGAAGGCGTCCGCCACGATGCCCGGGCCGAGCTCGCGGATGAAGATGTTCTCCTGCCGGTATTCGCCGTTCTCATTGAAGATCTCGTTGGCGACGTCCCACTGCTGGATCTTCCCGCGGTAGTGGCCCACGACGGTGAAGATGTGCTCCTTCAGGATGGCGCGCAGCTGCGCCTTGGTGAACTGGCCGTCCTGCAGCCAGGCCGGGTTCTGGCTGTGCCACAGCAGCGTGTGCCCGCGAACGACCTGGCCGTTCTGCCGCGCGAATTTCACGATCGCGTCGGCCGGCCCGAAGTTGTACGTGTGTCGCTCCGGATGGATGAACTCCCACTTCATCTGGTTCTCGGGCGAGACGGAGTTGAACTCCTGCGCGAGCACCTTCCGGTACGGCTGGTCGTAGGTGAACGGGTCGGGGTACGGCTGGTCGAGGTGGTGGCCGCCGCCGGCCGCAGCCGAGCCGATGCGCAGGTCGCGCGGGGCGGCCCGGCGCAGGGTGAGGACGTGGTAGCCGGAGCGGTCGGTGGCGGCCGGTCCGGCGGCGGTCTGCCGGGAGGCGTCGGCCTGGGCCGGCTGCGCCCCGGGTACGAGAAGCGCCGAGGCGGCGAGGACGGCCACGGCGACGCGATGAGCCTTGGACAAGGTCACTCCTTGAGGAAGCGCCGGAAGTTTCAGTCAAACTCCGAAAGACTTTCGTACGCTAAGCAGAGGTAACTGCTTTCGTCAATATCTAAGCGGGATCATCGAGGCAGTTTTGTTGCCGAGAAAGGCCGAAACTTCCATTCGCGGTTCGGAAGCCATTCTGTTGACAAGCCAGAAACATAGAAGTATAGCTATGTTACCGTTCACATCGGCGGTGCCCCGGCAGCGAAAGGCAGACCATGGGTTCTCCGTCATCGTGGCGAACATTCCTCGCCGCGGCCGCCACCGCAGCGGCCCTCGTCCTGTCGCCCACCTCCGCGAAAGCGGCTGGCACGCTCCCGTGCGACATCTACGCGAGCGGCGGCACGCCGTGCGTCGCCGCGCACAGCACCACCCGCGCGCTGTTCGGCTCCTACTCCGGATCGCTCTATCAAGTGCGGCGCTGGTCGGACAATGCGACCGCTAACATCGGCGTGCTCAGCGCGGGCGGGTACGCGAATGCGGCGGCGCAGGACTTGTTCTGCTCGGGGACGTACTGCACGATCGTGCGCATCTACGACCAGACGTCGCGACACAACGACCTCACGATCGCGCCCGGCGGCGGCGCCAACCCGACTGCCGACCAGGGCGCCAACGCGGCGGCGCTGCCCGTGACCGCCGGCGGCCACAAGGTGTACGGCGTCTACATCTCGGCGGGCAACGGCTACCGCAACAACGCCACCAACGGCGTCGCCACCGGCAGCCAGCCCGAGGGCATGTACATGGTCACCGAGGGCACCCACGTCAACGACCGCTGCTGCTTCGACTACGGCAACGCCGAGACGAACAACATGGACACCGGGAACGGCGACATGGACGCCATCTACTTCGGCAACCTCTGCTGGTTCTCGCCCTGCTCGGCCGGCCCGCGCGTCGCGGCGGACCTCGAGAACGGGTTGTTCGCCGGCGGCAACGGCTCCTGGACCGCGAACACCGGACGCAACAGCGCCTTCGTGACCGCGGTGCTGAAGAACAACGGCACCTCGACGTACGCGATCAAGGACGGCAACGCCCAGTCCGGCGGGCTCGCGACCCGGTACAACGGCGCGTTGCCGAGCCAGGCGGGCTACCGGCCGATGACGAAGCAGGGCGCGATCATCCTGGGCATCGGCGGGGACAACAGCAACGGCTCGGTCGGTTCGTTCTTCGAGGGCGTCATGACCAGCGGCTACCCGACCGACGCCACGGAGAACGCCGTCCAGGCGAACATCGTCTCCGTCGGGTACGGCAAGAGCGTCACGTTCCCGGTGAACGGGGCGACGTACCGGCTCACGAACCTGGTGAGCGGAAAGGTGCTGGACGCCGTCAACTGCGGCACCGCCAACGGCACCCAGATCGACGTCTGGCAGTCCCTGGGCAACACCTGCCAGCAGTGGCGCTTCACCAACGTGGGCCCCAACAAGTGGACGATCACCAACGTGAACGCGGGCAAGGTGCTCGACGCGGTCAACTGCGGCCAGGCCCTCGGCACGGCGGTCAACCTGTGGCAGCCGCTCGGCAACACCTGCCAGCAGTGGGCGGTCATCCCCGCCGGCAACGGCCGCTACGAGCTCGTCGTCGAGAACAGCGGCATGGTCCTCGACGACCAGAACTGCGGCACCGCCAACGGCACCAAGGCGCAGCTGTGGATGTGGCTCAACAACACCTGCCAGCTCTGGTCCATCGCACCCTGAGGGGACGCCCACGCCGCAGGCCGGGTCGCGCGGACCCGGCCTGCGGCATCGTGCTGTCCGGTCACCGGTAGACGTGGACGTGCTCCCCGATGAACAGCTGGGACCACGCGCGGTTCATCGCCGGGACGGTGAGCCGGACGCAGCCGTGACTCGCGGCGTACGTCGGCACCGAGGTGGACCCGTGCAGCGCGTACCCCTTGTAGAAGTAGTTCGGCCGCCACAGCAGCCCGAGCGAACTCTGCCGCCAGCCGTTGATCCGGCGGTAGATGGTGAAGTTGCCCCTCGGCGTGGGCGTCGCGGCCTTGCCGGGCGAGCTGTCCATGATCCGGGTGACCGCGCCGTTGCGGGTCAGGTAGACGACCCGGCGCGTGAGGTTCACCTCGACGGCGGCCGCGCTGTGCCGGTACTTCGCCGTGGGCCGGTACGGACTGGCGAGCTTCGACCAGGTCACGGGGCCGACCACGCCGTCGATGGTGATCTTCTGAACCTTCTGGAAGGCGTACACGCCGTGCAGCGTGTTCGACCCGAAGTCGCCGTCGACGGTGCCGACGTCGTAGTGCAGCGCGGTCAGCCGCTGCTGCAGGTAGGTGACGTTGGCGCCCTTGTCGCCGTAGCGGATCGTGGGCCGCGCGGCGAGGCTCACCTGCGCCACCACCCGTGTCGAGGCCGCGGGCGCCGCGGCCGAGGGTGTCGCCAGAGCCCCGGCCGTCGTCAGCGCGGTCGCCACGGCGAGCCAGAAGGTCAGGGAGCGTCGGAGGAATCTGGTGCGTGAGGCCATCTCTCGCCTCCTAGTGGTTATCCGCAGCCTTTCCCCGGCGCCCGAGCCGCCTCAAGAGTCGATAGGCCTCAATTCGTCAGCAATGGTCGCCCAGGCCCGTTCAGCGTTTCCCGATCGGACAGACGTCCTCATGGGACTCATGGAGCTCGTCTAGACGGACTTTCGACCCTGTTAGGTGCTCACGGCGCGGGGTTGTGCTGAGGGCCGAGGGCGAGGCGCGTGTGCCGGCGCCGTGGAAGGAGGGGATCGATGCGACTCCCCGCCTTGCGGCAAGCGGTGGCGGCCGGTGCCGTGGTGATCCTGGCGGCGGCCGTCGGCACCGCCGCCGCAGGTCCCGGGACGGACGGGACCAACGGCACGACAGCCCCGCCACGGATTCTGTGGGGGATCGGTGACCAGCTGGGGCCGGCGCTCGGAAGCTCCCTGTACCGCCACGGCGTCGCCCACATGGTGACCGCGTGGTTCAACGGGCCCGGCGACCTGGACTGGATGAGCGAGACCGACGGCTCGGCGGCCGCCGGGATCTACGCGGCGGGCGGGGCCGTCGAGCTGGTGGTCTGGCTGGACGACGACCCGCAGTACGCGATCAGCACCCGCTTCCAGTCGGACATCCGCCTGCTGACGAGGCTGCACAAGGGATCCGGTCCGGACTACGGGCCGCTGTACGTGGTGCTGTTCACCGAGCTGGAGACGTACAGCGGGGGCGACCCGGCGTATCGGACCGCGTTGCTGGACGCGTACCGCCGCGCCGTCGTGGCGATCCACGAGGAGTACAGCGGGGCGCGGGTGGCGCTGGGGTTCGGCGGCTACGGCTGGGACGGGGTGCACGACCGCGATCTCACCGCGTACCGGGACGCGATCGCCGTCAGCGACTTCGTCACCGTCCAGCAGATGCAGCCGTGCGAGGGACTGCTCACCGGCCAGGACGACGCCGCGGCCCGGGTGCGCACGTCGGTGCGCCAGCTCGGCCGCTACGGCAAACCGGTGATGATCTCGCACTTCAAGCTGTGGGGCGACGAGCGCTGCCAGCGGGAGGCGTTCGAGCGGTTCACCGCCGACGTCTTCACCGCCGCGTCGCTGCGGGACCTGGTCCGCGACGGGCTGTTCGCCTGGGGCTTCATGGCCGACGACTACATCAACGAGGCGAGCCCGCGGGACGCCGCTGTGCGCCGCATCGCGACGTACCGGGCGGGCCTGCGACATCGAGGGGATCTGCCGTCGGCCGGCGTTCCGTAGCCGGAGGCGGGAAACGGGGAGGGAGAGCCATGGACCTGCTGCAGCACACCGAGGTGGCCGGACCGGCGCCGCGCGGCCGCGTCTCGGTGGTCACCGACGTCAGCCGGTCGCCCGTCGACCTGGAGGTGGTCATCCCGGCCTTCGACGAGGAGGACCGGCTGGAGGCGACGATGTCGGGCATCGTCGGCGCGCTCTCGCCGCAGCCGTGGAGCAGCCGGGTCGTGGTCGTCGACAACGGCAGCACCGACGGTACGTCCGAACTGGCCGACCGGTGGGGTGACCGCTTCCGGGTCCAGGTGATCGGCTGCTCGCGGCAGGGCAAGGGCGCGGCGGTACGGCGGGGATTCCTCACCTCACCGGCCCGCTGGGTCGGGTACTGCGACGCCGACGGCGCCGCCCTGGCGAAGCTGATCGTCCCCGCCGTGCACCTGCTGGCGGCCGGACACCCCGTCGTGATCGGGTCGTATCGCTCGCTTCCCCGGTGGTTCCGCAGGGACGTGGGATTCGAGTTCTTCCACGCCGAGCAGGCCCGCCGCATCGTCACCCGGTCGCACCTGACCGGACCGGCCTTCGACCTGGAACTGCTCGCGCTCGCGCGCAACGCCGACGTGCCGGTCGTCGAGCTTCCGGTGCGGTGGCACGACCGGCACGGCTCGACCCTGCGTACCGTCGGCGACCGTTTCCGGGCCCACCGGGAATTGTGGCGGCTCCACATTCTCGGGCCCGAGCCGATCGACGTCCTCCAGCCGGCCCCGGCCCTTCTTCCGCCTCCCGCGGAGGGCGACGGCGGAGGCGCAGGATGAGCCTCAAGCACATCGCGGTCCTGAATTGGCGCGACCGCGACCATCCCCGCGCCGGCGGTGCCGAGCTGTACTGCGAGCGTGTCGCCGCCGAACTGGTGGATCAGGGCGCGACCGTCACCTATGTGACCGCCGCGGCGGCCGGGCACCCGCCGGTCGAGGAGCGCGACGGCTTCCGGATCGTCCGCCGCGGTGGCGTCCTCGGCGTGTACCCGGCCGCGCTGCTCTGGCTCTGGCGGCACCGCCGGGAGATCGACGGCGTGGTGGACTCACAGAACGGGATACCGTTCTTCTCCCCGCTGGTCGTCGGCCGGCGGGTGCCGGTCGTACTGCTCATCCACCACGTCCACCAGCGACAGTTCCCGCTCTACTTCCGGTGGCCGATGTCCGCCGTGGGCCGGCTCCTGGAACGGCGCGGGACGGCGCTGATCTACCGCCGCGGTCCCATCGTGACCGTGTCCCCGTCCTCCCGGCACGCCATCCGGCAGCAGCTGGGCCTGAAAGGGCCCGTGGTGATCGCGCCGTGCGGAACGGATCTGCCGGCCGCCCCCGGCCCGTCCGCGCGGGCGCCGTTCCCGCGGATCGTCCTGGTCACCCGGCTCGTCCGGTACAAGCGGATCGAGCTGGTGCTGCAAGCGGTGGCGCAGGCGCGTCGCCGGGTCCCGGACCTCGAACTGCACATCGTCGGCGACGGCCCGCATCGTCCGGTCCTGGTGCGGGAGATCGAGCGGCTCGGCCTGGCGGACTGCGTCACCGTCCACGGGTGGGTCGATGAAGCCGAGAAGACCGAGCTGTTGCGTACGGCGTGGTTCACGGTCAGCGCCTCGGTCTGCGAGGGCTGGGGGCTGAGCCTCGTGGAGGCGAGCGCGCTCGGCGTGCCGGTCGTGGCCGTACGCGTACCCGGAGTCCGGGACGCGGTGCGCGACGGCTCGACGGGGATCCTCGTCGACGAGGCCCACTTCGCGGGGGCGATCGCGGACATGGCCGAGCTGCTGGCCGACGACGCCGAGGCGGAACGCTGGCGGCTGCGTGCCCGGGCGTGGGCCGCCGGGTTCCACTGGCGGCGCACGGCGGCCCAGATCCGGTACGTGCTGGAGGCGAGCACCCACCACGGCCCGGGCGCGACGGAGCGGCGTACGGCCGGGGACGTGGCGACGGTCATCGAGCTGACGGGGGCGGTTCCGGACGTGGCGGAGCTGCAACGCCTGACCCGGCGCACCGACAGCTGGTCCCGGCGGGGGGAGACCGTCGTGGGGCTGCTGCGCAACGCCGACGAGGTCGACGCGCTGACCGTGGCCCGCCGCCTCGGGCTGTCCACCCGGCCCGGCATCGAGATCCGCGTACGCCTGGCGCGCCCGTACGACCTGCTGAGGTACGCATGACCGCCGTCGCCGTCGGCCGCGTCCCGGTGGACGAGGTGAGCCGCTCCCGGAGCCGTTTCCGCGACCCCGCGCTGCTGGCCGCCGTGACCGTCCTCGGCGCCCTCCTGCGGTTGTATCCGCTGCGCAGCATCTGGCTCGACGAGGCGATCAGCGTCACGCAGGCGCGGCTGCCGTACAGCCGGATGGTGCAGCAGCTCATGAACGACGACCTGCACCCTCCGCTGTGGGCGACCCTGCTGTGGCTGGACGTGCGGGT
This sequence comes from Actinoplanes sp. NPDC049316, assembly GCF_040677315.1. Lineage (NCBI taxonomy): Bacteria > Bacillati > Actinomycetota > Actinomycetes > Micromonosporales > Micromonosporaceae > Actinoplanes > Actinoplanes sp. NPDC049316. The sequence continues at coordinate 302,940 of NZ_JBFAQM010000002.1, read as the reverse complement.
GCTGGGCGACGGCCCACTGGCCGTCCGGATCCCCGCCGTGCTCGCCGGGACGGCCTGCATCCCGCTCATGTACCTGCTCGGCCGGGAGCTCTACGACCGCCGGGCCGGCCTGCTCGCCGCGGTGCTCATGGCCGTCGCGCCGCTCGCCGTCTGGTACTCGGGCGAGGCACGGATGTACGTGCTGTACCTGTTCTGGTCCATCCTGGCGCTGCTCGGTCAGGCGCGGGTCCTCAGGCGCGGCGACCGGACCGGGTGGGTGCTGTTCGTGGTGGGTTCCGCCGGGATGTTCCACACCCAGTACTTCTCCGTGCTGCAGCTCCTCGCCCAGCATCTGATCTTCGCCGTGGCCGCGTTCCGGGGACGCCTCGGCGGCCGGCGCGTCGATCCTCTGCTGCGTCCCTGGCTGCTGTCGATGGCGGCGACCGCCGTCCTGTGCCTGCCGCTGCTGCCGTACGTGCTCCAGCAGCTCGCGAACGGCGGCCGGCCCGGCGGGGCCCCGGCGACCGCGGTGGTCTCGCCGTACGTCGTCGCGGCGAACCTCGTCTGGAGCGTCTTCGGCTACCACTCGGACGAGCTCATGACGAGACTCGTCGCGTTGTGGCCGGCGGCCATGCTGCTCGTCCTGGCTTTGCTGGGCAAGGGCCGGTCGTGGGCGACGAGCCTGCTGACGGCCGCGGTGGTCGTCCCGCTGCTCGGCGCCTTCCTGATCAGCCTGCAGGTCCGGACGTTCTTCGAGGTTCGCTACTTCATCTCCGTGCTACCCGCCCTGCTGCTGCTCGCGGCCCGGGCGGTCACCGGCTGGCTGTCGCGCACGGGCACCCGCGTCGCCGCGGCCGCCGTCGTCACACTCACGCTGCTGGCCGGTCTCGGGGACGAGCAGTTCGATCAGAACAATCCGAGGCTCTACGACTATCGGAGCGCGTTCCAGTACGTGCAGACCCAAGCCCGGCCCGGCGACCTCATCCTGTACGCCCCCGAGTACCTCACCCCGGTCGTCGAGTACTACGACCCCGGGCAGCCCTCGGCCCCGATCCGGCCCGGCGCGCCGCTGCCGCCCGCGCCCGGCCGCGTCCTGCTGCTCGCCAGCTTCCTGAACGAGCCCGCCACCACGGAGCTGACCGACGACACCCGGCAGACCCTGCTGCGCGACGGCAGGACTCTGCAGCAGACCAAGCACTGGGCGAACGTGACGCTGTGGGTCCTGTCATGACCGCCACCGATCCACGCACCGCGACACCGGCCTGGCAGCCTCCTCAGCCGAGCGGCCGAGACATCCTGCGATTCCGGCTGCTCGTGGCGCTCTCCGCCGCCGCGTCGCTGTGGTACTTCGTGTGGTTGTTGCAGCCCCACCGCATCGGCAACCCCGCTCTGTACGGCCTGCTGGTCCTCGCCGAGCTGTTCAACCTGGCGCAGGCGATCGGTTTCTGGTGGACCTGTGCGAGGCGTCCGCACCCGTGGTCAGCCGCGCCGGCGACCGGCCACCGCTGGGACGTGGACCTGTTCATCCCGGTGTACGACGAGCCGGCCGTGGTGGTCGAGCCGGTGGTGCGGGCCGCCGTGGCGCTGCGGGGCGCGCGGGTGCGGGTGGCGCTCCTGGACGACGGGGACCGTTCGGAGATGCGCTCGCTCGCTCTGCGCCACGGAGCGGCATACCTGCACCGGTCCACGCACCGGGGCGCCAAGGCGGGGAACATCAACGACGCGCTGGCCCGTACGTCCGCGCCGCTCGTCGCGGTGCTCGACTGCGATCACGTGCCCGGCCCCCGGTTCCTCGAGGCGACCGTCGGCCATTTCGCCGCGCCCGGCGTCGGCTTCGTTCAGACACCGCAGTACTACGCGAACGCCGCGCAGAACGGCACGGCCGCCCTCGCCTGGTCGCAGCAGGCGCTGTTCTTCGGCAGCATCGCGACGGGCAAGGCCGCGCACGACTCGATGTTCTGCTGCGGCACCAACGTCGTCTTCCGGCGGGCGGCGCTCGAAGCCGCCGGCGGCTTCCCGGAGACCTCACTGACCGAGGACTTCGAGCTGTCGGTGCGCATGCACGCCACCGGATGGCGGTCGGTCTATGTCCCCGAGGTGCTGGCGCAGGGACTCGGTCCGGAGGACGCGGCCTCCTACGTGAGCCAGCAGCTGCGCTGGGCGCGGGGGTGCATCTCCGCGATCCCGCAGGTGCTGGGCGCACGCCTGCCGCTGCGGGTCCGGCTGCAGTACCTGCTGTCGGCGTCCTACTTCCTGTACGGCTGGACCCTGGTCGTCTACATGCTCATGCCGCTCCTGCGGATCCTCTTCGGCGCGCAACCGCTGGCCTCGACCAGTGCGGCCGGCTTCCTGCTGCACTTCGCGCCGTACTTCGTGCTGTCGATCGCCTGCGTGGCGCGGGCCGGGCTCGGGGCGTACACCTTCGGCGCCTTCGCGCTCCCCGCTGCGAACTTCTGGGTGGGCATCGTGTCCACGATCCGGGCGGTGCTGCGCCGTCCCGCCGCGTTCGTGGTCACCCCCAAGCAGGGGTACGGCGGATGGCAGCCGCGCGTCGTCGCGCCGGCGCTCGTGGTGGCGGGGCTCCTGCTCGCCGTGTCCGCCTGGGGGCTGGTGCACAACCCGACCCCCGGCGTCCTGAACGGCGTCGCGTTCGCCCTCATCCACGCCGTCATCCTGCTGCGCGGGTGCGCGGTGGCGCTTCCGTCGGCACACCGGGACAGCGGGCTTCGCGTACCGGTGCCGGAACGCGCCAAAGGGGTCGTCGTCGGACGGGCCCCGCTCGCCCTGCCGCGGACCCCACCGGGCGTGGCCCCGGTCCCGCGTCCGGAACATGTACGGGAGGCGTCGTGACGCCGCGAACCGACGTGGACCGGCTCCGGTCGGGCTCCGGATGGCTGATGTCGTCCACCGTCGTGGTCGGCGCGCTCAATTACGGGTACGCCCTCATCCTGCTGCGCATGCTGCACACGGCCGAGTACGCCACCTTCGCGGCCGGCCAGGCTCTCCTGCTGGCGGTGGGCGCGGTGGCGCAGTGCGCGGTGCCGTGGGTGCTGGCTCACGAGCTGACCACCGCGCGCTCCGACCGGAGGCGGCGCCGGGCCGCGGTGTCGTTCGCCGTGCTGGCCAACACCGTGGCCGGACTGGCCGGGGCCGTGATCACCGTCGCCATCGCGAGCCGCTTCGCTTCCGGGCCGGCCGAACTGGTCATCGGTGTCTCGGTCATCACCATTTTCGTCTCGAACACCACGATCGGCTGGCTGCAGGGCGAACGCCGGTTCGGGCTGCTCGCCGCGGTCGTGGCCGGCGAGGTCGTCGTCAAGATCGTGGTCGGTCTGGCGCTCACCGCGGCCGGCTTCGGTGGCGCCGGGGCGCTGGCCGGGTTCGGCGCCGGTGCCCTGTTCGCCGTCCTGTTCGGACTGGTCTGCATGCGGCGCGATCTGCGCCCGGTGCTGGCGATGGAGCACCTGCGGCGGTCGCTGCGCACCACGGTGGCGATGACCTCGATGCAGGGCCTGCTGGCCGCGCAGGCGAACCTGGACGTGCTGCTGGTCGCCGTGCTGCCGGTGCCGGTCGCCGAGGCGGCCGGATACCAGGCCGCCGCGGTGCTGGGCCGGATCCCGGTGTTCGTGTCGACCGGACTGGCGGTGGTCATGTTCCCGCTGCTCACCGAGGCCCGGGACCGGCTGGGGGTGCTGCGCGCGGCCATGGGGACGTACGCGGCGATCGCTGCGTGTGTCGTGGTGGCGCTGTGCACCGCGCCGGCCGAGCTCGTCTCGATCGTCATCCCCGGATCCTTCACCGGTTCGGCGACGCTGGTCCCGTTGCTCGCCGTGGTGGGTGCGAGCGTCGGCGTCGTCGGCCTGGTCACCGCGTACCTGCAGGCGCGGCAGCAGTACAAGCTCGCCATCCCGGCGCAGGCGGCCGGGCTGCTGGCGTCGGGGGCGGCCATCGCGGCCGGGTGGCGGCTCGGCGGGCCGGCCGGTGTCGCCGTGGGAGCGGCCCTGGCGGCGGCGGCCACCGCGATCGTGCTGCAGGCGCTCGCCCACGGGTCGTGGCGGCGCTGGAACCCCGTACCCGTCAGCTCGCTGGGCTTCGCGGCCCTGCTGATCCCGGTCCTGCTGCTCCTGCGGCCGCACCCGATCGCCTGGCTGGTCGCGGCGGGCACCGCCGGCATCTGTTGCGCGTACGTGCTGCTGCGGGCACACCGTCCGGCGCGGGAACCGGCTCCCGCCGAGAACTTCCGGATGGACCTGTCTCCGCCGTTCCTCTTCGTCTCACCGCACCTGGACGACTGCGTGCTGTCGTGCGGCGCTCTGCTGACGGCTCTGCGGGAGCAGGGGCACGACGTCACCGTGGCGACGCTGTTCACCACGCCGGGCGCCGGGCCGCTTTCACTGTCCGCCCGCCGGTACGTCCGCCAGTGCGGGGCGGCCGACGCCGACGCGCTGTACCGGCTCCGGCGGGAAGAGGACCTGGCCGTGCTGACCGGGCTCGGCGTGGAGGTGGTGCATCTCGGGCTGCCCGATGCCCTCTTCCGCCCCCGGGAACCGTTGACGCGGGTACGCCGGGCGGCCGCGCGCCGGCTGCCGGAGCTCGCTCTGGCCTATCCGACGTACCGGCTGCACGTCGTGGGCGGCAAGCCGGCGGCGGCCGACGCAGCCCTGGTCCGCCGGGCCGCGGACGAGGTCATGGCGCTCGTGGCGGCCCGGCGGCCGGGCACGGTCTTCCTCCCGCTGGGACTGGGCGGCCACGTGGACCACGTCATCGCCCGGTCGGTGGGGGAGCGCTGTCCCGGCCTGGCGGTGTACTACGCCGATTTCCCGTACTCGACGCGGAACGCGGTGGACGACGCCTTCATCCGGGAGCACGGCCTCGTGCCGGTCGAACGGCGCGAGGGTGTCGGCGCCAAGGAAAGGCTGATCCGGGGCTACCGGTCGCAGCTCACGTCGCTGTTCCCGGACGGGACGATCCCGCGCCTGCCCGAGCGCTACTTCGTGCCGGCCGGGCGGAGTCACGACGCGGTGGCCGTACCGTGAACGGCGACCCGGACCCGCGCCGGCCGCGGATCGTCGTCTCCGTCTTCGACCACGCCGCCTATCGCGGCGGCGGCCAGCTCGTGGTGCGGCGCATCATCGACCGGCTGAGCCGGGACTACGAGGTCGTCCTCGTGACCACCGATTCGCCGGTGGATCCCGACGGTCTGCGCGCGGGGATCCGGTCGGTCACCCTGCCGGTCCGCTGGGCCGGGCCGCGTCTCGGTCAGCTGCTCTACCATCCGCTGCTCATGCTCGCGGCTCTGCTGATCCGCCACGACCTGTGGATCGAGAGCCTCACCCCGCCGTTCTCGTCCAGCTTCCTGCCGCTGGTGACGCGGCGGCCGGTGATCGCCCTCGCGCAGACGCTCTCGGCGCGGGGGATGGCCCGCAAGTACCGGATGCCGATCCTGGTGCCCATCGAGCGCTTCGCGCTGGGGTTGTACCGCTACGTGATCGTCCTCAACCCGCGCGACGGCGACCTGGTCCGGACGTCCAATCCGGCGGCCGCCGTCAGCCTGATCCCGAACACCGTCACCGCCGCCGGCCCGCCCGCCGACCGTCCGGCGACCGGCTCGTTCTGCCTGTACCTGGGCCGGCTGGACGTCACCGGGAAGGGACTGGACCTGCTGGTGGACGCATACCGCGCGGCCGGCGCCCGGACGTTGCCGCTGGTCGTCGCCGGCGCCGGCATCCGGACCGACGAGATCCGCCTGGCGAAGCTCGTCCGGCCGCTCGCCGACCGGGTACGCCTGGTGGGCTACGTGCACGGCCGGCGCAAGGCGGAACTGCTGCACGACGCGGCGTTCGTCGTGATGCCGTCGCGCGAGGAGGCGTTCGGTCTCGTCGCTCTCGAGGCGATGGCGTACGGGAAGCCCGTCGTCCACTTCGGACTTCACGAGTTGTCGTGGATACCGGACGACTGCGGGGTGAAGGTCACGCCGTTCGACGTCGCGGAGCTGACCCGGGCCATCGAGGAGCTGTCGTGCGACGACGCACGCCGCGACCGGCTGGGACGCAGTGCCCGCGCCTACGCCGAGCGGCACAACCGCGCGACGACCGACGACGCGTACGCCACGCTGGTCGCCGACATCCTGGCCGCGGAGGGCGGGCATAGGTCCGGTCGCGCCCGGCGGGTGGGAGGCCGCGGATAGCGTACGGGCATGCCTGATCACCGGATGCTCGTCGTCGCCCACCGAGCCGGCAACACCGTGGCCGGCCTGCGGTCCGCGCTCGCGTCCGGGGCCGACCTCGTCGAAGCGGACGTGCACCTCTACCGCGGCGCCCTGGAGATGCGCCACAGCCGCACGCTGGGGCCGCACCTCTACTGGGACAGGGCGAGCGGCGTGACCCGGCGGCGCGACGTCGTGGTGCCGGAGCTCGACGAGATCCTCGCCGTTGCCGGCGGGGATCCACGGCTGCTGCTGGACCTGAAGGGCCGGTCCCGCACGGTCGCGGCCCGCGTCGCCGAGACGCTGCGGACCCGCCGTCCCGGCGTACCGGTGGCGGTGTGCACGAAAGTGTGGCCGATGCTGGACGCGTTCGCCGGGGACGCGAACGTACGCCGCATCCTGTCCGTCGCGAACTCGCCGCAGCTGGCCCGGCTGCGGACCCGCCTGCGCCGGGAACGGGTGGACGGCGTCTCGATCCGGCTGCGGCTGCTGACCGCGCCCGTGGTGGCCGAGCTGCTCCGGGCCACGGACCTGGTCCTGGCCTGGTCGGTCGACACCGAGGCGGCCCACGCCCGCGCCGAGCGCCTCGGCGTCACCGGGGTGGTCACCAAGAAGGCGTGACGCCGGCCGTCAGGCGCGCTCCTGCGCGGCGATCCGGCTGATCGCCGCCACCGACAGGTCCACGTCCGCCTCGGTCGTGGCGTGGCCGGACACCGAGATCCGCATCAAGCGCCGGCCCCGCCACGTCGTGCCGCCGAGCCAGCAGGTGCCGTCGCGCTGCACGGCCGCGATGATCCGGTCGGTACGCGCGTCGTCGCCGAAGCCGACCAGCACCTGGTTGAGCACCACGTCGTTGACGATCTCGAACCCGGCCGCGGCCAGCCCCTCGGCGAACCGGCGAGCCAGCCGGCAGCACCGCTCCACCAGCTCGCTCACCCCGTCGGCGCCCAGCTCCCGCAGCGCGGCCCAGACGGCGAAGCCGCGCGCCCGGCGCGACGACTCCGCGGTGTAGTCGGCGCCACCGGAGCCGGCTCCCGAGCCGACCAGGTACGCGGCCGCGTACGACATCGCCGCCACCTGCACGGCGGGACGCGAGCAGAACGCGAACGCGCTGTCGTACGGCACGTTGAGCCACTTGTGCCCGTCGCAGCCCCACGAGTCGGCCAGCTCCACGCCGTCGACCAGATGCCGGGTGCCCGGGTACGCGGCCGCCCACAGCCCGAACGCGCCGTCGACGTGCGCCCACCCGCCGTACCGGTGCACGAGCTCGCAGGCCGCGCGCAGGTCGTCGCAGGCGCCGGTGTTGACGTTGCCCGCCTGCAGGCACACGATGGCGGGCCCGCCCGGCCCGGCGGCCAGCACCCGCGCCAGATCGCCGACGTCGACGGCGCCGCCGGCGTCCGCCGCGACCGGCTCGACGACGTCCGAACCGAGACCGAGAAGCCGCAGCGACCGGTCCACCGTGGCGTGCCGCTCGACGCTCGCGATCACCCGCAGCCGCGGCGCTCCCGGCAGCCCCCGCCGTTCCACGTCCCAGCCGGCCTCGGCCAGCAGGTGATGCCGGGCCGCGGCCAGGCCCACCGTGTTGGCCGCCTGCGCCCCGGTGACGAACCCGGCCGACGCCGTGGCGGGCAGGCCGAGCAGCTCCTTGAGCCAGCCGCCGGCCACCTCCTCGGCCGCGATGGCGGCCGGCGACAGCACGGCGTTGAACGCGCACTGGTCCCAGCCGGCCGCGAGGATGTCCGCCGCGGTGGCGGCCGGCAGCGCGCCGCCGATGACGAACCCGAAGAACCGCGGCCCGGCCGTGGCCACGAGACCTCCGTCGGCCGCCGCCAGCAGGTCGGTGAGGACCTCGTCCGCCGATGATCCGTACGCCGGCAGCGGGCCCCCGAACGCAGCCCGGACGTCGGCGACGTCACGGGCCGCGCGTACGGGCCGATCCGCCAGCGAGGCACGGTATCCGGCGGCCTCCTCGGCGGCCCGGCGCAGCAGTCTGCCCAGTTCGTCCATGGCACGACCGTACGCGTAGTCATAAGCTTCGATGACACGCCCATGCCTGCGCTCGGGAGGGTTCATGAAGCGGTTGCTGAGGTCTCTGCTCGCCGTGGTCGTGGGGCTGGCCGTCGCGGGCCCGGCGGGACCGGCCGGGGCCACGTCCGGGCACCCCCGGTTCAGCGCGCTCGTCTTCTCCAAGACGGCGGCGTTCCGGCACGACTCGATCCCGGCCGCGGTGGCCGCGATCCGGCAGCTCGGCGCACGGCACCACTTCCGGGTCGACGCCACCGAGGACGCCGCCGCGTTCACCGACGCCAACCTCGCCCGCTACGACGTGGTCATCTGGCTCAGCACCACCGGCGACGTCCTCGACGAGGCGCAGCAGGGCGCCTTCGAGCGCTACATCCGCGCCGGCGGCGGCTACGCGGGCATCCACGCCGCCTCGGACACCGAATACGACTGGCCCTGGTACGGCGGGCTCGTCGGCGCGTACTTCCGCGACCACCCCGGCGCGGTCAACGACCAGTTCCAGGTCGCCACGGTCGAGGTGCTCACCCGCGGCACCGCCGCCACCTGGCCGCTGCCACGCCGCTGGCAGCGCGAGGAGGAGTGGTACAACTTCCGCACCAACCCGCGCGGCACCGTCCGCGTCCTCGCCGAGGTGGACGAGAGCACCTACGACCCGCGCGGCTACAGCGTCCCGGGCGGCTCACCCGGCATGGGCCCGCACCACCCGATCTCCTGGTGCCACCCGTACGACGGCGGCCGCGCCTTCTACACCGCGATGGGCCACAAAGCGGAGTACTACTCCGAGCCGCTGCTGCGCGCCCACATCCTCGGCGGCATCGAGATGGCCGCGGGCGCGGCCCGCTTCACCTGCGGCCGGGAGTCAGTGGAACGACCGGCTGGCGACGTCGGCAAGCGTTGACTCTCCCGAGACGAGCCGGGAGCGCACGACGAACGAGCCGCGGGAATCCGGCAGCGGGATCCAGAAATCCAGGCTTGCGGTGTCGTGGTCCGATGACGCGGTCATCCGGTAGGCGAGCCGGTCGTTGAGCCACTGCCGGTACAGCTGCGTGTCTTTGTTCTTCTCCCAGAGTGACCAGGTCAGGTGAACGGGCCGTCCGCGCAGTCCCCTGAGATCGACGCCAGCCGTCACGACGGCTCCGACCGGCTCGGGTTTCGCCCCCCTCGACGGCCGCGTGGTGCGCAGGTTCTTCACCATCGCGACTTGACGCGCCACGGCCTCATCCGCGTTGTTTCCATTGGCCATGTCCAGCTCGGTGATCGCTCTCATGGTGGTGTCGCAGAATCGCGGGTCGAGCCGTTCGCTGCACGCGGCCTGCACTTCCCTGTGCACCCGGAGCATGGCGCTCCGCGCGACTCCCATGCGAGGGGTCTCCATCGCGACGGTCGCGGCCGGAGTGTGCGGAGATGTCGTGGTCGGACCGAAAAGAGGGACGACCTGGTCGTCGCCCGGTTGAGGGGCACCCGTGGTGGCCGGCGGCTCAACGGTCCCCGTCGTTGTCGTGCCGTCGGGAGGCGCGGCCGTCTCCGTCGACGCCGAAACCTCAGGGGTGGGTTGGGCCTGCGCCCGGGCGACCACGGTGAGCGCACCGAGTCCCTGCGCGGGCGGATGCGGTGCCACCAGGCTCTGCTTGTACTCGCTGAACGGAACTCCCTCCACGACGGTGATGCCGGTGAACGCCGCGGCGTCCTCCACGTCGTGCGGCAGGCGGAAGGTCAGGACGGTGGTGATCGCCCCCACCAGCGCGCCGGCGGCGATCACCGTTGCGAAGAGCTTCCTGCCGCCGCGCTTCCACCACGGCTGCGACCGGACGAGGGTCACCGATGCCTGCCCGATCGCCGGTCGGTCGCCGCTGGGACTCATGACGCCCTCCCGAAATCAATCGTCGTGACTTCAGGGTGTTTTGCGCCGGCGACTCGGGGCCAGGGACGTTCGCCCCGGCGCATCCGCCGATCATCCTGAGCCGCGGGGGCTGACCCACAGGACGACGGCGATCCAGATCAGCCAGGCGAACAGCATCAGGCCGTAGATGGCGTACGCCCAGCCGAGCACCGGCCGCAGCACCTCGGAGAGCACGCCGATCGCGCCGGTGGCCGTGCCGAACCAGGCGACCCCCGCGCCGAACGGGCCGCTGAGCATCAGCAGCGAGATCAGCAGGATGCCGAGCGTCTGCAGCACCCCGATCACCGCCGGCACGTCGTTGAGGGCGATCAGGACCTCCGCGCCGGCGGCGAAGGGAGCGCGCGCTCCGGCGGTGGCCGCGTCGGCGTACTTGTCGCTGAGCACGACCATGGCCAGCGAGCCGTCACCGGTGGTGGGCCAGGCGAACGACACCGCCCAGGACGTGATCGCGATCAGCCCGGCCAGGGCCGCGAGGCTCTTGCCCCTCGGCCACACCGCCACGGTCAGGGCCAGGAAGACCACCATCAGGAACAGGCTGGGTGACAGCCACAGCAGCTGGCGGACGATGTAGACAGTCCGATGCGCGTGCACGAACTCCAGCATGCCGGCGCCACCGGAGGTGGGCGGCGAGCTCGACACGGACATGATCACCAGCGCCGCGGCGTACGCGAGGACGGCCAGGCCCGCCGAGACGGCCCCGGCGCGGAAGAGCAGACCCCAGCCCCGGTCGGCCTGCACCGGGCGCGCCTGCGTTTCACGTACGGCCATCGCTCCTCCTCGGGCCTCAGGGCCGGGCCGCGGGGCGGTTGCGGCCCAGCCGTTCGTGTGCCGAGACCCAGTCGCCGTGGATCACCGCCGCGGCCAGGGACACCTCCCCGGCCAGCACGGTGGCCGCGCAGATCTCGGCGAGCTTGCGAGCCTTGCCGGAGCCGTGGCAGCCGAGCAGCTCGAGGCACTCGCGCTGGGTGGGCAGGCCGGTGCCGCCGCCGCGGGTCGCGATGATCAGCGAGGGCAGCGTCACGGACCAGTAGTAGTCGCCCGTATCGAGCAGCTGGGTGTAGGTCAGCGAGGCGTGCGACTCCGCGACGTTCGCGGCGTCCTGCCCGGTGGCGATGAACAGCGCGGCCAGCCCGTTGGCCGCGTGCGCGCCGTTGCCGGCGGCGCCCGCCAGCAGCGTGCCGGTCGCGCTCGCCTGCCGCCACCGGAACAGATCCGCCGTGTCCACGCCCATGGCGTCGAGCAGCGCCGTACGCGGCAGCACCGCCTCCGCCACGACGCGGCGGCCCCGGGTGAGCAGCGTGTTGATGTGCGAATGCTTCTTGTCGGTGTCGATGTTGCCCGACAGCAGGTACACCGGATGCGCCGGATGCGTCGCCGCGATCCACTCACACGCCGCCGCGGTCGCCCGGCTGGTCATGTTCTGCCCGGCCGCGTCGCCGGTGGTGAAGTCGAAACGCAGGTAGCGCAGCGGGCCGACCTGGAACTGGCCGATGTCCTGCAGCCGTCCGTGCCGGGTCGTGCCCTCGGCCACCCGTTTGATCTCGGTGAACCGCTGCCTGATCCAGGCGCCGAAGTCGCGGGCCTGCGCGGCGCTCGCGAAGGAGAACACCGGACCGCGCTGCATCGACTCCTCGACGACGGCCGTCGACACCCCGCCGCACTCGGTGAGCAGCCGCATGCCGCGGCTGTAGCTGGCCACCAGCGCTCCCTCGGTCGTGGCCAGCGGAACGATGAAGTCGCCGCGGGCGTACTCCCCGCGGATGCGCAGCGGTCCGGCGACGCCGATCGGCACCTGCGCCACGCCGATGAAGTTCTCCACGTTGCCGCGCGCCGCGGCCGGGTCGAACGCCGCCCCGGCGACGGCGTCGAGGCTCGCCCCGGTCAGCTCGGTGAGCATCGCGCGGCGTCGCCGGGCCATGGCCTCGGTGTGGTCGTCGTCGGGGTCACGCGGGATGTGCGGCACGGCCATCACGTCCGCCGGCGCAGGGCGGGGGCCGCGAGCCCGGCGGCGGCCACACTGATCGCCACGAGTACGGCCATCTCGACCCAGTTCACGCCGAAGCCCAGCCACGGATCCTGCAGCGCGACGACGAGATGCTTCAACGGCAGCACGTCGCCGGTCCGCGCGAGGACCGGGCTGAGCACCTCCGGCGGCGGCCCGGCGCCGCACACCATCATCATCGTGAACCACAGCAGGAGACCGATGCCCTGAGCCGCCCGTGCCGTCGGCATGACCGCGCCCAGCAGCATCCCGACCGCCGTGAACGCGACCGTGCCGAGCACCGCGGCGATCGCGACGCCGGGCCAGGACGCCGGCCACCGCACGTCCCACAGCACCGCTGCGAGGGCCATCAGCAGCACCGCACCCGCGACCACCCCGGCCGCCAGCACGACGACCTGGGACGTCAGCAGCGCGCGTACCGGAACCCGGGCCGCCTGGAACCGGCGCAGCACGCCACGCTCGCGGTACGCGGCCAGGTGCACCGGCAGCCCGATCAGCCCGAGCGAGGCCACCACCAGCCCGATGTAGGCCGGCAGGTAATAGGTCGCGCCGCCGACACCGCGGAACGTGGTGCCGCCCGGATCGGGCACGTCGCCGAACACCTCGGACAGGACGTACAGGATCAGCGGCGGCAGCGCCAGCGTGAACACCACCGTCACCGGCTCCCGCAGGAACAGCTTGAGCTCGATCCACGTCAGCGCGCGTACGGCCCTCATGGCGTCTCCTGCTCCCCGATCAGCCGCACGTAGGCGTCCTCGAGGCTCGGGCTCGTCACGTCCAGGCGTACGCCCGGCTGCCCGGCAAGGGTGAGGGCATGGCCGAGCGCGACCAGGAAGGGGCCCTGGCCCCGCACCTCGACCCGGCCGTCGACCCGGGCGACCGTGCGCACCCCGGGCAGCCCCTCGAGACCCGGCAGGCGGCCCTGGGCGGGAACCGGGAAACGGGCCACCGTGCCGCCGCCGCAGCGGTCGATCAGGTCGGCCGGCGTACCCTCGGCGATCTTCCGCCCCCGGGACAGCACGACCACCCGGTCGCACAACCGCTGCGCCTCGTCCATGAAGTGGGTGACCAGCACGACGGTCGTCCCGCCGCCGCGCACCTCCGCCACCAGATCCCACACCTCGCGGCGGGCCTGCGGATCGAGGCCCGTGGTCATCTCGTCGAGGAAGACCAGTCGTGGCTTTCCGACCAGCGCCAGCGCCACCAGCAGACGCTGGCGCTGACCGCCGGAGAGGCTCGCGAAGCTCGCGTTGCGCTTACCGGTCAGACCCCACCGGTGCAGCGCTTCCGCCTCGTCCACGGGCCGGTGCGCCAGCGCCGCGAACAGGTGCACCGCCTCCCACACCTTGATCCGGTCGGGAAGGGCGGAGTCCTGCAACTGGGTGCCGACCAGCCGGGCGACCCGGTCGGGCTCGGCACGCGAATCCACGCCGAACACCCGGATCGTGCCGGAGTCGGCCTTGCGCAGGCCGTACGCGCACTCGACGGTCGTCGTCTTGCCCGAGCCGTTGGGCCCGAGAATGCCGACTATCTGGCCCTCGTCCACGTGCAGATCGAGCCCGTCGACCGCCGTCGTCGCCCCGTACGCCTTGCGCAGCTGATCGATGCGCAGCGCCGTACCCATCGCGTCACCCGGCGATCGGACCGGTCGCCTCGAGCAGCCCGACCACGTTGCCCTGCGGATCGCGGAACACGGCGAACGACGCCGCGTCATTGATCCGGGTGGGCGGGACGACGGTCGTCCCCCCGAGAGCACCCACGTCGGCCAGGGCCCCGGCGAGATCCTCGACCTGCACGTAGACGGTCACGTACGGCGGCATCTCCCCGGCGGTGCGCATCAGGCCGCCGCCCACCCCGCCGTCGGCGGCGTCCACAAGGCAGTAGGAGGGTCCCGCGTCGGTGATCGTCCAACCGAAAGCCTTCGCGTAGAACTCCCGGAGGGCGGCGATGTCCGGGCCACCGATCTCCCAATGCACGACAGGAGCGGCCATGGCGACCTCCTCAAGCCGTCGGCTTGCTGGTTCGTCAAGGACGCTAGTGACGGGCCGCCGCCACCGGGTAGAGACGTAAGTCCCCACCTGGCTCAGCGCAGCTTGTGCAACCGGACCGTCGTGCCGGACGGGCCCGAATGGATCCGCACCAGGTCGCACAATTCGTTCGCCAGAACCAGTCCGAAGCCGCGGTGGCGGATGTGCGGCGGCCTGATGCGGCCGGCGAGCGGATCGGTCAGGTGGCCGGTGTCCTGAAGCTGGCAGACGACGACGCCGGGTTCGGTCCAGACCGTGACCTTGCCGGGACCGGACGTGTGGTCCACCGTGTTCGCGGCCACCTCGCTCGCGGCGAGCACCAGATCCTCCACGGAAGCCTCCGGCAGATGCACGGCAGCGAGCCGCCGCACGAAGCAGCGCACGGCGGCGATCGTCTCCTCGTAGACCAGGGTCTCCGCGTCCGGCGGGGGCGGGGGGAGCGGCCGGTTGAAGCCGGCGGCCGTCACCTCCGGATCGAGGAAGCGGTCGCTGTCGAGCAGGGTGCCGTCCTCGATCAGCGTGGGGTGGGTGGACCATGCGTCCGCGACCACCGCGGGATCGAGCCGGCTCACGTCGTACGGGCACAGGATCGCGGCGTCCCGGCCGGCGAACACCGCGTTGATCAGCGCCTCGTGGATGGCGCAGGCCGCGTACTCCAGCTCCGTGCGCTCCGGCCAGATCGGCTCGCCGACGACCGAGAACCGGCGGCCGGCGTGATCGGCGGCGAACCGGAGCAGCACGCCGGGGATGATCCGGCCCGGGTTGCGGCCGGCCACCGTCATGTCGGCCAGGGTGACGCGGTCGCCGAGGTCACCCAGGGCGTCGCGCAGCAGCTCGAGGTTCGTCCCGGGGACGGCGACCAGGACGGGATCGCCGTCGTGCACGGCGGAACGGACGAAATCGCTCACGCCCGCGACGTATTCCGCGCTTCCGTGATACAGCAGAGCCGGGTGGTGGAAGTTCCGGGCTTCGACGGTCATTCAGCGCTTCTCTCTCAGCACGCTGGGCGGCTTTCCCTCATCTGGCGGCTGCCGTGCGACGCTTGCCGTGCACGTCGAGGATCCTGCCGAGCGCGGGCGAGCGGCCGGCGATCCGCAGCCGGCCCGCGGCCCGGTCGGCCGCCGTCAACAGGATCCGGGCCGCCGCCGTGTCGACGAAACGGAGGCCGTCCACGTTGATGGTCACCGTCGCGTCCGGGCCCGGCGGGCTGTCCAGCAGATGGTCGATGACGGCGCTCAGCGCCGGTGCGTTGGACAGGTCCGCCTCGCCTTCCAGACGCATCCCGAACGGTTGCCCGGTGCGCCGCATCCGCAGAATGGAATCGGGGTCGAACGGCGCATCGGCCCCGGCGGTGCCGGGATGGGCCCGGGCGAGCTCCCGCAGCCGTGCCGCGGCAAAAGCCTGAGGATCGTACGCACAGACGCCCAGCGCGTAGCCCTCGGCGAAGATCATGTTCGCCTGGGCCTCCCAGCCGGGTAGCCGCTCGGCCCCCGGCACGGGCCGGCCGGCCCACGACATGTCGCTGATGAGCCGCAGGCCCGGGTAGCCCGACCGGCGAGCATCATCGATCTCCCGCCGGAGGAAACCCAGCGCCGCCCCGTGGTCGAAGACGCCACGGGCCAGATAGGACGACCCGATGGGTGCCACCCGCAGATCGCCGGCCGCCACGGCCTCGCCGGCGGCCACCCCGCGGCGCTCGAACGCGCCGAAGACCTCGCCGCCGTCGTCGCCGCAGTAGAGGACGCGGTGCCCCAGGCCGAGACCGGCCTCGACCAGAGCGGTCAGCGAGTCCAGTCGTACGTCGCCGTCGCCGACGGTCCAGCAGATGTGATCACCGAGAGCGAGACTTTCGAGAAGCGCCAACCCGGCCACATCCTCTCAACTCCAGCCATGGTGACGACTGCCGAACTTACGCGCGAATGCGCGCAGATCCGATAGCCCGACGGAGTGACAAGAGGCCGTCGGCGGTATACGTATCCTCATACTTTTCGGCCGACCGGCCCATATTTTATGGTTCGGCTGGTTTGAGCGTTTTGCTGGGATATACCTCCTGTCGGAGGTGATGTCGCGATGGGTCCGCGCCGGTTGCAGGCACTGCGCCGAGGGCAGCGGGCTCTGCCGTGGATCGGCGGCGCCGCCGCGGTGGCGATGATGGTCGGTGTCTGGTTCTGGTCCGGTGCAGTGGCTCGGCACGGTGAGGCCGCCGCCGTGGACGCCGCGATGAGCGCGGACGCCGGTGCCGTGGACAACGAGCTGGCCCGTTACGCGGATGTCCTGGCCGCCGGGAGCGCGGCGCTCGCCGCAGGGCAGGAGACCGGTCCCGCCCTCGCCGCGGTGTCCGGCGGTTTCGATCTCCCGCGCCGGTATCCGGGTGTCCTCAGCATCGTGGTGATCGATCGTACGGGCCCGTCCGCCGTCATCCGTGCGGCCCAGCCACGATCCACCCGTACGTATCCGGCCGGTACCGACGTGAGCGCGTCACCGCAGGTGGCGACGGCCCTGGACGTCGCCACCCAGGCGAAGAAGCCGGCGCTGAGCGGTCCGGTCACCGGCACCGGCGACAATCCCGGCACCATGCTGCTGGTCCGCGCCGTCGGAAGCGGGCGCTACGTCGGGCTGCACTTCGACCCGCAGCGCTTCCTCGACGGCCTGTACGGGCGGTCCGAGGTCACCGGCAAGGTCCGGATCACCGACATCTCCGGCCCGCCCACCCGGCTCGCCGAGTCGGTGGGCGGCGACTGGACGGCCGAGCGCACGGCGGAGCTGGCGGCGTACGGGCGTCGCTGGCAGATCGCCTACACCCCCACCAACCCGGTCCTCAGCGCGGGGGAGCAGACCTATCGCGCGCTCCTGCTGACCGCCGCCGCCCTCGTGTGCGCGGTGCTGCTCGTCACCGTCTTCGTGCAGGCCCGCTCGCGGCGCCGGGCGGTGATCATGGCCGAGCGGCTGGCCGAGAGCGAGGACCGCCGCAACCGCCTGATCGACACGTCGCCGATCCCGATCCTCGAGGTCGGCCCGGACGGAACGGTGGAATACGAGAACTCCGCGGCCGCCCGACTGCTGGGCCACGAACGCGACTCCGTCCTGGGCCGTCCGCTGCACCTCGTCGCCCACCGCGACGACGGTGAGACCATCACGCTCGACGCCGACGAGGACCTGGACGGCGAGCCGATGACCATCGAGACCAGTGGCGGGCCCCGCTGGGTCATCGCGTACTGCACGGACACCTTCCGGGGCCGCGGCCGGCTCCTGCTGCTCTCCGACGAGACCCAGCGGCACGAACTGCAGACCCAGCTCGCCCAGGCGCACCGCATGGAGGCCCTGGGCCGGCTCGCCGCCCGCGTCGCCCACGACTTCAACAATCTGCTCACCCCCATCGGCGGGTACGTCGACCTGGTGCTCACCGGCGGCAACGACCTCGCCGAGGAGGACCGCGAGGCCCTCGACGAGTGCCTGCGCGCGACCGAACGCGCCGCCGCCCTCGTCGATCAGATCCTCGCCATCAGCCGCCAGCAGCACAGCGACGCCGGCGTGGTCGTGGACGTCGCCGGCACGGTGTCCGCCCTGACCGGACTGCTCCGGCGGATCGCCGGGCCGGACATCGACCTCGCGGTGAATCTGCCGTCCGGCGGTGACGAGCGGCTGTGCGCGGCGATCGAACCCACCGCGCTCGAGCAGATCCTGGTCAACCTGGTCACCAACGCCCGCGACGCGACCCCCGCGGGGGGCCGGATCACCGTCACCGTGGCCGGCGACAAGCGGGTCCTCGTCAGCGTCGGCGACACCGGCGCGGGGATGGACGAGGAGACGCTGGGCCGGGTCTTCGATCCGTTCTTCTCCACCAAACGCGACCACGGCGGCACCGGCCTCGGCCTCGCCACCGTGCACGCCATCGTCGAGGGCGCCGGCGGCGAGATCAGCGTCAGCAGCGCGACCGGCCGGGGTTCCACGTTCACCGTCGCGCTGGAGCCCAGCGCCGCCCCGCCGTCGGTCCCGGCCGCCGAGTCCACGGCCGCCGCTCCGCCGCCGTGCACGGACGACCGGACCGTCCTGCTGGTGGAGGACGACCCGCAGGTACGCCAGCTCGCGCAGCGCATCCTGCAGCGCAACGGCTACCGGGTGGTCGCGTGCGGCTCCGCCGAGGAAGCCGAGAAGCGCTACACCGAGGAACGGTCCTCGATCTCGATTCTGCTGACCGACGTGATGCTTCCCGGCCGGAGCGGTCCCGACCTGGCCCGCGCCATCGCGGAACTCGACCCCGCCCTCCCGACCGTCTTCATGTCGGGGTACGCCGACGGCGAGCTCACCCATCGGGGACAGGTCCCCGCCGGCACCACGCTGCTGACGAAGCCGTTCCCGGCCGCCGACCTGACCCGTACCGTCGCGGAGGCGCTCGCGGATGCCCGCTGACCGGCGTACCGGCCTCACCCGCCGCTCCCTCCTGAGCGCGGCGGCGCTGACCGCCACAACCCTGGCGACCGGCTGCTCCGGGCCCGGGTCATCCGCGCAGTCCGATCGGCTGGCCCGGCTCCGCAGGGCCGGCGTGGCCCGGCTCGCGGTCGCCGGCGAGGAACCGTTCGGCTTCGTCGACGGCAACGGCGACCTCACCGGAGCCATGCCGCAGATCGCCCGGGTGGTGCTGGACGCCATCGGCATCCCGCGGGTCGAACCGCTGGTGATGAACTTCGACAGCCTCATCGACACCGTCCGTTCCGGCACCGCCGACATCGTCGCCGCCGGCATGTCGATCACCGCTCAACGGTGCCGGCAGGCAGCCTTCGCCCGGCCCGACTTCGTGCTGCGGCAAGCGCTGGCCGTTCGGAGCGGAAACCCGCTGCAGCTGTCCGACTACCGCTCCGTCGCCGCCCGGCCCGAGGCCAGGCTGGGGGTCCTGGCCGGCGCCGTGGAAGCCCGCTACGCCGCGGCGGCGGGTGTCCCCGCGGAGCGGATCGTGGCCTTCCGGCGTGCCGACGATCTCACCACGGCGCTGATCACCGGTGACATCACCGCCTTCGGGCTGACCAGCCTGTCGGCCCGCCGCCTGGTGGGCACCGCGGCGCCCGGGGCCCTCGAGGCCACGCCCGCCTTCGCCCCCGTCGTCGACGGCGAACCCCGCCTGGAGCGCGGCGCGATGGCGTTCGACCCCGGCGATCGCAGCCTCATCGAGGCCTACACCAGCGCCGCCGAAAGACTCCGAGCCTCCGGCGACGTCGCCCGGATCCTGCGCGCCTGGGGATTCCAGGACGACGAGATAGCCGCCGGCACTGAGCCGGGCTGCTGAGATCCCGGCGTCGTCGATCACTCGTACGCGATGGCGTCCAGCACGTCGAGCTTGGCCGCCCGCCAGGCGGGCCAGAGCGCGGCCGCGACCCCGGCCAGCGCCGCGAGCAGCACGAACACGGCCAGGTCGACCCACGGTACGGCGATCGTGCTGAGGAAGTCGATGTCGATCAGGGCGGCCGACAGCGCGACCCCCAGCCCGAGTCCCACCACGATCCCGAGCAGGCAGCCGAAGACCGCCATCACGACCGATTCGGTGCCGACCATGCGCATGACGCCGAACCGGCTGAGCCCCACCGCCCGGAGCAGGCCCAGTTCCCGGGTCCGCTCGTAGATGCTCAGCAGCAGCGTGTTGAGGATGCCGAGCAGGGCGATGAGGATCGCCAGGCCGAGCAGCACCACCACGATGGCCAGGGCGATGTCGATGAACGAGTCGAACTGATCCACCAGGCTGGACCGGTCGCCGACGGTGACCAGCGGGAAGTCGGACATGATCTGCTCGATCCGCGCGGTGGCGGCCGTGGCGTCGGCGCCGTCGGCCAGGTCGACGTACCCCTGGTTGGCGAGCGGCCCGGCGAAGTCCGCCACCGCCGACTGCGGGAGGAACACCGTGCCGTTCAAGAGCGGTGTGCTCTTGAACGTCCCCACCAGCCGGTACTGCCGCTCGCCGCCCTTGCTCAGAGCGATCGCGACCTGGTCGCCGACCGCCCAGCCGCGGCCGTCGGCGGTGTTGTCGTCGGTCACGAACTCGCCCTCGCCGAGCGTGCCGGGGTCGCCGTCGGCCCGCGTCAGCCCGAGCATGTCGCTCGCCACCGCGAAGTCCTGGTCGACGGCGGCGATCCCGAGTGACCGGTTGGTCCTGCCCTGGATCTTCGCGTCGATGGTGAGGAACAGCGACAGGGCCCGGCGCACCTCGGGCAGCTCGCGGACCTTCTGCATCGCCGCCGCGGAGAAGCCGGTCTCGCCGTTGGGCGGACCCTGCGTCTGGTTGGTCTGCACGACGATGTCCGCGCCGATGGTGGCGGTGACCTCCTGCTCGATCGTGGACTTGAACGAGGCGCCGACCACGCCGGCCGCGCTCACCAGCGTGACGCCGATCATCAGGGCGGCCGCGGTGACCGCCGTACGGCGCGGATTGCGCAGCGCGTTGCGCACGCCCAGCTTGCCGCTCGTCCCCCAGCCGACGGCACGGCCGATGAGACCGGCCAGCGGCCGGGTGAGCAGCGGCGACAGCAGCGCCACGCCGAGGAAGACCAGCCCGACGCCGAGCAACAACGCCGGAAGCGTCAACCCGCCGACGCCGGTCAGGCTCAACCCCACCAGCGCGGCGCCGGGGACCGCCAGCGCCGCACCCACCACGGACAACGCCCGCAGCGGCTTGTCCGGCCTGGCCACCTCGCGCATCGCCGCCAGCGGCGGCACCGCCGACGCCTTCACGGCGGGCACCAGCGCCGACAGGACCGTGACCAGCACGCCGACCGTGTACGCCAGCACGACCGGAGTCACCCCGACGGCCAGCCCCGCGCCCGGGAGCTCGACGCCGAGCAGGCCGGTCAGCAGGGCGGTGCCCGCGTAACCGAGCCCGACACCGGCCAGCAGACCCAGGGTGGAACCGGCCAGTCCCACCAGTACGGCCTCCACCAGCACGGAGCCGGCCACCTGCGCCCAGCTCGCACCCATGGCGCGCATCAGCGCCAGCTCCTGCGTCCGCTGCGCGACCACGATGGTGAAGGTGTTGAAGATCAGGAAGACGGCGACGATCACCGCGATGATCGCGAACGGCCCGAAGAAGTACCGGGTGAGCTGAGACAGCCCTTCGTTGACCGCGTTCGCCTGCTCCTGGTTGGCCTGCTCGCCGGTCATGGCCCGGAACTCGGCCGGCAGCAGGGGAGCCACCCGGTCGCGCAGCTCCTTGTGCGAGACGCCTTCCGCAGCCGCCAGGTACGCGCCGGAGGAGACCCCGGTCCGCCCGTAGAAGATCCGCTGAGCCTCGGCCTCCTGGAACAGGACGAGGGTCTCGCCGGCCAGCGACGCCCGATCGCCGCTGTACGTGACGACGCCGACCACCGAGAACTCCCGGGCCGCGTTGACCCGCGGCAGGTAGACCTTGATCCGGTCACCGACCGTGGCGTGCGCCTGTTCGGCGGTGAAGCGGCTGATCGCCACCTCGCCGGCCCGCGCGGGCCACCGCCCGTCGGCGATGCCGACCAGCGAGAACGGGTCGTCGCCGGTGACCCCGCCGCCGAGCTGCGGCGCCCCGTAGAGGGTCACCGGACGGCCGTTGCGTACGTCGAACGGGACCACGCCCACGGCACTCACGTCGCCCTGGACTGCCGCCGCGCCGGGCACGCGCAGCCGGTTCAGCTGCTCCGCGGTGAGGCGCGGCGGCTGCCCGTCCTCGGTCGACTCCTCGGTCGGCGCGACCTGAACGGCGACGTTCTGGTTGATGGACTCGAACAGTTTCTCGAAGCGCGCGCCGAGGGTGTCGGTGAGCACGAACGCGCCGGACAGGAAACCCGTACCGAGCACGATGGCCACCAGCGCCAGGGCCAGCCGCAGCTTGCGGGAGAACAGGCCACGGAGGCTGACCCTCAGCATCGACGGTCACTCCCACCGGCATTCGTCGTCGCGGCGGCGTCTGGCGCGGCGGCGGATGCGTCGAGGCCCTTGAGCCGGTCGAGCACCGCCTCGGGGGTGGGGTCGCGCATCTCGTCGACGATCTGACCGTCCTCGAGGAAGATGACCCGGTCGGCCTGGCTCGCGGCGTTGGGATCGTGCGTGACCATGACGACGGTCTGGCCGTAGTCGCGTACGGACCTGCGCAGGAACGCCAGCACCTCGGCGCCGGAGCGGCTGTCGAGGTTGCCGGTGGGCTCGTCGGCGAAGATCACGTCCGGCCGGGCGACCATGGCGCGCGCACAGGCGACGCGTTGCTGCTGCCCGCCGGAGAGCTGGGCGGGCCGGTGGCCGAGACGGTCGCGCAGCCCGACGGTGTCGATGACGGTGTCGTACCACTGCCTGTCGGGTTTGCGCCCCGCGATGGCCAGCGGCAGAAGGATGTTCTCGGCGGCGGTGAGGGTGGGAAGCAGATTGAACTGCTGGAAGACGAACCCCACCTTGTCCCGGCGCAACCTGGTCAGGCCGGCGTCGCCGAGACCGGTGACCTCGGTGTCGCCGATGCAGACCCGGCCGCGGGTGACCGAGTCGAGGCCGGCCAGGCAGTGCATGAGCGTGGACTTGCCGGACCCGGAGGGACCCATGACGGCGGTGAAACGACCGCGCTCGAGCTCGACGTTCACCCCGCGCAGGGCGATGACCTGCGCCTCGCCGCTGCCGTACACCTTCCACAGATCGGTCGCACGCGCGGCGACCCCCGTCGCATCCACTCGTAGCTCCCTCGGCACCCGCTGGGAGAGGCCGCCGGCCTCCCGACACTGAACGCCGCGCGCGTACGGTCAGGAGTGGCGCGCGGGCTCGTCCTGCGCTCGTCCGTCCTTGACAGTCGTGGACGTCTCCGGGCCGGGCACAGGGTCGAAGGTCCTGACCGCGGTGCCCGGCGACCGGTGCGTGGGGGAGACTTGCGGGCGTGACTGATCTGGGCGATTTGAAGGCAGCGTTGCATCACTACCTCCGGGCGACTCGCGATGACCTGATCTGGAAGGTCGACGGGTTGAGCGAGCGGGCGGCCAGGCTGCCCCGCACCTCGACCGGCAACAACCTGCTGGGAGTCCTCAAGCACTGCCTCAACGTCGAAGCCGGCTACTTCGGCCCGACCTTCGGGCGTGAGTTCCCGACGCCGGAGGAACTGGTTCCCCTGGAAGCCTTCGACGAGGACCCCCAGGCAGACTGGTATGCCTCGGAGCACGAGACCAAGGACGGCCTCATCGACCTCTACCGCCGTGTCGGGGTGTTCGCCGACCAGACGATCGAGCAGCTCCCGCTGGACGCGCCGGGGCGGGTGCCGTGGTGGCCGGAGGGGCGGGTGACCCTGCACCGGATCGTCATCCACGTGACGTGTGACCTCGCCCGGCACGCCGGTCATGCCGACATCATGCGCGAACAGCACGACGCGGCGATCGGCCTGCGGCGGGAGAACACCAACGTCCCCGACGGCTACGACTGGCCGGGCTACGTCACGAAGCTGACGGAGATCGCCGACCGGTTCGCATGACAGACCGGCCGCGACGCATCCCGTGCGTCGCGGGTCCGCCACCCGGCCCCCACGACCGTCACCGGCCGGGCGACGTCACGACGTCTCGACGTCGATGGTGACCGGAACCCGATTGGTGATCACGTCGAAGACGGCGGATCGGCTGCGGGACTGCTCGACGAGCGCGCGGAGGACGTCTGCCGGGGCGTCGCCCTTGACCGTGAACCGGACCGAGATGCTCCGGAAGCCGTTGCGGATCGCGGGATCGAGCCCGAGGATCCCGTTGAGGTCGATGTCACCGGCCACGTGGGCCCGGACCTCGCCGAGCCGGATGCCCCGGGCCGCGGCGACGTTGACCAGACCGGCCGTGAGGCAGGCCGCCAGGGCGTGCAGCAGGTGCTCGACCGGGGCCGGGCCGTTGTCCTGGCCGACGAGGACCGCCGGGTGGTCGGCGTCGAGCACGAAGGAACGCTCATGGCTGCGCTCCTCGCCGACGCCGAAGAAGCCGTCGATGGTGGTGCGGCTGTGGGTGCCGGTGAGCCATTCGTTCTCGGCGCGGAACTGGAAGTGTGCGGCCGAGGGTGCGGCCTTCACCGCGTCGATGGTGGCGAACAGGGCCGTGGTGTCCACGCCGTTGCGGATGTTGTCGTCGACTGTCGTGCTCATCGTTGACTCCTTGGGTACAGGCCCGGTCCGATCAGGACGGGGCGTGGATCGGGCGGGCGGCCAGGCCGGCCGCCTCGACATCGATGGCCCGGCCGAGCTCCCGCATCAGGCCGAGGAACGCCCGTACGGGCGGGTACGTGCCGAGGGCGCACGTGAGGTCGAAGACGTCGGCCAGCGCCGCGTCGCGTTGCCGCCCGTACGCGCCCATCGCGACCGGCTCCTCGACGCTGCCGCGCAGCGCGGCGTCCAGGCAGCCGGCGAGCAGCTCGGCGTCGCGGAAGGCGTCGCTGATGCCGTGGGCGCTGATGGGGTCACGGTGGAAGCCGGCGTCGCCGACGAGCGCCCAGCCGGGTCCGGCGGCTCGCCGCAGGAGGTTGGGTGACCTGCGCGTACCGCTGACCGGCGACGTACGCCGGCCACGACGCAGCCGGTGGGCGAGGTCCGGAGCGGCCTGCCGCAGCTCGTCGTCGAAGTCCCGGCGACCGGAACCGGCCGGCGTGCAGAGCCACACGCACGCTTCGGCGTCGTGGGTGGGAAAAATCCCGGCCAGCGCCTTGTCGGCGACGTAGAACTCGATGCCGGACCACGGCAGACCCGTGTAGTAGGCGTACCGGGCCGCACCCCCGTCCGGCCGGCGGTCGATCACGCCGGCGCCGACGCAGCGGGCGATCCGCGAGTGCAGGCCGTCGGCGCCCACCACGAACCGGGCGCTGAGCTCGACGTCGCCGCCGACCCGGTCGCGGCCGGACACGCCGGTCACCCGGCCGTCGCCGGCGCGCCGAACCCCCACCACGTTCAGCCCCGTACGCACCACCGCACCCGAACGGACCGCCGCCTCGGCGAGCAGCGTGTCCAGGACGTACCGGCGCGGCGCCAGGAAATACTCGACGCCGCACGACGGCCGTACGGGACGCGTGCCGGAGCCGCCGTCGCGGTGGAAGGTGACCTCGCGCAGCGCCGGGCTGCCGCTCGACCGCACCTCGTCGGCCATTCCCCACCGGCGTAGCGCGACCATTCCGGTACGGGCGATCTGATGCGTCGACACCGTGTCCGCGGGCGGCCCGCTCCGGTCGACGACGATCACATCGTGGCCGAGCCGGGCGAGCAGGCCGCCCAGCGCCGCGCCGGCGACACGGGCACCCACGACGATCACATCGTGGGTTCGGGAGACGACTGTCATGCCTCCACGGTCACGGCGGGCGGGCCGGCGTACATGAAGCGAAGCTGACGAAATCGTGGAGACTCGGGGTCAGGCGACGGCCTCGAACACCGGCAGACCGGCGACCGGCGGCCCGCTCCGTGCGGCGAACGCCAGGCCCCAGCCGGCGACCAGATCGATGACCGTACGCGAAACCAAAACGGTCCCCGGGTCGGCGGCGCGGGCCAGGCCGCCGGCGACGCTGACGGCCATGCCCGCCAACCGGTCGCCG
Source organism: Actinoplanes sp. NPDC049316 (assembly GCF_040677315.1). Classification (NCBI taxonomy): domain Bacteria; kingdom Bacillati; phylum Actinomycetota; class Actinomycetes; order Micromonosporales; family Micromonosporaceae; genus Actinoplanes; species Actinoplanes sp. NPDC049316. The sequence goes on along the minus strand of NZ_JBFAQM010000002.1, from coordinate 277,276 downwards.
CGCCGCTCGACCTCGGCCGTGTGCACACCGGCCCGGACCGTGGCGCCGAGCGGGGCGAGCGCATCGCGTAGCCTGCACGCCGCCCGGACGCCCCGGCCCGGGCCGTCGAAGGTGCACAGCAGGCCGTCCGCGGTCACGCTGATCAGCTCACCCTGATGGTCCTGCACGATGCGCCGCACCGTACCGATGTGGCCGTCCGGAATCGGGGCGAAACCGCCGGCGTCCGCCACCACGACGAACAGCACGGTGGCGAGGAACCGGTCCCGCGCGGGCGGCGGCGCCGAGCCGGTGACGAACCGCTGCACCGCGGCCAGAATCGGTCCCGTGTCGCCGCTGAACAGGAAATGATCGCTGCCGGGCAGCTCGACGAGTTCGGCGTCGGGAATCCCGCGTACCAGGTCATGAGCATGCCCGATGCCGTAGATCGCGTCCTCGGAGCGGTGCACCACCAGGACGGGAACGTGGATGCTCGGCAACAGCGGCGTCACGTCGATCCCGCTCATCAGCTCGGCCAGCCGGCGCGCGGTGCCCGGCGTCGCACCCTGGCGTTCGAGCCGGCCCAGGAACCGGCGTCCGCCGGCCGTGGCGCCGATCGAGGAGGCGAGCCAGGCGTAGGTCCGGCCGCTGCCCCAATACCGTTCCACCGCGGCGAACTCGGGCCGGTCGGGCCGGCCGAGCCACGGATGTCGCGCCCACGTGCCGTGCAGCACCAGGCGCTCGACCCGCTCCGGATGGGTAGCCGCCAGCAGGATCGACAGCGACCCGCCCTCCGAGGAGCCGAAGACCGTCGCCCGGTCCATGCCCGCCGCGTCCATCACGGCCCGTACGTCGTCGGCCCGCTGATCCAGGGGAGGGGCCTCGCCCCGGCCGAGCCGCTCCGACAACCCCGTTCCCCGCTTGTCCATGACGGCGACGCGGCAGAACGTCCCGAGACCGAGCAGGAAACGGGCGATCGCGGGATGCTCCCATTGCACCTCGACGTTGGTGGCGAAGCCCTCGATCAGCACGAGGTTCGGGCCGTCGCCGAAACACTGATACGCGATCGAGGCGTCGTCGTTGACGACATACCGGGTCGGCGGGACGGAATGGATCTCGCTGTCGGAAGCGGCCTCCGGCAGGGAAGTCGCCGACGCCACGGAGACCTCGCCCACGAACCGGTAGCCACGGCCGTACACCGTCTTGATGAACTGCTGTGTCCGGCCGTCGTCGCCGATCGCCTTACGCGCCTGCTTGATCCGCGTCGTCAGCGCCGAGTCGGAGACGAAACGGTTCCCCCACACCGCCTCGCGCAGCTCTTCTTTCGGGACGACCCGGGTCCGATTCGCCAGCAGACAGGCGAGGATCTCGAAGACCTGTGGTTCGACGTCCGCGATCCGGCCGGCCGAACGCACCTCGAACGCCTCGGTGTCGAGCTCGCATTCGCCGAACCTGTAGAGCACGAGGTCAGTCTATTCGCTGGTCCCAGCCCTCCTGGGGGGTGTCGCAGGTGCCGCGGAAGACGTACTGCGAGGGCACCTTGCGCTGCGAGCTGGTCCAGTCGATCGGGGGACGCCGCTGCTCCGCAGGCAGATAGCCCAGGCGGTAGACGGCCATCAGCTCGAGATCGTCCGGAACCCGCAGCAGGCGCACGATCTCATCCCACCGCCCGGGCACCTCCATCGGGAAAGAGATGAACTGGATGCCCATGCCGAGCTCGACGGTGGTGAGCCAGACGTTCTCCATCGCCGCGCCCATGCTGAACACGGAATAGAACGAGGACAGCTCTCCCGGCCGGTACTCGGACCGGTCGAGCATCACGCCCAGCAGCAACGGGGAGCCGGCAACGAGCTTGCGGTTCTCCTCGCCCAGGCTCTGCGGCACCCGCATGGCGTTCATCAGCTTCTGCCCCCGGGACGTGAACACCTGACTGGTGAACGGGCGCAGCGGTGCGGGCAGACGGTCGAACAGCATCCCGTCGCGACGGCGTTCCATCTCCTCCCTGCTGAACCGGAAGTACGGCTTGTAACGCTCGAAGAAGGTGCCGTTGGACATCGCCTCGGTCATACTCTCCCCGCTGATCCGCGCGATGGCCTCGATCGTCGGGCGTTCCTCCACGATCACGAATCGCCACGGCTGGCTGTTCAGCTGCGACGGGGCGCGTCCGGCGACCTCCATCAGGAGCCGCTGGTGCTCCTCGGAGACCGGATCGGGCAGGAACGCGCCGTTGGTGGTCTTGCGGCGACGCACCACATCGAGAAACTCCATCAGCGACTCCTCCAGGCCAGAACGAGAGCGGTGGCGAACGCCGGCGACGCCGACCCGGCGAGAACGGCATGCCGGCGAACCCGTCCGCCGGCGTACGGCAGCGCGACGAGCGGACCGAACGCCGGCAGCAACGCAAGACCGGCAGGCCGGCCCTCGATCACGCCGGCAGCGACCGCGGCCGTGGTCAACGACGAGGTCGCGACGTACAGAGCATGATGAACCCAGCGAATGCGCCCGTTGTCGATCGCACCCACGGCGACGGCCGCGCCGAAGGCGGCGTTGCACGTGTAGCTCACCGCTGCGGCGGTGATCAGGGCCAGCGTCGCCCGCCCGCTCGTCCGGCGGCCGCTCATCGATGACCTCCTTCATGGGTGAGCAGCAGGCGTTGCGGAAACATCGATCTGACCTGCCACCCCGGCGGAACGACCGCCTGCAGCTCCCGGCGCCGGTAGCTGCGGCGAATGGAGAGCAGCCCGTCCTGATGGATGAAGGATCGCCGGGCGAACGGCAACGTAGCGACGGCGTACACCCCGTACCCGGCACGCCCCCGCGACAGATCGTTGTGGATGACCAGGTGGCGCGCCAGCGTCACGCTGTCCGCCAGCAAGGCGGGAAGGGCCACCGCGTCGAGGTGGTGGAGGAGGTGATTGGAGATGACCACGTCGTACCGTTCCCGACGGGCGACCAGATCCGCACTCGACGCCTGCTCGAAGTGAACCCCGGCATCGGGCAGCCGTCGCACATGACGAAGCGCGCGCTCATCCGGGTCGATGGCCGTCGTCCGCAAGCTCAGCCCGTCGCGGGCCGCCCACCTCGCCAGAGCGCGACAGATGTCCCCGCCCCCGAAGCCTATGTCCAGCAGCGTGGTGGGCCGGTCGGCGTCCAGGCGTGGCCGGATCGAACGCCGGTAGATGCTCCGCCAGCCGGAGAGGAGCCGGTTGATGGTGCTGAAATGCTGGTAGGTGTGCTGGAGCCGGTCGGGGTCGCAGTCGGGATCATCCATGAACTCCCGCACTTCGGTGTCTCGGCGGGTGAGCCCTGCACGCGTCATCCCACCGTCCCTCACCGTCCCTGTCGCCGGAGCCGCGCAAAAATCTCGCCCACCGCCCATCCTGCGCTGCCGCCGTCAGGTTCGCATCTGCGGCGCCGTGGCGGCATCTCCGGTGGGGCGATCCCGGCCGCCGGCTTGGCGTGATGCTGGTGGCTTCCCACCCCGTACGATCGCGCTGTGGTCTCCGGGCTCGGGAAACTCTCCCCACAACAGCAGGCGCTCGTGGAGCAGTGGCTACCCGGCGGGGTCGTCGAGAAGGATCACAGCTGGGGCTTGGTGCAGACCACGGTCCTTGAAGTCACCTGGGCCGGGTCCCGGTTCATCGTCAAAGCCGGCGGCGACAACGACCATCACATCGCGCGGGAACTCCACGCTCACCTCAGCTGGTTACGACCGTGGACCGACCGGGGCCGAGCACCGATCCTGGTACACAGCAGCGCGGAGGCGAAACTCCTCGTCACTCGGTACCTCGCCGGCGAGCTTGTCCTCGACAGCGAACACGCCGACGATCCGCGCACCTACCGGCAGGCAGGTGAGTTACTCGCCTTGCTGCACGCCCAGACCGCCGTCACGGACGACGACTACGAGCGACGCGAGAACGAAAAAGCGCTGGCCTGGCTCGCCGCACCACATCGGATTGAGCCGGCCATCGTGCAGCGGCTACGGGCCGAGATCGCTACGTGGCCGACGCCACCGGCCACGCTCGTAGCCACCCATGGTGACTGGCAGCCGCGCAACTGGCTCATTCACGACGGTGTCGTCAGCGTGATCGACTTCGGTCGCGCGGCGTTGCGGCCCGCATCCACCGACTTCGCCCGCCTGGCCGTTCAGGAATTCCGCCGCGATCCCCGATTCGAGGCGGCATTCCTTGACGGGTACGGGGCTGATCCGCGCGAGGCGGGCGCGTGGCGCCGTAATCGGGTCCGCGAAGCGATCGGGACGGCAGGCTGGGCCCATGGAGTGGGTGACGAGCCTTTCGAAGCCCAAGGTCACCGCATGATCGCCGAGGTTCTCGTGTCCGGGTGACGGTCGTGGCGCTTGCCCGGCCGAGGTGATCAAACGTCTTGGGTCCAGACCCCTTGCGGGTGCTCCGCCGGCGCGAGCCAGAGGTGCGGCTGGGAAAGGTCACCGGTGTCCCACGGGAATGCGCCCTCGCGGTCCGGCCAGACGACCTCGAGGAAAGGGATGGGCGGGCGTCGATAGAACCAGATCCCGTGGCCGAAGAACGCCCGATACCAGGTCGGCTCAACGGCTCTGAGGCGTACCGGATATCCCTTGATGACGTCGTCGTGAGATTGGCCGTCGGCCAGGCCGCCGCGTTCCCCGAGGGTGTTCAAGCACGACTGCATGACGGGAAGGTCGAGCCCGAACATGGCCAGTTCCGGTCCGCCTCGGCTGTGCCAGCGACCGATCGTGTACGCCCAACCCGGCCCCTGATCGTCCGCCGGGACACCGATGACGCTCGACCCGAACTTCTCCACATTGCCGATCGCCCCGCGGTCGGCAGCGTCGTAGTCGCCACGATCGCCGTAGTCGTGACAGATGACGCAGCGGCAGATCCGCGAAGACTCGAACACGGGCAGAGCCTAACCAACGACCTATCGCCGTTTCGGTCGTCCACCACCTGCAGGTCGTTGCCTGGCGGCCCTCGGCCTAGATTTTCGGGTGCCGTGGGCCCCCGAGTTCGATGGAAAGGACGTCGACCAGCTCGCGGTAGACGGTTCCGTCCGGCGGTGCCGAGTCCTCCTCGTCCGCCTCGGCGGCGACCTCATCGGCGAGGAAGGCCGATTCGGTCAGCTGGATCAGCAGATCGGCCCAGCGTGGCCCGGTCAGCGTCATCCGGGCGCTGGTCCGGCCGACATCCGTACCCTCGCGGAGCAGGCGCTGCTGGCGGCTGGACAAGCTGAGCGCGTACTGGCGATCGGGGCGCAGGCCCAGCTCGTTGAGTGCTTCCAGGCTGACGTCGCCCAGGGGCCGGTAGTCGACAGCGTCAGCGGCCACGGTGAACTCGCACCACGGCGACCAGGCCTGCTCGTCGTCCGGGTAGAAGGTCGCCTGGCCGGAGGCCCGATCCGCGGTGTCGTCGACCCGTGCCCGCCACCGGTAGCTCCCGCCCGGCGCCAGGTCGCCCGGACCGAATTCGAGAACCCGGGAACCGGACGAGTCGATGGTTTCGCTGCCGTCCAACGGCTGGTACTCGTAGATGATTTCGCCCGGACCGCTCGTCGCCCACACGGTGGTCAGGGTCGTGCCGACCACCGGCCGCCCGGGGCCGGCGACGCAACCCCGGTGGTCCCCGGTCATCGCCGGGGTCGGTGCCGTACGGGCAGGGGCGGCCGGCAACCACAGCTTCGGGTCGACCGATGTGCCGTCCGGCCGCTCGCAGACCATCGCAACCGAGACGTTGTCCGCGTCGCGATAGTCATCGGTGATCTCCTGCATCGCGTTCCGGCATTGCGCGTACAGGGCCGCGTCGCCGCCCGGCGTGGCCCGGGCAGATGCCGAGCCCGCTGCGGCCAGGACACAGGCGATCGTGGCGAGTACGGCGGGCCAGCGCAGTACCGTGCGCGTCCGTCCGGACCCGGCCAACGTCACCCTCCTACGCTTCCGCGACTTGTCACCCCATCGGCGGGCAAGGACCGGATGTGAGATCTTCCTGAGCTTTGCGCTTCGTCCGGTATCCCGGCTGGCGGCCGGTGCTAGTCGCCGGTCAACTGGCCGAGGTCCACGACCTTTCCAGCCGTCGGCGCCTCCAGGTCGGTGAATGAGGCGCCGAAGTCGCTGAACTTCATCACGGAACCATCCGTGCCGGTCATCTGGAGCGGGTACGGCTCCCCGGTCGTCGCGACGTAGAACGTCGTGCCGGGATCGCCGGCGTCTTTGAGCGCGATCGCCGGAACGCCGCCGATCTGCTTCTCCTCGCCCTTGCTCAGCGCACCTTCGGGCTTGAACAAACGGTCGGCGGAACCGATGGCGAACAGGTTCGCGAACGACTGGTCCGTGTCCGCTCCGGCGACCCACCGGTCACCGATTCCCCGAGCCAGTGCCTTACCCTGCCGGGCATCGGTCGCCACGATCCAGAACTGCTCGTTCGCCCGCAGGTACTTCTTGCCGTCGACGGAGATGAGTTTCACCTCGGCCTTGCCGATGGACATGGAACTGATGAATCCCGTTCGGCTGACCTTGACGTCGATCCTGGTCTGCTGGCCGCCCTGTCGGACGTTTCCCTTGACCCGGAAGGACTTCGCCGCGGTGAGTGTCGCCCTCGCCTGCTGCATGATCTCGTCGGCGCTCAACACCGCGATCCCGGTAGCGGCGGACGCCGATGACGCTGCCCGGCCGGTGGCCGGTTGCGCCGGATCCGCTTTGTCGTCCTGACAACCGGCGAGTGCCGTCGCGGCAATGGTCAAGGCGGCCAACGTGAGCTTGGTGGGCATGCTGCGCAAGTAACTGTTCCGTCTCGTGACAACGGCCGAAGCGACGATCACCGTCGCCCGGCCGGGGGCTGATCATTGAGCGACGAGAATGTACCGTGCCGCCGCTGTCGTGTCCGCCCGCTTTTTCGACGGCGTGCCTCGACCAGGCACGGCAAGGGCAGGCCCATGGTGGGCTCGACCCGATCCGGCGGACGGCCCTGCCGGTGGATCGTGCTGGGATCGTCAGGAAGCTCCGAGAAGGTCCCACCGGTTACCGGCGATGTCGAGAAAGACCGCGACCCGGCCGTACGGTTCGGACCGAGGGCCCCGAACGAACGTTTGCTCCCACCGCCGCCTGCCCGATCAAGCCAGAGGCAGGTCGAAGCCGGCGGACGAGCGCGCGTTGTCGGCGGCGAATGGGTTCGTAAGGTGAGATCCGCCGCCGCTGTCAGGAGTTCAGGAACGTCAGGACGGCGCGTACCCGGCGGTGTGCGCTGTCGTCCGGGGGCAGGTCGAACTTGGCGAAGATGTTGCCGATGTGTTTGCTCACCGATCGCTCGGTCAGGATGAGCAACTCGGCGATCGCGGTGTTCGAGTGGCCCTGCGCCATCAGCGACAGCACCTCTCGCTCCCGAGCGGTCAGTCGCTCCAGCGGACTGTCCTGCCGCTGGCGGCGGAACAGTTCGGCGATCACCTCCGGGTCGATCGCAGTGCCGCCGGCCGCCACCCGGCGCAGGGCGTCGAGGAACTGGTCCACTCGGGACACCCGGTCCTTGAGCAGGTAGCCGACCCCGCCGGCGCCCTGAGCTAGCAGTTCGGCAGAGTAGACGTGCTCGACGTACTGGGACAGCACCAGCACCGGCAGGCCGGGCCAGCGGCGCCGGGCCTCGGCGGCGGCCCGGACGCCCTCGTCGCTGAAGGCGGGCGGCAGGCGTACGTCGGTGATGGTGACATCCGGGGCGTGCTCGCCGATGGTGGTCAGGAATTCCTCGGCGGTATGCAGCACCGCCACGACTGTCGCCCCCTCAAGCTCCAGCATCAGCCGCAGCCCCTCGGCCAGCAGTACGTTGTCCTCTACGATCACGACCCGCACGGCCGCCCCCGGTTCACAGTGGATCCGCCTCGGCCGTACAGGGCAGCCGGATGGTCAGCACCGTCGGACCGCCCGCCGGGCTGGACAGCGACAGGCTGCCGTCGAACGCGGCGACCCGGTGGCGGATTCCGCTCAGACCGGTGCCGCGGGACTCGTCGGCGCCGCCGGCGCCGTCGTCGGTCACCACGATCACCAACCGCTCGTCGTCCAGATCCACGTCGAGAGTCGATCGCCCGGCGCCGGAATGCTTGGCGACGTTGGCCAATGCCTCGGACACCGCGAAGTACGCGGCTGCCTCCACCGCCGCCGGCGGCCGCTCGACGGTCCGCGCGTCCACGGTGACGGTCACCGGCACCGGGCTACGGGTGGCGAGCGCCTCGACTGCGGTGACCAGGCCCCGGTCGGCGAGGATCGGCGGGTACAGCCCGCGGATCAGGTCGCGCAGTTCGCCCATGGCCGCCTCGGCCCCCTCCCGGGCCTGGCCCACCAGGTGGGCGGCGAGCGCGGGATCCGAGGTCATCCGCCGTTCGGCCAGGGACAACCGCAGGGCGATCGAGACCAGCCGCGCCTGCGCGCCGTCGTGCAGGTCGCGTTCGATCCGGCGAAGCTCCGCACTGTGCGCGGCCAGGGCGCCGGCCCGGGTCTCGGCCAGCTCCACCAGCCGGGCCGACATGCGCGCCTGTGCCGGCTCGGCCAGCATCCGCGCCGACAGGCGGGCCTGCGCATGGGCGAACGCCGGCAGCGACCGCAGGGCGAGCAGGGTCACCGGGGCCAGCGCCGTCGGCAGCAGCCAGGCCGCGCTCGTCCCGGGCACGAACAGCCAGCACGGCACGGCCGCGACCGCGGCGACGGCGGCCGCCCAGAGCGCCGGGACCAGCACGGTGAGGGCCGTGCCGAGCAGACCGTGTACGGCCGTCCACGCGGCGTCCTGGTAGGTCGAACGGGCGGCGAGAGTACGGACGATGATCGTCAACCAGCGCCGGGCGTACCCTTGGCGCGCCGACGTCGCCGCGTCGAGCAGGGGCGCATACCGGTACTCCACCGGCGTACCGAGCAGGCGGCCGACCCGGCGCCGTTCGGACGTCGCGACCTTGCGGTTCGCGGTGGCCGCGACCGGCAGCAACAGCGCCCCGAGCGGCGGGCTGGAGGCCAGCGCCGCGGCGGTCAGCACGAACGCCACCAGTGCGAGCAGCGCGGTCCGGCCGCCGACAAGCAGCTGCCGGCTCCCAAGCCACGCCCGGTGCAGGCTCGTTCGCACGTCGTCGACCCCCGTTTCCACCCGTCGCGGTCGAGTGTTCGTCAGGAGGCCTCGATCGATCAAGGTGTAGCCGGCTACACCACAGACTGGGGAGTGCACCCGGTCGTGGGTGGCACGCCCGCTCCGTACGGTCGGGATCGTGCTTGACAACGACCTGTCTCCCGAGGTGGCCGCCGCGATCGCGCCGGCCCTGCTGCTCGTCGCGGGCTGCATCGTGGCCGGCCTGGTGGACATCTGGCGGGGACCGGCGCCACGGTACCTGCCGCGGGTCGGGTGGACCGCCGTCGCACTGGCCTCGTTCCCGTGGGGGCTGCTGGCGTACCTCTTCCTGGGGCGGGGGACCCGCAGCCTCAGCGAGGGGCCGTCGGCGCCCGGCACCGCCGGGGACACCAGCTTCGACGTCGTCGATCCGGTCCTGCGCACCGCCGGGCTGGTCCGCCGGTACCCGGACGGCACCGGGGTCCTCGGCGTCGACCTGGTGGTACCTCGCCGGGGCATCTACGGTCTCGTCGGCCCGAACGGGTCGGGCAAGACCACCCTGCTCGCCCTGATCGCCGGCGTGCGCCGGCCCGACACCGGCCGGGTCGAGCGGGCTTTCCCGGCGGCGAAGCTCGCGATCTGTCCGGACGTTCCGGAGTTCGAGCCGTGGCTGACCGCCCGGGAGGTCGTCGATCTGGCCCGTCGGCTGACCGCCCCGGACCGGCCGGTCGAGGCGACCGCCACGATCCTTGCCGAGGTCGGGCTTGCCGGCGTGACCGATCGCCGGGTCGGCGGCTTCTCCCGGGGCATGACCCAGCGGCTCGGGCTGGCCGTCGCACTGGTCGGCTATCCCGAGCTGATCATCATGGACGAGCCGACGGCGGCACTCGACCCGGCCGGCCGGGCGCAGCTCGTCACACTGCTCAAACGGCTGGCCGAGCGGACCGCAGTACTGATCTCCAGTCATGACCTGACCCAGATCCAGCAGGCCGCGTCGACTGTCGGCGTCGTGCACCGCGGCCGGCTGGTGTATCAGGGGCCGACTACCGGTCTGACCGCCTTCGACCCGCAGACCGGCCCGGGCGGTACCGGCGACCTCGAACGAGCGTTCCTGGCGCTGACCGGCGCCCTCACCGGAGAGTTGGTAGGCGCATGAACCCCACCAGTCTGCTGCGGCTCGAACTGGTCCGCTGGATCCGTACCCATCGGTTGATCGGCTTGTTCGGTTTGTTCTTGTTGCTGGGGTTGTGCCTACCGATCATGGCGGCCAATCTCGCCTGGCTGTTCGAACACTCCGCGGAGACCCGGGCCCTGGCAGCCACCCTGCCGAGCCCCACCCCGGCCGGCGGCATCGCGGCCTACGTCAACCAGGTCAGCCAGCTCGGCGTGGTCGTGTTGATCGTGGCCATCGCCGGCCCGCTCAGCCCGTACAGCAGCCGCGCCGCCGGCCTGTACCACTGGTCGCTGACCAGAGGAACCCGGTACGGCCGGCTGCCTGCCTCGGCGACGCTGCTGCTTCCCCGATTCGCGGTCGCCGCCGGCGCGACCGTGCTGGTGTACCTGCTCGGCCTGGCCGGAGCCTGGTACGAGACCACCGTCCTGATCGGTGCCCCGCCCCTGGGCGACCTGTTCGCGGGAGCCGGGCTGAGTTGCCTGTACCTGATCTGGGTCGGCGCAGTCGTCACACTGATCGGAGCGCGGGCCACTGGACAGATCGTCACCGCGAGCCTGTCCGTTCTGGTCACATTGGTGGCCGGGGTCGCGCAGCAGGTGCCGTTCATCGGTACGGCGGTGCCGGGCCGGTTGCTGACCGGGACCGCGGCCGAGGTCACCGACTACCTTCCCGCGGTGGGAGTGACGCTGGCCTCGACGGTCGCGCTGGTGGCCGTCGCTGTCGTCATCCTCGAGCGACGGGAGTTGTGAGCAGTAGCCGCGGCGTCGCAGCCGGCGGCGACCGTGAGGGTGTGCGTCACCTTGTGTTGCAGCCCGTGGACCCACCAGCCCGACGCGTCGTGCACGCCACCGGCGAACCCTGCCCGGTCGGCCTTCGGATTGCCAAGCTCGCGCCGGTGCTCATGAACGATGCCAGCCTCGGCCAGCGTCCGGCCCAGAGCGGTCTTAGTCAGGCTCGGCTTGCGGGAGATGGGATTGAGTCGCACGTCCACCAGCCGCGACACATCCAATCCGACGAGGTAGGCCTCTAGTGCCTCGTCATGCGGCCTTGAACGGGTAATCCGGGTGGCGGATCTTCGACTTGGTCGCGTATCCGGTCTTTGGCCGGGCGCGCTGGTTGTGCCAGCGGATGTAGTCACCGATCGCGGCGTCCTGCTCTTCGTGGGAGCGGTGGTCGGTGCCGTTGAGCGCGAAGTAGCGCAGGGCGGCGAACTCGGCCTCGATCCAGTTGAGCCAGGAGCTGTAGGTCGGCAGAAACACCAGATCGACATCGTTGGCTTGGCACCAGGCCCGGACGGTGGGGTGTTTGTGCGGGGAGAAGTTGTCCAGGATCAGATACAGGCGTTGGCCGGGCCGGCGGCGGCGTAGGGACTTGAGGAAGTCGAGGAATTCGCTGGAGCGTTTCCGGTTCCGGATCCGGTAGTGGATTTTCCCGGTGGACAGGTCGAGGCTGGCGATCATGTGCCGGACACCGTGGTCACGGTGGTAGGTGGCTCGCAGCCGGACCGGCCGGCTTTGTGGTTTCCAGGCTTTGCCGGGCCGGGGCTGCAGGTTCAACGGTCTGAACTCGTCGACGCAGACGACTCGGCCGCCGGCCGGTGGATGGTCGTAGAGGTCCAGGATCGCTCGCATCTTGGTGGTGAAGTCGGGGTCGTTGCTGACTTTCCAGGTCGTCGACGTCTGCCAGGTGACGCCGCGTTCGTGCAGGATCCGCCGGACGGTCTCGACACTGATCGTGGCGACCTGGCCGGTGTCGATCAGGTAGTCGCGCAGCTTGGACAGCGACCAGCCCGAGAACGGCCGGCCGAGGAAGCGGGGGTCACACCGGGCGATCACGCAGATCCAGTCGCGGATCTGCTCACTGATCTTGTGCGGTGTGCCCCCTGTCCATTTTGGGTCCAGGGCGTCGAACCCCCTGTCGTTGAACGCGTGGATCACGTCGCCGACGTAGTCCTCGGTGGCCTTGAGTAGATACGCGATGTCCGGCACCGGCTGGCCCTGACCGGACATCAGCACCACGATCGCCCGGCGCAGCCGCACCGGGTCCTTTGCCGTCCGGGTGATCTTCTGCAGCCGCTGGCCTTCGGCCATCGACAGAGCCCTGACGAACACTTCCGGGCGTCGGCCCACCCGGCATCACCTCTCACACCACAGCGAGAGGAACAGCCTGCCCGAAACAGCCTCAGAACCGACGGATAACACCGCCAACGTTCAAAGACGAGGCACTAGATTCTCGACGCACTGCGCGGCCGGAACGCTGTCGTGATGGCGTTCACCGGCTTGGCCCACGGGACCGCAGAAGTGATCAGATCGATCCGGTCGATGAGCCGGTCAAGCCGTAACGTTGTGTGATTAGCCGGCGTCGGTAGTCGCCGATAGATCTTCGACCTCGCGTCGCCTACGATGCGATCATGATCTCGCTCTGGATACTGCTGGTGATCGTGGTCATCCTGGTCGCGGCCTCGATGACGTACGTAATCCTGCGCGACCGGCACCGCATGCCATCCGGTGATGACGACGCGGCAAGCCGCACGGCGGCCTCCGCGGCACAGCGTTACGCCGCGGAACGACACGCCGTCCAAGCTCGTAATGTCGGCACCCACAACGGCCCCGGCGGCAACGGCGGCTATTAGGTACCGTCTCGTGGATCTGCGGTCCGGCTGGCGGGGCGCAGCCTACTCGACCGTGCGGCCCTCGTAGCCGACGCCGATCAGCCCGGACGGGGTGTCGACCTTCACGCCATCACCCGCAAGGGCGCCACGCCCCCGGACGGTCGGGGCGCCAGCGTCGGCCTCGCCGACCGACCGCAGATGATCTTGTGCTCCCACCGTAAGCGGCGCAACGCAAACGGCCCGTTACCGGTGGTCCGGTAGTGGGCCGTTGAGCTGCACAAACTGTGGTGGGCGATACTGGGATCGAACCAGTGACCTCTTCCGTGTCAAGGAAGCGCGCTCCCGCTGCGCCAATCGCCCTCGATCTTGATGCCGAGGTGGAGACGGGATTTGAACCCGTGTACACGGCTTTGCAGGCCGTTGCCTCGCCTCTCGGCCACTCCACCGAGCCGGCCCCGCACGTAACCTGTGGCGGCCTCTCCGAGCGGACGACGGGATTCGAACCCGCGACCCTCACCTTGGCAAGGTGATGCGCTACCAGCTGCGCTACGTCCGCTTGTCCCCCCGGGTTCCCCCGGCGACGGATGAAACATTAGCGGGTCCGCCCGTGCCTTGCCAAACCGGGGTCCCCCGGCGCGTCGCGTGTCGCCGTCGGCCCAGGTCAGAACGTTGCTCATGGGGAAGTCCGGCAAACCGGGCACCGGGGCGAAGGCGCAGGTCAGCGGCCTGGCGTCGGAGTTATCCACAGGCCGGCGGAACAACCGAGCGGGAACCGGGCCCTTCCGGGTTGGATGGGGCCATGGAGATCCGACAGATCACCGCCGACGAGCGCACCGGCACGATGTTCCCGCTGCAGACGTACGCGTTCATGCCCTCGCCCTGGACCGACGCCGAGCGGGAGACCTATGCCCGGCGGATGAAGTACTACCGCACCGCGACCAGTCTCATCGCCGAGGAGGACGGGCGGACGCTCGCCGGGGTCGCCGCGTTTCCGATGCGGCAGAACGTGCGCGGGGTCGTCCATGACATGGCCGGGGTCGCCTCGGTGTCGACGCATCCGTCGGCGCGGCGGCGGGGGTTCGTGCGGGAGCTCATGACGCGGCTGATCTGGCAGATGCGGGAGCAAGGGTGTGCCGTCAGCGCGCTCTATCCGTTCCGCCCCTCGTTCTACGGGCGGCTCGGCTACGTCGGCGTGCCACGCGTGCGCACCGCGACCTTCGCCCCCGAGGGCCTCTCCCACCTCCTCAGGACCGATCTGCCGGGCGACGTGGAGCGGGTGCACATCACGGAGGGGTTCGACGACTACAACGCGCTGACGCTGCGGCTGCTGGAAGAACGGCACGGCTTCTCGGTGTACGACGAGACGCGTACGGCCGAGTTCCGGGAGAGTCCTTCGCGCTGGGTGGCGATCGCCCGCGTCGACGGCGAGGTGGTGGGCGCCGTGACGTACCGGATCGACGAGTACGGCGGTGACCTGGTGGCCGGCGACCTGCTCACTACCGGGGCGATGGGCCGGGCGCTTTTGCTGCAGTTCTTCGCCCGGCACGTCGATCAGGTCGCCCGGGTCCGGCTCACCATCGGTACGGACGAGGTGCCGGAGCTGTGGGGCACCGATTTCGCCGTCGTCACCGAGGGCCGGGTCGAGCATCCGCGCATGGGCGGCCCGATGGTGCGGCTGCTGTCGATCGACGCGCTGAACGGCCTGCGCTCAGGGGCGGAGCTGGGCGTCACCGTGGAGGTGGTGGACGACGAGCTGCTCGCCGGGCGCTATCGGCTCACCGGCGAGGCCGGCTCCCTGGCCGTGGAGGAGACCAAGGACGAGCCGCAGGCGACGCTGAACTGCCACGGGATCTCGGCGCTCGCGTACGGGGTTCTGGACCCGGTCGAGGTCATGACGCGCGGGTTCGGCCGGGTGGAGGCGCCTGCCGTGGAGGCGTTGAGTGCGTTGTTCCCGAAGAAGATGCCGTACCTGTTCGCGGACTTCTGATGAGGAACGGCATCGGGTCAGACAGCGGCTGGGAGGCCGGCGGTGCTGAAGGCGCGGCCGTCGTCGGTCACCGCGGCGGATTCGTAGCCGTCCGGCACCAGCTTGGCGAGCCAGCCGATGCCCGGCTCGCCCATGGCGAGGGCGGCTGTCGCGTACGCGTCGGCGATGGCGAGGTCCGGTCCCACGACCGTGATCGAGCGCAGTCCCCGGGCCGGCTTGCCCGAGCGGGGGTTCATGACGTGGTCGCCGCGCTCGTACGTGCCCGACGTGGCCACGGCGCAGTCCGTCACCGACAGGACCCAGCTGAGCTTGTCGGCCTCCCACGGGTGCCGGATGCCGACCCGCCACGGCTTTCCGGAGGCGGCCAGCCCACGGACGCGGATGTCGCCGCCGGCGTTCACGCAGTGGCGCACCGAGCCCGCCTCGGCCAGGCGTGCGGAGGCGATCTCCACGGACCAGCCCTTGACGTAGCCGGAGGGGTCGAGCGGGCCGCCCGCGTACGCGTCGAAGTAGCCGTCCGTCTCGCGCCACAGGTCCGCGCACGCCTCCAGGACGTGCCGCATGTCCGGGGAGCAGTCCGCGAGCGTGATCTCCTGGCGGCGGAAGCGGCTGACCTCGCTGTCGTCGCGGTACGTGCTGAAGCGGCGGTCGACCTCGTGCAGCCACGCGCACACGTCGCCGATCATCGACTCGAGGGTGGCCGGCGGCAGCTCGTCGGCGAGGTCGATGCTGACGACCGTACCCATGACGTGCTCGGCGTGGTGCATAGGCGAAATCTACGCGTTCGCTTTGTCGATCGCGGCCTGCAGCGACTTCACGTACGACTCGCTGGTGAACGTGGCGCCCGAGACCGCGTTCACGTCGGCGCTCTGCGCCTTCAGCGTCTCCTGCTTGAGGGTCGCGACCGCCGGCGGGTTGATCTCCGCGCTCTCGCCGGTCGTCGGGTACGTGGCGTCCGCCGCCGAGATCTTGCCGCCCTGGACCTTGATCGAGACCTGGATCGTGCCGTACGGGTTCTTGACCGCCGCGCCCTTGTAGATCCCGTCCTTCAGCCCGCTCCCGCCGGCCTCGCCGGACGACGCGCCGGAGTCACCCGACGACGAGCCGGCGTCGTCGTCCTCGTCGCCGTCGTTCTTCGGCGGCTTCTTCGAGGACGGTTTCTTGGTCGGGTCCGTGGTGGCGTCCTGACCGGAGCCGGCCAGGTCGACGGCGGGCGGCGCGGCCGTGGGCACGGCCGGCGCGGACACGCTGAGGCGTACGCCCACGATCAGGGCGGCGCCGGTCAAGGTCCCAACGGCTGCTGCGGTGCTGCGTCGCATCAAAACTCCCGGGCTACGGATTCGGCTTCAGGACTCGGTTCAGAACTCGAAGGGGTCGAGGTGGATCTGGCTGTCGGGCACCTCGAGCTCCCGCAGCGTCTGCACCGCCGCGCCCACCAGGCCGGGCGGTCCGCACAGGTAGACGTCGCGCCGGTTGACGTCGGGCACCAGGCCGAGCAGCCCGTTCGCGGTGAACAGGCGGCGCGGGCCCGGGTCCGTGCGGGAACCGACGATGTAGCGCACCCAGGCGTCGCGGCGTTCCGCCAGGTCCTCCAGCTCCTCGCGGAACACCAGTTCGTCCGGGCGGCTGGCCCGGTAGATGACGATGGTGTCCGGCGGCATGTCCTCCAGCAGCGCACGGATGGGCGCGATGCCGCTGCCGCCGGCGATCAGCAGGGCGCGGCGACGCGTACGGCGCTGCGCGGTGAACGTGCCGAACGGGCCCTCCGCCCACACCGGCGTACCGGGCTCCATCTCGGCCAGCTTCGCCGTGTGGCCGCCGACCGCGGTGACGGTGAGCCGCAGCCACTCGGAGTTCGGCGCGGCGGACAGCGAGAACGGGTGGGACTGCCACCAGCCGTTGCGGGTGAAGAAACGCCAGCGCATGAACTGGCCGGCCTGCGCGGGCAGCTTGTCGAGGCGGCGGCCGTCGATGTAGATCGAGAACGTGTTCGTGCCCTCGGCGACCACCTCGGCAACCTCGAAGCGGTGCCGCAGGTTCAGCCACACCGGCTCGATCAGGCGGCCCCACACCACGGCGGCGATGACCAGGGCACCCAGCGCGGGCCAGAAGATGTCGGCGAACTTGCCGGACAGGTTGGCGCCCATCGCGATCTGGTGGCCGTAGCCGAGCAGCAGGACCAGGTAGCCGGTCAGGTGGATCAGGTGCCACAGCTCGTACGGCAGCTTGTTGCGCAACGCGCGGATCGAGATGAGGCTGATGAACACCAGCAGGCCGGTGGCGACCGTGGCGCTGATCATGTCCGGGAACGTGGTGATCATCGTCCAGCCCTGGTCGACGACGCCGGTCTCCGAGGTCAGCGCGTAGCCGTACACGATGAAGACGACGTGCGCGCCGACCAGCACGACCAGGGACGTGCCCAGCCAGCGGTGCCAGCGCAGCAGGTCGCGGGCGCCCACCCACTCCTCGAGGAACGAGACCCGGCTCATCATCAGCAGCTGGATGAACAGGACGTACCCGCCGGCCAGGCCGGTGATCCGGCCGATCGCCATCATCAGGGTCGGGGTGTCGTTGACCGTGCCGGCCTCGGTCTCGAACAGCCACAGCGCGACGCTCGTGGCCAGGCCGGCGAAGAACAGCAGGACCGTGAGCAGGCGGTTGCCCGAGGTGGCCTCCGCGGGCGGCCGGTCGTCGGTGGCGATCGCCGGCCCGGAACCCTGCCAGCCCGACGGGTCACCCGGCGCCTCGACCACGATGTCGCCGCGGGGCACGCCCTCGTTGAGGTCCGGCTGCTCCCAGAAGTCCCGCGCCGGACGCTGGTCCGCGAAGCCCGGCGCCGGACGCTGATCCGCGAACGTCTCGAACATCATCGGCCCTGGTCGCGCCATCGATTTCACCCGCCCGGCTGTCGTCTTCCGCGTCGGCCGCCACCCCCCAGCGGCGAACGTGACGACCCGGTCTCGGGAGGCCGTCGACGGGTACTACGCGCTTCGGCCCGGGAAGGCTCAACGCCGGGCGGAAAAACTCCTCCCCAGAGGGACGGCGGTCCCGCTCCGAGGCGTCTCGCGCGGCCGGGAGGACCTGCGACGAGGGTTGCGCGTCCGGGTGGACCCGCGACGAGGGTTGCGCGCCCGGGTGGACCCGCGACGAGGGTTGCGTGGCCAGATGCAGTCGCGTCGGGGCTTGCGCGGCCGGGTGGATCCGCGACGGGGTTGCGCGGCCGGGTGTCCGGGGCGGGCGCTTGCGCGGTGAGCCCGGCGAGCCTGGACGGTGCTTCCGTGACGGAGTTATCCCCGCTCGGTCCGGCCGGGAGGTCGCGGCGCGCCGGCGGCTACGGTCACGGCGTGACTCAGAATCCCGCCGGCCTCACCGTGGTCGGGACCGGCGCCGACGGCTGGGCCGGGCTCGCGGGTACGGCCGTCGCCGCGCTGACCGGCGCCGACGTGATCTTCGGCAGTGACCGCCAGTTGGCCCTGCTGCCCTCCGAGGCGGCTGGGGAGCGGATCGCGTGGCCTTCGCCGCTGCTGCCCGCCCTTCCCGGCCTCCTGGAGCGGCATCGCGGCCGCCGGATCGCCGTGCTGGCCAGCGGAGATCCGATGTTCCACGGCATCGGGGCCACCCTGGTGCGCCTGGTCGGCCGCGACGCCGTGCGCGTGATCCCGCACCCGTCGTCGGTGTCGCTGGCCGCGGCGCGGCTGGGCTGGGCGCTTACCGATGCCGACGTGCTCAGCCTCGTGAATGCCCCGGTGGAGAGGCTGCATCCGCTGGTCCACCCGGGCCGGCGGATTCTGGTGCTCAGCCGGGACGCGGACACTCCTTCCCAGATCGCCCAGCTGCTCAGGGACCGCGGGTACGCCGACAGCACAGTCACCGTGCTCGCCCAGCTCGGCGGTCCAGACGAGACGGTTCTCAGCGGTACGGCGGCGACGCTGGACACTTCCGGGGCCGACCCGTTGAACGTTGTGGCCGTCGAGTGCGGGCGTGGCGGTGCGGCTCGGCCCGTGGTGCCGGGGCTTCCGGATGACGCGTACGACAGTGATGGGCAGCTGACCAAGCGTGAGGTGCGGGCGGTGACCCTGGCGATGCTGGGGCCGCAGCCCGGCGAGATGCTGTGGGACGTCGGCGCGGGCTCCGGCAGCATCGCGATCGAGTGGATGCGCAGTCACCGGGCGTGCCGGGCGGTCGCGGTGGAGTCCTCGCCCGAGCGGGTGGGGCGTATCCGGACCAATGCGGCCGCTCTGGGCGTACCCGATCTGCGGGTTGTCGAAGGCCGCGCGCCCGGCGCCCTTGCCGGGTTGCCGGCGCCCGACGTGGTCTTCATCGGCGGCGGCGTGACGGGGGACGGGGTGCTGGAGGCGGCGTGGGAGGCGTTGCCCGCGGGCGGCCGGCTGGTGGCGAACGCGGTCACGCTGGAGTCCGAGGCCGTGATCGCCGCCTGGTACGGCAGGCTCGGCGGGGAGCTGACCCGGGTCGCCGTGAACCGTGCCTCGCCGGTCGGCGGCTTCACGGGATGGCGAGCGATGATGCCGGTGACGATCTGGTCGGTGGTCAAGCCATGATGCCGATGACGATCTGGTCGGTGGCCGAGCGATGATGCCGGCCGCGATCTGGCCGGTGGGCGAGCGATGACGGATGACGGTGGAGTGAGGACGACGGTGGCAGGGACCATGCTGGCGGTGGGTTCGCGGTGACGGTGCATTTCATCGGCGCCGGGCCGGGGGCCGCGGATCTCATCACCGTACGGGGACAGCGGCTGCTCGCCGCCTCGCCGGTCTGCCTGTACGCCGGCAGCCTCGTGCCGCGGGAGTTGCTGGATTCGTGCCCGCCCGGGGCACGCCTGGTCGACACCGCGAATCTCGACCTGGATGCGATCGTCGGCGAGATGGTGCGGGCCACGACCGCCGGGCACGACGTGGCGCGGCTGCACTCCGGCGATCCCTCGGTGTTCAGCGCCGTGGCCGAGCAGATGCGCCGGCTCGACCAGGCCGGAGTGCCGTACGACGTGACCCCGGGTGTGCCCGCCTTCGCGGCCGCGGCCGCCTCGCTGGGCCGTGAGCTGACCGTGCCGGAGGTCGCGCAGACGGTGATCCTGACCCGGACCGCCGAGCGCGCGACCGCGATGCCCCCGGGGGAGGACCTCGCGACGCTGGGGGCCAGCCGGTCGACGATGGTGCTGCACCTTGCCGTCCAGCGCATCGACGCCGTCGTCGCCGAGCTCGTGCCGAACTACGGCGCGGACTGCCCGGTCGCGGTGGTGGCGCGGGCCAGTCGCGAGGACGAGCTCATCCTGCGCGGCACGCTGGCCGACATCGCCGGGCAGGTGCGGGAGGCCGGGGTACGGCGGACCGCGGTGATCGTGGTCGGCGCGGCGCTCAGCGCGTCGCAGTTCCCGGACAGCCACCTGTACTCGACCGAGCGATGCCGCAGCTGAGAGCGCTCGTCCTCGGCGGCACCACCGAGGGGCGTGCCCTGGCCGGCCGGGTGCCGGTGATCAGCTCGCTCGCCGGCCGTACGTCGAACCCGCTGCTGCCCCCGGGTGAGGTGCGTACGGGTGGCTTCGGCGGGGTCGACGGCCTCGAGCGGTACCTGCGCGAGGAACGCATCGACGCGGTCGTCGACGCCACGCATCCGTTCGCCGCGACCATGACCGCACACGCCGCAGCCGCGACGACGCGGGCCGGGATCCCGCTGCTGATCCTGCGCCGGCCGGGCTGGACGGAGCAGCCGGCTGACCGATGGCATCGCGTCGCCGACCTGGAGGCGGCCGCCGCGTTGCTGCCCGCGCTGGGCAAGCGCGTCTTCCTCACCACGGGACGGCAGAGCATCGCCGCGTTCGCTGCGCTGGACGGGCTGCGGTTCGTGTCCCGGTCGGTGGAGCCGCCGGTCCCGCCGATGCCGCCGCACCTGGAGGTGGTGCTGGAGCGCGGGCCGTTCGACCTCGCCGCCGAGCGGGAGCTGCTGCTGCGGCACCGCATCGACGTGATGGTCACCAAGAACAGCGGCGGGTCGGCGGCCAAGGTGGACGCCGCCAGGGAGCTGCGGATACCGGTGGTGATGGTCGACCGGCCACCGCTGCCGGCGGGTGTGCCGGTCGCGGCGACGGTCGACGCGGCCGTGGAGTGGCTGACCGCGCTCGGAGCGACCGGACGTCGCTGACCGTCCCCAGGCGAACGCGACCTGCTGGCCGCCGCGGCGGCCAGCAGGTGCAGCGGCTGCGACACCGCCGGCCCCGCGCGCCGGAGTCAGCCGGGGTAGTGGCGTGGGGTGAAGACCTGGGTCGAGCCGTCGCCGCGCGTCACCGTGCGGGTCTGGCTCGACCCGATGATGAGCAGGCACCGCATGTCGATCGTCGCCGGGTCCAGGTCGCCCAGCGTGGTGATCCGTACGGACTCCTGCGGGCCGCCGACGTCGCGGCCCACCACCACCGGCGTCTGCGGGTCGCGGTGCTGCAGCAGCAGGTCCCGGGCGCGGACCAGCTGTTCCTTGCGGCTCTGCGAGGCCGGGTTGTAGAGCGCGATCACCATGTCCGCGCCCGCCGCCGCGGCGAGCCGGGACGCGATCACGTCCCACGGCTTCAGCCGGTCGGAGAGCGACATGATGCAGAAGTCGTGGCCCAGCGGCGCTCCCGCGCGGCTCGCCACGGCTTGCGCCGCGGTGAGGCCCGGGACGATGCGTACCGGGACGTCTTTCCACTGCGGATCCTCGCTGACCTCCAGGACCGCCGCGGCCATGGCGAACACCCCGGGGTCGCCGGAGGACACGACCGCCACCCGGCGACCGCGTTTGGCCAGGTCCAGGGCGAAAGCCGCGCGTTCGGCCTCGACGCGGTTGTCCGAGGCGTGCCGCTGCTGGCGCGGGTTGGCCGGGACACGGTTCACGTACGGGCCGTAGCCCACGATGTCGTCCGCCTCGGCCAGCGCCGCCTGCGCCTCCGGGGTGAGCCATTCGCGGCCGGCCGGTCCCAGGCCGATGACGGTCACCGTGCCGGCTCCGGCGGCCGTGCGGCTCGAGCCGGGGGCCGCGAACGCTGCGGCGGCCGGGCTGGGAAGCAGGGCCAGCGAGAAGTACGGGACCGTCGCCGGGTCGACGTCGGCCAGGCGGGCGTGGCGTTCGCGGTCGGTCGTGGCGCGTTCGACGTACCAGGCGTCGTCGAGGCGCCCCGCGGCCTCCAGGGCCTGGCGGACCCCCTCGAAGGTGCGGCCCAGCTTCATGATCGCGGCCGAGTCGGTGGCGGCCAGGCGGGCGGCCAGGTCGTCCGGGGCGAGGGTGCCGGGGAGCACTGTCAGCACCTCGTCGCGTTCCATGAGGGGGCGGCCGAGCACCGCCGAAGCAGCGCTGACCGAGGTGACGCCGGGCACGACCGTGGCCTCGTACCGGTGGGCGAGCCGCTTGTGCATGTGCATGTAGGAGCCGTAGAAGAGCGGGTCGCCCTCGGCCAGCACCACGACGTCGCGGCCGGCGTCGAGGTGGGCGGCGAGCCGTTCGGCGGAGTCGGCGTAGAAGTCGTCGATGGCGCCCTGATAGCCGCCCGGGTGGTCGGTGCCCTCGGTGG
Source organism: Actinoplanes sp. NPDC049316 (assembly GCF_040677315.1). Classification (NCBI taxonomy): domain Bacteria; kingdom Bacillati; phylum Actinomycetota; class Actinomycetes; order Micromonosporales; family Micromonosporaceae; genus Actinoplanes; species Actinoplanes sp. NPDC049316. The sequence goes on along the minus strand of NZ_JBFAQM010000002.1, from coordinate 254,911 downwards.
TCACCGGGTAGATCAGCGGCTCCTCGATCTGCCCCTCGCGCAGGTAAGCCGCCGCGATCGCCCGCGCGTTGGAGCGCCCGTGGCGCGCCGCGTGGTACGCGACCACGTCGGCCTCCGCGATGAGCCGGGCCGCTTTGACGGTGACCAGGTCCGGGTCGCCGGGGCCCAGCCCGACGCCGTACAGCCGACCCGCCACGTTCACTCCTCCTCCGAGGCGAGCGCGTTGACCGCGGCCGCCGTGATCGCGCTGCCGCCGCGGCGCCCGCGGACGATCAGATGCTCCAGACCGGACGCCGCCAAAGCGTCCTTGGACTCGGCGGCGCCGATGAACCCGACCGGGATGCCCAGCACCGCCGCGGGCCGGGGCGCCCCCGCCTCGACCATCTCCAGCAGGTGGAACAGCGCGGTCGGCGCGTTGCCGATGGCCACCACCGCGCCACCGAGGCGGTCGCCCCACAGGTCCAGGGCCGCCGCGCTGCGGGTGTTGCCGATCGTCGCCGCGAGCTGCGGCACTGCCGGGTCGCGCAGCGTACAGACGACCTCGTTGTCCGCGGGCAGCCGCTTGCGGGTGACGCCCGACGCGACCATCTCGGCGTCGCAGAGGATGGGCGCCCCGCCGAGCAGGGCCTTGCGCGCAGCGGTGACCACGCCGGGGCTCCAGCCGATGTCGTCGACCAGGTCGACCATGCCGCAGGCGTGGATCATGCGGACGGCGACGCGGGCCACGTCGGACGGCAGCCGGGACAGGTCGGCCTCGGCGCGGATCGTGGCGAACGACCGCCGGTAGATCTCCGCGCCGTCGCGCACGTACTCCATGTCAGCCCTTCCTCACGGCCGCGACCAGCGCCGCCAGCTCGTCTTCCGGTGGCGGCGACCCCGACGGCCGAGACGACCCGTGTGACCAGGACGCCGCGACCGTCGCCACCCCGTCCGGTCCGGTCACGAGATAGCCGGACCCGGTGGCCTCCACCCGCACGTGCGGCCCCGCAGGGCTGCCACAGCCGCGGGCGCACCCCACCCAGTGGACTGGGAGCCCGCCGGCAGCGGACGCGACGGCGGCAGGCGCGTCGGCCCGCACGGCGGCGGATGCTTCGGAGCGCACGTCGGCCAGCGCCTTGGCGCATCCGGGCCGGCCGGCGCAGGTGGTGACGCCGATCCAGGGCGACCCGGCGGCGACCTCCAGCCCGGCCGCGGCGAGCCGGTGCACCCACGGCCCGGTCTCACCGGGCGCGAGGTCGCGCACGACGATGCCACGCCACGGCGTGACGACCAGCACCGAGGCCGTCGAAAGGGCGGTGAGCTGGGCAGGGGTGAGCCGGCCGAGCGGAACCAGGGCCGCCGCGGCGGTCTCGCCGATCACCCCGATCGGCTCGCGCGGTGCGGGCCGCGTCAGCTGCGGGGAAGGGGCGTCGAGCGGCATTCCCAGCGCCTGGGCCACCCGCGCCGGGCCGTCGGGCAACTCCCGCAGGCGCCACGGCCGGCGTTGCCCGGCGGCGACGGTCTCCTCCGCCAGCCGGAGGAAGGCGTGCGCCGCCGCGAGCAGCACCGGGACGATCTGGCCGGGGTCGATGCGCAGCCCCACGTCGCGCCCGGCGAGGAGCACGGCCACCCGGTCACCGAGCGGGAGAGCGGCCACATCCGCGGAATACACCACGTCGCCGGCCCCGCTGTCGATCGCGAACAGGAAGCGTCCGGGCAGGGCGGCGAGGGCGGCGTCCGCGCACAGTGCCCGGTCGAGGCCGGCGATCGGGGAGGGGTCGCCGATCAGCGGGGACGCGGCGATGTTGCGTACGAGCTCATGGGTCTGCGACGGCAGCAGCCCGGCGGCCGCGAGACGGGCGGCGAGCTGCACCGCCGGGGCGCCGGTCAGCGCGCGCAGCTGGAGGTTGGCACGGCTGGTCAGCTCGACGTGCCCGTCGCCCCACTCCGCGGCGATGTCCCGCAGCACCCCGAGCTGGGCGCCCGTCATCCGGCCGCCGGGGATGCGGACGCGCGCGAGCGGCCCGTCGGCGGCGTCGTGCAGCCGCAGGGCGCCGGGGCAGGCATCGGCCGGGGTTGAACGATGGGGGGAGAGCACGGCCCGGATACTACGGATCGGCCCCGACACTTTCCTCCGGCCGGTCGCCATCGTCACACCCCGCCCTCACGCCGACGGGATCGGGTCACGCGGAACGCGGCGCGCCCAACCCGGCGCGCCGAGCGACCTCGCCGATCTCGTCACGTTGACGCGGCCCCGCGCGGTCGGCAGAGTGGGAGGCCACGTGCGGCGACGCCGCGGAGGAAGCCGGTGCGAATCCGGCGCGGTCCCGCCACTGTCACCGATGCCCCATCGGGCTCGGGAGCCAGGAACTCCGGTCGCCGTGATGCACCTAGCCGGGGCGCGGACCCCGAGGGGAGAGCCGTGTTCCTGCTGCTGTCGACGTCCGACACCGACCTGCTCAGCGCCCGGGCCAGTGGCCGTGGGTGGCGCCTGGGCAACCCGGCCCGCACCGCCGTCGAGGAGCTGCCCGCGCTGACCGCGGGGGCCGAGCTGATCGTCGTGCGCATCCTGGGTGGCCGCCGGGCCTGGGAGGAGGGGCTCGACGCGCTGCTGGCCGGGCCGGTGCCGGTGGTGGTGCTCGGCGGCGAGCAGGCGCCCGACGCCGACCTCATGAAGCTGTCGACCGTGCCGGCCGGTGTCGCCGCGGAGGCGCACGGCTACCTGGCGTACGGGGGGCCGGACAATCTCGCGGCGCTGCACGACTTTCTCTCCGACACGATCCTGCTGACGGGCAACGGCTTCGCGGCGCCGGTGGCCGCCCCCGACTGGGGTGTGCTCGAGCGGGAGGCGCAGCCCGTCGACGGGCCCACGGTGGCGGTCCTCTACTACCGGGCGCACCACATGGCCGGCAACACCGCCTTCGTGGACGCGCTGTGCCGCGCGATCGAGGCCGAGGGCGGTCGCCCGCTGCCGATCTTCACTGCTTCTCTGCGTACGGCGTCAGCGGAGCTCCTGGCCGAGTTGCGCAAGGCGGACGCCCTGGTCGTGACCGTGCTCGCCGCCGGCGGCACGAAGCCCGCGACCGTGAGCGCCGGAGGTGACGACGAGGCGTGGGACGTCGGGGTGCTCGCCGACCTCGACGTGCCGATCCTGCAGGGGTTGTGCCTGACCAGCAGCCGCGACGCCTGGGAGGCCGGCGACGACGGACTGTCCCCGCTGGACGCCGCCACCCAGGTCGCGATCCCCGAGTTCGACGGCCGGATCATCACCGTGCCGTTCAGCTTCAAGGAGCTCGACCGCGACGGGCTGTCGGTGTACGTACCCGATCCCGAGCGCGCCGCCCGGGTCGCCGGCATCGCCGTGGCCCACGCGCGGCTGCGGCACATCCCGCCCGCCGAGCACCGGATCGTGGTGATGCTCTCGGCGTACCCGACCAAGCACTCGCGGATCGGCAACGCGGTCGGGCTGGACACGCCCGCCTCGACCGTGCGCCTGCTGGCCGCGCTCGCCGAGCGCGGGTACCGGACCGGGTCGTTCCCCGGGGTGGCCGAGCAGGACGGCGACGCGCTGATCCACGCGCTCATCGCCGCCGGCGGGCAGGATCCGGACTGGCTGACCGAGGAGCAGCTGGAGAGCAACACCGTCCGGATCAGCGGCGAGCGGTACGCGGCCTGGTTCGCGACGCTCCCTGAGGACCTGCGCGAGGCGATGGAGCAGCACTGGGGCCCGCCGCCCGGTGAGCTGTACGTGGACGACGGCGACATCGTGCTGGCCGCGCTGCGCGACGAGAACACCGTGGTCATGGTGCAGCCGCCCCGCGGTTTCGGCGCCAACCCGGTGGCTATCTACCACGACCCCGACCTGCCGCCGAGCCACCACTATCTGGCGGCGTACCGGTGGCTGGCCGACGAGTTCGGCGCGCACGCGGTCGTGCACGTCGGCAAGCACGGCAACCTCGAGTGGCTGCCGGGCAAGAACGTCGGCATGTCGGCCTCCGACGGCACCGACGCGGCGCTGGGCAACCTGCCGCTGATCTACCCGTTCCTGGTCAACGACCCGGGGGAGGGGACCCAGGCCAAGCGCCGGGCGCACGCGACGCTGGTCGACCACCTGATCCCGCCGATGGCGCGCGCCGAGTCGTACGGCGACATCGCCCGGCTGGAGCAGCTCCTCGACGAGCACGCGAACATCGCCGCGCTGGACCCGGCGAAGCTGCCGGCCATCCGTTCGCAGATCTGGACGCTGATCCAGGCCGCCAAGATGGACCACGACCTCGGCCTGGCCAACCGCCCCGGCGACGAGGAGTTCGACGAGTTCCTGCTGCACGTCGACGGCTGGCTGTGCGAGGTCAAGGACGTGCAGATCCGCGACGGCCTGCACGTGCTGGGCGCCGCGCCGACCGGTGAGCCGCGCGTCAACCTGGTGCTGGCCATGCTGCGCGCCAAGCAGATGTGGGCGGGCCAGGTCGCGGCGCTGCCGGGCCTGCGCGAGGCGCTCGGCCTGCGCGAGGACGCCTCGACCGCCGAGACCGACGCGGTGGAGGCGAAGGCCCGGACGCTGGTCGCGGCGATGGAGGAGGCCGGCTGGCCCGCGGACGTCCCGGACATCACCGACGATCCCCAGGTGCGAGAGATCCTGGCGTTCGCGGCCCGCGAGGTCGTGCCCCGGCTGGCGCGCACGACCGACGAGCTGACCAACGTGCTGCACGCGCTGGACGGCGGCTACGTGCCGGCCGGCCCGAGCGGCTCCCCGCTGCGCGGCCTGATCAACGTGCTGCCGACCGGCCGCAACTTCTACTCCGTCGACCCGAAGGCCATCCCGAGCGCGCTCGCCTGGGAGACCGGCCAGGCGATGGCGGAGTCGCTGCTCAAGCGCTACCGCGAGGACCACGGCGACTGGCCCAAGTCGGTCGGACTCTCCGCGTGGGGCACGAGCGCCATGCGGACCGCGGGCGACGACATCGCCGAGATCCTCGCGCTGATCGGCGTACGCCCGGTCTGGGACCCCGCCTCCCGCCGGGTCACCGGCATCGAGCCGATCGGGCTGGACGAGCTGGGCCGGCCGCGCATCGACGTGACCGTGCGCATCTCCGGCTTCTTCCGGGACGCGTTCCCGCACGTGGTGGCGCTGCTCGACGACGCGTTCGGGCTGGTCGCCGGGCTGGACGAGACCCCGGCGCAGAACTTCGTGCGGGCCCATGCGACGGCTGACACGGCGGCGGGCAAGAGCTGGCGGCAGGCCACCACCCGGATCTTCGGGTCCCGGCCGGGCGCGTACGGCGCCGGCATCCTCCCGCTGATCGACAGCCGCAACTGGCGCGGCGACGCCGACCTGGCCGAGGTGTACGCGGTCTGGGGCGGCTTCGCGTACGGCCGCGGCCTCGACGGCGTCCCGGCGCGCGGGGACATGGAGAACGCGTACCGGCGCATCGAGGTGGCGGCGAAGAACATCGACACCCGCGAGCACGACATCGCCGACTCCGACGACTACTTCCAGTACCACGGCGGCATGATCGCCACCGTACGGGCGCTGACCGGGCGGGCGCCGGCCGCGTACATCGGTGACTCGACGAACCCGGACGCGACCCGGACCCGCAGCCTCACCGAGGAGACCGCCCGGGTCTTCCGGGCCCGCGTGGTCAACCCGCGCTGGATCGCCGCGATGCGCCGGCACGGCTACAAGGGCGCCTTCGAGCTGGCCGCGACGGTCGACTACCTGTTCGGCTACGACGCCACCGCCGGCGTGGTGGCCGACTGGATGTACGAGCAGCTCGCCGCGTCGTACGTGCTGGACCCGGAGAACAAGAAGTTCATGACGCAGTCGAACCCGTGGGCCCTGCACGGCATCACGGAGCGCCTGCTCGAGGCGGCCGACCGCAAGCTGTGGGAGGCCCCCGACCCGGACACCCTCGCGGCGCTGCAGCAGGTCTTCCTCGAGACGGAAGGCGACCTGGAGGGCGAGGAGTAGGGCCTGCACTACCAAGGCTCGGCAGCTGGCGGCATTCAGCGGGACGGCTGATCTCCATAGCGTTCAAGGCATGTGGAGAGCAGCGAAAACACCAGCGCAGGACGTGACGCCGACCCCGGGTGCGGTGGCGGTCCGCACCGAGCAACTGACCCGGGTCTACCGCACCGGCGGGCAGGGCGTCACCGCTCTCGCCGGCGTGGACGCCACCTTCGCCCGGGGCACCTTCACCGCCGTGATGGGCCCCTCGGGTTCCGGCAAGAGCACGCTGCTGCAGACCGCGGCGGGGCTGGACCGGCCCACGTCCGGGCGGGTCTGGATCGGCGCCACCGAGCTCTCCCGGCTGTCCGAGACCGCGCTGACGAAGCTGCGGCGTACCCACGTCGGGTTCGTCTTCCAGGCGTTCAACCTCATCGGCGCGCTGACCGTCGAGGAGAACATCCTGCTGCCGCTGCGGCTGGCCGACGTACGGGCCGACCGGCGGTGGCTCGCCGAGGTGGTGGAGCGCGTCGGCCTCGGTGACCGGCTGCGGCACCGGCCGAGCGCCCTGTCCGGCGGCCAGCAGCAGCGCGTGGCGATCGCCCGGGCGCTGGCCACCCGGCCGGAGGTCATCTTCTGCGACGAGCCCACCGGCGCCCTGGACACCCAGACCGCCGCCGAGGTGCTCGCGCTGCTGCGGGCGGTGGTGGACGAGCAGGGCCAGACGGTCATCATGGTCACCCACGACCCGGTGGCCGCCTCGTACGCGGACCGCGTCATGGTGCTGGCCGACGGCCGGATCGTGCGTGACATGCCGCAGCCGGGCGCGAACCGCATCGCCGAGGAGCTCGCGTCGCTGGGCCGTACCGTGCAGGGGGTGCGGTGAACCATGATCAAGCTCGCCGCTCAGATGCTGCGCCGCCGGATCGGCAGTGCCCTCGCCACGCTGGTCGCCCTGACCGTGGGGGTCGTGATCCTCACCGCGCTGGGCGCCATGGTCGAGTCCGGCCTGCGATATCGACCGGCCGCCCAGCAGTACGCCGCCGCCGACGTCGTCGTGGCCCACCGCGACCTCTCCTTCACCACCAAGGAGCTCGGTGACGTCAACCGGGTCACCGTCGCGCTGCCGGAGGGCGGCACGGTGCCGGCCGCCCTGGCCGACGAGCTCCGCAGCGTGCCGGGGGTGGCGACGGTGGTCGCCGACGTCCGGGTTCCCGTCGTCGGGTCCGGACCCGCCACCGGCCACGGGTGGAGTTCCGCCGTGCTGACCCCGTACGAAATCATCAAGGGTGACCCGCCCGCTCAGGCCGGGGACGTGGTGCTCGACGCCCGCCTGGCGGGCGACGCCGGGCCCGGCGATCGCACCACCCTGCTCGTCGGGGGCTCGGCCCGGGAGTTCCGGGTCAGCGGCATCGCGACCGGGGCCGGGCCGGAGAGCGTGTTCTTCACCGACGCGCAGGCGGCCAAGCTCGCTGCCAATTCGGGCAAGGTCGACGCGATCGGCGTCGTGGCGGAGCCCGGGGCCGACAAAAAGGCGGTCGCCGCCGCGGTCGGCAAGGTGGCCGGCGGGACCGGCGCCAAGGCGTACGCGGGCAGCGACCTGGGCGCCGCCGAGAGTGACGAGGGCTCGGCGCGGACCCTGCTCATCACGATCGGCGCGTCGCTCGGTGGGTACGTGGTGATGCTGGTCGGCTTCGTGGTGGCCGGGACGATCGGCCTCTCGGTGCGGCACCGCCGCCGCGACCTGGCCCTGCTGCGCGCGGTCGCCGCGACTCCGGGGCAGGTCCGCCGGATGGTCGTGGCGGAGGCCATGCTGCTCGGCCTGGCGGGCGCCGCGATCGGCGTCCCGGGTGGCTACCTGGCGACCGAGTGGGTCCACGGCCAGTTCGCCGGCCGGGGCTTCCTGCCGGCCGGCTTCCCGATGAGCATCGGCGTCCTCTCCGCACCGGCCGCCGTGCTGACCATCGTGCTGGTCGCGATGCTGTCGGCCCTCGCCGCCGCGCGCCGGGTGACCAGGATCCGTCCGACCGAGGCGCTCGGCGAGGCCGCGGTCGAGCCGGCCGAGAGCGGCAAGGTGCGGCTGGTCTTCGGCGTGCTGACGCTGGCCGGCGCGGGTACGGCCGGCTCCCTCACCGTCGGCGCCGGCGGCCAGACCGCGCTCGCCGGCGCGATCGGCATGCTGTACCTCTTCGTCACCGCGGTCGCCCTGCTGGCGCCGTGGATCAACCGGACCAGCGCGCAGCTGCTCACCCCGCTGCTGCGCGGCGTGTGGGGCACCAGCGGCTACCTGGCCACGAAGAACCTGAAGGCCAGCGCGCAGGGCATGACCACCGTGCTGACCGCGCTGGTGCTGTCGGTCGGCTTCGGCGGCTCGGTGTGGTTCCTGCAGGACAACCTGCAGCGGCAGACCGTCGAGCAGGTCCGCGAGGGCACGCTGGCCCAGCACGCGCTCGTCTCCCCGGCCGGGCTGCCCGGCAGCGCGGTCGCCGACGCCCGCGCCGTCCCCGGGGTGCAGGCCGCGACCGGCGTCCGGCGCACGTCCGTGATCCTGAAGGTGCTGGGCGACGCCGAGGCGGTCCCGGCCCAGGCGGTCGACGTCGGCGGCGCCGCCACGCTCGACCTGCGCGTCACCTCGGGCAGCATGGCCGACCTGGGCGCCGACGGTGTCGCGGTGTCGCAACTGCAGGCCGGTAGCTCCGGCTGGAAGGTGGGCGACCGGGCCCGGTTCTGGCTGGGCGACGGCACCCCGGTGGAGCTGCGCGTCGCGGCGATCTACCAGCGCGGGCTCGGCTTCGGCGACGTGACCCTGCCCCGGGAGGTGGTCGCCGGGCACACCGCGAGGAACCTCGACGACCAGGTCCTGATCCGGACGGCGCCCGGCGCGGACGCCGACCGGGCGCTGGCGGCCCTGGCGGCGCGGTACCCGGGCAGCGCGCTCGTGGCGTCCGCCGACCTGAACCAGCAGCTCGCTCAGGATCTCGCGGTCAGCGCGTGGCTGAACAAGCTGCTCATCGGCGTGATGGTCGGGTACGCGGCGCTCGCGGCCGCCAACACCATGGTGATGGCGGCGCTGGCCCGGCGCCGCGAGCTGTCCCTGCTGCGCCTGGTCGGGGTGACGAAGCGGCAGGTCAAACGGATGGTCCACGCCGAGCAGACCGGCCTGCTGGGGGTCGCGCTGGTGATCGGCGGCGGCATCGCGGCCACCACGCTGGTCGCGGTGGTCAACGCCCTGACCGGCGACCCGGTGCCGTACGTGCCCGCGCTGGGCTGGGTGGCCGTGATCGGCGGGACGGCGCTGCTGGCGCTGGTCACCACGGTGCTGCCGATCGGCCGCCTGCTGCGGGTGCCGGCGGTCGAGAGCATCGGGACCAAGGAGTAGCCGCGGGCCCAGGCGGTGCCGGCTCATCCGGGCCGGCGCCGCCTGCGCTGCGGAAACGGGTGCGGCAGGCCGCCGGCGGCCTCGCCGCGATGGCGGACGAGCTGGGCGAGCTGGTCGCGGCCTTCCGGATCTGACCGTACGGCCTCAGGTGCGGCGGCGCAGCAGGTACGTGTCCATGATCCAGCCGTGCCGCTCGCGGGCTTCGGCGCGCACCCGGCGGATCTCGTCGGCGACCTCGGCCAGCGGCCCGGAGATCAGCAGCTCGTCCGGCGTCCCGAGGTACGCGCCCCAGTAGATGTCGACGTCGCCCTCGACCGTCCCGAAGCTCTGGTGCGCGTCCAGCATCACGATCACGTCGTCCACCCCGGGCGGCCACTGCTCCGCGAGCCGCCGGCCGGTCGTCACCTGGAACGGCTGTCCCACCCGGTTCAGGCCGATCCGGTGCTTCGCGACGAGCGTGGAGACGCTGCTGATACCGGGCACGACCTCGTACTCGAAGCGGGTCCGGCCACGGGCCAGGATCTCCTCGAGGATCGCGATGGTGGAGTCGTAGAGCGACGGGTCGCCCCAGACCAGGAACGCGCCGATCTCGCCGTCGAGCAGGTGCTCGCTGATCAGCGCCTCGGTCACCTCGGAGCGGCGGTGCCGCCAGTCGGCGATCGTGCCCTCGTAGTCGGCGGGGCTGCGGTCGCGGTCGGGGTCGCGCCCCTCGGCGATGCGGCGGCCCGGTTTCCCGTACGCCTTGAGCATCCGGCGCCGCAGCTCGATCATGCTCTCCTTGGCCTCGCCCTTGTCGAGCAGGAAGAACACGTCCGTCCGGCCGATCGCCTTGGCTGCCTGCAGGGTCAGGTGGTCGGGGTCGCCGGCCCCGATCCCGATGACGTAGATCTTCCGCACGCCGTGCAGTCTGCCCGACACCCGGCTCAGTCCGGGAGGAGGGGCACGGAGGGGCTCAGCTCACGGCCCAGCGACGCCGCCCGGGTCACCGACGACGAGCCGAACCGATCGCGTACGGCGTCGAGCGCGCTGTCGAGGCCGTCGTCGTGCGGGTCGTCGAAGGGCAGCTCGAGCTGCACCGAGCCGTCGCTGTCCAGGTTGCCGACCGCCACCCCGACCAGCGTGATGCCGCGCTCCTCGATCAGCGGCCGGGCGGCGGTCAGCAGGCCGCGCGCGGTCTCGAGGATCGGCCGGGTCTGCATCGTGGCCTTGAGCAAACTCCGGGAGCGGGTGGCGCGGGTGAAGTCGCCGAAACGCAGCCGCAGCGTCACCGTCCGCCCGGCCCGGTTGGCCGCCCGCATCCGGCGGGTGACCCGGTCGACCAGCGCGGCGAGGGTGGCCTCGACCTCCGGGAACGGTCGCGGCCGGCGACCCAGGGCACACTGGGAGCCGATCGAGCCGCGCCGGTGCCCGACCCGGACGCGGCGGGGGTCGCGGTTGTGGGCGAGCGCGTGCAGGTGCCGGCCGGCGTGCGCGCCGAGCATGGTGACCAGGGCCGCCTCGCCGATCCGGGCGACGTGGCCGACCGTGCGGATCTGCCGCTCGCGCAGCTTGGCGGCGGTCACCGGGCCCACGCCCCAGAGCCGTTCGACCGGCAGCGGATGCAGGAACGCCAGCTCCTCGCCGGGCGGGACGACCAGCAGGCCGTCGGGCTTGCCCACCCCGCTGGCCACCTTCGCCAGGAACTTCGTCCGGGCCACCCCGACCGTGATCGGCAGGCCGGCCCGCTCGCGCACCTCCGCGCGCAGCCGTACGGCGATCTCGGTCGGCGTACCCCGGATCTTGAGCAGCCCGCCCACCTCGAGGAACGCCTCGTCGATCGAGATCCCCTCGACGATCGGCGTGGTGTCCCGGAAGACCTCGAAGACCGCCTTGCTCGCCGCCGAGTACGCCTTCATCCGCGGCGGGACGAGGACGGCCCCCGGGCAGAGGGCGCGCGCCTGAGCGATGCCCATCGGAGTCTTGACCCCGTACGCCTTCGCCTCGTAGCTGGCCGCCAGCACGACCCCGCCGCCGACCAGGACCGGCCGGCCCCGCAGCCCGGGGTCGTCGCGCTGCTCGACCGACGCGTAGAACGAGTCGAGGTCGGCGTGCAGGATGGTCGCCCGGTCAGTCACGGCGTCATCTTAGAACATATGTGCGACTACTCGGGTTTGTGTGGGTGATCTTCGGTCAACCGGCGCAAGTGTGGCCGGGAGCGCGGATCTCTCCACCGAATTCACCGGACCTGCGGGTTATCGCCTCTACGCTGCGGACATGGGTACCACCTTCCCGGCGCGGGACGATCGATGACTACTGGTCCAGTGCCCGCAGTGTGGCAGCGGCTCTCGGAGTGGCTGCACACACACGCACCCAGCACCGCGCAACGGCTGAACCCTCCCGCCGGAGAGCACCTGCTGCAGGCCTACGAGGCGGAGCTGGGGTATGCGCTACCCAGCGACCTGCGCGACTTCTGGCTACAGGTAGACGGAATGGACCTCGACGGAGGCTGGCCACCCGGCTACCTGATCCCACCGCTGTATCCACCTTTCAGCGTTGCGAAGTCTCGGAATTATCGGCGGATGCGCCTGCAGGTGGCCGGCGAGCATGCCGACGACGGGGAACTGGCGGCGATGAGCGCCGACCCTGCCGGGACGACGGACTCGATGCCGTTGTGGCTGCCGGAATGGATTCCTCCGGCCGGAGAGGCTGACGGCATGTTCGTCGACTGCCGCGGCGGAGCCATGCACGGCTGTGTCATGGAGTACTTCAAGTACGACGGAGCAGACGGCCCGGTGTGGCCGAGCGTGGCAGCGATGCTCACCGACATCGCCGACCGCCTGGACCGCATCGACGTCACAGCCGTCGACACGTCCCCCTCCGCTGATCCCCGGCAAGGCAACTGGGAGTTCCCCTGGGGCTGACGCGGCCGGCAACATGGCACAGCGCCCGGTGACCGGACGGCACGCCACTGAGACCGAACAGATCCGCGGGACTCATCGCGCCACCTGCATTACTCGTTGATCATGCTGTGCGGCTAACCACAGCATTCAACCGGATCCTTCGCCTATCTGGGGCGACAGTGCAGTCGGTGGCATTCACCGCGCAAGGGCTGGTGATCAGCCTCCGCCGGAGGCAGCGGCGCATGATGTGCCCATGCGGCACTCCGACGAAAGCCCGCTACGACTCGTCGCGGCGCCGGTGGCGGCATCTGGACTTCGGCGCCTGCCAGGTCTGGCTGGAGGCCGACATCCACCGCATCGACTGCCGAGCCTGCGCGAGGGTACGCACCGAGCAGGTGCCATGGGCCCGGCCGAACGCCCGGCACACCACCGATTTCGAGAACGTCGCCGCGTGGCTGGCCCAGCGGATGGACAAGGCGAGCATCGCCCGGCTGCTGCGCTGCTCGTGGGAAGCAGTCGACGCGATCGTCACCCGCGTCGTGGCCGACCACATCAATGACGCCCGACTCGACCGGCTCTACCGCATCGGCGTGGACGAAATCTCCTACAAGCGCGGCCACAAGTTCCTGACCATCGTCGCCGACCACGACACCGGAAACGTCGTCTGGGTCGGCAAAGAACGCTCCAAGGCCGCCTTCGAAGACTTCTTTACCGTGCTCGGCCCCGAACGCTCGGCCACGATCGAGGCGATCACCCTCGACGGGAGCAGCGTCTACCTCCCCGTCACACGCGAGCAGATCCCGCAAGCACGGATCTGCCTCGACCCCTTCCACGTCATCAAGTGGACCAACGAGGTCGTCGAATCGGTCTACCGAGCCGAAGCACCCACCATGCCGTCGGGCCCAGGCATGCCCGAGCGGCGCGACTGGCGCCGCGCCCGCTTCGCCGTCCGTGCCGGCCGAGAAAACCTCGACGGCCAGCACCGCCAGATCCTCGGTCTACTCCGCCGCCACCGCTACCGCCTCTGGCGCACGTGGGAACTCAAGGAACAACTTCGCGACCTCTACCGAACCACTGATCCCGCCGACGCCCGCGCCTACCTGAGACGCTGGTGCACCGCCGCGAAACGCAGCCGCATTCCTGCGTTCGTCAACCTCGTACGCCGGATCGAGAAACACGCCGAGGCCATCGTCGCCGCCGTTGAACTCGGCTTGTCCAACTCCCGCCTTGAAGGCATCAACGCCAAGATCCGGCTCATCCAACGACGGGGCTTCGGCTTCCGCAACCTGGACGCCCTCACCGCGGCCATCTACCTCTGCCTTGGCGGAGTCAACCTGGATCTGCCCATGGAAACCTGAGTATTCGCACATATGTACGACTCATCGGGGTGACCTCAACTTAGTGTCAATACCTGCGGTAAGCCGCCGGGTGCGCCGATGAGAACCGCCTCGGGTGACGGTGATCGGCTACAGGCGGGGTGCTCGTGGTTCTCAGGTCCTGGCCGGTTGGTCGGCGTATCGGTGTCGTCGCAGTATGCGGTGCGGTGGCAGTGCTGGCCGGGTTCGTCTCAGCGGCGCCGGCGCACTGGAACCCGATCAGCGGCTGGGAAGCCGCGCCCCGGCCGGTCGGCTCGGGCCTGACACTGCGCGGCATCATCGCGGCCGACGGCGCGAGTGCCCAGTTCAAGCCGGCCCTGGCGGTCGACCTGGCACCCACCCCGAGCGACCCCGACGGCACCCACGAACTGGTCCTGCAGGACGCCGCGGGTGTGGTGGTGCACAGGGTGCGGTTCACCCCCGAGCACCAGGACGCCGACGCGGGGCCGGACGGCGCCGGGGCCGGCCCGCAGGCGTCGCTGTTCACCGTCGTCGTCCCCGCCGACCTGACCGGCGTCGCCCGGGTGCAGCTCCGCACCGCCGGCGGTCGCACCCTGGCCACCACGACAGCCACGACGGCCACGACGGCCGTGCCGACGGTCTCGGTCGACGTTCCTGCGACGGGCGCCGAGCGGCTCACTATCTCCTGGTCGTCGGCGGCCGCCGGATCGGCCCCGCTGTCCCACACCGTGCTGTACAGCGCGGACGGCGGTGCCAGCTGGCAGGTCATCGGGGTCGGCCTCACCGGCTCGTCGATGTCGGCGCCGCGATGGTCGCTGCCCGGCAGCAGCCACGCCCAGGTCAAGGTGATCGCCGGCGACGGAGTCCATAGCACCGCGGCGGTCTCCGCGACGTTCTCGCTGCCCGATCTGGCGCCTATCGTCAGTGTGTCCGCCCCGGTGGCGGGGAAGGTGTTCACCGGCGAACAGGGCATCGTGTTCGGCGCCCAGGCCTACGACGCCGAGGACGGCAGCCTCCACGACGCCGCCGTGCAGTGGTCCTCGGACCGCGACGGCCTGCTCGGCACCGGGCTTTGGCTGCCGCGGAACGCCGACGAGCTCAGCGAGGGCGAGCACGTCATCTCCGTCACCGCCCGCGACTCGGCGGGCCATACGGGCACCGCCACGGTCCGGATCAGGGTGGTTTCCGCGTAGACCTCCGGCGGCGGCCGCGGTCGGCCGCGCCCTGCCGAGAGCGCGCGCGGCACCGCCGGCGTGATCAGGCGATGGTCAGCAGCACTGCCTGGTGCTGCCCGGCCGCAGTGAGGTAGAACGACCTGAGCTTGTCGAAGTTGGGCAGCAGGTACGTGTCGAGCACGTCGTCCTCGTCCCAGATGCCGGGGTAGATCTCCGCCTCCTTGAGGGCCGCCGCGTCGTAGCGGCTCCGCAGCGCGGCGGCGTCCACGTCGCGCAGCCCGGCGGCGATCGCCGCGACCTGGTCCGGGGTGAGCAGGCGCGCGTCGTGCCCTTCCTCCTCGGCGATCGGGTCGCCGCCGAGCACCGCCTCGCCCGCGCCCGGGGTCGTCTCCCAGGCGTTGCCGGCGAGCAGGAAGTGGATCCCGTGCCAGGCCTTGTCGAGGTCCACCTCGGCCTCGCCGCGCGTTTCCAGGAGCGACGGGTCGGTCGCCAGGTCCCGCGCCTGCTCGGAGGTCAGCCGGCGGCCCGCGAAGATCATGCCCATGGCGGGCAGTCTGCCAGACGCCGAGAATGGGGCCATGACGACGCGACCGCCGCTGGCCGAGGCCCTCGATCTGCAACCCCACCCGGAGGGCGGGTGGTTCCGCGAGACCTTCCGGTCGCGCGTCGTCTTCGAACCCGACGGGTACGCGGGCCCGCGCGCCGCCGCCACCGGGATCTACTTCCTGCTCCAGCCCGGCGAGTCGTCGGCCTGGCACGTGGTGCGGTCCGACGAGCTGTGGTTCCTGCACTCGGGCACGCTCGAGCTGCGCCTGGGCGGGAGCGGGGAGAAGCCGGTCGAGCCGGGCGACGTGGTGCTGGTGGACGCCCGGAACCCGCAGGCGCTCGTGCCGGCGGGGGTGTGGCAGAGCGCGTACCCGGTGGGTGGCGAGCCGGCGCTGGTCAGCTGTGTGGTCTCGCCGGGCTTCGACTTCGCCGACTTCCGGATGCAGTGAGCTCGAGGCCCGGCACGATAACGGCGTGCTGACGCTGCGGATCCCGGTCGCCGAGCGGGCGAAGCCCCGCCGGATCGAGGTCTCCGCGGCGCGAGCCGGTGACCGATTGCAGGCGGCGCATCCCGGAAGGGTGCGCCGCCTGCGGCGTCTTCAGTGGCCGAAGGCGAAGTAGTTCAGGTTGAGGAACTCCGTGCCGCTGTCGCTCGCGAACGTGATGAACAGCGTGTGCAGGCCGGTCGTCGGCGTGATCACGGTGGTCTGGGTCTGCCAGTTCTGCCAGCCGCCCATGTTGCCCACGGTCAGCCCTCCGATCGGCGCCGCGGCCGGGCTGTCGAGGCGCAGCTCGACCCGGCCGGTGACGCCGTCGCCCACGTCCGAGGCGACCCGCGCGGCGAACCGGGTGGCCGGCGTCGTGCCGAAGTTGACCTGGTCGTAGCGCAGCCAGTCGCCGTTGTTGACCCACCCGACGTTCTGGCCGCCGCCCTCGTCCTCGGTGTCCTCGTACTCCGTGCCCTGCTGGTTGGTGGCGCTCTCTGCCTGGATCGTGGTGTACGCGTCGATCCCGCCGACCGGCGCCTCCTCCTCCGTCTCCGAAGGGCTCGGCGACGGGGACGGCGATGACGGCGGGGGCGCGACAGGTGCGGCGGCGGCCGGCGCGGGATCCGCCGAGCCGTCCTGCAGGCGCCCGAGGAGATAACCGAGCAGCAGCAGGGCCAGGCCGGCCGCGGCGAGCGCGACGCGGCGCCGGGTGACCCTCGAGCGCGAGTGGTACACCCCGGGCGGTGCCGGTGCGGGCATGCTCACGGGTCGAGAGAATAGCGGACCACTGTGATGAGCGACGAAATAACGCACCGTAGCCAGGGTGCGAGGCCGGTCGACCCCGCTCGCTGATGACCAATGCGGAAGATTTCCTGGTGTGCTAAGGGCTCCGGCCATCGGTTGACATCTCTGGACCGCCGTACCATGGTGGTGAGAGCGCTCTCACCGCCGAGGCGGCGATGCGGAGCGTGACGGTCAGGACGCATCCCCCTTCCGTGTCCGCCCCCGAAGCGCTCCTGGCCGGCGTGGGATCCCTCCCGGCCGGACGCCGGGCCCCGCCACCGGGGGCCGGACACTGGAGTGCCTGTGCGACTGAATCGCAAAACCCTGCTCGGACTCGCCGTCGCGGCTGTCGCCGTGCCCGCGGCCATCGCGGTCATCCCCACCGCGCAAGCCGCCACCGGGCCGGACGTGCTGCCGCTGACGGTCACCAACGACTCCGGACGCAGCGAGGCCGTGCACCTGTACGTGCTCGGCGAATCCGGAGGCAAGCTCGGCTATGTCACCGAGGCCGGGACGTTCACGCCGTGGACCGGTGGCGCGAACCCGCCCGTACCGGCGCCGGACGTGTCGATCGCCGGGCCGGCGAACGGGGCCAGCAAGACCATCGGCGTGCCGCGCGGTCTGTCCGGCCGGATGTACATGTCGTTCGGCGACAAGCTCGACTTCAAGCTGAGCCAGGACGGCGGCCTCGTGCAGCCCGCGCCCTGGGCCGCCGGGGACGCCAACAGCGACATCCTGTTCGACTGGAGCGAGTTCACGTTCAACGACGCCGGGGTGTTCCTCAACAGCTCGCAGGTGGACATGTTCGCCGTGCCGCACGAGGTCAGCGTGACCGGCTCGGACAGCCGGACCCAGGCGACCGGCGAGCTGAAGCCGGGTGGGCGTGGCGCCGTCGTCGACGCCATGAAGGCCGACCCCGAGTTCGCCAAGCTCGTGCAGACCCGCGACGACGGGACCGTGCTGCGGGTGCTCTCGCCGGGCAAGGGCGCCGACGGTGGCTCCTTCGACCCGGACTACCTCGCGTCCTACATCGACGAGGCGTGGGCCGCGTACGCGACCACCGACCTGGTCGTGAAGCCGTTCGCCGACCAGCCCGACAAGGTCTTCAAGGGCCGTACCGCCGGCGACGTCATGACCTTCACCGACGGCAGCGGGGCGCAGGTCGCCACGTTCACCAAGCCGAGCACGGCCAACGTCTGGGGCTGCGACGGCAACCTCGGCGCGCCGAACGACCTGGTCGTCGGCCCGATCGCGCGCAGCCTGTGCGCGGCGCTGCAGCGCACCACGCTGGGCTCGCAGCCGGTCGAGCCGAGCACGGATCCGTCCACGTTCTACCGCAACGACCCGACCAACGAGTACGCCAAGGTCATCCACGAGCAGATGGTCGACGGCAAGGCGTACGCGTTCGCCTTCGACGACGTCGCCAACCAGGAGTCGCTGGTGCACGACGGCAACCCCACCTCGATCGGCATCACGCTGACGCCGTTCGAGTAGGCGTCAGATCCGGGTCATCAGCACCTTGGCGATCTTCTTCGCCTCGGCCAGGTTCTCGTCGTCGCTGTCGCCGCGGGCGTACACGTCGATCGAGACCGTGCCGTAGAGGACGTACAGGTGGCCGGCGAGGGCGAAGGCGTCCTCGCCGACCCCGTCCACCGGGGTGGCGCCGTCGATCGTGACGGTGAAGTCGCTTTCGGTCGTGCGCGACAGGAAGACGGCGAGCTGGCCGCCCGGCTGCTGCCACTGGCAGAAGCGGGTGGTGTCACCGGGCTTCGCGCCGTCCTCGTCGGTCCGGGTGATGCCCCGGCCGGTCAGGCTCTCGACCTCGGCGTCGCTGAGCAGCGTGCACGGGTCGGGGATGTCGCCGGAGTCCTTCACGGAGTCGCCGAGCCCGCTCGCCGACGACGGCGTCGGCGACGGGGCCGGCCGGGTTGCGGTGGGAGCCGGAGCCGCGTCGGCGCCGGTGACGGCACCGCATCCGGTGGCGGAGACGACGCAGACGGCGGCGACGAGGGCGGCGAGGCAGCGCTTCATGGCGTCACACTGCCGTCCCCGAGGGCCGGCAGGAAGGACCGGGACCCCGGGCTGACACGATTGCGGGAGATCTTCAGCCGTTCGGTGCCAGCGCGGTGAGGATCTCCTCGGCCCGCTCGCCGGCCGCGCGCGGGTCCGCATCCGGAGAGCCGATCGCCGGGTCCCAGTTGAGGTCGTAGAACAGTTCGGTGACACCGGCCTCCGCGTACCGCTGCGCGCCGTCGCGGATCTGGTCCCACGTGCCCGACAGCGGCACGGCGTCGTCGCGCAGGCCGGCCTTGACCACGCCGCGCACCACGATCCGGACGGCGCCGGGATCCCGGCCCGCCTCCTCCGCGGCCCGCCGCACGATCTGCGCGCCCCGGGCGATGTCCGGCAGGCTCGCGCGGCTGCTGCTCACCCAGCCCGCGGCGATCCGCCCGGCCCGGCGCAACGCGACGTCGGCCGTCCCGCCGAGCAGGATCGGCGGGCCGCCGGGCTGCACGGGCGGCGGTGCCATGCGGCTCGGCGGCACCCGGTAGAACTCGCCCTCGACCGAGGCCACCTCGCCGGCGAAGAGGGTCCGCAGCACCCGCAGATACTCCTCGGTGCGCCGGCCCCGCGGGTTCGGGTCGGAGCCGGTCGCCGCGAACTCCACGTCGGACCAGCCGGTGCCCAGCCCCAGGTCGAAGCGGCCGCCGGAGAGCACGTCCAGGGTCGTGGCCTGCTTGGCGAGGTACGTGGGGGACAGGTACGGCAGGTTGATCACCGCGACGCCGAGCCGGACGGCGGAGGTGCGGGCGGCGGCGTACGTCAGCGCCAGCATCGGGTCGAGCACGCTACGGTAAACCGGCGCGAGGTCCTGTCCCTCGCCGGCGAGCAGCCGCTGGAACGCCCACAGCCCGTGGTAGCCGAGCTCCTCGGCGCGCATCGCGAAGCCGGACACCGACAGGGGATCGGCCCAGACCCCGGACACGGGGCAGCCGCAGCTGATCAACATGCGAATCACCGTACTGCCCGGGGCGGCGGCGAGGTGTCACCGGCTCATGACAATCGGCCAGATTGAACCGCGGAATCTCAGAAGGCGGTATTTACCGGGTGAACCGGAATCGCGATCGCCCGCCCGGGGTACTCAGGCGGCCCGAATTCGCGCCATCATCGGGCCGTCGGTCCGATCCGAGGAGACAAGGAGCACGACCCCATGAGCGACCCGCCCGGACCGCAGCGCCAGGACCCCCTGAACGCCGAGGATCGCGCCGCGGGCGAGCAGTACGCCGGCGACCACGACCCCGGGCCCGCCGAGGACTACGCGGGCGACCCCGTCCCCGACCCCTGGGAGGAGGAGCCGGATGGCCAGCTGGATTCTGGTGCCGTGCCTGGTCTCTCTACGTAACGAGTTCAACCAGCTGGCGCCGAACCGGGACAAGGCCTCGGACGGCTCCATCGGGGACACCTCCCACGCGGCGAGCTCGTCGGACCACAACCCCGACGAGACCGGCAACACGCCGTACGAGGACAGCGACAACATCAACGAGGTCCACGCCATCGATGTGGACGACGACCTGCGCAAGTCCGGCTGGACCATGACCAAGTGCGTGGAGATCATCGTCACGCGTCACCGGGAGGGCCGCGACGACCGGCTGCAGAACGTCATCTACAACCGCCGGATCTGGTCCCGGTCCTGGGGCTGGACGGCGCGTTCCTACACCGGGGCGAGTCCCCACACCGAGCACGCGCACTTCTCCGCGCGTTACACCACCGCCCAGGAGCGCGACACCAGCCCCTGGGGACTGCTGGAGGCAGACGACGTGACCAAGAGCGAGTTCACCGCCTGGATGACGGAGTGGGCGCGCAGCGCCGCCGGACGCGAGGCCCTGGCCCGGGCCGTGCTGGCGTACGACCCCGGCAAGTCGTCCAACGGCTCCATCCCCCCGGGTGGCATCGCGAACCCCGGCTCCGACGCCGCCACCAACCCGACCGTCGGCGCGAACTGGGCGCTCAACCGGGCCATCGTCGCGTCGGTGCTGGGCTACCAGATCCGTGACCGGGTGGACCACGTGCAGGCCAGCATCGACGCGCTGGCCAAGACCGCGGCCGCGCCGGTGGGGGAGCAGGTCAGCGCGCGGACCGCGCTGGACGCCGTCGGCAACGGCCGGCTGTCGCCCGAGGAGACCGCGGCCGCGCTGCGGGCCGCGCTGGGCGAGGAGGGCGCGGCGAGCGTCGGACGGCTGCTCGCCGGCTGAAAATCTTCGGTACGGGGTGGGCGCCGCGGTGCCCACCCCGCGCCGCGCGTCAGTTCTCGTCGCCCGTGGCGGTGTGCGGCGAGCCGACGGGCTTGGACTGCGACGAGCCGCGCTGGCGCAGGTAGATCGCCAGGATCGCCATCGACGCCACCGCGAGCAGCTCGGACTGCCAGTTCTGCAGCGTACGGTTCCAGAAGTCCGGCGCCGCGAGGTACTGCGCCGGGCTCAACGGGTCCTCGAGGTTGCCCAGCTGCTCCTCGTTGAACGCGGCCCGGCCCGCGATGAACTGCGCGAGCCACGAGACGATGAAGATGGCCCCCATCACCAGGCCCAGCGAGTTCGAGAACAGGAACAGCTGGAAGCCACGGGCCCGCGCCCACTTCGGGGAGTTCTCCTCGGCGTACGGGCCGATCTTCTGGTCCTGCTCGGACTCGCGGCCGACCTTGTTCAGCTCCTTGGACTCGGGGGAGCCCTTCTGCACCAGCCACACGGTCAGGTAGATGAAGAGGAAGAACTGCAGGTACTCCGACTGCCAGTTCTCCGCCACGTCCGCCGCGAAGCTCGCCGAGGTGACGTAGCGGGCGAAGCCGATCCGCGGCAGGCCCTCGGCGAGCTGCTGCTGGTTGTAGTCGGCCACCCCGGCGAACGCCTGCCCGGCCAGCACGAGCAGGAACAGCAGGCCGAAGGTCAGACCGAGGGCGTTCTCCTTGACGAACCGCTTCACCGGTGCAGCACCCCCAGCGTGATGAAGTAGGCCAGCCCGACGGCCACCACGACCAGCAGCAGGACGAACAGCGCACGCATTGCTCACCCTCCCTGGATCGCGCAGTCGTACGGCTTGTCGCCGCGCGGTGTGCAGCCCGCCGCCACCACCCGCCAGCCGCCGGGGAAGACGGCGAGGAAGAGCGTGTCGCCGGTCAGCCGGACCTGGGCCCACTGGCCGTACACGTCGGTGCCGGTGACCGGGCCCGGCGCCGGCAGGTCCTCGTCGAGGATGGCCTGGTCGCACGGCTGACCGGCGGCCGACTCGACCGCCTCGAGGGTGTCCGGGGCCAGCGTGGCGCACGCCGCCGCCCCGTCGCGGCCGTCGACCGCGGTCAGCAACCTCAGCGCCACGCCGGCGGCGGCGTCACCGCGCTCGCCGACCGATCCGCAGCCCGCCAGCCCCGCCAGCAGCAGCGCGGGAATCACTCGCCTCAGCACGAGCCGCGCTTTCCCAGGACCGACCGTTTCCAATCATCGAAGATCGTGACGGTGTCAGTTGCTGTAGACCCGCGACGGCGTGATGAGCACGGCCGTACGCCGCTGCTCGGCCATCACCCGGTCGTACTCGTCCCAGTCGTGGCGACCACGGCCGGGCCGCTGTCCTCGCGGACCAGGCCCCAGGCCTCCTCGAGCGTGGTCACGCCGCGGCCTCCGCCTCGCGCAGGAACCGCTCGATCCACTCGATGCGCTGCGCGCTCAGCCCGGCGTCGCGGGCCTGCTGCAGGGCCTGGCGGACGTG
Source organism: Actinoplanes sp. NPDC049316 (assembly GCF_040677315.1). Lineage (NCBI taxonomy): Bacteria > Bacillati > Actinomycetota > Actinomycetes > Micromonosporales > Micromonosporaceae > Actinoplanes > Actinoplanes sp. NPDC049316. The sequence goes on along the minus strand of NZ_JBFAQM010000002.1, from coordinate 232,644 downwards.
GGCGAGGCCCTGCTCGCGCAGGCCGTCGGCGATCTCGGCCAGGCCGAGCGCCACCGTGCCGCCCGGGATCCAGCGCGGATCCCCCAGCTCGGCGCGCAGGTCGTGGGAGATCCGCAGGTGGTGCAGGGCGCGGTCGGACCCCAGGTCGTCGAGGGTGTGGAAGAAGCCGATGTGCCGGTGCAGCTCGCTGCGCAGCAGCAGGTCGCCGTGCTGCTCGGCCAACTCCAGCGCTTCGTGGTAGCACGGCATCGCCGTGTCCCAGTCGCCCCGCAGCACCTGGTGGACGAGTCCGAGGCCGAAGAGCGACTCGGCGACGCCGGCCGGGTCGTCCAGCTCCCGCCGGATCGCCAGAGCCTGCTCGAACAGCCGCTGCTCGGTGTCGGCGTCGGCCTGCGCCGGGTCACCCTCGATCGCCCGGAAGTGGGCGAGCATCCCCATCCGGTCGAGCGCGGCCGCCTCGAGTGCCCGGTCGCCGTCGGACCGGGCCCTCTCCAGCAGGCCGGTGAAGGTGGCTTCCGCCGCGGAGTAGTCGCCGGTGCGGAACGCCGCCTCGTACATGGCCTCGTTGCCGGCCGTCAGTGTGTCCCCCGTCGTCCCCATACGCGCCACGCTACTGCCGTGGCAGGCGGCGCGGGCCCCTAAAGGGAGTCGACCGCCTCGGGGACGGGGGTGTCGCCGCCGAAGAGCTCGAAGGTGAGGCCGACCGTCCGCGGTGAGCTCAGCACGTACGCCAGCACGGCCGCCACGTCGTCGCGCGGCACCGGCCCGCGGCCGCCGAGCTCCCGGCTCATCCGGACCAGGCCGGTGCCCGGGTCGTCGGTCAGCGACCCCGGCCGCACGATCGTCGCGTCCAGGCCCGAGGCCCGCACGTAGTCGTCCGCCTCCGCCTTGGCCAGCAGGTACGGCCGCATCGTGTCGCCCGCGGACTCCGGGCGGTCGGCGCCGATCGACGAGACCATCACGTAGCGGCGTACCCCCGTGGAGAGGGCCGCGTCGGCGAGCTTGACCGCGCCGCCCAGGTCGACCGTCCGCTTGCGCTCGGGCCCGCTGCCCGGCCCGGCGCCGGCGGCGAAGACCACGGCGTCGGCGCCGCGCACGTACGCGTCGAGCGTCTCGTCCCGCTCGAGGTCGCCGAGCACCGGCACGGCGCCGGCGGCCTCCAGATCGGCGGCGTGCGCGGGCGACCGGACGAGTCCGCGGGCGGTGTGTCCCTGCTCGGCGAGGAGCCGCAGGAGGCGGAGCGCGATCTTGCCGTGCCCGCCGGCGACGAGAATGTCCATGGGCTCAGTCTTCTCCGTTCCGGACCGCTGTGAACGCGACGTCGCTCACGTCGGCGGCCACCTCGGTGAAGTCGGTGCCGTACGCCTCCGGTTCCCGGATCCGCAGGACGAGGCAGAACGGCCGGTCGGTGCCGTACTGCCGGAGCAGGTCGCGGTGGTGGTCCGCCAGGTAGCGGGCCGCCGCCAGGTTGCCGTCGGAGCTGAGCCCGCCGAGGAGGTGCACCGGCCGGCCGGCCGTCGGCGCCTGGAACCGCGCCAGGATCGCGTAGCGGACGTCGCGGCTGTTGGCGTACCGGGTCGCTCCGATCATGAAGGAGTTTCCCTCGTCGGGGCGGTATTCCACTCCCGGCAGGACCGTCCGCAGGTGAACGGCCGCACGGGGGTTCGCCGAGGGGCCGCCGACGCAGAACTCGGTCACCCGGCCCAGTTCCTGGCGCAGCTCCGCGCCGCCGATGACGTCGGCGCGGGCGCCGCACTCGCGGACCAGGGTCGCCAGCTCCACCAGGGCGGCCACATCCCGGCGGTGCACGCTGTCGTCGCTGGGCGACGAGAAGTGCCGCGACGCCACCAGCAGGCTGCCGGCGCCGGGGGTGAGCCCGAAGAAAGCGCGTTCCCGATCGAGGCGCCGGCGCCGGACGGCGAACTGCGCCAGCCACACCGCGGCGCCGGCGATGACGCTGGCGAGAAGATTGATCAGCAGGTCGCCCACGCAATCATGGTGACCGATGCCGCCCGGGGGTGATCAGGCGGACTCGCGGATCACCAGGGTGGGCTGGAAGGTCACCGAGCGGGGGAGCCGGCCCGGCGAGGCGATGTGGGCCATGAGGACCTCGGCCATCTCGGCCGCCATCTCCTCCACCGGCTGCCGGACGGTGGTCAGCAGCGGCCGGCAGTCCAGCGCCGCGCTGCTGTCGTCGAAGCCGACCACGGCGACGTCCTCGGGCACCCGGCGGCCGAGGTCCTGCACGGCACGCAGCGCGCCCTCGGCCATGAGGTCGCTGGCGACGAAGAGCCCGTCGATGTCCGGATGCTCGGCGAGCAGGCGCCGGGCGCACTCCTCGCCGCCGTGCCGGGTGAAGTCGCCCTCCAGCCACGGCACGTCGGTGCAGCCCCGGTCGGCCAGGTACGACCGGAAGCCGTCGAGCCGGTCCTGGCCGGCCGGCATGTCGAGTGGCCCGCTGATCGTGGCAAGCCGGCGGCAGCCCCGGGCGAGCAGGTGCTCCGCGGCGAGCCGGGCGCCGAGGCGCTGGTCGACGTCAACGAAGCTGGCCGCCAGCGGGGAGGCCGGCCGGGCCGAGACGACCGCCGGGATGCCGAGCTCGTGCACCTGCCGGGGCAGCGGATCCTGCTCGTGGCTGCTGATCAGCAGAACCCCGTCGACGTGGCCCTGCCGCAGGTAGCGCAGCACGTGATGGTGGTCGGTGGAGTCGGTCGGGATGATCACCAGGTGGATGTCGTGGGGGCGCAGCGCGCTGGTCGCCCCGGCGGTGACCCGGCCGAAGTACGGGTCGGTGAAGATCCGGTTCAAAAACGAGGAGTCGTACGGGCGGTCGGGCTCGGAAATGACCAGCGCGACCGAGTTGGACTTGCGGGTGACCAGGGAGCGGGCCGCGACGTTGGGCACGTACCCGGTCTCGGCGATGGCCCGCTGGACCATCTCCCGGATCTTCGCGTCGACGCTGGGCGCGCCGTTGATCACCCGGGACACGGTCGCCCGCGACACCCCGGCCGCCTCGGCGACCTGGTCCATCGTCGGGTGCTGGCCGCCGCGTCCGGCCCGGGGATTCATGGCGTCTGTTATAGCACCGGCCCGGATTTCTCTGAGAGCGCTTTCCGGCCCCCGGGCGCCGCGGCCGGTGGGTGCGGGTGCGGGCCCGGGGCCCCGGCCGGTGGGTGCGGGTCCCCGATCCCGGCCGCCGGTGCCGGGGGTGGCGCCGGCGGCCGGGGCGGACATCAGGGACGGCCGTTCGTGCCGCACTTGACGATGACGCGGATGCAGTCGTTCACCCGGCGGGCCATCTCGTCCACCGGCCACGCGTTGAAGAAGTCGCCGTGCATCGTGTACCCGCGCCCCGACGCCAGCCGGAAGCCGGCCGGGTTGCCGTTGACCGGGTAGCGCATGACCTGGCGCAGCTTCGGCACGACCACCGGGTGGGTGGCCGGGCAGGCGTTGTCCACCGGGTACGCCATGTGGCTCTTGTGGTCCGGCGAGTCCAGGTTCACCCCGTCCCAGCAGTGCGGGAAGTCCAGGTACGACTCCAGCATCGACCCGGGCGGGCAGGTGACGAAGTCGTGCGACGGGTTCACCTCGCCGGCGCCCAGGCAGGACCACCGCGAGATCGTGGTGTCGTCCGGGCCGGTGGCGCGCGCGTTGCCCGCGACGATGCGCAGGCCCAGCGGGAACGGCTGGGTCTGGGCGATCAGCGCGTCGCTGACCCCCTCGCCGAGGTAGTAGAAGACGCCGGTGGCCGGCTCGACCGGGACGTCGTTGTCGTAGAAGGTCGGGATCCAGTACGCCGACTTGTCCACCGACGGGTTGCAGTTGCTGTTCGCGTTGAGCAGGTCGGTGACCGTCGTGCTCGCCTTGGTCGTCTCGCTGCCGAAGAAGCTGTGCATGTGCGAGGCGCCGGGCATGTTCGGGAAGACGATCGGGTCGTCGGGCAGGCGGTGACTGGCCGGGCAGTCGGCCAGGAACTCCGCGACGCGTACGGCGCCCGGCGGGATCGTCGGCGGGGGAGCGGTGCCGCCGCCGGTGCCGTACACCTCGAACTCGGTGAGCGAGACGCCCCACTGGGTGGCGCGGGCCGGCGCCTCGAGCCGGACGAAGCGGCCGGAGCCGGAGACCGCGACGCTCTGCCGGCCGCCGGTGCCGGCGACGTCGGTCTTGAGATCGGTCCAGGTGCTGCCGTTCGCCGAGATCCTCAGGCTGAAGGTCTTCGCGTACGCGGCCTCCCAGTTCAACACGACGGACGAGACGGTGGCCGTGCCGCCGAGGTCGACCTGGAGCCATTGCGGGTCGCTGAACGCGCTGGACCAGCGGGTGCCCGGGTTGCCGTCGACGGCGTTCGAGGCGGGGAAGGCCGCGGACTCGGTCGACGATGCGGTGGCCGTACGTCCCTGGGAGAGCAGGCTGTCCGCCGCGGCCTGGGCGGTGACCGGAGAAAGAAGCATGAGGGCGGCGGCGGAAGCCGCCAGAGCTAGGCGCATGGGGTGTCCTCTTCCTGGGGGAGAAGGGGTGCCGGGGCGGAGATGGGGGCTCCGCCCCGGCGAGATGGATGCCGCCGTCAGGTCACTGATAGACCCGGACGTAGTCGACGAGCATCCGGGCGGGGAACGGGGTGGAAGCGTCGATCGGGCCGGGGAAGTCGCCGCCGACCGCGAGGTTGAGGATGATGTAGAACGGGTGGTCGAAGATCCACGGACCGCGGGTCGCCTCGACGGTCGCCTTGCCGGCGTAGAAGACCTGGTTGCCGTCGAGCAGGAACTTGATGCCCTTGCTGTCCCACTCGGCCGCCCAGACGTGGAAGTCCTGCGACAGGTCCACGGTGGCGTACTTCTGGCCGTAGCCGCCGGCGCCGTTGTACTGCGGGGCGTGCAGCGTCGAGTAGGCCTCGCTGGTGTTGCGGCCGAGGACCTCCATGATGTCGACCTCGCCGTTGTACGGCCACGGGCGTCCGGTGAGGAAGTCGGCGCCCATCATCCAGAACGCCGGCCACAGCCCGTTGCCCTTCGGGACCTTGATGCGGGCCTCGATGCGGCCGTACTGGACGTGGAACTTGTTGCCGGTGTTCATCCGCGCCGAGGTGTAGTCGCGGCCGTTGACGCTCTCCTTGCGGGCCTCGATCACCAGCTGGCCCTGGCCGTTCATCTGCGCGTTGTTGCTGTTCTCGGTGTAGTACTGGACCTCACCGTTCTGCGGGAAGCCCGGGTCGTAGGTCCACTTCGCGGTGCTCGGCTTCGTGCCGGCCGGGTCGTTGAACTCGTCCTGGAAGACCAGCCGGGTGGCCGGGAACGCCGGGTCGGCGGGCTTGGCCGGCGGCGTGGTCGGCGCGCCGCCGGTGCCGTACACGTTGAAGTCGTACAGCGAGTAGCCGTACGGGCCGGACCGGGCGGTGCCGTACATCCGCACGTAGCGGCCGGAACCGGAGACGTTGAGGACCTCCTTGAAGCCTTTGCCGGTCGTCGTCGAGTAGATGTCGGTCCAGGTGCTCGCGTTCGGCGACACCTGGATCTTGTATGCGGTGGCGTACGCCGGGTCCCACTGCAGCTCGACCCGGCTGATCTGTGCGGTCGCGCCGAGGTCGACGTAGATCCAGCCCGGGTCCACCCAGCCGGTGGTCGAGCTGGTCGCCCAGCGGGTCGCCGGGTCCAGGTCGAACGCCTTGCCCGCGGTGCACGGGTTGCAGTTCACGTCGTTCTGCTCGCTGGAGGCCACGCCCTGCTTGTTGTACGACAGCAGCACCGCGCTGCCCGACGGCGGGGTGGTGGGCGGCGTCGTGGGCGGTGCAGTCGTGCCGTCGGCGTACACCTGGAACTCCCACAGCGAGTAGCCATAGATGGACAGGGCTCGCTCGGTGAGGTTCAGCCGTACGAAGCGGGCGCTGCCGGTGACGGGGATGTTCTGCACGCCGGCGTTGCCGCGCAACGTGTTCGTGGCGTTGGTGAACGTGGTGCCGTTCGTGGAGAACTGCACGGTGAAGGCGGTCGCGTACGCGGCCTCCCAGTTCAGGTTGACCCGGGTGACCGCCATCGTGGACCCGAGGTCGACCTGGATCCACTGGTTGGCGGAGAACGCGCTCGACCAGCGGGTGCCGGTGTTGCCGTCGGTGGCGGCGGAGGCGGGGGTGCCCTCCCACTCGACGGACGAGGCGGTGGTCAGCTTGCCCTGCGAGACGACGACCTCGGCCGCGGCAGCGGTACCGGTCGTGGCGACGAAGTAGGCGCCGAGCAGGCCGAGCAGGGAGGCGCCGAGGGCGGCCAGGCGGACCCGGCCACGTCTGCGGCCACCACCTCGGAACACAGCGGAACTCATACGGGGGTTCCTCCTTGCGGGGAATGAGGAAGAGGGGATGGGGATGGGGATGGATGTGTCGTACTGGTTACCGAGCGACTACAAGTGGGGGAAAGCGCTCTTTGGTAAGCCACTCTGAACCGTCCACTTCACGGGTGTCAATGCCTGGTCACGGCTCGGGAAGCGCTTTCTCGAGAGCGTTCTCGCGTCTCCGCAGGTAGACGCCGTACGGGCGGTGGAAGGGGCGTCAGGTTCCGGAACCGAGCGACCGCGTCATCATGAGCGCCAGGTCGTCGTCCACCCGTACGGCCGTCGAGCCCGGCGGTGGGGGACCGCCCGGTTATCGGGCCAGGCGGCGGTGCGGGCCCGGCACATTGGTGAGGATCCACAGCGCCAGCGCGACCGTGCCCAGGGCGAGCACCGCGCCGCTCACCACGTTGCCGATCGCCTGGGCCGTGACCAGCACCGGGAGGAGGCGTACGGCGATCGAGCCGCCCAGCGCCCGGGTGGACGCGCTGTAGGCGAGCGCCGTCGTGACCGCCTCCGGCGGGGCCTGGTCGGCGACCACGGCGTCCATGTCGCCTTCGAAGGCGGTCTGGCTGACGCCCGCCAGGAACTGCGCGAGGATCACGCCCGCCGCGTGCAGCGGGGCGCCCAGCCAGCCGACCATCATGCCCAGCCCCCACAGCGTCCAGCGCAGCGAGGCCGGCAGCCGCAGCTTGCCGACCGTCTCCACGGCGGCCGTGGCGAGCAGGCAGCCCACGCTGAACGCCACCGCCGCCGCGGCGACCCAGTGGCGGCCGTGCAGTTCGGTGGTCAGCGGCACCGCGAGCAGCGTCGGTCCCGAGGCGAGGAGCATGACGCCGCCGCCCGCGACGAGCAGGTGCGGCGCGACCACTCGCCGGCCGGCCCGGCGGGGCGGGTGCGGGGCGTCCGGCACCGCGCGGACCATTCCGTACGCGAGGGAGCGCGCGGCGACGATGCGACGGGCCGCGCCGCGCGGGGTCATCCGGGCCCGGCGTGCGCTGAGCACCGTCGGCAGCAGGGAACCGGCGTACAGGATGAACACGACGACGAGGGCCGCGCCGGTGGGGTAGCCGTCGGGGCCGGCGGGCAGGAGCGCGCCGAGGCCCGTACCCCCGGCCTCCACCGCGGAGATCGCCAGCGCGTAGCGGGTCATCGACCGCGGCCGCGCGTCCACCGCCGCGACCTCGGCGCGCATCGCGGCGAAGCCGGTCCAGGCGGCGACGTGCATGACGACCACCACGGCGGCGATCAGCCACGACGGCAGCCCGGCGATGAGCCCGGCGAGCGCGCCGACGCGCAGCAGCATCTCGGTGCCCGCCGCGCCGCGCAGCAGGCCCCGGCCGGGGACGCGCCGGGCCAGCCAGCCGGTGACCGGCGCGGACAGCACGACGCCGATGAGCATGGCCGCGTTGTAGAGGGCGGCCTCGGCGAGGCCGCCGCGGGAGACGGCCAGCAGCACGAGGACGGTCCAGCCGAGGGCCATGCCGAACGAGTCGGCGACCCCGGCCGTCAGCAGTTCGCGGAGGCGCCCGGCCCGGCGCAGCCCGACCGGTCCGACGCGGCGATGACCGCCACCTCGCAGCCGGCCGGGCTCAGTGCCCACCGGAGCCGGCGGCGGCCAGGCCGGCCGCGCGGCCGGCCCCCACGAAAACCGGGGTGGGCGGCGGGAAGCCGTTGAAGTCCGAGGCGTAGCTCAGCGTGTACGCACCCGCCGAGCCGATGTAGAGCACGTCGCCGACGTCGACGCCCGCGGGCAGCACCAGCCCGGTGAACATCGTGTCCGAGCTGTCGCAGCTGGGGCCGGTCACCGTGAAGGCGACCCGGCCGGGACCGGGCGCCGAGCTCCGGACCGGGTAGTCCCAGCCGGTCGGCAGCTGGATCGTCTCCATCATGCCGTGGTACGCGCCGACGTCGAGGAAGAGCCAGTTCTGCCCGGCGCGCACCTCACGCCCGATCACCGTGGCGGCGAGCACCCCGGCCTCGGCGACCAGGTGCCGGCCGGGTTCGGCGGCGAGCAGGCCCGGACGGTACGGCAGCAGCTGCGCCACCGCGGGCAGCACGGCGGCGCCGATCTCCTCGATGGACGGCACGTCGCCCACGTACCGGGCCGGGAAGCCGCCGCCGAGGTCGAGCATCTCCAGCTGGATGCCGTCGCGCAGCAGGCCGGCCATGATGCTCCCGCACACGCCGAGGGCCTGACGCCAGGCGGCGGCGGTGGCGCACTGCGAGCCGACGTGGAAGGTCAGCCCGTACGGCCGCAGCCCCAGCCGCCGCGCGAGCGTGAGCAGGTCACGGGCCTCGTGCGGCTCGGCGCCGAACTTGCGCGACAGCGGGAACGAGCTGGCGCTGTCGTCCACGTGCAGCCGCAGGTAGACCGCGCTGCCCGGGGCGTGCTGGGCGATCTTGCGCAGCTCGTTGGGCGAGTCGAAGCTGAAGCGCCACAGCCCGGCGGCGTACGCGGCGGCGATGTGCGCGGGCGGCTTGACCGGGTTGCTGTAGAGCACGCGGGCCGGGTCGACGCCCAGGCGCTGCAGGGCCCGCAGCTCGCCGAGCGAGGCGATCTCGAAGCTCGCGCCGCCGTCGGCCAGCGTGCGCAGGATCTCCGGCGACGGGTTGCACTTCATCGCGTAGAAGGGCAGCACGCCGGGCAGCGCCGAGGTGAACGCGGCCAGCTTCTGCGCCACCGTGTCCAGGTCGGTGACGAGGTACGGGGTCGGCATGTCGATGACCGCGAGGCAGTCCGGTGCGAGCGCCGCCGGCCACGAATCGGGCAGCGCAGCGGTGAGCGCAGCGGTCATGCGGACTCCCGCACCAGGCTCGGCGCGCCGGCGCCCTCCATGAGCAGGCGACCGGCCTCACCGGCGGGGACGGGCCGGGAGAAGTAGAAGCCCTGCGCGAAGGTGCAGCCCATGTCGCGCAACGCGGCGAGCTGGCCGTACTCCTCGATGCCCTCGGCCACCGTGGACATGCCGAGGCTCTGGCCGAGCTGGACGATGGTGCTGGCCAGCGCCGCGTCGTCGGTCTGCCCGCCGAGCCGCTCCACGAACGAGCGGTCGATCTTCAGGGTGTCCACCGGGAACCGGCGCAGGTACGCCAGCGACGAGTAGCCGGTGCCGAAGTCGTCGATCGCCAGCGTGAGCCCGAGCGCCTTGAGCCGGACCAGCTGCGCGAGGTTCTCCTCGGTGTCGGTCATCAGCACGCTCTCGGTCATCTCGAGGCACAGCTTGTCGGCCGGCATGCCGGTCTCGGTCAGCACCTCGCGGACCATCGCGGCCAGGTCGCCGCGGTCGAACTGGCGTACCGAGACGTTCACGCTCATCTTCATCGGCGGCTGGCCGCTCTCCCGGGACCACTCCATGGCCTGGCGGCACGCCTCGGTGAGCACCCAGCGGCCGAGCGGCACGATCAGCCCGGTCGCCTCGGCCATCGGGATGAAGTCCAGCGGCGAGATCATCCCGCGGACCGGGTGCGGCCAGCGCACCAGCGCCTCGAAGCCGATGACGCTGCTGTCGGCCATGTCGATGGTGGGCTGGTAGTGCAGTTTGAGCTGGCCGCGCTCCAGCGCGGTCCGCAGGTCCGCCTCGAGCTGCAGGCGCTCGACCAGCCCGGCCAGCATCTGCGGATCGTAGCTGGCGTATCCGCTGCCGCCGGTGGACTTGGCCCGGTACATGGCCAGGTCGGCGTTGCGCATGAGCTGCTCGGCGTCGCCGGACCGCGGGTCGCCGGCGTCGAGGGCCGCGTACGCCGCCAGCCCGACGCTGCCGCGCACGTGCAGGTCGCGCTCGCCGATGCGGAACGGCTCGTGCAAGGCGTCGACGATGCGCTGGGCCACTGTCTCGCCGTCGCCCGAGCCGAGCGCGGAGCGGATCAGCACCGCGAACTCGTCGCCGCCGAAGCGGGCCACCACGTCGTCCGCGCGGACCGCCTCGCGCAGCCGGTCGGCCACCCGGACCAGCAGCTGGTCGCCGGCGAGGTGCCCGAGGCTGTCGTTGACCTCCTTGAAGCCGTCCAGGTCGAGGAACAGCACGGTGACGTCGTCCTGGTCGCCGCGGGTGTCCAGCGCCTCGGTGACGCGCTCGCGGAACAGCGCGCGGTTGGCCAGCTGGGTCAGGGCGTCGTGGTACGCCTCGTGCACCAGCTGCTCCTGCAGCTCCTTGCGCTCGCTGATGTCGCGGGTGTTCAGCACGAGGCCGCCCACGTTCGGGTCGCCGAGCAGGTTGGTGATGGTGATCTCGGCCTGCCGGGTGCGGCGGTCGCGGTGCCGCACGGTCAGCTCGATGACCGTGGTCGCGTACGGGCGGCCGCTGACCGAGAGCAGCGCGTCGGCGAGGCGGCCGGCGGACTCGGGTTCGACCACGCTGGTCAGCCGGCGGCCGGTGAGCACCCGCGCCGGGTAGCCGAAGACCCGCCGGACGGACTCGCTCTGGTACAGCACCTCGCTGTCCGGGCCGACGACGGTGACCACGTCGGAGCTGTGCTGCACGAGCGCGCGGAACCGCTGCTCGCTGGCGTACAGCTCGGCGGTGCGCTCCTCGACGCGCGCCTCGAGGTTGCGGGTGAGGCCGCGGTTCTCCAGCAGCGTGAGGACCTGGCGCCCGACGATGAGCAGGATCAGCGCGGACCGGCTGTACGCGACGAACGCGCTGCTCTGCCCGGTGCGCGCGAACCAGACGACGCTGGTGACCAGGGCGGCGAGCACGGCCACGTACGGCAGCAGCACCCCGAACGGCTGGGTCCCGTCACCGGACTCCCCGGCGGCGGATTCGCGCGCGACGGGGCGGGCGGCGGCGAGCAGGATCAGCGAGAAGCCCGCGAACCAGCCGATGTCCGTCATGCCGCCGGACGCGTAGGCGCCGATCAGGTTCAGGTACGCGTACCCGATGTCGGAGATCGCGAAGGCGACGATGCCGGCGCCGACCAGCGCGAGGTGCACGGCCGTGCGACCGCGGCGGCGCTGCATGGCGAGCATGTAGAGGACGATCGTGACGATGACGACGTCGCCGAGCGGGTACGCGAGGCTCACGTAGAGGGCGAGCGCGCTGTCGCCGCCGGCCTCGATCAGCGCCTCCACGACGAAGATCCACGCCATCAGCAGGAGCGAGACGGCGACCATCAGCCCGTCGAGGACGCTGCGCGCGCGGTTGGCCGGGGTCTGCGTGGCGGCCGGGAGGATCAGCAGGCCGACGGGGGTGAGCAGGACCATCCCGAGGTAGCCGAGGTCGGCCTCGCTGGGCAGCGGCACCGAGCCGGTGAAGGTGTCGAGCCAGACGGCGCAGGCCTGGCCCAGGCCCCACGACAGCACGCCGAGCCCGACCAGGGCCCAGCCGGTCCGCATCCGGCCGCGGAAGGTGGCGCTGCGCACGAGGCAGGCGACCGCCGCGGAGATCGCGGCGACGCACAGCCCGAGGTTGGAGATCACCTTGGCGGCCTCCGGGCCGCCCACGCCGGTGCTCAGCACGGTGCCGAAGGCGGCCACGACCACGGCGACCGCGGCGCACAGGCGCGCCCAGCCGCGCAGGCGGGGGACCTGCCGGCCGGCCGGCGCCGGCGGTTCGCTGGTGGGTGCCATCAGACTCTTCTCCGCCTCCGTGGAGCCGCCCCGGCTGAGACGGCTGCATCTGCGTGATCGGGTGCGGGGTGCCGGAACTTGAGGAGTTCCGCGGGGGGAGAGCGACGTCACCGGGGGCGCACGCCGAGCGAGCTCATTGACATGAATCTCTGCCTCGTGACAACGTTGTCACGGGACGATGACGTCGTTGACCGGAGGTTTGCATGACCCGTCGGTTCCTAGCCGCCTCGACCGCTCTTCTCGTGTCCGCCGCCGTGCTGCACGCCGCGCCCGCGCAGGCCGCGGAGCCCGCGCCGGTCGACCTGGTCCACCCGTTCGTGGGCACGCAGAACTTCGGCAACACCTTCCCCGGCGCGAGCGCGCCGTTCGGCATGGTGCAGGTCAGCCCCGACACCGGCGGGCAGGGCGGATACGACTACCAGCAGAACAGCATCTACGGCTTCAGCCAGACCCACCTGTCCGGCGTCGGCTGCGGCGTGGCGGGCGAGCTGCCCATGCTGCCCACCACCGGCGCGGTCAGCACCGTCGACCCGAACGCGTACCGGTCGCCTTACTCGCACGCCGACGAGGAGGCGTCGCCGGGCTACTACCGCGTCGGCCTCTCGAAATACCAGACGCAGGCCGAGCTGACCGCGACGCCGCGCACCGGGTGGCAGCGCTACACGTTCCCGTCCACCGGCGCCGCGAACGTCCTGTTCAACACGGGCAAGGCGAACCAGTCGGTGTTCGACTCGGAGATCCACGTCGTCGGGGACCGTACGGTCGAGGGCCGCGTGCACGCCGGCAACTTCTGCGCGGGCAAGGACGACCACACCGTCTACTTCACCGCCACCTTCGACCGGCCGTTCGCCTCGTACGGCACCTGGCGCGGCTCGACCATCAGCAAGGACTCGCGCGACGCCGCGGGCAGCGGAGGCAACGGCGCGTTCGTCACCTTCGACGCCACCACCGACCGCGACGTGGTGGTCAAGGTCGCGCTCTCGTACACGGGTCTCGACGGCGCGCGCAAGAACCTGGCCGCGGAGACCGGCGACTCGTACGACTTCGACGCCACCCGCGCGGCGCTGCGCACGACGTGGGTGGACGAGCTGAACCGCATCGAGATCGGTGGCGGCGCGGCCGACCGGCGCAGCGCCTTCTACACCGCGCTCTACCACTCGCTGCTGCACCCGAACCTCGCCGGCGACGTGGACGGCCGGTACGTCGGCTTCGACCGGCAGGTGCACACCGCGCAGGGCTACACGCCGTACCAGAACTTCTCGCTCTGGGACACGTACCGTCCGCAGAACCAGCTGCTGGAGATGCTCGCGCCGGACGTGGCGCGCGACGTCGCGCTGTCGGTCGTGGCCATCGGCCGCGACGGCGGCTGGCTGCCGCGCTGGGCCCTCGCCAACAGCGAGACCAACATCATGACCGGAGACCCGGTCACCCCGTTCCTGGTCGAGGCCTGGTCGAAGGGGCTGCTCGCCGGGCACGAGCAGGAGGCGTACGCGCTGCTGCGCAAAAACGCGACCGCGCAGCCGCCGGCGGAGTCGCCGTACAACGGGCGCACCGGGCAGGACTACTACGCCGACCGCGGCTACATCCCGTCCGGGCTGCAGCTCGGCAAGGACTGCGTGCACAAGGGCGGCGACAACGACTGCGTGCACCCCGCCTCGGCCACTCTCGAGTACGCGGCGGCCGACGCGGCCCTCGCGCTCATGGCACAAGGGCTGGGCAAGGCCGACGACGCGAAGCTGTTCGCCGGGCGCGGGCAGTGGTACCGCAACCTGTGGGACTCCTCGATCAAGCAGTTCCGGCCGCGCACCGTCGACGGCACGTGGCTGACGCCGTACGACCCGGTCGCGGCGGACGAGCAGTTCCACGAGGGCGGGTCGTACCAGTACCAGTGGCTCGTCCCGCAGGACCCGGCCGGGCTCGTGCAGCTCATGGGCGGCCGGGCGGCGACGGAGAAGCGGCTCGACGAGTTCTTCGTCTACGACAAGCTGCTCACCGACCCGGCCGGCACCGCGCGCACCGACTGGATCGCCAGCCCGTACGACTACTACGCGAAGGCCACGTACAACCCGAACAACGAGCCCGACCTGCTCGCGCCGTACATGTATCACTGGGCGGGTGACCCGGCGAAGACCGCGACCGTCGTCCGGGCCGCGATGACGCTGTTCACCACCGGGCCGGACGGCATGACCGGCAACGACGACCTCGGCACGATGAGCTCCTGGTACGTCTTCTCGTCGCTCGGCCTCTACCCGACGATGAGCGGCGCGAACTTCCTCGCCGTGTCCAGCCCGCAGTTCCCGTCGGCGAAGGTCAAGGCCGGCGGCAACACCTTCACGATCACCGCCCCGGGCGTCTCCGACGCGAACCGCTACATCCAGCGTGTTCGCCTCAACGGGCGCGCCCTGGCCAAGAGCTGGGTCGACTGGTCCGACATCGCCCGCGGCGGCACCCTCGCCCACACGGTGGGCACCAGCCCGTCGTCGTGGGGCACCTCGGTCGCCGCGCAACCGCCGTCGGTCAACAAGGCGCCTGCTGACAGCCGTACCCATGTGGACGCGACCGTGCGCCCGGCGAGCGCGGCCGTGGCCGCCGGAGCGGCCACCGCGCAGCGTGCCACGTTCGAGGTCGACGTGGTCGGCCAGGCGCCGCTGGCGATCGCCCCGCGCATCACCGCGACCGCCCCGGCCGGCTGGAAGGTGACCGTGTCGCCGCGGCTGCCGAAGGTGCTCGTCACCCGGCACCTGCCGATCGGCACCACCGCCACGGTCACCGTCGACGCTCCGGCCGGGCTGGCGGCCGGGGCGTACCCGATCGAGATCCAGGCCGGCGCGCCCGGCGCGAACACGGTGAAGCGCACGGCGACCGTCACGGCCTCGCAGCCCACCACCTGCGTCGCCGGCGGTGAACCCTGCCGGATCGACCTGAGCGCCCAGCGCAACCACGACGGCACGGCCACGGTCGCCGCCCCGGCGGAGGGCGACTTCGACGGCGGCGGCTGGAGCTACGACGCGGACCTGCTGCCACCGGCCGGCCCGGTCACCTGGGACGGCGTCACCTACGAGGCGCCGGACCCGGCGGGCACGGCGAAGAACTTCGTCAAGGCCCAGGGCCAGTCGCTGCTGCTGCCGACCGGCGACCACTCGGCGGTCAAGCTGGTCGCCACCACCCACAACGGCCCGGTGACGGCGGCCCTGACCATCGGCTACGCCGACGGCACCTCGGCCCCGGCGACGGTGACCATCGCGGACTGGTGCGGCTCGGCGGCCCCGGGTACGACCGCGGTGCTGTCGATGCCGCACCGGATCAAGGCCGGCCAGGGGATCGACGGCCCGCCGGTCAGCCTCTTCGCGGCGTCGCTGCCGATCGCTGAGGGCAAGCAGATCCGGTCCATCACGCTGCCCAACGACCCGCGGTTCCACGTGTACGCGCTGACGCTCGCCTGAGCGGCGGTTGCGCGAGGGAGCGGGGCCACCCACCGGCCTCGCTCCCTCGCCGCTTTCACGGGGTCCAGCGGATGTACGGGTTCACGTGCCCCGTCCAGTCGAAGGTGGCCATGTTGTCCCAGCCGTCGCCCGTGCCGTTGATGTCGGCCGGGTCCCAGCCGTTGCCCTTCACCGCGTACCAGGTGGGTTCCCAGTAGAAGACGCCGATGGCGCCGGCGTTGCGGGCCGTGTTCTGGACCCACGCGAACTGCTGGGCCTGGCCCTGCCACGTGGCCGGGATGCCGTCGCACAGCACGGTGCCGGGGATGGAGTTCTTCTCGCTGTCGGCGTCCGCGGTGGTGAACTGGTACGCCGTCTCCGCGATCACGACGGGCTTGCCGTAACGGGCGCGTACGTCGGTGATGACGTTGTACAAGTTGGCCAACGTGCCGTGCCACATGCAGTAGTACGACAGGGCCGTGATGTCCCACGTGACGCCCTGGGCGCGGATGCCGTCGTAGAACCAGTGCGCGTTCGCCAGGCTGTCCGCGTCCGCGGTGTGGATCATCACCTGGGTGCCGGCGTTGCACGCTTTCGTCGCGGCGTACCCCTGCTTGAGCAGGCTCGCCAGCGGCGCGAAGGTGTTGTTGTCGACGCGCCCCTCCGGCCACAGCATGCCCACGTTGATCTCGTTGCCGATCTGGACGCTGTCCGGCGTGGTGCCCTGCGCCTTGAGGCCGGTGCACACGTCGTACGTGTAGCTGTAGACGTCTCGCTGCAGCTGCGCGAGCGTGTGCGACGACCACGCGGCGGGCTTGAACTGCTTGCCGGGGTCGGCCCACGTGTCGGAGTAGTGGAAGTCGATGAGCAGCTTGAGGCCCTTGGCCTTCAGGGCCCTGGCCTGCTGCAACACCTTCGCCTTGTTGTTGTAGCCGCTGGCCGGGTTGTTCCAGACCCGCAGCCGGGCGTAGTTCACCCCGGCCGACTTGAGGATGTCCATCGGGTCGCGGGCGGCGCCGGCCGCGTCGTAGTACTTCGCGCCGAGGTCGAGGCTGCGCTGCAGCGACGAGACGTCGGCGCCGAGCATGGACAGGGTGGTGGCCGCGGTGGCCGGGGCGGGGACGGTGAGGCCGAGGGCCGTGGTCGCGAGGACGGCGACGGCGGCCCGGAGGTACCTCTGCATGGCGGTTCCTTTCCGGTAGGGAGCGAGAAAGGGTGGTGCCGTGGGGAGAGGGTGGTGGAGCGGGTTCAGGCGGGGGAGGACTCGCGGAGCACCAGCGACGTGGGCACCGTGATCGACAGCGGCGTCCGCCCGGCGACGAGCTCGCCGAGCAGCCGGACCATCTCCTCGCTGATGCGGTCCAGCGGGTTGCGCACCGAGCTGAGCGGCGGGTGCAGCGTGGCCGCCAGACCGGAGTCGTCGAAGCCGACGAGGCGCACGTCGCCGGGCACGTCGCGGCCCGCCTCGCGCAGCACCGGGAGCGTGCCGGCGGCCATGGAGTCCGAGGCGGCGAAGACCGCGTCGAGGTCGGGGACCCGGCGCAGCAGCTCGCGCATCCCCGCGGCGCCGCTCTCGTGGCTCCAATCCCCGTGCACGATCGCGGCCTGGTCCACGGGGAGCCCATGCGCGGTGAGCGCGTCGGTGTAGCCGCGGAGGCGTTCCACGCCGCCGGAGGTGTCCTGCGGCCCGGCGATGTGCGCGATCCGGCGGCAGCCGGCGGCGAGCAGGTGTTCCACCGCGGAGCGCGCGCCGGCCCACTCGTCGGCGGCCACCGAGCTGATGGTCGTCTCGTGGCCGAGCACCTTGCCGCACGCCACGATCGGGATCTCGGCGCGGACGAGCTGGCTCAGCAGCGGGTCCCCGGAGTGCGGGGAGACCAGCAGCACCCCGTCGACGTGCCCGCCGCTGAGGTAGGTGACCGCGCGGCCGCGTTCCTCCGGGCTCGCGGCGATCATCAGGATCAGCGTGAGCTCGCGCGCCGACAGCGCCTGCGCCACCCCGCGCAGCAGGACCGCGAAGTTCGGGTCCTCGAAGAGCAGGTGCTGCGGCTCGGTGAGCAGGAACGCGATCGACCCGGACCGGCCGGTGGCGAGCGAGCGGGCGTGCGGGTTCGCGGTGTAGCCGGTGCGCGTGATGGCGTCGCGGACCGCCCGGACGGATTCGGGGCTGACCCACTCCCGGCCGTTGAGGACGCGGGAGACGGTGGCGTAAGAGACCCCGGCCTCGCGCGCCACGTCGCGGATGGTGGGCCGCTTGCGCCCCGTACCGGGCGAGGTCGGCACGGTAGGGATCATAGTCGCGTCCATGCCGGCCTCACGCCTTGACCGCGCCCGCGGCCAGGTCCACCTGCCAGTAGCGCTGCAGGCTGAGGAAGAGCGCCACCAGCGGCAGCACGGACAGCAACGCCCCGGTGACGACGGAGGTGTACATGGCCGGTTGCGTCGCGCCCTGGTTGAGCAGGCCGCTCAGGCCCACGGTGACCGGGAAGAGCCGGTCGTCGCCGAGCATGATGTACGGCAGCATGAAGTTGTTCCAGATAGCGACGAACTGGAACAGGAAGACGGTGACCAGCCCCGGGCGCATCATCGGCAGGGCGACCCGGGCGAACGCGTGCCAGTCGCCGGCACCGTCCATCCGGGCCGCCTCCAGCACCTCGCCGGGCACGGCGGCCGCGGCGAAGATCCGGCAGAGATAGATCCCGTACGGGCTGATCACGCTGGGCAGCAGCACGGCCCAGTACGTGTTCGTCATGCCGACCTTGGCCAGCAGCAGGTACTGCGGGACGGCGAGGATCACCCCGGGCACCAGCACGCCGGCCAGGATCATGTTGAAGACGA
This sequence comes from Actinoplanes sp. NPDC049316, assembly GCF_040677315.1. NCBI lineage: Bacteria > Bacillati > Actinomycetota > Actinomycetes > Micromonosporales > Micromonosporaceae > Actinoplanes > Actinoplanes sp. NPDC049316. The sequence continues at coordinate 214,497 of NZ_JBFAQM010000002.1, read as the reverse complement.
CCGACTTGCCGGGGAAGGCGTACTTGGCCAGGGCGAAGCCGGCCATCGCGGACACCAGCGCCGAGGCCAGCGCGCCGACGCCGGCGTACAGGGCGGTGTTGGCCATCCAGCGCCAGTAGAGTCCGCCCCGGTAGTCGCTGAGCGCGGCGACGTTGTCGAAGAAGTGCGTGCTCGGTGACAGGGTGAAGGTCGAGAACAGCTCCCCGGCGCTCTTGGTGGAGGCGATCACCACCCAGAGCACCGGCAACAGGCAGTACGCCGCGCCCAGCAGCAACAGCACGGTGGCGGCCGGGCTGCGGCGGGCCCGCTGGGGTACGGCCACGGTGGTGCCGACGGCCATGGTCAGTCCTCCTGCCGGAAGGCGCGCGAGCCGACGAGCTTGAGGAAGCCGAAGGAGAGCGCGAACGTCGCGACGGCGATGACCACCGAGGTGGCCGCCGCGGCGTGGATGTCGTTACGGATGAAGGCGTCGCGGTAGACCATCATCAGCGGCGTCCAGGTCGCGGAGATGGTGTTGGCCAGCGGCCGCAGGGTCATCGGCTCGGCGAAGACCTGCAGGGTGGCGATGAGCGAGAAGACGAACGTCATGATCAGCGACGGCAGGATGACCGGGATCTTGATGCGCAGCGCGATCTGCACGTCCGAGGCGCCGTCGATGCGGGCCGCCTCGCTCAGCTCGCCGGGGATCGTCCGCAGCGCGGTGTAGAGCACGATCATGTTGAAGCCCATGCCGCCCCAGATCGCGATGTTGGCGACGGCGTAGAGCACCCACGAGGAGGAGAAGACGTTCGGCGCGCTCAGGCCGACGCCGGTGAGCACGTCGGTGATCGGGCTGACCCGGGGCAGATAGAGGAAGCCCCACAGCAGGGAGGCGATCACGGCGGGGACCGCGTACGGAAGGAAGATCGCGGTCCGGGCGAACCCGCCGGCCCGGCTGCGGCCCCCGTCGATGAGCAGCGCCATGAGCAGCGCCCCGCCGAGCATCACCGGGACCACGATCAGCCCGTAGAGGGCGATCCGGCCGACGCTGGGCAGGAACTCGGAGTCGGTGAGCACCCGGGTGTAGTTGCCGAGCCCGGCCCACTGCTCGACCCGCGAGCCCCGGCCCAGCCCCAGGCCGGAGATCTTGACGCGGCGCAGGCTCAGGTAGCCGGCGTAGACCACCGGCGCGCCGAGGAACGCGGCGAAGAGCACCAGGGCGGGGGCGAGGAAGGCGTACGGGGTCCCGGCAGACCGGCGGCCGCGGCGCGGGCGGTCCGCCGCCGTGGTGACGGCGGACCTCTCGGCGGCGGGGGTCACCGCGGGCAGCGTGGTCATCCGGCGACCTTGAACCCGGCGGTCTTCATGTCGCTGACCGTGGTGGTCTGCATGGTGGCCAGCGCGGCGGTGAACGCGGCGCTCTGCTTCGACTCCGCGGCCTTGCCGAACGCGTCGTTGTACGCGCTGTACGCGACGTTGACGTTCGGCCCGTACGTGAACGGGTTGGTGACCTTCCCGGCCTCGGCGGCGATCGCGTAGAAGTCCTTCTGGCCGGCGAAGAAGGCGGGCGGCGAGGTCAGCGCGGTGCTGGTCGCGTCGGTGGCGGCCGGGTAGATGTTCGCCGTGCCGGCCAGCGCCTTGAGCGCGGCGGGATCGGTGTTGAGCCACGTGATGAACTCGACGGCCTGCTTCTTGTGCTTGCTCTGGGTCGTGACGCTGGTGGCCGAGCCGCCCCAGTTGCCGCCGGCCGGCTTGGCGGGGTCCCACTGGGGCAGGGCCGCGACCTTCCACTTGCCCTTGGTCGAGGCGGCGTTGCCCTCCAGCACGCCCGGCGCCCAGACCGCGCTCAGCCAGCCGACCTGCGTGCCGTCGTTGAGGGCGGCGTTCCAGTCGGGCGTGTACATCGGGGTGTTCGCGATGACGCCCTCCTGCACGAGGCCGCCCCAGAACCCGGCGACCTTCCGCGTCGCGGCGTCGTCGATATTCACCGTCCAGGAGTCGCCCTGCACGCCCCACCAGGAGGCGCCGGCCTGCTGGGCGAGGCCCGCGAACCAGCCCGGGTCGTTGGCGGAGAACGTGCCGAGGTACTGCTTCTGGTTCGCCGAGTGGATCTTGCGGGCGGCGTCGGCGTACTGGTCCCAGGTGGCCGGCGGCGAGATCTTCAGCTTCTCGAGGACGTCGGCGCGGTAGTAGAACATCATCGGGCCGGAGTCCTGCGGGACCCCGTACACGGACTCGGAACCCAGGGTGACGCCGTTCCAGGCGGAATCGGGGAACTTCTGCTTGAGGCCGCCGGCCTCGCCGGCGATGTCGGCGATCGCGTCGGCCGAGACGAGCGTGGGGATCTTCTGGTACTCGGCCTGCATGACGTCGGGCGCGCCGCTGCCCGCCTTGATGGCGGTGAGCAGCTTGGTGACCGCCGGGTCGCCGCCGTCCTGCTTGTTGACCGTGACGTGGATGTCGGGGTGGCCGGCGTTCCAGCCCTCGACGACCTTGTCCATGTTCGGCGCCCAGCTCCAGTAGGTGAGCTCCACCTTGCCGCCGCCCGCGGTGCCGCCGCCGCTGCTGTCGTCGTCGCTGCCGCTGCACCCGGCGGCCAGGAGCAGAAGGGCTGCGGCGAGCGCGCCGCCGATGGCTTTCCTCATGGGTTCCTCCTCGATCGGCAGGCGTGCCGTCCCTGTGACCGGTTACAGTGATACTCGTTTACGCGAGTGTCAAGACCTTGCTTCGGCGCTGTTAACATTGTGTATGGTGCGAGCAACTCGCCTGTGACCGGTTACAGGCGTCGGTTGCTGAAGGGGGTCGCGTTGCCGACCGATCACCCACCCCTCGTCGTGCGCCACCGGCCCTGGGCCGCGCCGCTGCGCCGGCCCCGGATGAGCAACGCGGAGGACGTGCGGCCCGGCCTGAGCCTCACCAGCCGCCACCTCACCCGCGACGGCGTGCCGCTCATCCCGGTCTCCGGCGAGCTGCACTTCAGCCGGGTGCCGCGCTCGCGCTGGCCGCAACGCCTGCGGCAGATGCGGGCCGGGGGCGTGACGGTGGTCAGCTCGTACGTGTTCTGGCTGCACCACGTCGAACACCAGGGCGAGCCCCGCTTCGACGGCAACCTGGACGTGGCCGCCTTCGTCGACCTCGCCGCGGAGGCGGGCCTCGACGTGATCCTGCGGATCGGGCCGTGGTGCCACGGCGAGACCCGCAACGGCGGCTTCCCCGACTGGGTCCAGCAGGCGCCGGTACGGCACCGCACGGACGACCCGGCGTACCTGGCGATGGTCCGCGACTGGTACGGCCAGCTGGCGATCGCGCTCGGCGGCCGTTGCCGCGCCGGCGGGCCGGTCCTCGCGCTCCAGCTGGAGAACGAGCTGTACGACCAGCCCGCGCACCTCGTCACGCTCAAACGGCTCGCCCGCGAGGCCGGGATGACCGCGCCGCTGTGGGTGGCGACCGCCTGGGGCGGCGCCGAGCTGCCCGCCGAGGAGGTCCTGCCGCTGTACGGCGGCTACGGCGACGGCTTCTGGGTCGGCGCCGACGCCCCCTGGGACCCGACGTTTCGCGATCACTTCTTCTTCTCCCACACCTGGGACGACCCCGGCATCGGCGCCGACGTCCGCCGCTCCCAGCACCCGGGGCCCGCCACGGTGCCGCCGCGCAGCCCGTCGACGCTGTTCCCGCCGGCCACCTGCGAACTCGGCGGCGGCATGGGCACGGCGTACCACCGGCGGCCGCGGCCCGCGGCCCTGGACATCGCCGCGGTCGCGCACTGCAAGATCGGCAACGGCTCCGCCTGGCAGGGCTACTACATGTACGCCGGTGGCACGAACCCGCCCGGTGACCACGGCATGCAGGAGTCGCACGCGACCGGCTACCCCAACGACCTGCCCCGGCGCGGGTACGACTTCCACGCCCCCATCGGCGAGGCCGGCACCCTGCAACCCAGCCACGCCGAGCTGCGCCGCCAGCACGCCTTCCTCGCCGCGTTCGGCGCCGAGCTGGCCGAGATGCCGTCGACCCTGCCCGAGACCCGGCCGTCCGGAGTGGAGGACGGCGACACGCTGCGGTGGGCGCTCCGCTCCGACGGCGAGAGCGGCTTCCTGTTCATCGCCTGGCACCAGCCGCACGTGCCGCTCGACACCTACCGGGCGGCCCGCTTCCGCGTGGTGCTCGACGGCGACGAGCTCGTCCTGCCGTCCCGGCCGGTCGACATCCCGCCCGGAACCCTGGCCCGGTGGCCGCTGCGGTTCACGGCGGGCGGCGTACGGCTGGACTGGGCCACCGCGTCGGCGCTGACCCTGCTCCCCGGCGACGTGCCCACGCTGGTGCTGACCGCGGAACCCGGCGTCGAGGCGGAGATCGCGCTGAACGGGGAGGTCCGGACGCTCACCCCCGCCCTGACTCCGGTACGGCTGACCACGAACGGCGCCGGAGCGCTCGACGTGCTGCTGCTGGACCCGGCGACTGCGCGGACGGCGTGGGTCTGCGAGGACGGCGGCCGGCGCCTCCTGCTGTCGGACGACGAACTGTCCTGGGGGTCGGACGGGCGGGTGACGGCCCGGTGCGGCGTACCGTCGGTGCGGGCGTACGACCCCGCCCGTCGCGCCTTCACCGAGCTGCCGATGGATCCCGCCGGTGCTGTGCCGGCGACGGTCGGCGACGCGGGGGTCGAGTTGCTCCGGGCCGCCGGCGCCGCCGTGCCGGTCGCGTACGGCAAGCACGACGGCCGCCAGTCGGCGCCGGCCGCCGGCACGTTCCAGGAGCTGGCCGCGGCGTACCGGCTCGCCCTGCCCGCGTGGGTGGACGAGGACGGGCTCGACGTGCTGCTCGACATCGGCTGGGGCGGCGACGTGGCGGAGCTGCGGGTCGACGGGCGTACGGCCACCGACCGGTTCTGGGACGGGTCCACGTGGAAGGTCGACCTGCGCGACGCCGGCTACCGGCCCGGCTCCGAGGTCACGGTCCACATCCTTCCGCTCGCTGCCGGCTCGACGGTCCACCTGCCCCGGGACGCCCGCGACCGGCTCCTCGCCGCGGACGGGCAGTTGCTCGCCCTCGACCACGTCCGCGTGACCAGCCTGCGGACCTGGCACGAACGGCGGCTGTCGTGACCGTTGGCCCGGTGTCCTGTCCGTGGTGGTCGTCGTGAGCGCTCGCCGGTCTTCCCCTCCGCAGCCACCGGATGCGGTGTGTGGCCGACGGCCTTGTCGCCGCGGGTTCCTCTGTTGCGCTGGGGTTGCGCGGGGTCGGTGAGCGGTAGGGTCGGCTGGTGGAGACGCTTGCCGAGGAGACGCTGGCGGCGATCGGCCGCATGACCGTGGCGGCGACCGACCTGGAGCACCTGCTCGCCTGGGTCGGCACGGACCGGACCGGCGGCGACCCCGCGCCGGTCTTCGCGAGGCCCGGCGAGCCGTTGCGCGCGGCCCGCGGCGCGGTCGAATTCGCCGTGCCGGCCCACCGCGAGGACCTGATCCGGTACGTCGAGGCGGCCGGCACCCAGCTCGCGCTGAGCCAGGCGGCGCTGCGGGCCCTGTGGAAGGAGAACGCCCGCCGCGACCCGGCGACGTTCGACGAGATCGCCGCCCGCCTGGTCCGCCTCCGCGCGATGCTCGGCGAGCTCGTCGAGAGCCACCTGCAGGCCCAGCGATGACGACGAAAATCAAGCGCGCCCACGAGGAACCGTCCGAAGACGACGGTTACCGCATCCTGGTCGACCGCCTCTGGCCGCGCGGCATCTCCAAGGACCGCGCCCGCCTGGACCTCTGGCTCAAGGACATCGCCCCGAGCACCGAGCTGCGCCGATGGTTCCACGCCGACGAGGACCGCTTCGACGAGTTCGCCGCCCGCTACCGCGACGAACTGGCCGGCAATCCCGCGGTGGACCAGCTGCGCGACCTCGCGGCGGCCCACCCGGTCATCACCCTCGTGTACGCGGCCCGCGCGCCGCACGACCGCAACCACGCGGCCGTGCTCGCCGACCACCTGGGCCTCGATCCGTCCGGGTGAGCGACCATCCACGTGCCCTGTGATACCGCCGCCTGTTCGAGCTCATCACGAAGTGCATCGCTATGGAGTCGCGTAGGGATCGCGCCCGGGCCCACGAACGGCGGCGGATGCGGCCTGCGTGATCTCGGTGGCGGTTCCCGCCAGCACGTAGACGCGGGTCGTTGCATTGCCGCGCGGTTTCAGCAGTCCAGCGCGCGTCAGCGCTTGGATGTCGCGGATGGCCTGATCACGGCTGAGACCCTCGTCCTGCTGATAGGTGGTACGCCGGACTTCGCCGACTGCGGCCGCATAGAGGGCCGAGACCACGCGATCGGGTAGCCCTTGGTCATCGGCCAGGCGCGCCAGGTCGTTCCACAGGCGTACGGTCCATTCGTACCGGCGTTTCACCCGCTGCGCCTCGGCCCGGTCCGGCCGGTGACGGTGTTACCGAAGCGCAACCCAAGCGTCCCGCGGCGAGGGCTCAGCCCATCACCCACCCGTACAGCCGCTCCACCTGGAGCCGCAGCACCAGCCGGCCGTCGGCCACCATCGCCCGCCGGTAGTCGGCCCAGTCGGGGTGCTCCTGGCCGGCGATCCGGCGGTAGACGTCGATGAGCTCCTCCACTGTGGCGTCCTGTTCCTCGGCCGAGGGCGCGGAGAAGGTCGCCGTGGCCTCGGCCGCGACGTAGCCGCCGGCCGGGCCCGCCACGCGCAGCGTGGCGCGGGGGTCGCGGCGCAGGTTGTGCACCTTGGCCAGCGTGGAGCGGGTGGAGACGCGCAGCGTGCGGGTCTCCGGGTCGGCGGTGTAGCTGACGTCGGAGAGTTGGGGGCGGCCGTCGCGCTTGATGGTGGCGAGGGTGCACAGGTTGGCCGCGGTGACGACGGCCCACAGATCGTCGGACATCCTTGAACAGTAGAGCGCCGCGGACCCCTGGCGGGGGTCCGCGGCGCTTCGGTCAGCGGATGGTCAGATTCGTGCGCACTGGGCCAGGCGGGCGCCCGTACCCGTGGTGGGCAGGCCGTTGTTGACCGGCGCCGGCTGGTTGCCGGTGCAGGTCAGCGGCCCGTTCACCGTGTCGGCCGCGACGACCGTGGCCGTACGGTTGTGCAGCAGCGTGACCGCACCCTTGACGGTCGACGCCTCCAGCAGCACCGGACCGGAACCGGTGACCGTGACCGGGCCGTTGACCGTGGCGTGCAGCAGCGACACCGTGCCCGCGCCGGTCGCGGTGACCGCCGCCCGCAGGGTCGCACCGGAGACGTAGAGCGACGCGCCCTTGGAGACCGTCACCAGGCCGGTCACGGTCGCACCCTCCTTGATGCAGGTGACGCCCGACTTGACCGACACCGCACCGACCACCTTGTCGGCGATCGTGGTGGTGCAGGCCGGAGTGGGCCTGCCGAGCAGCTCGATCTCGGCGAGCGTGGTGCTCGTCTCGCCGGTGTTGGCGGCGACGTCGAGCTTGTACGACGTGTACCGGCCCGGCTTCGCGATCTTGAACGGCCGGGTCTGCAGGCGCCAGTCGAAGGTCTGGTCGCTGCGCTCGTCGATGGTCGTCCAGGTGGTGCCGTCGTACGAGCCGGACAGCTTCCACGCCTTGGGGTCGCCGGCCACCGCACCCGAGGTGAGGGTGTAGTAGTCGGCCTGCTGGCCGCCACCGGTGAAGTCCCACTGCCACGACGGCATCGCCGAGGCGAAGACCGCGCGGGTGTTCGAGGTGTCGTCCACCAGCGCCGGCTCCGACGCCGTTCCCTTGCCCGGGCCGGTCAGGTCGCGCAGCGGGCTCGGCACCGCGTCACCGGTGGTGATGGACGGCGGCGCCGCGTCGTCGCCCGTACCCCAGGTGGACGGTTCCGGACCCATCGCGAAGTCCAGCACCGCGCCGTCGGCGAGCAGCGAGTGGGGCAGGGACGTCGACGTGTACGCCTTCCCGTTGACTTTCAGCGACTGGACGTACACGTTCTTCGCGCTGTTGTCCGGGGCGTTGACCACGATCTTCTTGCCGCCGGGCAGGTTGATCGTGGCCTTGGTGAACAGCGGCGACCCGATCGCGTACGCCGGGCTGCCCATCTGCAGCGGGTAGAAGCCCAGCGCGCTGAAGATGTACCAGGCGCTCATCTCGCCGTTGTCCTCGTCGCCCGGGTAGCCCTGGCCGATCTCGCTGCCCAGGTAGAGCCGGGACAGCGCCTCGCGCACGATCTTCTGCGCCTTGGCGGGCTGCCCGGCGTAGTCGTACATGTAGGGGATGTGGTGCGACGGCTGGTTGCTGAAGCCCCACTGACCCATGCGGACGTCACGCGCCTCGAGCATCTCGTGGATCGTGCCGCCGTACGAGCCGGGGAACCCGGCGGTCTCGGGCGTCGAGAAGAACTTGTCGAGCTTGTCGGCGAGCTTGTCCTTGCCGCCGTACAGGTTGGCGAGGCCCTGACCGTCCTGCGGCACGTGGAACGCCATGTTCCAGCCGTCGGTCTCGGTGTAGTCGTAGCCCCAGACCCGTGGGTCGTACGTGGCCGGCGGGTTGCGCCAGGTGCCGTTGCTGTCCTTGCCCTGGAAGAAGTTCACGTTCGGGTCGAACATGTTCACGTAGTTCTGGGCGCGGTTGCGGAAGTACTCGGCCTGCTCGGCGTACTCGCCGGCCTTGGGTCCGCCCTTCTTCGCCAGCGCCGCCGCCATGTTGGCGATGCCGAAGTCGTTGATGTAGCCGTCCATGGCCCAGGACATGGCCTCGCCGGTGACGTCGAGCGGGGTGTAGCCCTTGAAGATCGACGTCGCCAGGCCCTTACGGCCCACGTTCTGGTTCGGCGGCGTGACGGTCGCGTTCTTGACCGCGGCCCGGTAGGCGGTCTCGGCGTCGATGCCGGGCACACCCTTGAGGTACGCGTCCGCGAACGCGACGTCGGAGCTGGTGCCGACCATCAGGTTGGCGTAGCCGGGGGAGGACCACCGGGAGATCCAGCCGCCGTCGCGGTACTGCTGCACGAAGCCGTCGACCATCTCGCCGGCGGACTCCGGCGTGAGCAGCGAGTACGCCGGCCACGTGGTGCGGTACGTGTCCCAGAAGCCGTTGTTGACGTACACCTTGCCGTCCTTGACCGGCGCGCCGGTCTCGGTGGGCGAGCTGGCCGGGCTGGTGACCGCCGACTGCACGGTGTGCTTCCAGACGGGCGCTGCGGCAGTCCCGGTGTTCTCGTAGCCGGAGTTCGGGTAGAGGAACAGCCGGTACATGTTCGAGTAGAGCGTGACGAGCTGGTCCTCGGACGCGCCCTCGACCTCGACGGTCTTCAGCTTGGCGTCCCAGGCGGCCTGCGCGCGGTCGCGGATCTGCGCGACCGTCGCGTCCGCGGCGACCTCCAGGTCGAGGTTGTGCTTGGCCTGCTCGACGCTGATCAGCGAGGTGGCGATGCGCATCGTCACCGTCTTGTCCTGCGTGGTGTCGAACTTGACGTAGCCCGTCGACGGGCGGTTGCCGGTGGGCAGCATGCCGCTCGCGGTGATCGGGGCGTCGACGGTCGCGTACATGAACATGCGGGTGTAGCCGGCGGAGAGGCTGCCGCTGTTCACGTCGGACCAGCCGGAGACGGCGCGGTTGGCCGCGTCGATGGTCAGGCCCGCGCGGCTGTCGACGTTGTCGAAGACGAGGTTCGAGCTGTCGCCGGTGAAGGTGAACTGGAACAGCGCGGCGTGGTCGGTCGGCGCGAACTCCGTCTTGAGGCCGTTGTCGAAGGTGACGCGGTAGTAGTACGGCTTCGCCACCTCGTTCTCGTGCCCGAACGCGAGCGCGCGGTTGGCGCGGTTGGCGTCCGGCGTGCCGGTGGCGGCCGACGGCATCACCTGGAACGTCTGCCGGTCACCCATCCACGGGCTGGGCTCGTGGCTCGCCGCGAACGCCTGCAGGGTGGGCCGGTTCGCCGCGTTGTTCTGGCGGTGGTACTCGTACAGCCAGTTGACGGAGCCGGCGTTGGTCATCGGCGTCCAGAAGTTGAAGCCGTGCGGCACCGCGGTGGCCGGGAAGTTGTTGCCGCGGGAGAAGTCGCCCGAGGACTGCGTGCCGCGGCGGGTCTCGGCGTACTCGGAGAGGTGGGTCCGGGGCTGCGCCGGCGGGACCTCGCGGATCGCGATGTCGTCGTACCACGCCCGGAAGCTCGTGGGACCGTCCGGCTTGTCGTACCCGACCAGGATCTTGTCGATGGTCTTGCCCTCGGCGACCTTGCCGATCCGGCTGGTGCGCTTGTTCCACTGCGCGGTGTAGAGCGTCTTGGACGCGCCCTGCGCGGCCGGGCTGACGACCACGCCGTGCTGGTCGACGGCCTTCAGGTCCGACAGGTACGTGCCGTCGGTGAACGCCAGGTCGACGGCCGTGTACGTGGCCGGGTTGCTCAGGTCCTCGCGGTTGAACTCGGGCAGCACCAGGTACGACAGTTCGGTGTCGGCGGTGACCGCCACGTCCACGTCGAAGACCTTGTTGTACGAGTAGCCGCGCCCCTCGGCGGTGTGCCGCCCGGCGATCTGGAACGCCTTGAGCCCGGTGTAGCCCACTCCCGCCTTGGCGGTGGGGGAGCTGGCCGGTCCGTTGCCGATCCGGCTCTGCATCGGGCCGGCCGGGGGCGCGCCGGTGTTGTCGTCGGCGAGCTCGAGGTCGGCGAGCTGCGTCAGGTTGCCAGACGGGTGCCCGGTGATGCTCAGCCGGTAGACCCGGAACGAACCCGGGTTCGCGACCGTGTACGTCTTGGTCTGGAAGCGCTGGTCGAAGGTCTGGCCGGTCCGCGTGTCCACGGTCGTCCAGGCGGCGCCGTCGGCGGAGCCCTCGAGGGTCCAGTCCCGCGGGTCCCGCTCGGGGGCGTCGTTCGCGGACGTCAGCGCGTACTTCACGACGGTGGCCGGGGCGTCGAGCGTGTACTGCGCCCAGCTGGTCGGCGTGTCCACGAGCCACTTGGTGGCCGCGTCGCCGTCGTTGAGGTTGTTCACGCCCTCGTTGGGGTTGGGCTGGGCGTTCGCCGCGATCGCGATGACGTGACCGCGCAGGCTGCCCGGCATGCCGACGGCGACGGAGCCGTCGACACCGCTGCTGCGGTCGCCGTCCACCGTGTCGGTCCAGGTGGGTTGCGGGTCGTCGGTCTCGAAGGACGACGCGAACGAGGCCGCCGCCGCGGCGTGCGCGGCGCCGCCGGAGGCGACCGCCGCGGCCGCGGCCACGAGACTGACGGATAACAGGGCGACACCCCATCGTGGCCGGTGCATGCCGTCTCCTTGCGGGCTGAGGGGAAGGGCTGACGGAAACATCCGCGACACATCGTCACGTGTACCTGTGTCGATACGCAAGGTCTCTACCGAACACGATCGCCCACGATTGACATCGATGTCAGCTCATCCGGCCGAACCCCTTGCCCACCCCCGTCACCTAGGCATATGGTCGGACGGCCGGACCCTGCGCGGGATCAAGCCCGCTGCGGCCCATGTGCGATCGTGTGCGGATTTCAGCGGCCCGCCAGCCCTTCCTCGAAGGCCACGATGACCAGCTGGACGCGGTCGCGTACGCCCAGCTTGGCGATCGCCCGGGTGATGTGGGTCTTCGCCGTCAGCGGGCTGATCACCAGCCGGCGAGCGATGTCCTCGTTGGACAGGCCGGCGGCCACCAGCGCCACCACCTCCCGCTCGCGCGCCGTCAGCACCTCGAGCCGCCGCCCGCCGGGTGTGGCCGCGGGGCGCTGCGCGAACTGGGTGACCACCCGGCGGGTGACGCTCGGCGAGAGCAGGGCCTCCCCGGCCGCCACGACCCGGACGGCGTGCCGCAGGCCCTCCGGGTCCACCTCCTTGGTGAGGAAGCCGCTCGCACCGGCGGCCAGCGCGGCGAACACGTACTCGTCGGTCTCGAAGGTGGTCAGGATGACGACCCGGCACTGCGGCGACGCGGCGACGATGCGCCGGGTCGCCTCAATGCCGTCGAGACCCGGCATGCGGATGTCCATCAGGACCACGTCCGGGCGTACGGCACGCGCCGCGCGGACCGCCTCGTCGCCGGTCGACGCCTCGCCGACGACCTCGATTCCCCGGTCCCGCTTGAGCAGGCTGCGGAACCCCGCCCGGACCAGGTGCTGGTCGTCGGCCAGCAACACGGAGACCGTCACAGCGCCAGCGGGATCGTCGCGTGGACCGTGAAGCCGCCCGCGGCCCCGGATCCGGCGGTCAGCGCGCCGCCCAGTGCGGCCACCCGTTCGCGCATCCCCATGATTCCGCGTCCTTCCGTCACCGGCCCGCCGCTGCCGTCGTCCGTGATGTCCGCGACGACCGCGTCCGGGCCGTAGTCCAGCGTCACGGCGGCGGATGTGGCCCCGGCGTGCCGCACGGTGTTGGTCAGCGACTCCTGCACCACGCGGTACATCGCCGTCGCGACCGGGGCGGGCACGGCCGTCCGCTCGCCGCGCTCGGCGACGTGCACCGCCACACCGGCCGACCGTACCCGCTCGGCGAGGTCGTCGAGGCCCTCCAGCCCGTGCGCCGGCTCGCCGCCTTCGAAGCGCAGGACGTCCACGAGAGCCCGCAGGTCACCCATCGCGCGGCCGCGGACGTCCTGGGCCAGCCGCAGCGCGTCGCGCGCCTCCGCCGGGTCGTCGTCGAACGCGTCGAGGGCCACGTTGAGATGCACCCCCACGACGGCCAGCGTGTGCGAGACCACGTCGTGCAGGTCGCGCGCGATGTCGACGCGTTCCTCCGCCCGGCGCCGCCGGGCCTCGAGCTCCCGTTGCTCCAGCGTCTGCCGCAGCCGGCCGGCGACCTCGTCCTGCCAGCGCCGGGTGCTCCGGTACGCCTGCGCCAGCGCGAGCGCCGCGGCCAGCCACAGCGCCTCCGCGCCGACCCGGCCGATCGTGGCGTCGAAGCTGCCCAGCTGCACGAAGTAGTCCCAGACGAAGCCGTACCAGACGGTGAGCGCGCCGGCCACGACCGCCGTACGGACCCGCCCGGCGAGCACGTTCGCCGCGAACGCCGCGGTCGCCGGCCACACCCAGCCCGCGCCGATCAGATCGGCCGTCCGCCACGCCGTGACACAGCACAGCGAGACGATGAGGACGGTGGCCGGGAACCGGCGCAGCAGCAGGGTCAGCAGCGCCAGCCCGGTTGCCAGCGACCAGGTCAGCGCCGGGTCCACGGTGCCGCCGGTCAGGGCCAGGCCCGCCGGTACGCCGACGAACGTGGCACCCGCGGCGGTCCACAGCAGAGAAGTGCGCATGCGTCTCACCTCCTGATGAGGGTCTCATTGCTTGCCGGCGACGCTATGGCCGTCCGTGGGCCGGCCGCGTCGTCCCGCGGACGTCTCCGCGACGGGCGCCATCCGAGTACGCCCTACTGCGATCGATGTACGTCTAGGGTGGGCGGGTGACCGCATCGCGAGCCGGGCTGTCCGACGCCGAGTTCGACGCGGTGGAGCGGGAGTTCGGCTTCTCGTTCGCCGACGACCACCGCGCCTTCCTCGCCGCGGGGCTGCCCGTGGGCCGCGGCTGGCCGGATTGGCGCGACGGGGACCGGGCCGAGCTGCGCGACCGCCTCGCGATGCCGGTCGAGGGCGTGCTCTTCGACGTCGCGGAGAACGGTTTCTGGTACGGCGCCTGGGGACCGCAGCCGCCGGAGCCCGCCGACGCGGTGATCGTGGCGCGGCGTTTCCTCATGACGGTGCCGCGCCTGATCCCCGTCTACTCACACCGCTATCTGCCCGCGGGCCGTGGCACGTCCGGCCATCCCGTGCTCTCGGTGATGCAGACGGACGTCATCGCGTACGGCACCGACCTCGACGACTACCTCCGGCGTGAGTTCGGCGGCGGCGGGCCCGGCCCTGTGCGGGGCGCGCGGCCCACCGTCGCGTTCTGGAAGGACCTGCTCTAGGTCAGCGCCGCCACGATCGCGTCCACGAGCGGGGCCAGCCCGACCTCCTCGGGAACGTGGTCGGGGTTGACCTCGGTGACCGTCATCCCGGCGAACTGCGGGCTGGCCACCAGCACCGACAGCGTCTCGACCACCTCCTGCAGGGTCAGGCCCCGCGGCTCCGGGACGTCGGCGAACGGCGCCTGCGCGAACGCCAGCACGTCGACGTCGAAGTGGACGACGAAGTGGCTCGCGGCGGCCTCCGCGGCGAACCGGGCCCGCGCCGCCGCCTTCGCCGGGCCGGTGCGCACCTCGTTCGCCGGCACGTATCCGAGGTGGAGGCGATCCACGAGGTCGCGTTCCGGGTCGCCGGGCGGCAGGTCGAAGCCGTACGTGACCACGCGCTCCGGGGTGATCGACGCGACCGCCGCCACCGTGGGGTCGCAGCCCTGCAGGCCGAGCATGTGCGCCAGCCCCATCGCGTCGAGGTTGCCGTGCGGGCGGGTCTCGGGGGTGTACAGGTCCGGGCCGCCGTCGATGTAGACCAGTGCGGCGCCCGGCGTCGCGGCGACCAGCCCCAGCGTGACCGTGCAGTCGCCGCCGAGCACCAGTGGCACGCCGGGCGCGGTCGCGGCGGCCCGGGCGACGTCCGTGGCGACCCGCGCCACCGCCGCGGCGTTCTGAGCCGTGGGATGGGCCGGGTCGGGGCGCCATCGGAAGCCGGGGACGTCGCCCAGGTCCTGGACGGCGACGCCCCGATCGTCGAGCGCGGCGAGCAGCCCCGCGGCCCGCAGCGCGGCCGGGGCGCGGTCCACGCCCGGCGTGTGGGCACCCGCGCTCGAGGGCGCGCCGATCACACTCCACCGGGGAACCATGCGGCCATGCTGCCATGACGGCGCGGCGGGCGCGGGGTCCGGCTTCCGCCGCAGATCACCCGAACCACGCCGAAGCAGATGGTTTCGGGCAAGCCGGCGTGGGGTGTGGCCGACATCGATGTCATACTTTCGTCCTCCACCGCCCGTGGGAATCCTGCACCGCCGTGAGAACCCTCGACCGCCTGTGAGATTCGGAGCGCCATGACCGCATCCCGGTCCGCCGACGGAGCCGTCGACGTCGCGGCCGTACGCCGCCCCACGCTGACGCAGGTGGCCGCGCTGGCCGGCGTCAGCCTGAAGACGGCGTCGCGGGCGCTCAACGACGAGCCGAACGTCGCCGAGGCCACCGGCCGCCGCGTCCGCGAGGCGGCGGACCTGCTCGGCTACCGCCTCAACGGCATCGCGCGGGAGCTGCGCCGCGGCGCGACCTCGGCGCTCGTCGGGCTGATCAGCGGCGACCTGACGAACCCGTTCTACTCGGCCGTGGCCAGCGGGATCGAGCGGGAACTGCGCCAGCACGGGCTGCAGCTCGTGACCGCCAACAACGACGAGGACGCCGAGCTCGAACGCGCCCTGGTGGACGCCTTCCTCGAACGCCGGGTGCGCGCCCTGCTCGTCGTCCCCAGCGGCGAGGGCCACGAATACCTCGCCATCGAGGGCAATCGGGGGGTGCCGTTCGTCTTCCTGGACCGGCCCCCGGACGGCCTCGACGCGGACGCGGTGCTCATCGACAACGTCGGCGGCGCCCGGGCCGCGGGCGAGCACCTGCTGGCGGCCGGTCACCGGCGCATCGCCCTGATCGCGGACCTGGCCCGGATGGCGCCTCAGCGCGGCCGCATCGACGGTTTCGTGCAGGCGATGGAGGCGGCGGGCAACGACGGCTGGCGGCCGTACCTGCGGACCGACGTGCACGACGTGCACCGCGCCGAGCGGACCGTCCGCGAGCTCCTCGAGCTGGACCCGGCGCCCACGGCCCTGTTCACCACGAACAACCGGCTGACGACCGGGGCGTTGCGGGCGCTGCGCGGGCACCCGCAGCCGCCGGCGCTGCTCGGCTTCGACGACTTCGACCTGGCCGACGTGATCGGTGCGACCGTCGTCGCGCACGACTCGGTCGCCATGGGACGCGAGGCGGCGAGGCTGGCGCACCAGCGCATCAGCGGCTTCTCCGGCCCGGCCCGTACGGTGATCATCTCTACCACCGTGATCGCCCGTGGCAGCGGGGAGCGTCCACCCGCCTCGTGACATGCCGCGCGCGGGCGCCCGGCCTGCCCTAAAGTCCTTGGCGTGACGCTGGAGATCGAGCGGTCGCCGCTGGCGCCCCGGCCGGTGGCGTACCGGACGGCGGAGGACATCCGCGAGGACCGGCTGGCGGCTGCGCGCCGTACGGAGGCGGCCCTGCACGTCCTTCTCGTCACGCTCGTGTGGCTCGTCGTCGTGCCGTTCCTGCTCGGCTGGGGACTGCTCGGCCCGCAGCGGGAGGCCGGCACGCTCGCCCTCGCCGCCCTGCTCGCCGTGGTGCTGCCGTTCACCGCGGCGGTGATCGCCACCCGCAGCCGGCTCTACTTCACCGGCGGGGTGTACGTGGTGCTGACCCTGGTCATGATGCTTCCCGCGATCAGCATCGTGCGGGCAGGATGAGCACATGGCGGCGGAGAAGGAAGAGCGCGACGGCGTACCCCTGACCAACCTGGACCAGGAGCTCTTCCCCGGCGCCGGGGCGACCAAGCGGGACCTCGTCGACTACCTCGACGCGGTCGGCGACCGCATCGTCCCGGTCCTGCGGGACCGGCCGCTCTCCGTCGTACGGGTCCTGCGCGGTCAGGACAGGTTCATGCAGAAGAACCTGCCGAAATACACCCCCGAGTGGGTGCCGCGGACGAAGGTGTGGGCCGAGGCGTCGCAACGGGAGGTCCTGTACGCGCTCTGCAACGACCGGCGCACGCTGCTGTGGTTCGCCAACCAGCGCGCGGTCGAGTACCACCCCACGCTGATGACGATCGCCGACCCGCACCACCCGACGCACCTCATCATGGACCTCGATCCG
This sequence comes from Actinoplanes sp. NPDC049316, assembly GCF_040677315.1. Taxonomy (NCBI): domain Bacteria; kingdom Bacillati; phylum Actinomycetota; class Actinomycetes; order Micromonosporales; family Micromonosporaceae; genus Actinoplanes; species Actinoplanes sp. NPDC049316. The sequence goes on along the minus strand of NZ_JBFAQM010000002.1, from coordinate 197,762 downwards.
CCGGAGGGCGGCGCCTTCGGCCTCGCGGTGGCCGCGGCCCGGCTGGTCCGGCAGGCGCTCGCCGACGCCGGCCTGGACGGCGCGGTCAAGACCAGCGGCTCCAAGGGACTGCACGTCTTCGTCCCGCTCGCCGGCGCCGCGACCGAGGACGTGGCCGCCGCGACCCGCGCCGTGGCGGCCCGCGCCGAACGGCTCGACCCGGAGCTGGCCACGACGGCGTTCATCCGCGAGGACCGGCACGGCAAGGTGTTCCTCGACGCGACCCGCTCCGGCGGCGCCAGTGTGGCCGCCGCGTACAGCCCCCGGGCGCGGCCGGGCGTGCCGGTCTCGTTCCCGGTGCGCTGGGACGATCTCGACGACCTGACACCGGCGGACTTCACGGTGCACACTGCGCCGGGCCTCCTCGCCGACCGGGACCCCTGGGCGGCGGCCATGCCCGCGCCGCAGCAACTGGACGCCGGGCTGGTGGCGGAGGGCCACACCATCCCGGTGGCGCGGGTCGCGGCGATGCACGAGGGCAAGCGACGCGCCCGGGCCCGCCGAGCCGGTGCCTGAGCGGCCCCGCCCGGTGCGCGAGCGGGAAGCCGAAGACCTCGACGATTGCGTACGCCTTCTGCGCGACGTGCACGAAGCCGACGGCTACCCGATGAACTGGCCGTCCGACCCGGTTCGCTGGTTGTCCCCGCCCGGCCGGGCCCTCGTGGCGCTGCACGACGGCTTCGTCGCGGGGCACGTCGTCGTCACCGCGGCCGGCGAGCTCAGCCGGCTCTTCGTGGATCCCGCGCGGCGCGGGCGCGGCTTGGCGGCTTCGCTGGTCGCCGCGGCGGAGCGCCACGGCGCCCGGTGGCTGGAGGTCGTCGACGGGCGGGCCGCCGGCTTCTACGAGCGACTGGGCTGGACCCTGACCGGGACGAAGCGCGCGGAGTGGGACGCCTCCGTGCAACTGCGGTGCTATCGCAAACCACAGTGACGCCACAGGCCGCGCACAGACGCGACCGGTTTGCTCGGTGCAGCCGATCAGAGAGGGCGTTCCGTGATGGAAGACAACTCCGCGTACGTACGCCGCGTCCACGACAAAGGCCTGCAGTTCGACCTGCGCACCATGTCGCGCCGCCGGTTGCTCGCCGCGCTGGGTGGGGCCGGAGCGATGGCCCTCGTCGGGGCCTGCAGCACCGGCGCGGAGGCCGAGACCACGCCGGCGGCGTCCGCGTCGAGCAGGGGCTCGCTCGCCGAGGTCGAGTCGGAGACGGCGGGACCGTACCCGGCCGACGGCTCCAACGGGCCGGACGTGCGGACCCTCGGCGGGATCGTCCGCAAGGACATCCGATCCTCGTTCGGCGACGCCGACGGTGTTGCCGAGGGCGTACCCCTGGAATTCGCTCTCGTCGTGAAGGATCTCAACGGCGCGGCGGTGAACGGCGCCGCCGTGTACGCGTGGCACTGCGACCGCGACGGCAACTACTCGCTGTACTCCACCGGCGTCACGGACCAGAACTACCTGCGCGGCATCCAGCAGACCGACGAGACCGGCACGGCCGCCTTCACCAGCATCTTCCCGGCCTGCTACTCGGGCCGCTGGCCGCACATCCACTTCGAGGTCTACTCGTCGCTGGAGAACGCCACCAGCGGCTCCGGCCCCATCGTGAAAACCTCACAGATCGCGATTCCCGAAGACGTTTCCAAGGCGGTGTACGCGACAGCCGGGTACAGCAAGAGCGTGACGAACCTGAGTCAGGTCACCCTCGCCACCGACAACGTGTTCGGCGATGATTCGGCGGCCCGGGAACTCGCCACGGTCACGGGCAGCGTGGACGCCGGTTACCGCGCGACCCTGACCATCGCGATCGACCCGTCGGGGGAGGAGACCGGCGGGAGCGCGCCCGGTGGCACCCCGCCGTCCGGCGGTCCCGGTGGACCCCCGCCGCCCCGCCCCTGACGTGGGATATCCCACATCGAGGCACTTGTCGACCGATCGGGGTACGTCGAACGGGCCATAGCTTTCGGTCTATGCCTCCGCAGAGAATCTCAACTCATGACCGCGCCCGCGAACGACGCCTTGCTCATCACGCTGCTCGCCGTGTTCACCGCCTGCGCCGGCTACGCGGCCGGCCGCCTGCACCAGTGGTACCGGACCGGCCTGGACCGCGACGAGGCGTACCGGGACGGCTACGACACCGCGACCCGCAGCGTCTTCAGCATGGCGGCCCGGCTCATCGGGCCCCGCCGCGCGGTCCGCGGCACGGCGGTCGTCACCTCGGCGACGATCACCCCCGCCGTGATCACCACGGCCGGGGTGACCGCCGGCGCGGACCGGACCTCGCTCTCCGCCGCCGGCGACCGGACCTCGCCGGTTCCGCTGTCCGCCGGCGACCGGACGTCACCGTCGGTGCCGCTGCCGGCCGGCGACCGGGCCTCGTCGTCCAGCTCGCTGTCCGCATCCGAAGGGCCGGACCGGTCTTCCCCGGCCGTGGTCCTCTCGGGCGGCGTCATCACGTCGGCGGACGACGCGTCGCCCGGCGAGGGCTCGGGCGGGCGGCACCTGGTGCCGGACGAGCTGGTGTCCGCGCCCACCTACCGGCTGCCGCCCGACCGGGTCGCGCGCGCCAAGGTACGCCAGGCGCCGGCCGCCGGGGACGAGGAGCAGGAGACGACGACGCGGCTGCCGTCCGTACCCCGGCCCCGGTCGTCCTGAGAGTGTCGGACCCGGGCGCTAGCGTGCCGGAATGGTCACAGTGCAGCAGGTCAGAACGGTCGCGCTGGGCTTGCCGCGGACGACGGAGCATCTGATCCACGACCGGGTCAAGTTCCGGGTCGGCAAGATCGTGTATGTGGCGTTCTCGCGCGACGAGTCGGTCATGGGGTTCGGCTACCCGAGGGAGGAGAGGCAGGCGCTCGTCGACTCGGAGCCCGGGGTCTTCCACCTGCCCGGCGCGTCGGACATGCGGTTCCAGTGGGTGCAGGCATGGATGGCCGAGCTCGATCCGGCGCGCATGGAGGAGCTGGTGGTGGACGCGTGGCGCATGGTCGTGCCGAAGCGGGTCGCGGCGGCCTACGTGCCGGGGCTGCCGGACCGGGAATGACTGCCTGCCTGAGGACCTGAGCCGCGGTATGCCGGCTACTCCCAGCGGAAGGTGCGGGCGGCCGCGGTCAGCGCGACCGCTGCCCACAGCGTGAGGCTCAGCCAGATCGCGCCCGGGACCGCCGTCCCGTGGGTGAGCGTGTCGCGCAGCGCCTCCGCGTGGGCGGCGAGGGGGAGCAGGAACCAGCCCGCCGTGCCCAGGCCGGGCGCCGCGAACATGATGCCGCCCGCGGCCAGCATCAGCACGTAGATCAGCGTTGCCGCGGCCGTGACGGTCTCCGGGCGCAGCAGGCCGGCCATGAACAGCGCGAGCCCGCAATACGCCGCGGTCGCCAGCACCGTCACGCCGATCGCCGGCAGGAGCTCGGAGAGGGCCGGGCGCCAGCCCACCGCGACGCCGACCGCGGCCAGCGCGAGGATCTGCAGGCCGACGAGGCAGAGGATCGCCGCCGTCTTGGCGAACAGCAGGCCGGGGCGGGTCAGCGGCGAGGCGCCGAGGCGTTTGAGAACGCCGTAGCTGCGCTCGTAGCCGGTGGTGATGGCCTGTCCGGTGAACGCGGTGGACATGACCGTCAGGGCGAGCACCCCGGGGACCACGTAACCGAGGCGGTCGTCGGTGGGCAGGTTGGTCGCGTGGGTGAGGCCCGCGCCGAGCAGGACCAGCAGCGGCACGCCCATCGCCAGGACCACGGCCTCGCCGCGCCGGGCGGTCAGCACCAGTTCCATGCGGATCTGTGACCGCAGGATGCCGCGCATCGGAGCCCGGCGGGGTGCGGGTGTGAACGTGCCGGTGCTCGTGGTCATCGGGCAGCTCCTGCGGTCAGGGCCAGGTAGACGTCCTCGAGGGTCCGGCGGCGCGTGTCGACCGCGGTCACCCGGGCGCCGGCCTGCGCGAAGCGGGCGAGGACCGCGGCGATCGCCTGCGTGTCGAGGGTGCCGGCCACCGCGTACTCGCCCGGGACGTCCTCGGTCACCTTGGCGTCCAGCCCCGCGGCCAGCGTGGCGAGCGGCAGGCCGGGCTCCGCGCGTACCTGAAGGAGGTCGATGCCGGCGGCGGCCGTGAGCTCCGCGGGCGTGCCCGTCGCCGCGACCCGGCCGCCGTCGATGATCACGACGTGGTCGGCGAGGCTCTCGGCCTCGTCCAGCAGGTGCGTGGTGAGCAGCACCGACACGCCGTCGGCGCGGAGGTCCTCGACGAGCTCCCAGGTGGTCCGGCGGGCGCCCACGTCCATGCCGGCGGTGGGCTCGTCGAGGAACACGAGCTCGGGGCGGCCGACCAGCGCGACGGCGAGCGACAGCCGCTGCTGCTCGCCGCCGGACAGCCGCCGGAACGTGGTCTTCGCGAACTTCCGCAGACCCAACCGGTCGAGCAGCATGTCCACATCGAGCGGATTCGCGGAATACGAAGCAAAAAGCCGAAGGATCTCGCCGGCTGTCGCCCAGGGGTAGACACCACCGGACTGCAGCATGATCCCCAGCCGCGGCATCAGCGCGTCGTGGTCGCCGGTGGGGTCCAGGCCGAGGATGCGTACGGATCCGCCGTCGGGCTTGCGGAACCCCTCGCAGACCTGCAACAAGCTGGTCTTTCCCGCGCCGTTGTCGCCCAGCAGCGCCAGGATCGAGGCCTGCGGCACCGTGAGCGAGACACCGTCCACGGCGGTGACCTCGCCGTACCGGACGACGACGTCCTGCACCTCCACGGCGGCTTCGAGCATGCCGAAACTGTACTGTCCGCTCGGTCCGCGACCGCCGGGCCACCGCCGCGGTGTGGCGTACGCCCCGCCGCGGCATTTACGCGCCGCTCCCGGTTCGCTAGGCTCCCTGTTTGGGAGCGCTCCCAGCGCGACTGGTTCTGCGGGGGCAGGCCGCCGGCCCGGGCCGGTTCCCCCCGGAGTCCTGTCCGTCACACAGGTACCCGGCCGGCGGCCTGACACTTCTCCGCGTCTCTGCTGTCCTTCTCCGCCGCTGCGTGCTTCCGGCCATGGCGGTGCGCCGTCGAGCCGGCGCTGCTCGGTAGGGTGCTGCCCATGACAGGCGTGGTCGCGGCGGTGGAGATCTTCACGGACGGCGCCTGCGTGCCGAATCCCGGGCCCGGCGGCTGGGGCGCCGTGCTGCGCTGGGGCGCCACCGAGAAGGACCTCTGCGGCGGCGAGGCCACGCCGACCACCAACAACCGCATGGAGCTCACGGCCCCGATCCGGGCGCTCGAGACGCTGACCCGGGCGCCGCTGCGGGTGCTGCTCTACACGGACAGCATCTACGTGCGCGACGGCATCACGAAGTGGCTGCCCCGCTGGAAGGCCAACGGCTGGCAGACCTCCGCGCGGCAGCCGGTGAAGAATGTCGACCTGTGGCAGCGCCTCGACGCGGTGGTCCGTCGTCACGACGTCGAGTGGCACTGGGTTAAGGGGCACGCGGGACACCCGGAGAACGAACGCGCCGACCGGCTCGCCGCCCGCGGGTTGAAGGAAGCTCTCGCCGCGCGGTGACCCGCCGCCCGTCTGCCCTCCGGGAGCCCTAGAGCGGGCCTTGGTCGAGGCGCTGCAGGACGCGCAGGAACACCCGCCGGTCGGCGGCCGGCAGGTCCGCCAGCAGGCGTTCCTCCTCGGCCCGGATCGCGCGGCGCACGGCCGTGTGCACCCGTCGCCCGGCGGGCGTCAGCCGCAGCAGCCGTACGCGACGGTCGGCCGGATCCGGTTCGCGTTCGATGAGGCCGCGTTCCTGCAGCTCGTCCAGGTCGGCGATGATCCGCGTCTTGTCCGCGCCGATGGCCCGGGCGAGCGCCGCCTGGGTGCGCATCGGCTCGTCGGCGAGCGCGGTCAGCACGACGTAGCCCCACATCGACACGTCGTGCGCGGCGAGGATCGGGCGTTCGGCCGCGACGAGGGTGCGGCCGAGGCGGGCCACCATGGCGGCGAGGTCGGGACGGTCGTCGGCCACGGACGCACGATAACCGTTGACATACCGTACGCAGCAGCAGATCGTAAGCGTATGCGTACGATTGAACTCGACGAGCGCGCCGTGCGCGCGACCGTGACCATCGTCGCCGGGGTCTCGCGGGAGGACCTGTCGCGACCGACACCGTGCGCGGGATGGGACCTGGCGGCCCTCCTCGCCCACATGACCGTGCAGCACCGGGGTTTCGCGGCGGCGGCCGCCGGGCGCGGCGCCGACCCCGCGCTCTGGGTGCCGGCCCCGCTCGCGGCGGACTTCGCGGCCGGCTACGCGGCCGCCGCAGAGGAGGTCATCGCCGCCTTCGCCGCACCCGATGTGCCCGGCAGGGGCTTCGACCTGCCGGAGTTCGGTACGAGGCCGATACCCGGACACCTCGCGATCGGCTTCCACCTCGTCGACTACCTCGTGCACGGCTGGGACGTCGCGACCGCGCTGGGAGTCGCGTACGAGCCGGACGGCGAGCTCGTGACGGCGGCGCTGCCCATTGTGGAGGCGGTGCCGGATGACGAGCGCCGGCTTCAGCCGGGAGCGCCGTTCGCACCGGCTCTGCCCGACCCCGGCACCGGACCGTTCGGCCGCCTTCTCGCCCTGCTGGGGCGTTGAGATCCGGGAATGATCGTCGGATGGACATCGCCCCTGGCCGCCTCGACCATGGTGGAGTGCCGCACATCGATCTGCCCGGGCTGCCGGGCATCGCCGGGCTCCTGACCCGCTATCCGCTGACCGCCCGGCCGCTGAACGAGCTGGCCCAGACCCTGCTCCGGGGCCCGTCACCGCTGACCCCGGGCGAACGCGAGACGATCGCGGCGTACGTCTCCGAGCGCAATGAGTGCGGCTTCTGCGCCGGCACCCACGGCGCGGTGGCGCGCTATCTGCTCGACCGTGAGGGACGGGCCGCCGGCGAGGCCACGCAAGACCCGAGGATGCGGGCGCTCCTGGCGATCGCGGAGAAGGTCCGGCAGGACGGCCGCAATGTCGCCGCGGAGGACGTGGCCCGGGCGCGCGAGCACGGCGCGGACGATCGGGCGGTGCATGACACCGTGCTGATCGCGGCCGCGTTCAGCATGTTCAACCGCTACGTGGACGGGCTGGCCACGGTCGCGCTGCCGAGCCCGGAGGCGTACGAGGGGCACGCGCGGCACCTCGCCGAGAACGGCTACCTGACACCCCGGCCGGCTGACCTCCCTCAGCCGGTGTCCGTCGAACGGTGGACACCGGCTGACCGCCGCCCGGTCGTCCCGCCGCGCACCCCGTGGCCGCGATCCTCGAAGGCATGACAGCCATCCAGGCGCGCGGCCTGCGCAAGACCTACGGCGACCATCTCGCCGTCGGCGGTATAGACCTCGACATCGCCTCCGGCGAGGTGTTCGCCCTGCTCGGGCCGAACGGCGCCGGGAAGACCACCACGGTCGAGATCCTCGAGGGGCACCGGCGCCGCACCGGCGGCGAGGTCCGGGTCCTCGGCGAGGATCCCGGGGCCGCTTCCCGGGCGTGGCGGAGCCGGATCGGCATCGTCCTGCAGAGCGCCTCGGATGCCGGCGATCTCACCGTCGCCGAGGTGGTGCGGCATGTGGCCGGGTTCTATCCGCGACCGCGGCGGGTCGGCGACGCCATCGAGCTGGTGGGGTTGACGGACAAGGCGAACGCCCGGGTGCGGACGCTGTCCGGCGGGCAGCGGCGCCGGCTCGATGTGGCGCTGGGCATCGTGGGGCGTCCCGAGCTGGTGTTCCTCGACGAACCGACGACCGGGTTCGACCCGGAGGCGCGGCGGCGGTTCTGGGGGCTGATCCGGGCGCTGGCCGCCGAGGGAACGACGATCCTGCTCACCACCCATTACCTGGACGAGGCCGAGGCGCTCGCGGACCGGCTCGCCGTGCTGGCGGGCGGGGCGATCGTGGCCGAGGGGACGCCGGCGACGCTCGGCGGGCGTGGCGAGGCGGGGGCGGTCGTGCGGTGGGGCGGCGACCAGGAGACCCGTACGGACGACCCGGCCGCCCTGATCGCCGGGCTCGTCGCGCGGGGAGCCGACCTGAGCGGCCTCACCGTCAGCCGCCCGAGCCTCGAGGACACGTACCTGAGCCTGATCGGAGAAGCCCGATGACCAGCACCCTGACGATCGGCCGGCGGCGCGGCGGCATCGAGATCCTGCAGTTCGTCCGGGACCGGACGGCGATGATCTTCACGTTCCTGTTCCCGGCGCTGCTGCTCCTGCTGTTCGGGACGATCTTCGGCGACGACTACGACCACCCGGGACTGAGCGCGGCGCGGGTCTTCTCCGCCAGCATGATCGCGTACGGGATCGTGTCCACCGCCTTCATCACGATGGGCGTCGGCATCGCCACCGACCGGGAGGACGGCACGCTGAAGCGGCTGCGCGGCACCCCGGCGACCGCCGGCGCGTACTTCCTCGGCAAGCTCATCCTGGTGGCGGCGCTGACCGCGGCCGAGGTGCTCGTGCTGCTCGGCGTCGGGGTGCTGCTGTTCGACATGCCGCTGCCGACGGACGCCGGGCGGTGGTTCACGTTCGGCTGGCTGTTCCTGCTCAGCGTCATCGCCTGCAGCCTGCTGGGCATCGCCGCGAGCGCGCTCGTGCGCTCCGCGCGTACGGCGGGAGCGGTCCTGAACGTGCCCGTCGTGGCGCTGCAGTTCCTCTCCGGGGTCTTCATCCACCCGATCACCCGGTTGCCGGACTGGATGATCACCGTGGCGTCGGTCTTCCCGGTGAAGTGGATGGCGCAGGGCTTCCGGTACGTCTTCCTGCCGGACTCCGCCGCGGCGCTGGAGGCCGGCGGCGCGTGGGAGCTGGGCCGGATCGCCTTGATGCTGGCCGGCTGGTGTGTGATCGGATTGGTGCTGTGCCTGCTGACCTTCCGCTGGACGAACCGCCGCGACGCATGACCGCGGGCCCCGCGCCGCGGCGGCTCATGGACGAGGTGCTGTGGGACGTCTTCTTCGCCGCCGTCGCCCTCGGGGTGGCGGCGGCGGTCGCCGCCCAGGACCCGCACGGCCGGATCGGCGGCCTGGCGAGCATCGCGGCGATCGCCGTGCTCTACGCCGGGTGGGGCCGGCGGGTGGAGCGCAGACAACACCAGGGCGTTTGGTACGCGGCCGTCGTCGTCGCCGTCTTCGCGGCGGGCGCGGCCGCCTCGGACATGGTGAGCTACCTGCTGTTCGGGCTCTGCCCGATGTTCTTCATGCTGCTCGACCTGCGGCCCGCGCTGGTGGCGGTGGTCGTCGCGAACCTGACCCCGCTGGCCGTCGGGTTCGTCCAGGCCGGCTTCGACGTCGGCTATCTCACCCACGCCGGGCCGCTGTTCGTGATGACCGCGGGCGCTTCCGCGTGGCTGGGCGTCTGGATCAACCGGGTGGTGCGGCAGAGCACGGAACGCGCGGAGCTCATCGCCGAGCTGGAGCGCAGCCGCGCCGAGGTGGCCCGCCTGTCGCACGAGGCCGGCGTCGCCGCCGAGCGCGCCCGGCTCGCCGGGGAGATCCACGACACCCTCGCGCAGGGCTTCACCAGCATCATCACGCTGCTGCAGGCCGCGGATCCCGCGCTCGCCGACGAGCGGCTCGCGCTGGCGGTCCGTACGGCGCGGGAGAACCTGGCCGAGTCGCGTGCGCTGGTCGCCGCCCTGGCGCCGCCCGCGCTGGGTGACGGGTCGCTGGTGGATGCGGTACGGCGGCAGGCGGCCCGGGCCTCGGAGGGCACCGGGGCGGCGTCGTCGTTCCGTACGACGGGGGAGGCCCGGCCGCTGCCCACCGCTGTGGAGGTCGTGCTGCTGCGGGCGGCGCAGGAGGCGCTGACGAACGTACGGCGGCATGCGGCCGCTGGGGAGGTGTCGGTGCTGCTGGCGTACGAGGCGGAGAAGGTGCGGCTCGTGGTTCGCGACGACGGCTGTGGTTTCGACCCGGGGCGGCGGCACGGGTTCGGCCTCGACGGCATGCGGGCACGCGCCGGGCAGGTGGGCGGCACGCTGACCGTGCGCAGCGAGCCCGGCACCGGCGCCACGATCGAGCTGGAGGTGCCCGCGTGATCCGGATCCTGCTGGTCGACGACCACCCGGTGGTCCGTCACGGCCTGCGCGGCATGCTGGAGGCCGAACCGGATCTGACCGTGGTGGGCGAGGCCTCGTCCGGCGCCGAGGGCGTCGAGCGGGCGGTCGAGCTGCGCCCCGACATCGTGCTCATGGACCTGCGCATGCCGGGCGGCGACGGCGTCGAGGCGACGGCCCGGATCCTGGCGCGCACCGAGGGCGTCCGCGTGATGGTGCTGACGACGTACGAATCGGATCGTGACATCCTGCGCGCGATCGAAGCCGGCGCCGGCGGCTATCTGCTCAAGGACGCCTCGCCGGCGGAGTTGGCCGGCGCGGTGCGCGCCGCCGCCCGGGGTGAGACGGTGCTCGCGCCGAGCGTCGCGTCCACCCTGGTGCGTCAGGTCCGCAGCCCCGCACCGCCGGCGCTGTCGCAGCGCGAGGCCGAGGTGCTGCGGCTGGTCGCGCGTGGCCTGACGAATGCGGACATCGGACGGGAGCTGTTCATCTCGGAGGCGACCGTGAAGACGCATTTACTGCGGGCGTTCAACAAACTGGACGTTGCTGACCGTACGGCAGCCGTCACGCGAGCGATGGCGCTCGGCCTCATCTGAGCCCTCGCCGGTAAACGCCGCCCGGCAGCGCCCGGTCGGCGCGAGTGGCCGGGAGCGTTCCCATGGCCGGGAACGGGAAAAGCGCTGCCCACAACGGTCTTCCGGTGGTGCGGCGACCGGGGATGAGCGAAAAGAGTCTTGCAGCCGCCGCTTACGCGGTGAAGGCCGTCAGCACCATGATCACTATCGGTCTCTTTACTCCTACGTGGACCGATGTCAAGTGCGCCGATCGATGGGCGTGTCTCACATTCGCGTGGTTTCTGCCAGGCCGGATGCCCCGCGCGGACGGGCGTCGGATCGATGATCACAACTTGCCTCTGGACGCGGTCCGAGGCCGCTGTGTTACGGTGCGGTGCCGTGAATTCTCCTACCGGACAAATCACGAGCGCCAATGCGTCCAAACCGGACATCGTCCGGGGGCGGGAGAAAGCCTTCCGTCACGCTCGGCGCGACTGCTATTTTGTCCGATGTAGACCGGAGTTCACCCGCAATACACTCGGATGCCGCCCGCATCGGCATCCGAAATTCGTGGTGTTCCTCAGTAAAGATTGCGACACGCGGGGTCGGCGTCGAGCTGATCCTCGTCTAGCGTTCACCGCCTGGGCGTCCTTGCGCTTGTACGTCATGGGCCAAGGGGTGGGGGGCGTGGAAAGAGTGGCGTTCGCAGAATTGCCGAGTGGGCGTGGGGTCTCACTGGAGGCAGAGGCGTCGTGACAGCGACGGGAACAACGGCGGGAAGCGCCGACACACAAGACATACCGAAAATCGCAGAGTATTCGGATGCCACCGAAAGGGAACTCGGTGACATCTGGGCGCGTGGCCATGCCGACCGCTGGGTCTGGGAGGCGCGCTACGTCAAGCTGCTCCTGGTCATCGACTTCGGAGCGACGCTCGTGGCCACGCTGGCCGCGTTCGTGCTGCGGTTCCAGGGCGCGGCTTACGCGAACTGGTATCTGGCCCTCTCGGCGCTGATCCCGCCGGCCTGGGTCGGGCTGCTCGCGCTGTCGCACGCGTACGAGCGCCGGGTCCTGTTCGTCGGCGGCGAGGAATACCAACGGGTGCTGCGCGCCGGCGTGCGCCTGACCGTGGGCATGGCGCTCGCGTCGTACGTGTTCAAGGCCGACATCGCGCGCGGCTACCTGCTCATCGCCCTCGTGCTGACCACTGTGTTCTCGCTGACCGGCCGTTTCGTCCTGCGGAAGATCCTGCACCGGGCGCGTCGCCGGGGCGCCTGCATGCACCGGGTGCTCGTGCTCGGTCACGCGCCGGCCGTCGCGCAGATGACCCGGCAGCTGCACCGGCGTTACCACCACGGGCTGCAGATCATCGGCGCCTGCCTGCCGGCCGACCAGCTGACCGACGCCGCCCGTGCGCTCGAGGTGCCGGTCTTCGGTGCGCTCGGCGCCGCCGCCAACTCGGCCGCCGCGGCCGGCGCGGACACCGTCATGGTGCTGTCCTGCCCGGAGCTGGACGGCCCGATGCTGCGCCGGCTCGCCTGGGAGCTGGAACGCGACGACATCGATCTCATCGTGTCGTCGTCGCTGGTGGACACCGCCGGCGACCGGATCACCGTGCGCCCGGTGGACGGGCTTCCGATGATGCACATCGAGCACCCCCGGCTCTCCGGCGGCCGGCGGCTCATCAAGTCCGTCTTCGACGTCTCGATCGCGGCGCTGCTGCTGGTCCTGCTCGCGCCGGTCTTCCTCGTCATCGCGCTCGTCATCAAGCTGGACACCGGCGGGCCGGTGTTCTTCCGGCAGATCCGGGTGGCCCGGGGCGGCGAGATGTTCCGGATGTACAAGTTCCGGACCATGCACACCGACGCCGAGGCGCGGATCGCCGCGATGCGGGAGCAGAACGAGTTCGCCGGCGTGCTCTTCAAGATCCGTGAGGATCCGCGGGTCACCCGGTGCGGCCGGTTCCTGCGCCGGTACTCGCTGGACGAACTGCCCCAGCTCATCAACGTGCTGCTGGGAGAGATGTCGCTCGTGGGGCCGCGGCCGCCGCTGCCCAGCGAGGTCGAGCAGTATCCGCAGGACATGCGGCGGCGGCTGGTGGTCAAACCCGGGATGACCGGGCTGTGGCAGGTGAGCGGGCGGTCGGATCTGTCGTGGGAGGACTCGATCCGGCTGGACCTGCGGTACGTGGAGAACTGGTCGCTCACCGTGGACCTGGTGATCCTCATGCGGACCGCGATGGTCGTGTTGCGGGGCGCAGGCGCGTACTAGACGCGCCGGGTTTTCAAGGGGATCGTGCGGTCGGGACGCCGCAGAGTGTGGGGACGGTTCGGTGGTAGTGCTGTATTTCGTCGCGGCCTTGGCCGTCGTGGTCCCGGCCGTGGCCGGGCCGTTGCTGGCGTACGGGCCGGGTAGCCGCCTGGCCCGTAGCCGCCTTGTGACAAAGCCGCGAGAGGCCGTGGCCGCCCTGGTCACGACACTCGGCCGGCCGGCCACGGCGGCGGTCTTCGTGCTGTTCTGGGCCGCGCTGACGGTCGCCGTCTTCTGGCCGATCGGCCTGCTGGCGCACAGCCTCGAGGACGCCGTGGACTGGCCGGTGCTGCTGTGGGTCACCGACCGCCGCAACCCCGCGTTCGAGGACTTCAACTGGTTCTACACCGCGCTCGGTGACCGGGAGCCGCTGAAGCGGGTCGTCGTCGTGGCCGCCGTCGTCTTCGCGGTGCTGTGGCGGCGGCGGTTCTGGATCCCCCTGCTGGCCATCCTCGCCGGCTTCCCGCTCGAGCAGTACGTGCAGGCGATCCTGGCCGAGATGGTCGACCGGGGACACCCGCCGACCGGGCTGGGCACGTACCCGTCGGGCGGCATCGCGCGCATCGTGATGACGTTCGGCGTGATCGCGCTCTTCGTCGCGCTGACCTGGCGGATGCGGCGGCGCTGGCACGTCGCGCTCGGCACGGTGGTGCTCGTGCTGGCCACGTACGAGGGCTTCTCCCGGCTGTACACGCAGAAGCACTGGCTCACCGACATCATCGCCGGCCTGGTCTTCGGCCCGGCGCTGTTCCTCGGGTTCGCCGTCGCCGTGTGCATCCTGGCCGGCCGGTACCCGCGCCCGGAGTCCCCGGCCGAGCCGGCGGCGGCGCGGGAGCCCGAGGCGGTCGGCGCCCGGTGACCACGCTGCTCGTCGCCTCCACCGGCGGTCACCTCGCCGAACTTCACGACCTCGCGCCGCGGCTCGAAATGGGCGCGCGGCGCTGGGTGACGTTCGACAGCCCGCAGAGCCGGTCGCTGCTGGACGGTGAGGACGTGGTGTTCGTGCCGCCGGCCACCAGTCGCGACGTCGCCGGGGTGCTCCGCGAGATGGTCGTCGCGCGCCGCATGCTGCGGGCCGAGCGGTACGAGCACGTCTTCAGCACCGGGGCCGCCGTGGCGATGGCGTTCTTCCTGCCCGCCGCCGCGGCCGGAATCCCGTGCTCGTACATCGAGAGCGCCACCCGGACGCAGGGCCCCTCGCTGACCGGCCGGCTGGCCGCGCGGGTGCCGCGCGTGCGGCTCTACACGCAGTACCCCGCCTGGGCCGGAGGAGCGTGGCGATACGGCGGGTCCATCTTCGACGCGTTCGAGGCGGAGGCGCTCGCCGACCCGCCGCCGGTGCGCAAGGTGGTCGTCACGCTCGGGACGCACGAGCGCTACACCTTTCCGCGCCTGCTCACGCACCTCGTCGGACTGTTGCCGCCGGAATGGGACATCCTGTGGCAAGTAGGTTCGACCGTCATCGATAAGATGCCCGCCGGCGCCCGCAGACAGGTGCCGATCGGCGAGATGCGCCAGGCCCTGGCGGAGGCGGACGCGGTCATCTCGCACGCCGGCGTGGGTTCCGCGCTGGCGGCGATGCAGGCGGGCAGGCGCGCCGTGTACGTCCCGCGACGCCGCGCCCACGGAGAGCACGTCGACGACCACCAGGTCGAGATGGCTCGGGAGCTGGAAGGCAGGAAACTCGTCGTGGCCCGTGAGGTAGAGGAGCTCACCCTCGCGGACCTGGAAACAGCCGCGGCTTGGGCCGTACGATCCGTCCCCGGTGTCGCGCCGTTCCGCTTGGCCCGCTCATGAGCCGGCGTCCGGTGCCCGTCCTGACTGCACAGACGCGCTCAGCCGTAAAAGGCTGGCTTTCTACGTCCGTACGGTCGATGGCGTACCGACCGGCGCCGAACCAGGCTGCGTCAATCCTCATGTTCCGATTAGGAGGGCTCGTGTCCCTGAAGCGTCGACTCCGGTCGCGCCCGGTCACCAGGATCCTGGTGCCGGCCGCGGTGATGAGTCTGACGGTCGCTCTGACCGCCATACCGGCGAACGCCGTGTACGTCCCGCCGAGCGCATCGGCCACCATCGTCACGGCGAACCCCGCGGACAACACCCCGCACGCCAAGGACGGAAGCATGCGTGCGTTCGCGCAGATCGGTAACACGGTCTACGCGGGCGGCTCCTTCACCGGGGTCAAGGCGGCCGGCGCCACCAGCTGGTCGTCCGCGAACAACCTCATCGCGTACGACGTCACCACCGGCGCCCTGAAGACCGGGTTCGCCCCGGTCATCGACGGCGCCGTGCAGACCCTCGCGGTCAGCCCCGACGGCAAGCTCATCGTCGGCGGCAGCTTCGGCACGGTGAACGGCGTGGCGCGCAAGAACCTCGTCGAGCTCGACCCGGCGACCGGCGCGACGATCACCAGCTGGGTGGGTCGTGGCGATGGAGGCGTCGTCCGCCGCGCGATCGTGCACGACAACCACCTCTACATCGCCGGCGCGTTCCACTGGGTCAACGGCACCGAGCACTCGCTCCTGGCGCGGCTGAACGCCACGACGGGCGCCATCGACCCGACGTTCCAGGTCGACGCGAGCGGCGCCCGGCCGTACAAGAACTCGACCGAGCTGGTCTGGGGTCTGGCTGTCGCGCCGGACGGCGACACCGTCGTCGCGGTGGGCAACTTCACGTCCGTCAACGGCAACGCGCGCAACCAGGTCGTCGTCATCGACACCTCGGGCACGCCCGCCGTCGCGGACTGGAACACCGACCGGTACGTGGCCGGCTGCTACAGCGACTCGTTCCCGTTCTACGCGCGGGACGTCGACTTCTCCGACAACGGCGACTACTTCGTCATCATCGCCGACGGTGGCCGCGGTGACGCCTATTGCGACGCCACCGCCCGCTGGGAGACCGCCGACCGTGGCTCGAACGTCAAGGCCACGTGGGTGGACTACACCGGCACCGACTCGGTCACCTCGCTCGAGGTCGTCGGTGGAGTCGTCTACGTCGGCGGCCACTTCCGCTGGCAGAACAACGCCAACGGCAACGACTCGCAGGGCGCCGGCGGCGTGAGCCGGTACGGCATCGCCGCCCTGGACCAGCAGAACGGCGTCCCGCTGAACTGGAACCCCACTCGCTCGCCCGGCAGCCAGCTGCCCGCCGGCGGCACCAGCTGGGGGCCGATCATGTGGGAGCTCTGGGCCGGCCCGAACGGGCTGTTCGCCGGGTTCGACTCCGACGGACTGGGCAACGAGTACCACGGCCGGATGGGCTACTTCCCCAAGTCCGGTGGCCGCACGATCGCCGTGCAGGACGCGCCGCAGGCCGATTCCGGGTTCCTCTACCTGGGTGCGGGCAACGGCCAGGTGACCAAGGTGCCGTACGGCGCCGGCGGTCTCGGCACGCCGGCGACGGTGAGCCAGCCGCAGCTGACCAGCGCCAAGGCCGGTTTCGCCCTGTCCAACAAGCTGTACTGGGCGAAGACGGACAGTTCTAAGCCGACCGGCAGCGTGCTCAACGTGTCGATGCTCACGGGCGGCACCATCGGGGCGCCGTGGGAGAGCAGCGGCTGGAACACTTCCTGGTTCAACGCCGGCAGCATGACCGGCGCGTTCTACCTCCAGGGCCGCATGTACTACACGACCTCGTCGAGCAACTCGCTGTTCTACCGGTACCTGACGCCGGACGGCTCCGTCGTGGGCTGCACCGCGTTCACGTTGCCGACAACGGGTATCGACTGGCGCACGGTGCGTGGTATGACCTGGGTGGCGGGGAAGCTCGTCTATGGCTCCACCAACGGTTCGCTGCGGTCGGTCGCCTTCGACCCGGCGGCGAGCCCGGCGGTCGCGGGCGCCACGGCCACCGTGGTGGCGGCGCCCACCGCGGACGCCACCTGGAACAACCCGACTCTGTTCTTCGCCACCTCGTAGCGAAGGGTCACGACCGGGTACTCTCCCCGGCCGGGCAGCGCAGCCCGGCCGGGGAGTCGTCCGGACCACGGAAAACAACTGCATGTCGGGGAGAGACGACACATGGATGTGACTGATTCCGTCGCCGCGAGCCGGCAGCGGGTCGTCGGCTTTGCGGACGTCGTACGGATTCCGCTGCGCCGCTGGCGCATCGCGGCGACCGTCGCGGGCGTCATCACGGTCGCCACGTTCGCGTACCTGCTCTTCTTCCCGGCCACCTACCGGGCCACCACCGTGGTGGTGCTGCGGCCCGTGGTCACCGACCCGTTCACGCTGCCGTCCAGCGGCGCGGACCGGGCCATCAACATGACGGCCGAGAACGGCATCGCGCTCGGTAACGACGTCATCGACTCGACGGCGCGGATCCTGAACCGGGATCCCGAGGACGTCCGCGAGGCGCTCAGCACCGAGGTGCCCACCGGCGGCCAGGTGCTGCGGTTCCAGTACACCAGCGACGCCGAGCGCAGCGCGATCACCGGCGCCAACACGGCCGCCGAGACCTACCTGCGGGTCCGCGAGGACATCTACAAGCAGCAGCGGGCCGCGCTGATCCTGTCGTACGACAACACGATCAAGTCGGTGACCGCCCAGCGGCTGGCCGCGCAGAAGGAGCTGCCCTCCAACCGGGCCAGCGCGGACAGCGTCTCGCCCCGTACGCAGGCCATGCTGGACCAGGTCAGCGCGCTCAACGACCAGATCGCCCAGCTGGCGAACGCCCGTGCGAAGGTCATCTCCGCCGACCTGAGCCCGGGCTCCATCACCGCCGCCGCCCGCGCGCCGGTGCCCTCCAGCCACGACGCCGCCGTGCTGTACGTCATCGCCGCGGTGCTCGGCGGCCTGCTGCTCGGCGCCGTCGCGGCACACGCGCGCGAGGCTCTGGACCGCCGGGTCCGCTCCATCGACCAGGCCGCCGACATCGTCGGTGTGCCCGCGCTGGGCGTCGTCCGGGCGGCCGGCCGGCACGGCGAGTCCGCGGCCGCCGCCGACGCCCGGTACGTCTCGCTCGCCGTGCTCAAGTGGATCGACCGGCACCCGGACCGGGCCCTGGTCGTGCTCTCCGGCCGCGACGACGAGGGCCGCACGACGGTGACCGGCAACCTGGCGGTCGCCCTCGCCGAGGCGGGACAGGACGTCACGCTGTCCGCCCCGGCCGACGTCCACGAGGAGCTCAAGCGCATCCTGTTCGCGGCGCAGAAACGCACCCCGCCCCGGCCGCGCACGCTCGCACCGTCCGGTGGGGGCCTCAACGGCTCGGCGTCCGCCGGCGGCCCGGGCCGCGGCGGCGTCCCGCTGTCCGGGGTCACCCGGCTGCAGGGCTCGCCGATGCGGGTGGCCGACGCCCTGCCCGAGGTCAAGGCCACCTCGAACGACCCCGAGGCGACCCTGATCATGGAGACGTCCGCGAGCCGGGCCGGCTCCTCCGCTCCGCTGGTCGCCCCGCCGCCGGCCCGCCCGGCCGTGGACCTCGACGGGCGCGCGCCGCTGGTGGTGCTTCTCGGCGGTGGCGTCGTCCGGCTCTGCACGCTCGGCGAGGAGCCGGAGACCGGCGTGGTCGTCGTGGACGCCCCGCCGTCGGACACCGACGAGCGCGGTGTCCGGGTGGCCCAGGCCGGCGTCGCCGTGCTGGTCGTGGCCCGGGACCGGACCCGCAACGCCGAGCTGAGCCGCCTGGTGGACCGCCTGCGCTCGGCCGGCGCCCAGACCGTCGGCTTCGTCCTGACGGGAGGCCGGGGTGCCTGAGATCTTCCCGGACGTCACCGTCGTCGTCGCCACCCGGGACCGGCCCGGCCTGCTGGAACGTGCCGTCACCAGCATCCTGAACCAGGACTATCCCGGCAGCGTCGAGTGCATCGTCGTCTACGACCACGTCGACGTCCGCGATCTGGACGTCGCGGTGGGCCCCGGCCGCTCGCTCAAACTCATCAACAACACCCGTCGGCAAGGGCTGCCCGGTGGCCGCAACAGCGGCGCGGAGGCGGCCACCGGCGAGCTGCTGGCGTTCTGCGACGACGACGACATCTGGCTCCCGGCGAAGCTGAGCCGCCAGGTGGAGCTGCTCGCCGACCCGGCGATCGGCGCGGTGAGCTGCGGGCTGCGGCTGCGCGGGCCCGGCATCGACAAGGAGCGGGTGCTCGACAAGGACCTGGTCACGTACGACGACTTCCTCGCCGACCGGGTCATGGAGGTGCACTCCAGCACGATGCTGATCCGGCGGTCCACCTGGGCCGCGGCCGGCGAGGTCGACGAGCAGATCCCCGGCGGGTACAGCGAGGACTACGAGTGGCTGCTGCGGGTCTCCGCGCAGACCCCGGTGGCCGTCGTCCGCCAGGCGCTGGTCATCGTCGACTGGCACGGCGGCTCGTTCTACTTCGGCCGCTGGGCCACGATCGTCGAGGCCCAGCGCTACCTCATCGCCAAGCACCCCGACCTGGCCCGCAGCCGCGCCGGCCTGGCCCGGCTCCGGGGACAGATCGCGTTCGCGCTCGCCTCGGGCAACCGGCGCACCGAGGCGCTCAAGGAGCTGGCCGCCGTCGTCCGGCTCAACCCGCGGGAGAAGCGCGTGCTGGTCACCGTACCCGTGGTCCTGCGCCTGGTGACCGGTGAGCGGGTGCTGCGGATGGCGCAGAAGCGCGGCAGGGGGATCTGAGGTTGGCCAGGACGTCGCTGCGGCCGAAGCGCGTCGCGCGCGCGGCCGTGCCGGCCAAGACGCGCGCGATCGCCGCGGTCGAGCCGGGCGTCCTGGATCCGGCCGCCTGGCGGGTACGCACGGCGAAGCTGCCGGTGTGGCCGCTGTTCGCCATGTTCGCGCTGATGCCGGTGTGGTGGGCCCTCGGCGTCTGGTACTTCGCGTGGCCGTTCTTCGGGGTGGCGCTGTTCGCCCTGCTCGCCACGCGCGGTGACGTACGGCTGCCCACCGGCACCTGGCTGTGGCTCATCTTCCTGGGCATCGTCGCGATCAGCGCCACCCGGCTGGAACGCGTCACCTCGCTGGTGGTGTTCGGCCTGCGGCTGGGCCACCTGTTCACCGCGCTGCTGGTCGGGGTCTACGTCTACAACCTGGCCCGGGACCGGATCCCGTGGGCCCGGATCGCCACCCCGCTCGCGCTCTTCTGGCTCGCCATGGTGGCGCTGGGCTGGCTCGGCGTGCTGGCGCCCAAGTTCAGCATGCCCAGCCCGTTCGAACTGGTGCTGCCGCCGGGGGTACGGGGCGAGCGGTACATCCTCGACGTGTCGCATCTGGACGCCACCGAGTTCAACCGGTTGAGCCGCAACCCGATCTACCGGCCGGCCGCGCCGTTCCCGTACACCAACAACTGGGGTACGGCGTACAGCTTCCTGGTGCCGTTCGTGCTGGCGTTCCTGATGTCCGTACGGCGGGGTGCGCTGCGCATGGTGCTCATGGTGTCGCTGCCGCTGTCGCTGGTCCCGGCGTTCCTCACCCTGAACCGCGGCATGTTCATCGGCCTGGGCGCCGGCGTGCTCTACCTGCTGATCCGCGAGATGGCCCGGGGCCGGGTACGCCTGCTGCTGCCGGTCACCCTCATCGTCTTCGCCGGCTGGGTCGTGACCCTGTTCATCCCCGTGGTGGACCTCATCACCCACCGTACGGAGACGACCGACACCAACACCGACCGGTTCGACCTGTACGTGCAGACGTGGGCCGCGGTCCTGCACTCGCCGCTGCTGGGCTTCGGGCAGCCGAACTCGGTCGACACCACGCACGCCGCCGAGCCGCTGGGCACCCAGGGCATGATCTGGCAGCTGCTCTACAGCCATGGGATCCCGGCCACGGTCTGCTTCTTCGTCATCCTGCTGGTGCTCGCGCGCCGGCTGTCGGCCGCGGTCACTCCGGCGGGGCTGTGGCTCAGCTGCCTGCCGGTGATCGCCGCGATCGTCACCCCGTTCTACTCGTACATCGATCCCAACATGTCGGTGCTGCTCTTCGCCGTCGGCCTCGGGCTGGCCGCGCTGGACGGGCCGGTCAACCGCGACGTGAAGGAACGCCACCCATGACCGCGGTCGCCGAACCCGGCAGCAGCACCACCGAGGTGCGGCGCAGCACCCGCAGCGGGGCCGTCGGCCTGATCGGGGCGGCGGTCAACGGCGCCTTCGGCTTCGTGCTCACCACCGTCATCGTCCGCACCTTCGGCGCCGACGGCTCCGGCGCGCTGTTCAGCGTCATCGGCCTGGTCACGATCGTCGGGGCGGTCTGCTGCCTGGGCGCCGACACCGCGCTGATGTGGGCACTGCCGCGCCGCCGGCTGGGCCCGGACGGGGACGCCGCCCGGCTGCTGCCGCTCGCCGTGCTGCCCACGGCCGGTCTCGCGCTCGTGGTGGCGGTGATCGGGGTGGCCGCCGCGGAGCCGATCTCCCGGGCCCTGCTGGACGACGCGGACGGCGCGACGCTGGTCCGGCTGGCGTTCGCGGGCGTACCCGTGATCGTCGCCTCGACGGTGCTGCTGGCCGCGGTCCGGGCGACGCGGCCGGTCGCGGCGTACGTCGGGGTGCAGTTCCTGCTCGTCCCCATCGCCCGGCCGGTGCTCGTGATCGCCGCCGTGTTGTCCGGCGGCGGGGTGGTGCTCGGCTTCGGCGGCTGGCTGCTGCCGGTCGCCGCCGCGCTGCTCATCGCGCTCGCCCTCGTCGCCGGGCCCCTGGGCGTCAGCGCGGGTGCGGTGCTGCGCCCGCAGGCCGCGGACTGGCGGGTGTTCTGGGGCTTCGCCCTGCCCCGCGCCGCCTCCGTCGCCGTCGACGCGAGCAGCATGTGGGTGGGCGTCCTGCTGACCGGGGCGCTGGCGACCCAGGCCGAGGCGGGCGTCTTCGCGGCCGTCGGGCGGTACGCCCTGGCCGGCCTCCTCGTCATGCAGGGCCTGCGCGTGGCCATCGCCCCGCAACTGTCCCGCCTCCTGGGCGCCGGCCGCCGCGCCGACGCCGCCCAGGTGTACCGGCGTACGAGCCTGTGGATCGTCGTGCTGTCCTGGCCGGCGTACCTGATGCTGGCCGTGTTCGCGCCGGCGTTCCTGGAGTTGTTCGGCGCGGAGTTCCGGGGCGGAGCCACGCCGATGGCGGTGCTCGCGGTGGCGATGCTCGTCAACGTCGGCGTCGGGCTGGTGCAGACCGTGCTGCTGATGAGCGGCAACAGCCGGGGCCATCTGCTCGCCACCGTGGCCGGCCTGCTCCTCAACGTCGTGCTGTGCCTCGTGCTGGTGCCCCGCCACGGCGCGCTGGGCGCCGCGCTCGCGTGGTCGGCCGGCATCGTCTGCGAGAACGTGCTCGCCGCGGTGCTCGCCCGCCGGGCGCTGGGCGAGGCGCTGTTCGGCCGTACCCTCGTCCGCTGCGCGCTGGCGGTGACCGGCGCGACCGGCGCGGCGGCCGCGATCGGCGCCCTGCTGGCGGGCCGCGGCCTGCCCGGTCTCGCGGTCGCGCTCGCCGTCGTCGCGGCGGGGTGCCTCGCCTCGCTCTGCGACCGGCGGGTCCGCGCCGCTCTCGGCTCCGTCCGCAGTCAGCTCAAGCCCGCACCGACCCGGGAGAATCCGTCATGACCGTCAAGGACCGCATCAAGAGCGTCGCCCCGCGGGGCGCCCGGGAGCAGGTCCGGGAGCTGCTGGTCCGCTACGGCGAACGGACGAGCGACCAGCGGCCGCTGCCGGACTTCCTGGTCATCGGTACGAAGCGCGGCGGCACCACCTCGCTGTGGCGCTACCTGATCCAGCATCCCCTGGTGCCGCGGCTCTTCCCGGCGTGGAACACCAAGACCTCGCACTACTTCGAGGAGAACTGGTCCCGGGGCGAGGCGTGGTACCGCTCGCACTTCCCGACCCGCCGGCAGCGGGCCGCGCTGGAGCGCAAGCACGGCGGGCCGTCCAAAGTGGGCGAGGCCGCGCCGCTGTACATGTTCCACCCGCTGGTCGCGGGCCGGGTCGCCGAGCTCATGCCGCAGGCGCGGATGATCGTGCTGCTGCGCGACCCGGTGGAGCGGGCGTACTCGCACTGGAAGGAACGCCGCGGCGAGAACGTGGAGCCGCTGGACTTCGCCGCCGCGCTGGAGGCGGAGGAGAGCCGTACGGCGGGGGAGAAGGAGCGGCTGCTGGCCGACCCGGCGTACTTCTCCGAGCCCTTCGACTGGTATTCGTACCGGGCGCGCGGGCGCTACCTGGAGCACCTCGAGCCGTGGCTGGAGCGCTTCGACCGGTCGCAGCTGCTGTTCCTGGCCAGCGAGACGCTCTACCGGGAGCCGGCCCGGACGTACGCGCGGATCCTGGACTTCATCGGGCTGCCGCCGTACGAGCTGCCCGCGTACGACGTCTTCAACGACCGGCCCAGCAAGGGCATGGACGAGGCCGTACGCGCGGAGCTGACCGCCTACTACCGCCCCTACAACGCGGCGCTGTCCGAGCGTCTGGGCATGTCGTTCGACTGGTCCTGAGCCGCCGCCGCGACGAGCCGGGCGAGGTGCAGCAGCTCCTCGCTGTGCGGGTACGTGTCCCACGGCCGCTGCTCGATCTCCGCGGCGGCGGCCGCGAGCATCGACCGCTGCACCGACGTGAGCCCGCCCCCGGACGAGAGCACGGCGAGCGCGCTCGCGCGGATGCGCGCCGCGGCCGGGTCACCCGGTGTCAGCAGGGCCGCCACGCGCTCGCGGTACCACCGCTCGACGGCGAGCAGCGCGGCCCCGCTCATCGAGGCAGACGGGTGGCCAGCACGTCGAGCAGGGCCGGGTGGAGCTTCGGGTTCCAGCCGGCGCCGCCGCCGGACAGCTCGTACGTCCGCAGCCACAGCTCGACCAGGTAGGCGTCGGCGACGAAGCGCTGCCGGGCCGGGTCGAGGCCCAGCGCGGCACCGTGCTCGCGCAGCGCCTCGTCGACCGCGGCCGCGCACTCGGCGGCCGGGCGCCCGTGCGTGGACAGGGTCGTCTGGAACGCCTGGTGCGCCAGGTCGAAGCCGACCGGTACGCCCGCCGACCGGTTCTCCCAGTCCCAGACCAGCAGCCCGCCGCGGTGCCGGGCCATGTTCCACGGCACCCAGTCGCCGTGCCAGTCGCCGAACTCGAGCGTCAGATCGGTGTCCAGCGCGTCGATGAAGCCGTGGATGCGCGGGTCGGCGCCGGCCGCGCGCTGCCGCCACGTGTCGAGCAGCGTGGTGACGGGGGCCGGGGGAGCGGGCGGGCCACCGCGACGCGCCACTGCCAGCATCGCTTCCAGACGCGGCCGGCCGGGGCGGCGGATGCGCCGGACGGTGCGCGGCATCGGCTCGATGACGGCGATCTCGCGGCCGTTCCACCGGGTGTGCAGCATCAGCCGCGGCGCGGGCGGGAAGCCGCCGCCGGACGGCAGGTCGGCCAGGGTGGCGGCCTCGGCCCGGACCATCGCCCGGGTGCCGTCGTTCCAGCCGATCTTCGCGTACCCGCGGGGCCGGCCGCGGTCGTCGAAGAGCTGCAGGGTGGGCTTGTGGTGCGGGTCCGGCGGCCGGATGCCGATCGCCGCGTGCAGCCGGGGTTCGCCCAGCTTCTCCGCCAGGAAGGCGGCGAGCAGGTTGCCCGGCTCGGCGGCGTGCACGGAGAGAACCGGGGCTTTGGCGAGGCCGAGCAGACCGGTGCGGGCCAGCACGCCGACCGCGGCCCGGCCCGCCCGGACCTTGGGCGGCCGCAGCGCGTTGTAGGCCAGCAGGGAGGCGGCGGTGACGCGCCGGGAGGCCAGCGGGAGCAGGAAACGCGCGTGGTCGAGCGAGGGGATGACCGCGTACCGGACGGTGGCCGAGGGGTCGTCGCCGACGGTGACCGTCACGCCCGGGTCGGCGAAGATGGCCCGGGTGACCCAGCCGAGGCCGTCCGTGCGCTCGCGCGGATCGTCGGCGCCGACCAGCGGGTCGGAGGGCGCACGCTGCCCGGGTACGGAGGTCCGCGTCGACTCGTTCAGCACGAGCTAGACGATAGGTGACCGTCCATCGAACGGAACAGGGCCCCGAGGTCACACCTCGGGGCCCTGTCGGAGGAAGCGTCAGCGTTGGTAGACGCGTACGTAGTCGACGACGAAGTCGGCCGGGAACCGGGTGCTGCCGTCCGGGTCGCCCAGCCACCCGCCGACCTGGAAGTTCAGCCGCAGGTTGTACGGCTTGTTGAACGCCTTGTCGTACCACGGGGTGGTGCTGCGGTCCCGCGTCCACACCAGCTTGCCGTCGATGTACCACTTGAGGGCGTTGGCGTCCCACTCGGTGGTGTACGTGTGGAAGCCGTCGCCGGGGTAGCCGCCGCCCGGAAGCGCGATACGGGTGTCCTGCTTGACCGGCGTGTAGTCCCAGAAGATGGCCGCGGTGGACTTGTCGTGCCAGTCCCGGCCGCCGGGGAGCTCGGTCACGTCGATCTCGCCGTTGCCGCCGTCGTCGGGCCGCAGCCAGAAGGCCGGCCACAGGCCTTGGGAGGTCTCCGGCTTGTTGGGTGACTTGGCGCGGATCTCGAAGCGGCCGTACTTCCACGAGGCCTTGCCCATGGTGTCCAGGTACGACTGCGTGTACTGCCGGCCCTGCGAGCCGCAGGTGGCGTTCTCGCGCAGGGCCCGCAGGGTGAGGTTGCCGCCGCCGACGAAGGTGTTCTTCGGGCTGTCGACGTTGCAGCCGAGGTCGATGTCGCGTCCCTCGTTGTCGCGCAGGTTCCACTTCGACCGGTCGAGGGTGCCTCCGTCGAACTCGTCCGCCCACACCTGCCGCCACCCCGAGGGCGGGGCGGGCGCCGTGGTGGCCGCCGGCGGCTTGGTGGCCGGGGCCGCGGTGGTCTTGGTGGGCTCCGGCGCCTTGGTGGTGGCCGGCGCGCTCGTCGGCGGCTTGGTGGTGGCCGTCGCGGCCGGCGGCAGCACGGTGGCGGGCGTGGTCGGCTCCGCGGTCGGCTTCGGCTCCGTGTCGTACGACAGGACGAGCTCGGGGTGCAGGTTCTCCTTCGAGTTCTCCCGGGACGCCCAGTAGACCCGGGTGTTGTAGGTCTCCTGTGAGAGCGCGAACGTGTAGGTGCCGTTGCCGTGCACTGAGGCGGACACGTCGAACTCGTTGTAGCCCTTCTTGACCGCGTCCAGCGCCTCCACCGCGCCGGTGGCCGCGAGCCGGGCCGGACCGGAAGCCGCACGGAGGTCGCCCGGGACGGCGCGGGCCACGATGCGGGCGGCGAAGTCGTTCCACGCGTACACCCGCAGGGTCGCCTTGACCCGGGTGGCGTCGGCCGGAAGCTTGTCCACGGCGAACTGCAGGGTGGCGTCGCGGCGTCCCCGCGGGTTGTTGTCGCACAGCGACGGGCAGCTGGCCAGCGTCGTCTTCACGCTGTTGTCGCCGTCCTGCGGCACCTGCGTGAGGGTGGTGTCGGCCACCGGGTGCAGGGTCAGGGAGTCGTCGTCGCCCGCGAAGACGGGGACGAGCGTCGCCGCGGTCAGGGCCACGACGGCTGTTCCGATGATGGTCAGCGATCGGGTGCTGCGGATCCCCCGTCGCGGCGCCGGTGCGTGGGCCGGCACGTGCGCCCTGCGCAACATCAACTCTCCTTTGTGGCTCGTCGCGGGAGAGCGTATAGGCGGATGCAAGAAGATCACACCTTCGCACACCGGTCCCTAATGCTGGCTTAAGACTCGGCTAATGCCGCGCTCGCCATTTCCGCGGATCGCGAATCGGGCTTGTCGCCACATGTCCGGTGCCGCGATCCGCCATAGCGCAGATCACGTCGGTCCTGGCCGGAAGGCCGCGCTCGTTGCCGAAACGATATGGACCTCGCGGCGCCGGAAATGTGGGAGCGGTCACTTCCGCGGCGCTGCCGGATCCTTCGGCGGCAATGTCGCGACGAAAGCCCGTGCCCGGTTCACCCATTCCGCCAGCACGTCGTCGTCCAGGACGGCGCCGTCGACCACCACCCAGCCCCGCATCGGCCGCCGGGTGAGCTCGAAGCGGCGGGTGCCCGGCCGGGTCAGCGCCTCGGCGGCGGCGTCGGCGCCCACCCGGACCATGAGGTCGTCACCCATGACGCAGACGGTCAGGTGCCCGTCGCCGAGGAAGGCCAGCCCGCCGAACATCCGCTTGTCCGTGACCCCGGGCAGCTCGGCGAACAGGTCGCGCAACCGCCCGGCCAGCGTCTCGTCATATGCCATGTCCGCCCCCTGTGCCGGCATGTGGCGACCGTACCGGGAAGCCGGGCCTGCGGTTGTCCCCGGCGCGGTCGGAACCCATCTCAAAGTCCTGCGAAGGGGGCTATCCGACCGAAAAGTCCAATTCCCCCACACCCCCGCAAATCCGTGGTTACAGTACGGTCGGCGCAGTTCCCAAGTGCGAGTTTGTCCCCGTGCTTCGCGGGCCCGCGCCGAACCGGCCTGCGCCGGGGCTCCACAAGCCGTCGCGAGCGGCACCGAGAAAGGCAAACCCGTCGAGAGGCGGGGACGCAAAGCCAGGGACCTCCCGAGCGGGAGGCGGCCCAGCCGCCGAAGGAGACAGAAGTACATGCGCTATCAACCAGCCCATGCGGCCAAGAGCGGCTCGGTACCGTTCATGCTGCGTGGACCCAAGTCGGTCCGGACGATTCTGTCCGCCGCGGTCGCCGGCATCGTCGGTCTGGTGCCGACGGTCCTCATCGCGTCGCCCGCTCACGCCGCCACGGGTGACTACACCATCGCGGACGCCTCGGTCACCGAGGGTGGCACGCTCACCTTCACCATCACGCGGGCCCCGGCCGGCGTCGCCGACCCGCTGCCCGCCGAGACGCTGAACTGGTCCACCTCGGACGGCTCCGCCACCGCGGGTCAGGACTACACGGCCGTCACCACGACGCCGACCACGGGGACCATCACGTTCCCGGCGTACACGAACACGTCCGTGCCGCAGAGCCGGACCATCACCGTCCAGACCCTGCAGGACACGGTGGACGAGGTGGACGCCGAGACGCTCACCGTCACGCTGGCCGACCCGGGCACCAACGACAACCCGCTCACGCTCACCGACGACAACGCGACCGGCACCATCGAGGACGACGACAACCCGACGTTCACGTTGACCTCCTCGCCGACCACGGTCAACGAGTCGCTGGCGGTCGGGGCCCGTAAGGCGACGATCACCGCGACGCTGTCGAAGGCGTCGCCGTTCGACGTCACCATCCCGATCTCGACGGCCGACGGCACCGCCAAGGCGCCGCAGGACTACGTCGCGCTCGACGACGCGATCACCATCACGGCCGGTCAGACCACGGGCTCGGTGACGGTCCAGGTCGAGGACGACGCGATCGACGAGCCGGCCGTGCAGAGCTTCACGGTCAACACGACCGCCGGCACGAACGTCACCGGGACCCAGACGGTGACGGTCAACATCGCCGACGACGACGCCGCCCCGGTGATCAGCATCGCGTCGGGCGGCACCGTCCAGGAGGGCGGAACGCTCACCTTCAACGCGACCCTGAGCGGCCTGTCGGAGAACACCGTCACGGCCCGCTGGGACACCGCCGACGGCGCCGCCGGCACCCCGACGCCGGGCAACGGCACCGCGACGGCCGGATCGGACTACACGGCCACCAGCAACGGCACCGTGACGTTCGAGCCGCTCTCGTCCGCGCCGACCACCCCGATCACGGTCAAGACGAACCTCGACGACATCGACGAGGCGACCGAGGACCTGCAGGTCAAGCTCTCGCAGCCGACGAACGCCACCATCGGCGTGCCCACCGCCGTCACCGGCAGCATCCAGGACAGCGGCACGACGCCCGGCCCCCAGGTCACCCTCACGCCGACCACGGTGACCGAGGGCAGCGCGACCACCTCGCGGGCCCGTACCTTCACCGTGAAGCTCTCCAAGGCCTCCGGCCGGGAGCAGAAGGTGCAGTACGTGGTGGCCGCCGGAACGGCCGACCCCGGCGCCGGCATCGGCGTGGCGACGGCCGGCCAGGACTTCGTCGCCACGGGCGCGCCGGGCGTGCTGACGTTCGCCGCGGGCGAGACGGAGAAGACCTTCACCGTCGACGTCATGGGCGACAACGTCGACGAGGGCAACGGCGAGAACATGGCCATCACCCTCAGCGACACCGGTGGCGGCCTCGCGGCCGGCCTGTCGCTCGGCGCCAACCAGGTGACCATCACCGACGACGACGACAAGCCGGTCATCAGCCTCAGCAAGAGCGACATGACGATGCCGGAGGGCGACGGTCCGTCGGCCGCGCTGTTCGAGATCAAGCTGTCGAACCCGAGCTCCGAGGACGTGGACTGGACGGCCACCCCGGCGTCCAACCCGGCCGGCACGGCGACGCTCGGCGACGACTTCACCGCGCTGACCCCGCTCAGTGGCACGTTCACCGCGGGGCAGACCTCGGCGTACATCCTGTTCGTGGTCAACGGTGACGAGGTGTACGAGCCGACCGAGACGGTCCGCTACACGGTGGCCCGCGACGTCGGCGAGGAAGACGCCACCGGCGGTCCGCTGACCGCCAACCTCACCATCACGAACGACGACGACGCGCCGGACCTGGAGATCACCTCCGCGACGGCGCAGGAGGGCGACACGCTCTCGCTGCAGGGCATCGTCACCGGCTCGTCGCAGACCGACACGGTGCTGAACGTGACGCTGACCGGCAAGTCGATGGGTGGCAAGCAGGCGGCCTCGGCCAACGACTTCACCCCGACCGCGTTCCCGGTCACGATCCCGGGCGGCACGGCCTCCGGTACCTCGATCACCGTGGGCAACGTCGTCATCGCCGACGACACCACCCCGGAGCCGGACGAGACGATCGTCGTCAACGGCACCGGTTTCGCCGGCACCGGCACGGTGACCGACGGCGTGATCACCATCGCGGCCAGCGACGGTGGTTCGACGCAGCCCACCGACATCACGCTGTCCTCCGCCGCCAGCTACCGGCTGGGCGTCGGCTCCCTGCGGCTCAGCGGCACCGCCGCCGCCGGCGCGGAGCTGACCCTCTGGGGCAAGCCGATCGGCGCCCCGGGGGACAAGGAGTGGGAGAGCCTCGGCACCACCACGGCCAACTCGAACGGCGGGTACGCGTTCTTCCCGCGGTTCACCACGACCGGCTGGTGGTTCCGGGTGTCGGGCGGCGACACCGAGTCGAACGCGATCAAGGTGTACCTGAAGGAGGACCCGGACTTCTACACCCGCTCGTACAGCCGGGGCACCGCGACGCTGATCGTCTACGGTGACCCGCGCATCGCCGGCCTGTCGGTCCGTTTCCTGCGGGCCAACAGCAACGGCACGTGGAGCACGGTCGGCACCGGCGTCCTGGACGCCAACGGCAAGTTCTCCAAGACGCTCACCGGCCTGCGGTCCGGCGCGTCGTACCTCTACAAGGCGACGATCTACGGCGACGGTGACGTCGGCCTGATGACCAACACCTCGGTGAGCTCCCGCATCCGGGTGCGCTGACCCTCAGAAGCACGAAAGAAAGGGGCGGCCCGACGGGCCGCCCCTTTCCGTGCGCCCCGCTCAGTCCACCTCGACCGCCGCTTGGGCGAACTGCGCCGAGTAGAGCCGGGCGTACGCGCCACCCGCGGCGATCAGCTCGTCGTGGGTGCCCTGCTCGACGATCGCGCCGGACTCCATCACCAGGATCACGTCGGCGTCGCGGATGGTGGACAGCCGGTGCGCAATGACGAA
This sequence comes from Actinoplanes sp. NPDC049316, assembly GCF_040677315.1. Taxonomy (NCBI): domain Bacteria; kingdom Bacillati; phylum Actinomycetota; class Actinomycetes; order Micromonosporales; family Micromonosporaceae; genus Actinoplanes; species Actinoplanes sp. NPDC049316. The sequence continues at coordinate 167,252 of NZ_JBFAQM010000002.1, read as the reverse complement.
CGACGTCCGGCCCGCGCGCAGCGTGGTCATCGCGCGCTGGATGAGCACCTCGGTACGGGTGTCGACCGAGCTGGTGGCCTCGTCGAGGATGAGGATGCTCGGTTCGGCCAGGAACGCCCGGGCGATGGTGATCAGCTGCTTCTCGCCCGCCGAGACGTTGCCGCCCTCCTCGTCGATCACGGTGTCCATGCCGTCGGGCAGGGACCGGACGAAGCGGTCGACGTGGGCGGCCTCGGCGGCGCCGGCCACATCGGACGGTGTGGGCGCGTCGGCGCCGTATGCGATGTTGTCCGCGATCGTGCCGCCGAACAGCCAGGTGTCCTGCAGCACCATCCCCATGCGCTCGCGCAGCTCCGCCCGGGGCATCGACGCGATGTCCACGCCGTCGAGCGTGATCCGGCCCGACGTCACCTCGTAGAAGCGCATCAGCAGGTTGACCAGCGTGGTCTTGCCGGCGCCGGTCGGGCCGACGATCGCGACCGTCTGGCCGGGCTCCACGCTGAACGACAGGTTCTCGATGAGCGGCTTGTCCGGCAGATAGCGGAACGACACGTTCTCGAACGCGACGCGCCCCTGGACCGGCCGCGGCCCCGCGGACACCGGATCCGGCTCCTGCTCCTGGGCGTCCAGCAGCGCGAACACCCGCTCCGCCGACGCGACCCCCGACTGCACCAGGTTGGCCATGCTCGCGACCTGGGTCAGCGGCTGGCTGAACTGCCGGGAATACTGGATGAACGCCTGCACGTCACCCAGCGACAGCGATCCCGAGGCCACCCGCAGGCCGCCCACCACGGCGACGAGCACATAGTTGACGTTGCTGATGAACATCATGGCCGGCTGGATCAGGCCCGAGATGAACTGGGCGCGGAAGCTCGACGCGTACAACTTGGTGTTGTGCTCCTCGAAGGTCTCCGCCGCCTCCTTGCCGCGGCCGAAGACCTTGACCAGCGAGTGGCCGGTGAACATCTCCTCGATGTGGCCGTTGAGCTTGCCGGTCGTCGCCCATTGGGCGACGAACTGCGGCTGCGACCGCTTGCCGATGCGGGTGGTCACCCACACCGAGACGGGTACGGTGATCAGCGCGATCACCGCGAGCAGGGGCGAGATCCAGAACATCACGCCGAGCACGCCCACGATCATCAGCAGGGACGTGACGAGCTGGGCGAACGTCTGTTGCAGGGTCTGGGCGATGTTGTCGGTGTCGTTGGTGGCGCGGCTCAGCACCTCACCGCGGGGCTGCTTGTCGAAATAGGACAGCGGCAGCCGGGACAACTTCGCCTCGACGTCCTCGCGCAGGCGGAAGACCGTCGACTGCACGACGCGGGCGGTGAGCCGGCCCTGCATCACGCCGAACAGCCACGCGGCCGCATAAACGGCCAGCACCCACATCAGGATGTCCCCGAGCCGGGTGAAGTCGATGCCCTGGCCCGGTACGACGTCCATGGCGGCGAGCATGTCCGCGCGGTTGGTCTCGCCGCGGGCGCGCAGCTGCTCGACGATCTGCTCCTTGGGCACTCCGGCGGGCAGGTTCTTGCCCACGATGCCGTCGAAGATGACGTCGGTGGCGTGGCCGAGGATGCGGGGGCCGGCCACGGACAGCGCCACGCTGGCGATGCCCAGCAGCAGCACGAGCGCCACGAGCCCGCGCTGGGGACGCAGCATGCCGAGCAGCCGCTTGCTGGAACCCTTGAAGTCCTGGAGCTTCTCGGCCGGCATCCCGCCGGCCATCATCCGTGCCGGACCGCCCATCGGCGGCCCGGCCGGCCTTCTGGCCGGGGCGGTCACGCTGCTGCCTCCTGCTCGGTGAGTTGCGAGAGCACGATCTCTCGGTACGTCTCGTTGGTGTCCATCAGATCCGTGTGGGTGCCGGTGCCGACGACCACGCCCTCGTCGAGGACGACGATCCGGTCGGCGTCACGGATGGTGCTGACCCGCTGCGCCACGATCACCACCGTCGCGTCGGCGGTCTGCCGGGCCAGGGCCGCCCGCAGCGCCGCGTCGGTGGCGTAGTCCAGCGCGGAGAACGAGTCGTCGAACAGGTAGATCTCCGGCCGGTGCACGAGCACCCGCGCGATCGCGAGGCGCTGGCGCTGGCCGCCCGACACGTTCGTGCCGCCCTGCGCGATCGGCGCGTCCAGGCCGCCCTCCATCCGCTCGACGAAGTCGCGGGCCTGCGCCACGTCGAGCGCCGCCCACAGCTCCTCGTCGGTCGCGTCCGGGTTGCCGTACCGCAGGTTCGACGCCACCGTGCCGCTGAACAGGTACGGCTTCTGCGGCACCAACCCGACGGTCCGCGACAGCAGCCCGGGGTCGAGGTCGCGCACGTCCACCCCGTCGACGAGCACCTCGCCGCCGGTCGCGTCGAACAGCCGGGGCACCAGGTTGAGCAGCGTGGTCTTGCCGGAGCCCGTACTGCCGATGACCGCGGTGACCTCGCCGGGGCGCGCGGCGAGGCTGATCCCGCACAGCACCGGGGCCTCGGCGCCGGGGTAGTGGAAGTCGACGCCGCGCAGCTCCAGGAAGCCGTGCCGGGCGAGCTCGGTGACCGGCTCGGCCGCGACGCGGACGGACGCGGGGGTGCCGAGCACCTCGTCGATGCGTTCCGCGCAGACCTCGGCGCGCGGGATCATGACGAACATGAACGTCGCCATCATGATCGCCATGAGGATCTGCATGAGATAGCTGAGGAACGCGGTGAGCGCCCCGACCTGCATGGAGCCGCTGTCGATGCGGTGGCCGCCGAACCAGAGCACCGCGACGCTGGAGATGTTCACGATCAGCATCACGGTCGGGAACATCATGGCCATGAGCCGGCCGACGCGCAGCGAGACGTCGGTGAGCTCCTCGTTGGCCACCCCGTACCGGGCGTGCTCGCGCTCGTCGCGGACGAACGCACGGATCACCCGGATGCCGGTGATCTGCTCGCGCATGATCCGGTTGACCTTGTCGATGCGGACCTGCATGGTCCGAAAGAGCGGCCGCATCCGGACGATGATCAGCGAGACCACGATCAGCAGCACCGGGACGATCACCAGCAGCAGCGAGGACAGCGGCACGTCCTGGCGCAGCGCCAGCAGGATGCCGCCGACGCACATGATCGGCGCGGAGACCATCAGCAGGAACGTCATCAGCACCAGCATCTGGACCTGCTGGACGTCGTTCGTGGTCCGGGTGATCAGCGACGGCGCGCCGAACTGCCCGACCTCGCGGGCCGAGAAGTCCATGACCCGGCCGAAGATGGCGGCGCGGATGTCGCGGCCTACCCCCATGGCGGTCTGCGCCCCGAAGTACACCGCGGCGACCTGCGCGACGATCTGGACGAGGGAGACGCCGAGCATCCCCGCGCCCACGCGCAGCACGTAGTCGGTGTCGCCGGGCACCACGCCGTTGTCGATGATGTCGGCGTTCAGCGTCGGTAGGTAGAGCGTGGCCAGCGTGGCGACGAACTGGAAGAGCACGACCAGAAAGATCGGTCTTCCGTACGGCCGCAGCCGGTCCCGCAGGAGTCGGATCAGCACCTCTCAGGCACCCCCGTGGTCGATTCGGATCGGACGAGCAGGCCGTCCAGGAGCAGCGACACCAGCTCCGCGCCGTCGAAGCGGGCGGGGTCGCCGAACGGCCCGTACGAATTGGCTCCGCAGAAGAGCAGCAGCAGCTGAGCGACGTCGCCGGGCGATCGGCGCAGCAGCGCGGCATCCGGCTCGATCAGATGGGCCAGCGCGGCCTGCAGGCGCTCGCGGGACGACACCATCCGGGCTGCGGCCTCGGGTGGCGCAGCGGCGGCCAGCACGAGCTTGCGCGCGGCGGTCATCAGCTGGGCGTTCTCGGTGAAGCGCCCGTGGATCAGCTCGGCGGCCCGGGCCAGCCGGTCACGCAGGTCGCCGCCGGGGCCGATGGCCGCGATGGCGTCCAGGGTGGGCTGCGGGTCCAGCGCCTGCAGCAGGGCGGCCACGATCAGCGACTGCTTGTCCGGGAAGACGCCGAAGATCGTGCCCTCGGCGACCCCGGCGGCCTGGGCGATGCGGCGGGTGCTGACGTCGACGCCGACCTCGTGCAGCAGCGGCACGGTGGCGGCGATCAGGGCGGCGCGCCGGTCGTCGGGCGCCATCGCGGGCACCCGGCGGCGGCGTACGTGCTCGCGCGGAGAAGTCACGCGGCGAAGCTTAATGAGCGAGCGCTCACTCAGCCACTGACATTTGTCATGGGCGCGCCGTCGGAGGCGCGGCCGGCAGGAAGCCGCGGCCGTCAGGGGCGCGGCGCGTCTCCCCACACGGCGAGCTCCCCGCCGGCCAGGCACACCACGAGCACGCCGCCCGGGCCGGCGACCGCCCACGACTCGAACTCGGCGTCGACCTCGACCAGCAGCTGAGCCCCGCTGCCGAAGCCGAGCTCCAGCTCGCCGGTGTCGCGGGTGCGCACGCTGCGCACCACGTCACCCAGCAGCGTGGCGAGGGCGTCCGAGGGGTGCTCGCCGGGCTCCACGTCGACCCGGCCGTGCGGCCCGGTCAGCCGGGCCGTGCTCTCGATCACCACCTCGGCCCCGCCGGTGAAGGTGAGAACGACTGCGTGGCCGAGCCGCACGTACTGCAGCTTGCGTCCGGCCAGCACGTTGATGGACTGCGCGTGCCGCGGGCGCCACTCGGCGTCCATGTCGGCGACCATGACGGGCAACACCTGCACCTCGATCGGCTCGTCGGAGCATCTGACGGCAGGACCGTAGCCCTCGTTTTCATAACGGGGCCTTAAAGACCGGGACGGTTTTCGAGACAGATTATTCCCTCGGCGTATACGTCGAGCGTATAGTCGCCGGCATGACGGTGCCTCTGACCCTCCTGGGACTCCTCGAGCGCGAGCCCAGCCACGGGTACGACCTCAAGCGCGACTACGACGCCTACTTCGGACGCGGCAAGCCCCTCTCCTACGGGCAGGTCTACAACACCCTCAGCCGCCTGGCCCGCGACGGCAAGGTGGTGATGAGCGAGGTCGGTCCGGGGGAGGGGCCGGACCGCAAGCGCTACGTCATCACCGAACGCGGTGCCACCGAGGTGGACACCTGGCTCGCCGAGCCGGTGGAGCCCGAGCCACACCTGCAGACCACGCTGTTCGCCAAGGTGACGCTCGCGCTGATGCTCGGCCGACCCGCCGAGTCGTACCTCGACGCGCAGCGGGCCGCGCACCTCAAGCGGATGCGCGAGCTCACCGAGGTGAAGCGCAGCGGCGCGCTCGTGGACGCGCTGCTCGCCGATCACGGGCTCTTCCACCTGGAGGCCGACCTGCGCTGGATCGAGCTCACCTCGGCCCGGCTGGACGCCCTCGCCGCGGAGGTGCGCCGATGAGCATCCTCGCCGCCCGCGACGTCGTCCTGTCGTTCGGCGCCACCCCGGCGCTGCGCGGCGCCGGGCTCACGGTCGAGCCGGGCGAGATCGTCGCGATCATGGGCCCCAGCGGCTCGGGCAAGTCCACGCTGCTGCACTGCCTCGCCGGCATCCTCGTGCCGGACGAAGGCGAGATCCACTTCGACGGCCGGCGGATCGACACGCTGGACGAGGCGCAGCGCAGCGCGTTGCGGCGCGACCGGTTCGGTTTCGTGTTCCAGTTCGGTCAGCTCGTGCCCGAGCTCACCGCGGAGGAGAACGTCGCGCTGCCCCTGCTGCTCGGCGGCGTACGCCGGACCGAGGCGGTCCGGTCGGCGCGGCAGTGGTTCCCCCGCCTGGGCCTCGACGGGCTGGAGGGACGCCGCTCCGGGGAGCTCTCCGGCGGCCAGGCGCAGCGGGTCGCCCTCGCACGCGGGCTGGTGGCGCGCCCCCGGGTGCTGTTCGCGGACGAGCCGACCGGCGCCCTCGACTCGCTCACCGGCGAGCAGGTCATGAACCTCATGGTCGACGCGGCGCGCGCGGAGGGCACCACCGTCGTCCTGGTCACCCACGAGCCGCGGGTCGCCGCGTACGCCGACCGCGAGGTCGTGGTCCGCGACGGGAAGGCGTACCCGCTGACCGCCGAGGCGGCCGTGTCATGATCCGCTTCGCGCTGCGGCTCACGGTGGCGGGGGGCCGTGAGGCCGCGGCCCGATCGGTGATCATCGCGGCGGCGGTGACGCTCGGCGTCGCGATGATGCTGGCCGCGGTGGCCGGCATGACCGGCGTCGGCCGCCAGAACGACCGGTACGGCTGGGCGAACGCGGCCGTCCATCCGGCCGCGCCGGGGGACAAGGATCCGCTCTGGTGGCAGCTGCGGGTCGACACGTACGACCGGGTGCCGATCGGGCGCGTCGACCTGGCCGCCACCGGGCCCGGTTCGCCCGTGCCGCCGGGACTGCCGCGGCTTCCGGGCCCCGGCGAGTTCTACGCCTCGCCGGCCCTGCGCGACCTGCTCGCGGCCGTTCCCGCCGACCAGCTCGCAGCCCGGTTCCCGGCCCGGCTCGCCGGGACCGTCGGCCCCGAGGCGCTGCCCGCCCCGGACTCGCTCGTCGCGGTCGCCGGCTACACCCCGCAGGAGATGGCCACGCGTACGGGCGCGGCGCGCGTCTCGCACCTCCCGGACACCGCGCAGGAGGACTGCCCCGGCGGATGCTGGGCGGGGATCCCGTCGTCCGGCCTGCAACTCATCCTCGCCGTCGTCACCGCCGCGCTGGTCTTCCCTCTGCTGATTCTCATCGGCTCGGCCACCCGGCTCGCCGCCGCCCGGCGGGAACAGCGGTTCGCGGCCATGCGGCTGGTCGGCGCGACACCCCGGCAGGTGACGATCGTCTCCACGGTGGAGTCGGCCGGGTCGGCACTCGCGGGCACCGTCGCCGGCTTCGCCCTGTTCCATGCCGTCCGCGCGCCGCTCGCCGCGATCCCGTTCACCGGGGCCCCGATGTTCACCTCGGACCTGTCACCGGGCGTGTGGGGCGTGCTCGGGGTGGCGCTGGGCGTACCGCTGGCGGCGGCCGTGATGGCGTGGGTGTCCCTGCGCCGCGTACAGATATCGCCGTTGGGGGTCAGCCGCCGGGTCACGCCGCGCCCGCCGCGCGCGTACCGTCTCATCCCCCTGGTGCTCGGCATCGCCGAGCTGACGTTCTTCATCGGGCGCCGGCCCGAGACCACCAACGGCCAGATCCTGGCGTTCCTGCCCGGCATCCTCGTGGTCATGATCGGACTGCTGACGGCGGGACCGTGGCTGACGATGGCGGCCGCGAGGCGCACGGCCCGGCGTGCGCGGCGGCCGGAGTCGTTGATCGCGGCGCGGCGGCTGGCCGACGACCCCAAGGCCGGTTTCCGCGCGGTCAGCGGGCTCGTGCTGGCGCTCTTCGTGACCAGCGTGGCGGTCGGGGTGATGACCGCGATCGCCGCCGACCGCGACCGCGGTGGCAGCGGCTACACCGACGAGATGGGGCTGATCTTCCGCGACGAGGACGCCGCGCCCACCGGCACCGTCGTGCCCGCCGGGCTCACCGCGCTGCCGGGGGTCCGCGCCGCGGTCACCGTCCGGATCGCGCCGGACGACGTGCCGAAACCGCCGGAGAGCAAGACCGAGTTCTTCTTCCCGTACGCGCTGGCGTCCTGCGCCGACATCACGCACGCCACCGGGGCGAAACAGTGCGCCCCGGGTGCGAAGGTCGCGTGGGTCTTCCCCGACCTCGTGGGCCCCGACCAGTTCACCCGCGCCTGGCCGGCCGCGGATGTCGACCCGGCCCGGCTCCCGTCGTTGCGTGCGGTGTCGCTCGTCGCGGAGACGGACGGCAGCACCCCGGCCGTGGAGCGGGTGCGCACGGCGATCGGCAACGCGTACCCGATGCTGTGGGGACCCATCACCCGGGGCGACTGGGAGGCCGACACGAGCCGCGTCTTCCGCGGCTGGAAGCGGCTCGCCGACGTGGTGATCCTCGCGAGCCTGGCAGTGGCGGGCCTGAGCCTGGCGGTGAGCGTCGCGGGTGGCCTGACCGAGCGGGCCCGGCCGTTCAGCCTGCTGCGCCTCACCGGCGTCCCGCTCGGGACGCTGCGCCGGATGGTCGCGCTGGAGAGCGTCGTGCCGCTGCTGAGCGCGGCGGTGGTGTCGGCCGGGGCGGGGTTCGCCTGCGCCCACCTGTTCCTGAGAGCGCAGATGGGATTGTCGCTGCACTCTCCGGGCGGGGCTTACTACGCGTTCGTCGTGGGTGGGCTGCTGGCGTCCCTCGCCGTCATCGCGTCGACGCTGCCGTTGCTGCGCCGCGTCACCGGCCCCGAGGTGGCCCGCAACGAATGACGGCGGGTGGCCCCGGGTGCCCGGGCACGGGGGTCAGGGGACCCGGGCCACCACGCCGTTGCAGGAGACGTCCTCGATGGACGGCCGGGGCTGCGGCTCGTTCTCCGCCCGCCAGTGGGACACCGACACCAGCCCCGGCTCCACGAACTCCAGGCCGTGCAGCAGCTCCGTGAACCGCTCGCCGGTGCGCGGCACGAACCGGCCGCCGGGGTTGTTGGCCGTCAGCTCCGCGATCGCCTCGGGCGTCTGGTATTCCCACGTGGCGTGCGAGGCGACGACGTAGCTGCCGGCCGGCAGCGCGCCGACGAGCTTGTCCACGATGCCCTGCGGGTCCTCGTCCTCGCGGATGAAGTGCAGCACCGCCACCAGCAGCAGCGCGATCGGCTCGGTGAAGTCCAGCGTGGCGTGCAGATCGGGGTGGGCCAGGATGACGTCGGGCTCGCGCAGGTCGGCGTCGAGGTAGCTGATCGCGCCCTGCGGTCCGCTGGTGATGAGCGCGCGCGAGTGGGTCAGCACGATGGGGTCGTTGTCGACGTACACCGTCCGGGTGGTGGGCTCGATCGCCTGCGCCACCTCGTGGGTGTTGCCGGGCGCCGGGATGCCGGTGCCGATGTCGAGGAACTGCCGTACGCCCCGGCGGGCGAGGTGCTCCACGGCCCGGCCGAGGAACTTCCTGTTCTCGACCGCCATCAGCCGGATGCTCGGCATCGCCGCCTCGATGGCGTCGCCGGAGGCGCGGTCGGCCGCGAAGTGGTCCTTGCCGCCGAGCCAGTAGTTGTACCGCCGGGCCGGATGCGCGACCGTCGTGTCGAACCGGTCCACCGTGCCCGGATCCCCGCTGCCGCCGCTCACGCTGCTCACGCCCCGATCCTAATGAACCTTTTCACCCGGCGGCGACGCGGTCGGCCGGTAGCTCGAAGACCAGCTCAAGGCCGTCCTCGTCGTCCCACTGGTCGCCGACCTGCCGGAAGCCGTGCCGGGCGGCGAGGGCCAGCGACGGCACGTTGTCGGGGCGGATCGACAGCCGGACCGTACGGACCTCCGGTTCCCGCGCCGCCCGGTCCAGCAGCACGGCGAGAGCCGCCCCGCCGTAGCCGCGGCGGCGGTACGCGGGGTCCACGGCGTACCCGATCTCGACCAGCCCGTCCACGGGCCGCCCGTGGTAGCCGGCCCGGCCGGTGGCGCGCCCGGCGGCCTCGTCCCAGATGACGCCGGTGACCCACGCGGCCTCGGCCGGATCCGCCAGGACCTGCCGGTGCCGCCGGGACCACAGGCCCGCGTTGTCCGGGCCGGCGAGCCAGGCGCTGAGCGGTACGGGTCCGGCGGCCTGCGCGCCGGCGAGGTCCTGACGGCTCAGCGCCGCGAGGGCGGCGGCGGGCAGCTGGACGATCCGGACGTGCGGCATTTCGGTCACGGAACCAGCGTACGGCGGACGGCCGGATCAACGACAGAGCGTATTTTCCGTCCGATCCGGACCTCTAACATGGGTCAGTAATTCACCGCGGCGGCGTCATCGGCCATTGCGATTCGCCGACGAACTCCCGGGCCTTTCTCCGATCGCATTGTCTGCCGCCCGCGCACCGTCGTTGTGTTTCTTTTTCCCATTGCCCCCGCCGGGGGCCGTTCACCGGAAGGCACCGCATGACCACGTCGCAGACGCCGGACAGGGACAACGTAGGCGCGACCACGCCCGCGGCCGCGGAGGGCTCGGCCGTCGAACCGATGGCGGACCCGGCCGCCGCGGACCTCGCCGAGGCCACGGCCGACGCCGGCGAGGCCGCGGCTCGGCTGGGCACGACGCTCGCCGCGACCGCGGCCGCACCGCAGGCGCTGGCCGCACCGCAGACGAACTTCACGTCGGAGCTGAACAACATCGACTTCCGCAAGATGATCGGCGGCCCGCTGCAGGCCGCGGTCGATGCGCAGGTGGCGTCGTCGCTCGCCACCGTCGACTTCATCAACAAAGTGGGCTTCACCCAGGCCGTCGACGACAACAACCAGCCGATCGAGGGCAAGCGCGACCTCGTGATGGTCGACTTCTCGCATCGGCGCAAGGACCTCAACGGCTCCAAGGACCCCGTGGAGAAGGAGGTCTTCGTCCGGGTGCCGCTGCTGGCGATGTTGCCGATCCCCTCCCTGCGCATCGAGCAGGTGGTGATCGACTTCAACGTGAAGCTCAACTCGGTGGAGAGCGCCAGCACCTCGGACCAGCTGGACGTGGGCGCGGAGGTCAAGGCGGGCTGGGGCCCGGTGAACTTCAAGGTGTCGGCGTCGTACCAGCGCAAGACGGCGACCAATGTGGAGGTCAAGAAGGAATATGCGCTGAACGTCAACGTGAAGGCCGTGCAGGACGAGATTCCCGCCGGGCTGGAAAAGATCCTCGGAATTCTTTCCGCGTGACGAACTGAGCGACGAGGGGCGGGAATCGTGGCAGAGATCACCTTGAGCGACTATGCCGGTTTCATTCTTCTGGAGATCGTCAAGGCCCGGGAAATGGCGGACGAATACTCCCGCGAAGTGGCGCAGCGGTATGCCGCCGACGAGGTGATGCGTTACTTCCCCGCCCCTCGTTTCAAGATGCCGAAGCTGGACCTGGCCCTCCCGATCCTCATCTCCGGGGCCCGGTTCAACCAGACCGTGCGGTTCGACTTTCCGGCGGAGGACTTCGTCACGTTCATCGCCGACCACGCGAGGGGCGTCCGGGTGGCGGTCGAGCTGGCCCGGCTCCGCGACAAGGGCCTGAGTGACCTCGAGCTCAAGGACCCCCCGGAGTCCCGCGTCGTGCAGGATCTCGCGATCGACTTCCACAAGCAGCTGGTGTCGAACCCGGAGCCCCGGCATCCCGACACGCTCGTGACGCTGGGCTGGACGGCCGTCGTCCGCGCGTGCCTGGAGGAGGCCGACCTCGCCGGCTTCTTCGCCCGGTGGGACGGCGCCCGCGAGCTGCTCGCGACGACGATGGCGGAGGTGCTGAGCACGGTCGCCGAGCGCACGGTGGTGGACCGTACGGCGATCGACAGCCTGCTCGTCAACCCGGTGACGAACGTGGTCAAGAACGGCAGCGACGACGCGTCCGTCTGCACCGTCCACGCGGAGCTGCTGGAGGAGGGCGTGTACCTCCGCTCCGTGCAGGACGGCGAGGACGGGCGTACGCACGCCGTCGTGGAATTCGAGTAGCCGTGCAGCGCTTCCTGCACGACCGGCTGGGGCGGCTCGGGACGCTCCTCGACTCCTGCACCGAGGCCACGCGTGCGTACACGGCCCTCGACCTGGACATCGTGGCCACCGCCGGGGACTTCCTCGACCGGGCGTCCGCCGGGTACAAGGCGCTGGGCGACGCGGACGCCGAGAACGACATGCTCACCCTGAGGGCGCAGCTCTCGTCGGCCCGGGCGGGGATGCACCCGCTCACGCTCGAGCGCATCACCGGGCATCGGCGCGAGGCGGAGCGATCGATCGTGCTGCACGTGCTGGTGTCCGGTGCCGCCCGGCTGCGGACGGACTATGCGCAGACCCGGGAGGTCCTGGACACCGCCGAGAGCAAGCTCGTCCCGATCCTCACCGTGGCGGCGCAGCGGGGACTGCTGCCCGTGGCGGCCGACGGCACCTTCACGCAGGCCGACCTCGAGCGGCTGTGGCAGGGGCTGTGCGCGGATCCCGAGCTGCGCCCGGCGGCCCGGCAGGTCGCGATGACGGTGTCCGTCACCGACGTCCTGCTGCTGGTCTCCGACCTGTTGACGGCGGCGGACCGGCCTCGCTGAGCGGGCACACCGTCGGTGCCCGTTCTCGGGTCACCGGGTGGGCACCTGCTTCATCGCGCCGACCAGCGAGCGGTCGAGGACGGCCAGCGAGAAGGTGACCGTGCCGGCCTTGATGCCGTCCGCGTCCGTGGTGCGGACCCGGCGCTCGCCCAGGAACGTGTAGTCGCGCTTGTCGAAGATCAGCTCGGTGCGGATGTCGCGCTCGTCGACCCGGGCCAGCGCGATGCCGTGGCGGCCGGCCGCGTCGACGGAGTCGTCGACCACCAGCGCGCCGGGGATCGAGGCGGCGACGCGGTAGAGCGCGGGGTAGAGGCCCGCCGGCGGGTAGCTCTCGAGCAGCAGGTCGCCGACCGTCTCGAAGGCCTCGGTGTCCGGTCCCGTGCCGGCGGTCCGGCCGGCGTCCCGGGTCTCCGCACGGATCCGGGCGAGCAGCGCGTCCGGGTCGGTGGGCAGCGAGGTGAGCAGGTCGTACGACGGCCAGGTGAGGCTCGGCGGTTCGGCGCTGTCCAGGCTCAGCCCGCCGTCGTCCTCGCCGGTCCCGGTCTGCTCGAGCCAGCCCCTGCGGCCGTCGAGCGACCGCCAGGTCTGCCGGTTGGTGACCCGGGCGGCCGGTCCCGCGGTGCCGGTGTCGCCGGAGAGGTAGACCTCGGCGGTCTTGCTCCTGATGTAGACCCATCCGCCCGCCGGCGGCCCGCCGGTGTCGCGGGTGGCCGCGACGAGCGCCATCCGGTCCGCCAGCTCGGTCAGCCCGCGCGGGGTGCCGGCCCGGGGGTCGGCGAACTGCGCCGGTTCGGTCAGCGCCGGCCCGGCGCGGTGGGAACCGTCGCCGGTGCGGGTGACGGCGACGCCGACGGCCGCGGCCACGATGAGAACCAGGGCCGGCAGGGCGAACACGGGACGCAGCAGGAACGGCCGGCGGGCCCGCGCGGGCGCGGTGCCGGGGGCATCGTCGATGAGCGCCATCAGGTGTCGCTTGTGGAGCTCGTGGCGGCCGGGCGGCAGGTCCGCCGAGGGCGGCGGCTGGAGCATCGAGTGCTCGTTCATCGCGTTCCCTCCCGGGGCCGGGTCGTGCTGATGCGGTCGTCTGTCGCCGGCCGATCCGGGCCGCGGAGCTCCCTGCGGATCTTCTCGCGGGCGCGGGAGAGCCGGGAGCGGACCGTGCCGATCGGGACGCCGAGCGCCCGGGCGGCGGATTCGTAGTCGAGCTGCTCCCAGACGCAGAGCGTGAAGGCCTCGCGGTCGGCGCGGGGCAGGGCGGCCAGGACCGCCATGGCCTCGGCGAGCCGGCGGGCGTCGTCCAGCCGCGCGTCGGTGGTGTCGGCGTGGTCCGGGGCGACCTGGTCGAAGCCGGTGCAGGCCAGCGCGGCGGCCCGGTACCGGCGGTCGCTGCGGCGCAGGTTGCGGGTGATGTTGGTGGCGATGCCGAGCAGCCACGGCCGCAGCGAGCCGCCGTCGGCGTCGAGGCGCCCCCGCATCCGCCAGGCCTGCAGGAACGTCGCCGAGACCACGTCGTCGGCCAGCGCCCAGTCGGCGGTCAGCCGGAACCCGTGGTTGTAGACCGTCCGCGCGTAGGTGTCGAAGAGCTCGGCGAACGCGGCCCGGTCGCCGGCCCGGACACGGGAGCGCAGATCTGTCGTCACGTGAAGGAGCTGTCCGGCGGCACGGGGCGAGTTCCTGTGATCTGGATCACGGGCTAGTGGTAGCGCAGCTCACCGGCGCGGATCGGTGCCGCCACGGTGTTCTCGGGCGGCGCGAGGGGGCAGAGCCACCGGTCGTCGTACGCGCAACTGGGGTTGTAGAGGTAGTTGAAGTCGAGCCGCACCCGGTCGGCTCCGAGGATCTGCAGGCCCCGGCCGTGGGTGCCCTTCACGGTGTCCGTCAGGTAGCGGCCGCCGCCGTACGTCTCGGGGCCGCTGGTGGCGTCGCGGACCGGGAGGAACAGGCCGCCGCCGTACGCCGCCAGCCACCACAGCGACAGCTCGCCCCACGGCGTCTCGATGATGCCGGCCCGCTCGTAGTGGCACACGCCGTCCGGGCCGCCGGTGTCGATGTCGAGCTCGCCCGGGGCTTCGCGCAGCGGCGCCTCGGCGATGAACTCGTCGCTCTCCGGGAAGTAGCGCAGGCCGTCGAACGGTTCTCCGCGCGGGACGGCCGACTGGGGATGGGTGGCGAAGAGCGCGTCGCGCCGGGACCGGAAGTCGGCCAGGTCCGTGGCGGTCAGATAGAGATCGGCGACGGCCGCGCGGTAGTCGGCCAGTTCGAGTGCCTGCACGCCCCCACGGTAGCCCGCTCCCTTGAGTGGATCTTGCGGTTCGGCCTACGCTCGAGAGGTCCACGTATTGAAACGTTTAAATGCGTGACTGGGTTCCGTGCCCTTCTCACCCACCGAGGAGAACCGCATGGCAAGAAACGTCCTGGCCAGGGCCGCCGTCGCAGCCCTGGCCGCCACCCTCTCGATCCCGCTCGCCACCGCCCCCGCCGCGGCCCGCCCCGTTGAACGCCGGATTGAAACGCTGGCCGGCGCGCACTGGATCTGGTACCCGGAGGACCCCGCCCCCGCCGCCACCCGCTACCTCCGCCGCACGTTCACCGCGCCGGCGGGGCCGTACACCGCCGCCGAACTCCTCGTCACCGGGGACGACACCGTCGACGTGTGGCTCAACGACACCTGGCTGACCGCCTCCGCGCGGGCCACCGACTCCTGGAAGCAGGCCCTCTCCGTCGACCTCGCCGCGGCGCTCAAGCCCGGCGCCAACACGCTCACCATCGCGGCCCGCAACAACGGCGGCCCGGCCGGCGTCCTCGGCCACCTGCGCGTGACCTCGGCAGCCGGCACCGCCGACCTCGTCACCGACGGCGCCTGGCAGGCGGCGAACGGCGCACCGCAGACGTGGGTCGCCGCGCGGGACCTGGGGGCGTACGGCACCGGGCCGTGGGGGCGGGACGTCCGGCTGCCCGGCGCGGCCGCCTCGCCGGTCACGGTCGCCGGGCTCACCACCGAGCGGCGGACGAACCCGGTCGGGATCGACGCGGCGAAGCCGCGCTTCGGCTGGCGGCTCGTCACCACGGTGAAGGGCCAGGTCCAGGGCCGGTACCAGGTCACCGTGGGCACCCGGCCGGGCGCGGCGGACGTGTGGGACAGCGGACAGGTCGCGTCCCGGCAGTCCGTCGACGTCACGTACGCCGGCCCCACGCTGGGTTCCAACCGGACCTATCACTGGCGCGTACGGGTCTGGGACGCGCAGGGCCGCCCCAGCCCGTGGAGCGCACCGGCCCGCTTCGACACCGGCCTGGATGCCTGGCGGGCCGGCTTCATCGGCGCCCCCGGCGGCGCGAACCTCACCGGCGCCTCCTGGATCTGGTACCCCGAGGGCGATCCGAGCGTCGAGGCGCCCGCGGCGACGCGCTACTTCCGGCGTACGGTCGACCTCGCCGCCACCGGGCGCACGAGCCTGGTCGTGACCGGTGACGACACCGCCGACGTCTGGGTCAACGGGGTGCCCGTCAGCTCATCGCGCCGCGTCACGGACTCGTGGAAGCGCGCCACCACCGTCGACGTGACCACCCAGCTGCGCAGCGGCCGCAACACCATCGCGATCGCCGCGTCGAACACCTCGACCGGACCGGCCGGCGTGATCGCCAAGCTGCAGGGCGCCACCACGGTCGTCACCGACGCGACGTGGAAGGCGTCGCAGGCCGCGCCCGACGGCTGGCAGCAGCCCGGATTCGACGACAGCGCCTGGCCGGCCGCGAAGGCGACGGCCGCCCTGGGCGCCGGACCGTGGGGCGCCCAGGTCGTCGTGCCCAGCCCGGCACCGCGGCTGAGCAAGACGTTCGCGGTCACCAAGCCGGTGGCCCGCGCCCGGCTCTTCGCGACCGCGCTCGGGCTGCACGAGACGTACCTGAACGGCGCGAAGGTCGGCGACGAACGACTCGCGCCGGGCTGGACCGACTACACCAAGCGCCTGCAGTACCGCGCGTACGACGTGACGACCGCGCTGAAGCAGGGCGACAACACGCTGTCGGCGCTGCTGGGCAACGGATGGTACTCCGGCAGCCTCGGCTTCGCGGGCGCCCAGCGCTACGGCACCTCGCCCTGGTACTCCGCGGAACTCGACGTCGAGTACGCCGACGGCACGCGCGCTGAGGTGCGTACGGATGGAACGTGGTCCGCGACCACCAGCCCGATCGTGTCCGACGACCTGTACCACGGCGAGGATCAGGACGCCCGCCTCGCGGGCGGCCCGGCCCAGCCGGTGACCGTGCGCTCGGCGCCCGCGCCGCACATGGTCGCCCAGGTCGACCCGGGCGTCACCGTGCAGCAGGAGCTGAAGCCGGTGGCGTGGACGCAGCCGAAGCCGGGCGTCTGGATCGCCGACCTCGGCCAGAACTTCGCCGGCTGGAACCGGCTGCGGGTGGCCGGCCCGGCCGGGACGAAGGTGACGCTGCGGCACGCCGAGATCCTCAACGCCGACGGCACCCTCTACACCGCGAACCTGCGGGCCGCGCAGGCCACCGACTCGTTCACGCTGGCCGGTCAGGGTACGGAGACCTTCGAACCGCACTTCACCGTGCACGGCTACCGCTACGTGGAGGTGACCGGGCTCCCCGGCGCCCCGGGCCCGGACACGCTCACCGGCCTCGCGGCGTGGACCGACGGCGCGCAGACCGGCACGTTCACCACCTCCGACCCGCTCGTCGACCAGGTGCAGCACAACATCCTCTGGGGCGCGCGCTCCAACATGCTGTCGATCCCGACCGACTGCCCGCAGCGCGACGAGCGGCTCGGCTGGACCGGTGACATCGCCGCGTTCGGGGCCACGTCGACGTTCAACTTCGACACCCACGGCCTACTCGCCAAGTTCATTGACGACCTGGTCGACGCGCAGCACGCGGACGGGGCGTTCACCGACGTCGCGCCGGACGTGCTGGGCGGCAACGGCAAGGCAGGCTGGGGCGACGCGGGCGTCATCGTGCCGTACGTGCTGTGGCAGCGCTACGGTGACCTGTCCGCGGTGGACCGGGCGTTCCCGGCGATGGCGAGGTGGGTCGACTACCTGCGCGGCACGGCCGGCGCCGACCTGATCCGCGACCGGGACACGTTCGGCGACTGGCTCAACGTCGACGACCCCACGGCGAACGACCTGACCAGCACCGCGTTCTTCGGCTGGTCGGCGCGGCTGGTGTCGCGGATGGCGGCGGCCACCGGGCGCACCTCGGAGGCGGCCACGTACGGCGACCTCGCCGACCGCATCGCCGCGGCCTTCACCAACCGTTTCGTGGCCGCGGACGGGACCGTCGGCGCGAACTCCCAGACCGGCTACGTCCTCGCGCTCGCCTTCGGTCTCGTGCCCGCCGACCGGCAGCAGGCGGTGGCGGACAAGCTCGCGGCGAAGGTGGCCGCCCGTGACGGGCACCTGTCCGTCGGCTTCATGGGCGTCGAGAACCTGCTGCCGGTCCTCGCCGAGCACGGGCACCTCGACACCGCGTACCGCATCCTGCAGCAGCCCGGTTATCCCGGCTGGGGCTACATGAACTCGCGCGGCGCCACCACGATCTGGGAGCGCTGGGACGGGATCCGGCCGGACGGGTCGCTGCAGGACCCCGGCATGAACTCCTTCAACCACTACGGTCTCGGCTCGGTCGGGGACTGGCTCTACCGCAGCGTCGGCGGCCTCGCCCCGGCGACGCCGGGATACCAGGACCTGCTGATCGCGCCCAAACCCGGCGGTTCGCTCACGGCCGCGGACACCTCGTTGACGACCGCGTACGGGCAGACGCGTACGCAGTGGACGAGGAGCGGGACGACCCTGACGGTGAAGGTCGTGGTGCCGCCGAATTCCACGGCGACCGTGGAGATCCCGGCGTCCTCGGCCGCCGCGGTCACCGCGCCGGCCGAGGCGGTGCCGCACGGCTTCCAGAACGGCACGGCGTCGTACGCGCTGCCCTCCGGCTCGTACACGTTCACCGCTCAGGCGGGGTAGGCGGTCGCCTCGGTGGCCTTGAGGCTGGCCCATACCTCGCGTCCGGGTTCCAGACCCAGATGAACGGCGGCCGCCGGCGTCACGTCGGCGGCCACCGCAATCGGCCCGGCCAGCTCGATACGCAGCGCGTCGCCGTGCCGGGCCACCGCGGTCACGGTCGCCGGCCACGTGTTGCGCGGGCTGCCCTCCGGCCGTACGGCGTAGAGCGCCACCGCGGCCGGGGCGAACGCCACGAACACCTCGCCGGTGTGCGGGGTCGCCGTGGTGAGGGTGAAGCCGTCGCCGACGCGGACCTGGGTCCCCTCGGCGCGGCCCCGGTAGAGGTTCAGCCCGACGAGCCGGGCGACGTAGTCGGTGCGCGGCCTCGACGTGACCGAGGCCGCGTCGCCGGTCTGCACCACGCGCCCGTCCTCGAGGATGACGAGCCGGTCGGCGAGCATCATCGCGTCCAGCGGGTCGTGGGTGACGAGCACCGTGGGCCCGGCGTGGGCCGCGAGGTGGCCGCGCAGGTGGGCCCGGGTGTCCAGGCGGGTCCGCGCGTCGAGCGCCGCGAGCGGCTCGTCGAGCAGGAGCAGCTGCGGCTCGGTGGCGAGCGCCCGGGCCAGCGCCACGCGTTGCGCCTGCCCGCCGGAGAGCTGGCGGGGCTTCTTGCGGGCGTGCTCCGCCAGCCCGACCCGGTCCAGCAGATCGCTCGCGCGCTGCCGGGACTCGGCCCGGGACAGGCCCCGGCAGCGTGGGCCGAACGCGACGTTGTCCACTGCGGACAGATGCGGGAACAGCAGGTAGTCCTGGAACACGACGCCGATGCGCCGGTGCTCGGGCGGGGTGAACCGCCGTGACCCTTCGTCGAGGGCCCGGTCGTGCAGCCGGATGTGCCCGTCGTCCAGCGCGACGAGCCCGGCCAGCGCGCGCAGCGCGGTCGTCTTCCCCGCGCCGTTCGGGCCGAGCAGCGCCACCACCTCGCCCGGCTCGGCGCGCAGCGCGGCGTCCAGCGTGAAGCCGGGCCGCCGCACGACGAGGTGCGCGTCGAGGCTCATGACGTACCGAGCCAGCGGTCGCGCAGGCCGGCGAGGATCAGCACCGACACCGCGAGCAGCACGAGGCTCAGCACGATCGCGGCGTCCAGGTCCTGTTCCAGCGCGAGGTAGACGGCCAGGGGCATGGTCTGCGTACGCCCGGGGAAGTTGCCGGCGAACGTGATGGTCGCGCCGAACTCGCCCAGCGCCCGCGCCCAGCACAGCACCGCGCCCGCGGCCACCCCGGGGGCGATCAGCGGCAGCGTCACCCGCCGGAACACGGTCCACCGGCCGGCGCCGAGCGTCGCGGCCGCCTCCTCGTAGCGCGCGTCCGCCGCCCGTAGCGCCCCTTCCACGCTGATCACCAGGAACGGCATGGCCACGAACGCCTCGGCCACCACCACGCCGGCGGTCGTGAACGGCAGGGTCACGCCGAACGTGGCCTCCAGCCACCCGCCCAGCAGCCCGCGACGGCCGAAGACCAGCAGCAGCGCCACGCCGCCGACCACCGGTGGCAACACCAGCGGCACGGTGACCAGGGCCCGGACGAGGCGTCGCCCCGGGAAGGTGGTCCGGGCCAGGAGCCAGGCCAGCGGTACGCCGAGCAGCAGGCACACCACGGTCGCGAGCGAGGCGGTGAGCAGCGACAACCGCAGGGCCGTCAGCACGCCGGGCTCCGTCAGCCGCTGCGGCAGCGTCGACCACGGCGCCGTGATCAGCAGGCCGGCCAGGGGCAGCACGAGGAACGCCAGCCCGGCGACCGCGGGGATCGCCAGGGCCAGCGGGGCCCGGGAGCGCAGCCGGTTCAGGGCCGCTGGAACCCTGCGTCGGCCAGCACCTGCTGGGCCTGGGAGGTCTGGACGAACGCGACGAACGCGTCGGCCCCGGAACGGTTCGGCGCATTCTTCAGCGCGACGATCGGGTAGTCGTTGATCGCCGAGGCCGACTCCGGGAATTCCACGGCCGCCACGTCGGCGGCGGCCGCGCGCGCGTCCGTACGGTAGACCAGCGCGGCGTCCACCTCACCCAGCTTGACCTTGGCCAGCGCGGCCTTGACGTCCTGCTCCTGGGTGACCGGCGTCAGCGTGACCCCGGCCGCGGCCAGCGCCTTCTGCGCGGCGGCGCCGCACGGCACCTGCGGCGCGCACAGCGCCACCTTCACGCCCGGCTTCGCCAGCGCAGCCGGTGACGTGAGGCCCTTCGGGTCACCCTTGGGTACGGCGATGACGAGCTGGTTGCGGGCGAACGTCACCGGCGTGCCGCCGTCCCCGGCGTCCGTGACGGTCTTCATGGTGGCCGGGCTGGCCGCGGCGAACACGTCCGCGGGCGCGCCGGCGGTGATCTGCTGGGCCAGCCCGGAGCTGCCGCCGTACGAGAAGACGACGTCCGTGCCCGGGTTCGCCTGCTCGAAGAGTGAGCCGATCCGGTCGAACGACTCGGTGAGCGAGGCCGCGGCCAGCACGGTGATCTTCTCCGTCTGGTCGGAGGCGGCCCGGGCGCCGCATCCGCTCATCACCAGCACGGCGGCGAGCGCGGCCGCCACCCGTGTCCTCATTCGCCGTCCCCTCGCTCCACGACCACCGTCGTCGACTTGATCACGGCCACCGCCACGGACCCGACCTCCAGCCCCAGGTCGTCGACGGCCTCGCGGCTCATCAGCGACACGACCCGGAACGGCCCGGCCTGGATGTCGACCTGCGCCATGACCGCGTCCCGCGTGATCGCCGTGACCAGGCCCCGCAGCCGGTTGCGCGCCGAGGACCGGTGCGCGCCGGCGCCCGGGCCGGCCGCCAGGGATCGGGCGTACGCGGCCAGATCGGCCCCCGCGATGCTGCGGTGACCGTGGTCGTCGCGGGCCGCGGCCAGCCGTCCCGCGTCGACCCAGCGGCGGACCGTGTCGGCGCTGACCCCGAGCAGCTCGGCCGCCTCACCGATCCGGTACGTCGTCACGCCGGCCAGCATAGCCGCATCTGCGAGGCCTTCCTAGCGATCGCACTGGCATTTGCTAGAGGCGCTTGAGCTCCTCGGTCAGCATCCCCGTCATGCGGGCATGCCACTCGTGACCGACCGGAACGCCGCGGCTCGGGCACTCCGTCACCATCAGCGTGTAGAGGTGCAGCCGGTACAGCGTCAGCCGGGTGCGTGCCGCGTCGTCGATCTCCAGGCCGGTGGTGGTGGCGTACCCGCGCAGGAACGGGTGGTCCGGCTCGTCCTCGATGCGGCGGAACAGCGCGGGGGAGACGAGGTCGAGCAGCGGGTCGCCGTAGAGGTGCCGCTCGCCGTCGACCAGGCCGGTCAGCCGCCCGTCCTCGGTCAGCACGTTGCCGTCCCACAGGTCGAAGTGCAGCAGCGCCGGCCTGGTCACGGATGCCAGCACGGCCCGGTGCCGCTCGACCGCGTCCAGGATCCCCGGCGGCAGCGGCACGTCCCAGTCGGCCGCGTCGGCGACCAGCGCTGCCATGATCGCCGTGAACGCCTCCGGCCAGTCGCGGCCGGAGGGCCGGTTCCCGTCGTACCCGAAGATCCTGCCCTCGATGGTGTGGACGCGAGCGATCGCGCGGCCCAGCTCCTCGCGGACCGCCGCCGCGTCCGGCACCTCGGTGAGCGACCGTCCGGGCAGGAGGGACGTCACGATCCAGCCGTCGCCCAGATGCAGCACCTCCGGGACGGGCGCCGCCTCGCGCACCAGCCGGAAGTAGCGGGCCTCGGCGGGGATCAGGTCGCGCTCGTACCGCAGCAGCCTGGCGTCCTCCGGCGGGCCGACCTTCACCACCACCGAGCGGCCGTCGGCAAGGGTGGCCCGCCACACCGCCGCGAAACCGCCACCGGACAACTCCGCGGCCTGTACGACGGACGTCCCCAGCGCGGGTGACAGCATCGCGTCGATCGTACGAAGGTCCAGGTCGCGTTGCGTCGGGCTGCGCATGGACGCCATTGTGTACCGAACCGTAAGGTGTTTCTGCCCCCGAAGGGGTACAGACTGGTGCATGACCGTCCGCCACGAAGGGCCGCGGTTGACGAACCACGGCCGGGACCACGCCGTCCCCCGCCCGCGCTCCGTGCCGCTCGAACCGCCGAGGGGCAGCGCGGACCTGCCCCGATACCTGCGCGCGCTGCGCCGCCTCGGTGACGCCGACGACCTCGCCGCCGCGTACGCCGGCTGCACGGTCGCGGTCGAGGTCGCCGGGCGCGAAGGGGACGCGGCCGGGCTCGTCGCGGCGTACTCCCAGCGCTCCTCAGTGGCCCGCCGCAGCGGGCACCTGCCCGCCGCGGCCCGTGACGCGGACGCCGCGGCCGAGCTGCTCGCCGTCTCCGGCGCGGAGCCGGACGGCGCGACGGCGGCCCTGCTGCTGTCGCGGCGGATCGCCGTCCTGCTCGACATGGGCGACGCCGACCACGCCGGCCGGCTGCTCGCCGCGACCGCCTTCACCGGTGACCTCCCCGACGACCCCGAGTTCCTGCTGCTGCGCTACGTCCGCGGCCGCCTGCACGGGGCGGCGGCCCGGCCCGGCGACGCCCTCGCCGACCTGTACGCCTGCGGCGAGCGCGTCGCCGTCCGCCGCGTCGACCACCCCGGCGTGCTGCCGTGGCGCTCGGCGGCGGCGGACGTCCTCACCGGCATCGGCGCCGCCGAGGCGGCCGAGCGGCTCGTCGCGGAGGAGGTGGCGCTGACCCGCCGCCACGGGCTCGCGTCGGCGTTGGGCCGGGCGCTGCGCATCCAGGGCCGGGTGCTGCCCGGGCCGACCGGGCTGGCCGCGGCCGAGGAGGCGGTCCGGGTCCTGCACGGCACGCCGCGCCGCTTCGAGCTGGCGATTGCTCTGGTCGACCTCGGGGATCTGCTGCACCGCGCCCGGCGCCGCCCCCAGGCCCGGCGGGTGCTGCGCGACGGGCTCGAGCTCGCCGAGCGGTGCGGCTCCCCGGGGCTGGCGGCCCGCGCGCGGCGGACCACCCCGGGCGGCTCCCGATCGACTTAGGGTAGCCTCAGCTTTCATGATGTCCGTCCTGGCGCCGCCGCGGCTGCGGCCGTACCAGCCGTTCCCGCTGCGGGTGGCCCGCGCGACCCGGTTGAGCAGCAGTTTCGTCCGGGTCACGCTGACCGGCGAGGCGCTGGCGGACTTCGCGTACCACGGGTTCGACCAGCGGATCAACCTGCTGTTCCTGCCGCCGGACACCGATCACGAGGCGTTCGCCCGCGCAGCCGACTGGCGGGCCTGTGGCGCCCCGCTGCGGGTCTACACCGTGCGGGCGTACCGGCCGGAGAGCGCCGAGCTGGACATCGACTTCGTGCTGCACGGCGACGCCTCCCCGGCCTCCCGGTGGGCGGGTGCGGCGGCTCCCGGCGACCGGATCGTGCTGATCGGCGCCACCCCGGGCCACCCGGTCACGGACGTGGCCTGGCGGCCCCCGGCGACCGCGGACCGGCTGCTGATCGCGGCCGATGCGACGGCCCTCCCGGCGGCGTCGGCCATCCTGGAGTCCCTCGACCGCCCCGCCCGGGCCGTCCTCGAGGTGCCGTACGCCGACGATCGCCTGCCCGTCGCGGGCCGCCACGACATCACCTGGCTCGTCCGCGCACACGGCGACCGGATCGAACCGGCGGTCCGCTCCCTCCTGGGTGGCGCCCCGGTCACCGCCTGCGTGCCGCCGGGCGAGGACGAGGGCATGGTCTGGGACGTGCCGTCGCAGGCCGCCGGCTCCTTCTATGCGTGGCTCGCGGGGGAGTCGCGTACGGTCGTCGCCCTGCGCCGCCACCTCGTCGGCGACCGCGGCATCGACCGCGACGCGGTGGCCTTCATGGGCTACTGGAAACGCTAGACGGGCGACGGTTCGCGGGGCGCCCATTGGGTGTGCTCGGCGAACGCGCGGTAGCGGTGCAAGGCGATGAACAGCCAGCCCAGGCTGAGGATCGCCAGGATGATGAACGGGATCACCCCGCCGAAGGTGTCCCACGCCGTGTGCATGGCGACCGCGCCGATGAAGGTCGCGAGGAAGGCGAGGAACCTCCTGCCGGTCGGTGAGGCGATCATCGCCCACAGCGCCCCGCAGGTGAGGCCGGTCCAGGCGGTGTGCCCGGCCGGCGCGGTCAGGCCCCGGACGAAGAGGGTCTCCTGCACGGTGGAGATGTTGCCCTTCGAGGCGAGCAGCGCGGTGAACCCGTACCCCATGGTCTCCAGCGCGGCGAACCCCATGCCGGACGCGACCCCGATGACCAGCCCGTCGGACGGCAGCCGGCGCCCGCGCCGGGCGAGCAGGACGAACAGCAGGACGATCGGGACGATCATCTTCGCCGCTTCCTCGATGAGCGCGACGAAGAGCATCGGCAGCGCGCCGAGCCCGCGCAGCGCGTCGTACTCCAGCGTCCCGGCCACGACGACGCCGATGACCCCGCCGAAGAACGCGGCGACGACCAGCGCCGCGGCCGGCACCTGCCACCGGCCGGTCCGGGCCTGCGCGAACGTCAGGAAGGCGAGCGGTACGACGGTCGCGCCGAGCAGCAGCAGCGACGGCACGAAGTTGGGGTTCTGCGTCCGTACCAGCGTCCGCAGCACGATCACGTAGAGCACGAGCCCGATGACCAGCACGCCCAGCCAGGCCCACCGGCGGGTGAGATCACGCATGCCTGCAGAGTCTCGTGCACCCGCGGGGTTCGCGCCATCGTGGATTCTGGTATGTCAGCCCCAGTACTTGATCTGATACAGTATTCGACATGGTTGACAACTCGCGGGACGTCCTCGCCGCGGACCTGCTGCGGGGGCACACCGACACGATCGTGCTGGGCGTGCTGCGCCGCGAGGACCGGTACGGCTTCGAGATCTTCAAGCGGATCCGGGACGCCACCGGAGGGCGGCACGAGATCAAGGAGGCGACCCTCTACGCGGCGTACCGCCGGCTCATGAAGGACGGGCTCATCGAGGCGTACTGGGGTGACGAGAGCCAGGGCGGCCGGCGCAAGTACTACCGCATCACCGACGCCGGCCGTGCCGTCTACCGCCGCAACGCCGCGGCCTGGGTGGCGACCCGGGACGTCATCGACACCCTGCTCGACATCGACGGCTCCCCCGACACGACGCAAAGGCGGTCATCGTGACCCTGTCAGACGAGACCCCGGGCGGGGCCGGCATGCACGTGCACCGCCTGCTCGACGAGGCGTTCGCCGGCGTCGAGATGGGACCCGACCAGCAGGACCTCAAGGAGGAGATGCGCGGCAACCTCGTCGCCCGCGTCACCGAGCTGACCGCGACCGGCATGGCCGAGCCGGCCGCCGCCCGCCGGGCGCTCGACGAGCTCGGCGACGTCCGGGCGATCCTCGACGCGACCGAGTCCCGGCCCGGCCCGGGCGAAGCGGCCTGGCAGCCGCCACGGGTCCGCCCGAACCCGGCGTTCGCGGTCCGCACCGTGGTGCTGTCGGCGGTGGCCGCCACGGGCCTGCTCGTGCTGGTCCTGGCGGCCACGGTCGTCGACGTGCCGCTCGCCGCCCAGATCGTCGCCGTGGCGTTCGTCGCCCTGGCGGCCGGTGCGATCACTGCCGACGCGCTGCGCCAGGAGACGACCACCAATCACCCGGTGCCGCCGGCCCGCGCCGCCGGGTACGGCACCGCGACGCTGCTCGCCACGACGGGTCTCGGCGCCGCCTGGCTGTACCTGCGCGACGCCGGCCTGCCCTGGCTCGTCGCCGGTGCACTCCTGGTGGTGGCGTCGGCCGTGCTCTTCACGTACCTGGGCGCCACCCAGACCAACCGGCACAAGGCGTGGGTGCTCCGGCAGCAGGCGCCGTACGGCTCCGACCGCTTCACCGAGGACCCGGCGGCCGCCGCGCGCTTCGGCATCTACACCGTCACGGTCTGGCTCGTGGCCGCGGCCGCCTTCGTGGCATTGACGCTCACGGCCGGCTGGGAGTGGTCCTGGCTCGCGGTGGTCGGCGGCTTCGTGGCCATGACCGTCCTGATCGCTCGCATGCTCTTCGCGCCCAAGGCCTGAAGCGCCGTGGCCGCGGTGCGCCAACACCGCGGCCACGGCAGAACACACCGGAGTCGCCGGCCGGTCGGCCGGGTTCTGCCGTGCGTGCCGCAAGCGAACGGTAGCCCACCACGCCCTCCCGCCGTCGACTCCTTCCACCGACCGGTCGGCACCCGCCGTCCGGTGAGTCGAAGGAGCAACCATGTCCGTCGCAGACCGCGCCATCGAGGCGGTCGATCTCGTCAAGACGTACGGGAAAGGAAAGCGGGAGGTGCACGCCCTCGCCGGCGTCACCTTCTCGGTCCGCCCCGGGATCGTCTTCGCGCTGCTGGGGCCGAACGGCGCCGGCAAGTCCACCACCGTCAAGATCCTCACCACCCTGTCGGCGCCCGACTCGGGCCGGGCCGCAGTCGCCGGCATCGACGTCCGGCGCGACCCCGGGCAGATCCGGCGCCTCATCGGGTACGTGTCCCAGAAGCCGACGTTCGACCCGGTGGCGACCGGGCGGGAGAACCTCGTGCTGCAGGGCCGCATCCACGGCGCCTCCGCTGCCCAGGCGCGGGCCCGGGCCGCGGAACTGCTGGACCGCTTCGACCTGACGGCGGCCGCGGGCCGTACGGCCGGCACCTGGTCCGGCGGCATGCAGCGCAAGCTCGACGTGGCCATGGGCCTCATGCACCGGCCGCGCGTGCTCTTCCTCGACGAGCCGACCACCGGGCTGGACCCGGAGGCGCGGATGGGCATGTGGGCGGAGATCGCCCGCCTGGCCCGCGAGGACGGCCTCACCGTGCTGCTCACCACGCACTACCTGGACGAGGCGGACCACCTCGCGGCCCGGCTCGCCATCATCGACGCCGGCCGGGTCGTCGCGTCGGGCACCCCGGACGAGCTGAAGAGCGCGCTCGGCGGTGAGACCGTACGCGTCGGCCTGGCCGCGGCGCCGCAGGCCGAGCAGGCGCGACACGTGATCGAGCGGCTCCCGGGCATCGCCGCCGTGGAGTCCGAGGGCACGGTGGTCAACGCCCGCGTCGCCGACGGGGCCGCCGCGCTCCCGGGGCTCCTGGCCGCCCTCGACGCGGCCATGGTGGAGCTCACCACGGTCAGCGTGGCCCGCCCGTCGCTGGACGACGTCTATCTGCATCACGCCGGCCGCACCTTCGCGTCGGCCTCGCTCTCGCCGGCTTCGCTCGAGGGGGTGGCCCGGTGACCACCGCGCTGACCCACACCGGGCTGCTCTCGCTGCGGTCCCTGCGTACCCTGTCCCGCCAGCCGGCGTATCTGCTCTTCACGCTGGTCCAGCCGATGGTGTGGCTGCTCCTGTTCGGTCAGCTGTTCCGGCGCATCGCCGAGCTGCCCGGCTTCGCCGGCAGCTCCTACCTGGCCTACCTGACCCCGGGCGTGGTGGTCATGACCGCCATGATGACCGCGGGCTGGAGCGGCACGTCGATCATCCAGGACATGGACCGCGGCGTCATGGACCGCACGCTCACCTCGCCGGTACGCCGCGGCGCCCTCGTCACCGCCTCCCTCACCCACCAGGCGACCGTGACGATCGTCCAGTCGCTCATCATGGTCGGCGTCGGCCTGCTCGCCGGCGCCCGCTACGCCGGTGGCGTGCCGGGCATGCTCACCCTCCTGGTCTCGGCGATCCTGGTGGGCGTGGTCTTCGCCGCGTTCTCCGACGCGGTCGCGCTGCTCGTGCACCAGCAGGAGGCGCTGATCGCGGTGGCGCAGTTCCTCGTGCTGCCGCTGACCTTCCTGTCATCCGTCATGATCGCGCCGGCGCTGATGCCGGCCTGGGTCGCCCGGGTGGCCCGGTACAACCCGGTGGACTGGGCGGCGGTCGCGGCCCGCGAGGCGCTGCGGGAGACGCCGGACTGGGGGTTGGTGAGCGGCCGGATCGGGCTCCTGCTGGCCCTCGCGGCGGTGATGGCGTGGCTGTCCGCCCGGGCCTACCGGGTGTACCAGCGTTCGATCTGATCCGCGGTGCCGGGCCGCAGCAGCTCGCGGGCCCGCGCGATCGCGGCGGGGGTGTCCGGGCACAGCAGACCGTCCCGCTCGAGGTCGGCGGTGATCCCCAGCGCGGTGAGCGCCTGGCGGTGCGCGGGATCGATGCCGGACAGCAGGACGATGATCCCGCGGTGCCGCAGCCGGGTGATGGCGTCGCCGAGAATGTGCGCCCCGGTGGCGTCGATGGTGGACACCCGTGACATCCGCAGGACGACGGCGCGCACGTCGGCGACCTCGGTGAGCTCGAGCAGGAAGTCGTGCGCGGCGGCGAAGAACAACGGGCCGTCCAGCCGGTAGGCGACGATGTGCTCCCGGAGCAGGGCGTGCTCCTCGGCGCTGTGGTCGGCGTCGTCGATCGGCACCTGCTTGATGCCGGCGGTGCGAGCGATGGCCCGCAGCGCCAGCACCACGGCGACGCCGAGCCCGACGGCGACGGCGGTCACCAGGTCGAAGACGACGGTGACGGTGAACGTGAGGACGAGGACGGCCGCATCGCGGTGGGTGGCGCGGACCAGCGCCAGCAGCGATGCGGTCTCCACCATCCGTACGGTCGTGGCCAACAGCACGCCGGCCAGCGCGGCGAGCGGAATCCGCGACACCAGCGGCGCGGCCGCCAGCACGATGACGGCCAGCGCCACCGCGTGCGTCAACGCGGCCAGCTTCGACTGCGCGCCGGCGCGCACGTTGACGGCCGTACGCGCGATCGCCGCGGTGGCCGGGACGCCGCCCAGAATCGGCGCGGCGAGGTTCGCCAGTCCCTGCCCGAACAGCTCCCGGTCGGGGTGATGCCGCTGGCTGACGCTCATGGCGTCGGCGACGGTGGCGGACAGCAGGCTCTCCAACGCCGCCAGCGCGGCCACGGCGAGCGCGGCAGGTAGCAGATCACCCACCGCCGACCATTGCAGAAAACCGAACGAGGGCGCGGGCACCCCGCTCGGCAAGGCCCCGATCCGCGCCAGAGGCACGGGCAGGACCTCCGCCAGCACGGTCGCCGCGGCCACGGCCAGCAGCGAGAACGGTACGGCGGGCCGCCACCGCGCCCCGAGCAGCATGAGGGCGGCCACCCCCGCCGCCACCAGCACCGGCGCGGGATGCGGCTGGGCGACGAAGCGCAGCACGGCGTCGGCGGCCACCGCCCAGACCTTCTCGCCCTCGGCGTCGTCCACGCCCAGCATCGCGGGAACCTGCTGCAGGGCGATCACGACCGCGATGC
Source organism: Actinoplanes sp. NPDC049316 (assembly GCF_040677315.1). Taxonomy (NCBI): domain Bacteria; kingdom Bacillati; phylum Actinomycetota; class Actinomycetes; order Micromonosporales; family Micromonosporaceae; genus Actinoplanes; species Actinoplanes sp. NPDC049316. The sequence continues at coordinate 138,088 of NZ_JBFAQM010000002.1, read as the reverse complement.
CGGCCGTGAAGCCCTCGATCACCGGCGTGGGCAGATACCGCACGTAACGGCCCAGCCCCGCGACGGCGAGCGCGATCAGGATGAGGCCGGCCATGACGCCGACCATCAGCACCCCGTCGCCGCCGAACTCGTGCACGATCGGCAACAGCACGACGGTCATGGCCCCGGTCGGCCCGGAGACCTGGAGATTCGACCCCCCGAACACCGCCGCGACGGCGCCGGCCACGACGGCGGTGACCAGCCCGGCCTGAGCGCCCAGCCCGGACGCCACCCCGAACGCCAGCGCGAGCGGCAGGGCCACGACCGCGACGGTCAGGCCGGCCACGAGGTCGCGGCGGGGATGCCGGCGGGCCGCGGCCCAGTCGCTGCGCTGCGGAAGCAGGTCCGCGAGGCGGCCGGTCACGACTGCTGCCGCTCGGCGTCGATCTGGACGAGCAGCTCGTCGCGGTCGGTGAGCACCGCGGAGAGGATGCGCCGGCCGGCCGCCAGCAGGTCGGCGACGGCCGGCGTGCTCAGCGTGTAGACGACCGAGGAGCCGGTGCGCGCCGAGGACACCAGGCCGGCCCGGCGGAGCACGCCGAGCTGCTGGGACAGGTTCGACGGCTCGACGTCGATGTCGGCCAGGAGGTCGCGTACGGGCCGGGGGCCGGCCTGGAGCAGCTCGAGGACGCGGATGCGCACCGGATGGCCCAGCGTGCGGAAGAGCTCGGCTTTGGCTTGGTACAGCGGGACACCCATGACACGCACCCGTCGACATTCCGACTTCATCACTTGAAGAATTCTTCAAGTCGCGGTGAGCGTACCGGCTCCGGCGCGGCGCCGAACACGCAGAGTGGGATAGTTCTCAGCCGGGCGGGGCCTGCCAGGCGGGAGCGCAAGCGGAATATCAGCAGCTAGGAGCCATCGCGCGGGCTCTGTGATCGTTGTTACCAAGGCCGCCCAAGCGGAAGAACCCACGTCCCCGGCGACTTGCCGCAGATGTGGCCCCGACTCGTACTCTGACCCCGCCCGACACCGATCTCTCGCCAGGAGAGCTGCTCCCATCCGGGCGGCGCTTCCGGATTGTTCTCGTGCTCGGCTTCCTCACCGCGCTGGGCCCGCTCACCATCGACATGTACCTGCCGGCCCTGCCGACCATCACCGACGACCTCGGCGCGACTGCGGCCGCGGTCCAGCTCACGCTGACGGGCACGCTGGTCGGTCTGGCTCTCGGGCAGTTGCTGGTCGGCCCGCTGTCCGACGCGGTGGGGCGCAGGACGCCGCTGCTGGCCGGCGTCGGCGTGCACCTGCTCGCCTCCGTTCTCTGCGTGATCGCGCCCGACCTGGCCGTCCTGGGCACTCTCCGGGTGCTGCAGGGCCTCGGCGCCGCCGCCGCGTCGGTGGTCGCGATGGCGATCGTGCGTGACCTGTTCAGCGGCTTCGCCGCGGCGCGCCTCTTCTCGCGGCTCATTCTCGTGGTCGGTGTCGCGCCGATCCTCGCTCCGACCATCGGCGGTCAGACCCTGGAGTTCACCTCGTGGCGCGGCGTCTTCGTCGTGCTCACCGTCGCCGCCGCCGGCATCATGGCCGCCAGCGCGATCGTGCTGCCCGAGACGCTGCCCACCGCCCGGCGCCGCAACGGCGGCGTCGTCGGCACGGTCCGCGACTACGGCCGGCTGCTCACCGACGGCGTGTACGTCGGACTCATCCTCGTCGCCGGTCTCGCGATGGCGGCGCTGTTCGCGTACGTGAGCGGCTCGTCGTACGTGCTGCAGGACGGTTTCGGGCTGAGCGAGCAGCAGTTCGCGTACGTCTTCGCCGGTGGGGCGGTCGGCCTGATCGGCGCCACCCAGCTGAACGTGCGTTTGCTGCAGCGCTGGACGCCCCAGCGGATCCTGAGCGGCTCGCTGCTGGCCGGTCTCGGCTTCGGCGCGGTGCTGCTCGTGCTGGCCGCCACCGGGACCGGTGGCCTGGTCGGCATCCTCATCCCGCTCTGGCTGGTCCTCGCGATGGTCGGCCTGGCCATGCCGAACGCCCCAGCTCTGGCCCTGTCACGGCACGGCGAGGCGGCGGGTACGGCAGCCGCCCTGCTCGGCGCGGTCCAGTTCGGCGTCGGCGCCCTGGCCGCACCGCTGGTCGGCGTCCTCGGCGTCGGTACGGTCGCCATGGCCGTCGTCGTCTTCGGCGGCATGCTCGCCGCCACGCTGGTCTGCTTTCTCGTGGTCCAGCCGCACCGGCTACCGGTCGAGGAGGCGGAGGAGATCGCTTTCGCCGCCGCCCATTAGCAACAGCGAAGGGCCGCCACGATCGTGGCGGCCCTTCGGAGAGGAAAGGGTCAGAACGGCGTCATGACGATGCCGGCCTGGCGTGGGTCGCCGCTGTGCACCAGCGACTCCTGGTTCTGCACGTCGTCGAAGGCGAAGGCGTACGCTTTACCGTCGGCCATCTGGTCGTGGATGACCCTGGCGTAGTGGTTGCTCGGCTCACCCTTGTAGAAGTCCGCCGCCGAGCCGCTCGGCTGGGTGTCGAGCGTGCCGAGCGTCGTGCGCTGCATGGCGGCGCACAGCGTCCGGGCGATCGGGCCCACCACCAGGTCGTTGGGCGCGCCGAGGGCGCCGTCGCAGCCCCACACGTTGGCCGTGGACGGCTTGGTGAACGAGGCCACGACCTTGCCGCTGCCGTCGGTGAAGTTCATGACGGTGCCGCTGGTGCGGCCGAAGAACTTCTTGTTCGGCTGGTCGCCGAACGGCACGACGGTCAAGGTCTTGCTCGTGTACGCGTTCCACGCCCGGTTGATGTACGGGTCCAGGTACGTGGCACTCATCAGTCCGGCGTCCGCGGCCTTGCCGGGGGCGAGTACGCGCAGCACCGTACCGTCGGAGCGGGTGTAGACGCTCTTGGCGAAGTCGGGCTGGGCCTTGATCGCGTTGATGACCTTCTGCCGGCCGCCCGCCTTGAGCTCACCGGTCTTGATCGTCGCGCCGTTTCCGCCCTGGACGCTGACCACGTGCGGGATCGCGAACATGTCGACCTGCGAGCTGTTGAGCCACAGGCCGGAGTCGTTGAGGGTGAACTCGCTCCAGTCGAAGAGGATGTCGCGGTTCGGGTCGCCGCCGGCCCACGGCGCGGGCTGGACCAGGCCGTCGGTGCTGAGCCGGAAGTCCAGCTTCTTGCCGAACGACATGTAGAGCCGGCCGGACAGGTTCTTCGGCATCTTGATGGTGGTGCTGGAGCCGTTGGCCGGGCCGGGGATCGACACGTCCGGCGCGGGCACCGGTACGGCCGCGCCGCCGGTCCACGCGGTGAAGGTGCCGCCCGCGTTGACGTAGCCCAGCTTGCCGGTGCTCAGGTTGACGCCGAGGACGTACAGGAAGACGGCGTCGGAGCGGCCCGTGTTGTTGGTGACCCTGACCGGCAGCAGGTTCGAGGCCGGCGGCGGGCTCGGGTTGTCCGCGGGCTTCGTCGTCGTGGGCGTCGTCGCCGGCGGCTTCGTGGTGGGCGCCGTGGTCGCCGGCGGCGGCACGGGCCGTAACGTCGGCGCGACCGTGGGGGCGGTCGTCGGTGCCTGCGCGCCGCCGCCGCTGCACGGCCGGCCGTTGAGCTTGCAGTTCAGCGGGTTGCCGCCGGAGCCGATGAAGCCGAACGTCACCTTGCCGTCGACCGGGACGTTGCCGTTCCAGGCCCGGTTGGTGAAGGTGCGGTGCTGGCCGCTGGCGGCCATGTCGGCCTCCCAGAAACTGCCGATCGAGGCGCCGGCCGGCAGGTCGAATTCGACCTTCCAGGACGTCATCGCCTTCGGGCCGCCGTTGGTGATGGTCACGCCGCCCTGCCAGCCGGAGCCCCAGTCGGACGTCTTCGAGAAGACCGCCGTGGTGGCCGCCGCGGACGCCGGCATGGCGATCCAGGCGGTGGCCCCGGCGGCCACCACGGCGGCTGTCGAGAGGATGAGTGTTCGCTTGCGGCGCATGGGGGGAGTGCCTCCGTCACGGGGATGTGAAGTCCCCGTAATTATCAGGAGTGTTTACCGTGCCGCCGGTTTTTTAAGACGATCATTAAAGGTTCCGTAAGGGATCGCGGACACGAAGGGTCGCCCGCCGGTCGCACATCGCGAAACCGGCGGGCGATAACACTTTTCCGCTGTGACCTATGCGCGGCGCCACTTCTGATTCGCGCCACCCACGCAGTCCCACAGGTGCAGGAGCGCGCCGTCGTTGCCGTTCCACTCCTTGATGTCGACGCACTTGTTCGCCTGCGGGTTGACGAGGTCACCCGCGGCCGAGAGGACGAACTGCTGCGCCGGGTTGCCGCTGCAGTTGACGATCTGGATTGCGGCGCCGTTCGCTGTGGAACCCCAGGCGACGTCCATGCACTTGTTGTTGGACGTCTGCAGCGTGCCGTTCACGAACGTCCACTTCTGCGCGGCGGTGCCGTTGCAGGTGTACATCTGCAGCTGCACGCCGTCGGAGAAGTTCGCGTTCGGTACATCGATGCACTTGTTGTTCCAGTTGCTGACCACCGAACTGGTGCTGGAGCCACCGCCGCTGGTGGTCAGTGAGAGGCCGTACACGCCGAGGATCTCGTTGACCGGCTGGAACCACATCGTGCCGCCGGAGGAGCAGTTGCCCGTGCCGCCGGAGGTGACGCCCTGGGCCTGGTTGCCCGAGATCCACGAGCCACCCGAGTCGCCCGGCTCGGCGCACGCGTTGCTGCGCGCCAGGCCGGAGACGGAGCCCTGGGCGTACACGATGGTCTCGTTGCGGCCGAGGATCGTGCCGCAGCGCCACCCGGTGGTACGCCCGGAACGGCACACCGAGCTGCCGACCGCGGCCTCCTGCGAGCCGGCGACGACAACGTTGCCACCGGAGTAGTTGTTGACCCACGGCTGCGGGGTCCAGTTGCCGTTCGTCCGGATCCACGAGTAGTCGTTGCCGGGGAACGAGGAGCCGGCGAAGGTGCCCTGGGAGACGTTGTTGTAGCCGAGCGTGGGGCTGTTCACGCCGCCGCAGTGACCGGCGCTGACGAAGCCGCCCGCGACCGCGAAGCCCACCGAGCACAGCGTGTTGCCGTTGATGACGTACTGGTCGCCGCCGCGGATGTCGTACATCGGCTTGGGCTGCTCGGCGGCGTCCACCACGGTGACCGGGCCGGCGCCGCTGTCCGCCGCGAACCGGCGCGCCTGTGCCGACGCGCCCGGCTTCGCCATGACCACGAGCGAGTTCGAGGCGACGTCGACGTACCAGCCGCGGATCGCCGTACCTCGGGCCTTCGCGGCGTTGCGGTCGAGCCGCGCGCGGGATGTCTCCAGGTCGGCCGCGCTGCGGCCGACGACCTTCGGCAGCGCGCCCTCCGTGCGCACCGCCGCGGCCTGCCGGGCGTCGGTGACCGCGACGGTGAGCCGGTCCGCACCTTCGGGGATCCAGGCGCCGGCGAAGGCCGCGCCCAGCTTCGCGCGCAGGCGCTTCTCCACGACCGGCGCCGCGGCCTCGGTGGCCAGCCGGGCGGCGATCTGGTCGTCGGTGAGCCGCAGGTCGCGGCGCATGGCGGCCACCATGCCCGGGGCCATGTCGAACCGGGGTGCCGCGGCGGGTGCGGCGGGTGCGGGTGTTGCCGCGGCGAGGCCTGGCGCCGGTAGGAGGCCGATGGCGGTGAGCGCTGCGGCGCCGAGGCCGAGCGCTTTCAGAGCACGGGACATGGGGGAAGTCCTTCGCTGATCTGGGGGAATCGTGGAAGGAGAGCGCTCTCTAGCATCGGAGTTTGTCGATAGTTAACAGCTCTGTCAAGAAAGTTGAGAGATTCCGGCCCCGGTCACGCGTGGTAGCGTTGCCAGGTCGCAGTTCCGACTTCGCATATTTGCCGGCGCCTGGTGGGTATCTGAAACCCTGCCGGGCGTTTGTCGTTTCCGTCCCGGTTGCCGCGGGGCCGGCCCGGCTCCTTGCCGTACGAGAATCGAGGCGTGTGAAGACCTACACAGGTGCTCCGTATCCGGCGGACACGCACAGCCCGCTCCAGCGGCGACTGCTGCGCAACGCCTCGTCCCCCGCGCGTGCCCCGCAGAGCGACGCGCTGCGTCTGCAGGCGCCCCCACTGGTGCCCGAGGTCCACCTGTTCCTCGCCGAGGACGCCGTCCTGCTGTGGGCGCGCCTCGAGGCCGAGGCCGGGCACCGCCTGCCCGCGCCGTTCTGGGCCACCGCCTGGGCCGGCGGGCAGGGCCTGGCCCGGTACGTCCTGGACAACCCGCACCTCGTGGCCGGGCGCCGGGTGCTCGACATGGCCTCCGGATCGGGGCTGGTCGCCATCGCCGCCGCGCAGGCCGGGGCCGCCGACGTGGTGGCGAACGACATCGACGCGTACGCGGTGGCCGCGATGCACGCCAACGCCAACGCCAACGGCGTGCCGATCCGGATCTCCGACGAGGACCTGACCGGCGGCGACGGCGGTGACGTCGATCTCGTGCTGGCCGGCGACTGCCTCTACAGCGGCGACATGGCCGCCCGCATGCTGCCGTTCCTCGGCCGGGCGATGCGCCGCGGCGCCACCGTGCTGCTCGGCGATCCCCAGCGGGGGTACGCGCCCGCCGGCCTGCTGCGGACGCTGGCCACTTATCCGCTCATCCAGCCGGGTGCCGTGGGAGATCAGCACGAATGGGTCAGCGTCATGACGCCGATCGCCGTCGAGCTGGCCTCGTAGCGCCCGACCCGCCCGTACGCGCCCTCGCAGTTGCCCGTCGAACGTGTCAGGCTGAACGCTGATCCGTCGGGGGACGGGTCCGCGAGAGCCGTGAGGTGTGTGCATGGGCATGGTCAAGGTCGTCGGGCTGGTCCTGCATCCCCGGCGGGACTGCGGCTCGGCCATCGAGGCGATCGTGAAGTGGGCCGCCTCCCGGGACGTGACGGTGCTCGGTCTGCACGACGAGATCACCCGGATCGACTGCGACGCCGTCGCGGTCTCCGCGGAGGAGATGGTCGAGCGGGCCGGGCTGCTGGTCAGCCTCGGCGGCGACGGCACCATGCTGCGCACCATGCGGCTGGTCGAGGGGCGTAAGACCCCGGTGCTCGGCGTCAACGTCGGCCGGCTCGGCTTCCTCGCCGAGGTGGACCTGCCCGATCTGGCCGGCGCGCTGTCATCGATCGACGAGCACAAGTTCACCGTCGAGTCGCGCACGGCGGTGCGCACGGTGCTGCCCGACGGCAAGGAAGTCTCCGCGTTCAACGACATCGCGCTGGTCCGGGTCCCCGGCGACGGGCTCGCCCACGTCGGCATCACCGTCGAGGGCAGCAACTTCGTCCGGTACGCGGCCGACGCCGTCATCGTCGCCACGCCCACCGGCTCGACGGCGTACAGCTTCTCGGCGGGCGGGCCCATCGTCTCGCCGAACGTGGAAGGCATCCTGGTCAGCGCGTCCGCCGCGCACTCGTCGTTCAACCGCTCGCTGATGCTCTCGCCCGACGAGCACCTCGAGCTGGAGGTGGCGGCGACCAGCGGCCGGCTCGCCATCGAGGTCGACGGCATCATCCAGGGCTACGCGGGCGCCGGCGACCACCTGCGGATCATCCCGGTGCCGGCCGCCGCGCAGGTCATCCGCTTCGGCCGCACCTCGTTCTACGAGCGGGCCCGGCGCAAGCTGCGGGTCGAGGGCAGCGCCCAGGTCGGCGGCGGCGACCCGTCGGACGCCGTGGTCGTGGACAGCTTCGAGCAGTCCCGCTACGAGGTGCTGCTCGGCGGCGAACTGGCCGGCGTGCTGCACTACCGGCGGCGCGGCGAGCGCGTGGAGCTGGCCCACACCGAGATCGACCAGGCCTTCGAGGGGCGCGGGCTCGCCGGCCGGCTCGCCGCGGGAGCCCTCGAGGACGCCCGCCGGCGCGCCACCCCCGTGCTGGTCACCTGCCCGTTCGTGGCCGGCTGGCTGGACCGCCACCCCGAGTACGCCGACGTGCTCGCCGCCCCACCCGAACCCCGCCTCGAGAACTCCATCGACACCGGAGGCACACCCTCATGACCGAGCCCGCCTGTACGCACCTCGACCAGGCGAACGACATCACGCCGTCCGGTCAGGGTTGCGTGGAGTGCCTGGCCGCCGGCGGCCGCTGGGTGCACCTGCGCGTCTGCATGACGTGCGGGCACGTCGGCTGCTGCGACTCCTCGCCCGGCAAACACGCGACCGCCCACTTCCACGCCGAGTCCCACCCGCTCGTGCAGTCGTACGAGCCGGGTGAGGACTGGTGGTGGTGCTACCAGGACGAGGTGGCCTTCAAGGTCGCCGACGCGCCCACCTTCACCTACGGCTGAGCGTAAGGACTTCCATGGGTCATCCCGCCATCCTGACCGTCGACGACGACCCCTCGGTCTCCCGGGCCATCGCGCGGGACCTGCGCCGTCGCTACGGCGAGAACCACCGGATCATCCGCGCGTCCTCGGCGACCGACGCGCTCGAGGCGCTCAAGGACATCAAGCTGCGCGGCGGGCGGGTCGCCGTCATTCTCGCCGACTACCGGATGCCGCAGATGAACGGCATCGAATTCCTGGAGCAGGCGATGGACCTGTTCCCGAACGCGCGGCGGGCGCTGCTGACCGCGTACGCCGACACCGACGCCGCGATCCAGGCGATCAACGTGGTGGACGTCGACCACTACCTGCTCAAGCCCTGGGACCCGCCGGAGGAGAAGCTCTACCCGGTCATCGACGCGCTCCTCGACGCGTGGCAGGCCACCGGCGACCGCGAGCTCGAGGACATCCGCGTCGTCGGGCACCGCTGGAGCGAGCCGTCGTACCAGATCCGTGACTTCCTGGCGCGCAACCTGGTGCCGTACAAGTGGCTCGGCGCCGACGAGCCGGAGGGCCGCCGCCTGCTGGAGGCCGCCGGGGTCGGCCCGGAGGCGATCCCGCTCGTGGTCACCGCCGACGGCCGGGCGCTGGCGCAGCCGAGCACCTCCGAGGTGGCCGAGGCGGCCGGGCTGTCCACCGCGCCCAACCGCGACTTCTACGACCTGATCATCGTCGGCGGCGGGCCGGCCGGGCTCGGCGCCGCCGTGTACGGCGCCTCCGAGGGCCTCAAGACGCTGCTCGTGGAGCGGCAGGCGGTCGGCGGGCAGGCCGGGCAGAGCTCCCGCATCGAGAACTACCTCGGCTTCCCCGACGGCATCTCGGGCGCCCAGCTCACCGATCGGGCCCGGCGGCAGGCGGGCAAGTTCGAGGCGGAGGTGCTCAACACCCGTGAGGTCACCGGGCTGCGGCTGGACGGCTCGGCCCGTACGCTCACCTTCGCCGACGGCGGGGAGGTGTCGGCGCACTCGGTGGTGCTGGCCACCGGGGTCGCGTACCGGCCGCTGGCCGCCGACGGCATCGCCGAGCTGACCGGCTCCGGCGTCTACTACGGGTCCGCGTCCACCGAGGGGCCGTCCTGCGCGGGCAGCGACGTCTACATCGTCGGCGGGGCGAACTCGGCCGGGCAGGCAGCGCTCTTCTTCTCCCGGTACGCCCGCTCGGTCACCCTGCTGGTCCGCGGCGACTCGCTCGAGGCGTCGATGTCGTACTACCTGATCCAGCAGCTCAACCGGATCGACAACGTCCGCGTCCGAACCCGCTGCGAGGTGGTCGGCGCGCAGGGCGACGGGCACCTGCAGGCGATCACGATCTGCGACGGCAAGAACGGCCTCACCACGACGGTCGAGTGCGGCTACCTGTTCGTGTTCATCGGCGCGGAGCCGCGTACGGACTGGCTCGGCAACGCGGTGGCCCGCGACGAGAAGGGCTTCGTCTACACCGGGCCGGACCTGTTGACGAACGGCACACGCCCGGCGGGATGGGACCGCGACCGCGATCCGTTCTACCTGGAGTGCAGTGTTCCCGGCATCTTCGCCGCCGGCGACGTCCGGGCCAACTCGGTCAAACGGGTGGCCTCGGCGGTCGGCGAGGGCGCGATGGCCGTCACGCTGGTCCATCGTTACCTGGAGGCACAGTAGATGAGCGACACCGAGGAAGTTCAGCTCCAGCCCTGTGAACCCGGCAAGCTGACGCTCGCCGAGCTCAAGACGCTGTTCCTGTTCGAGAAGCTGACCGACGAGCAGCTCACGTGGATCGCCGACCACGGCTGCACCATGCACGCCCCGGCGGGCTCGCTCGTCATCCGCGAGGGCGACCCCGCGGAGATCTTCCTGGTCCTGCTGAGCGGCACGATCGCGCTCACCCGGCGGGTCGGCCAGGACGACGTGCAGACCTCGCGTACGGAGCAGCGCGGCGTGTACATGGGGGCGACGCAGGCGTACATCCGCGACGAGGGCGTGCAGCGGACGTACATGGCGTCCATGCGGGCGCTGGACGACGCCGACTTCTTCGTGCTGTCCGCCGCCGACTTCGGCTGGATGATGCGCGAGTGGTTCCCCATGGCGATCCACCTGCTCGAGGGGCTCGCGCTGGGTATGCGCAGCACCCAGGCGGCGATCAGTGAGCGGCAGCGTCTCGTCGCGCTCGGCGCCCTGTCCGCGGGCCTGATGCACGAGCTCAACAACCCGGCCGCGGCGGCGTCGCGGGCCACCGGCGCGCTGCGCCAGCGGGTCGCCGGGATGCGCCACAAGCTGGGCATGCTCGCGGCCGGCAAGGTCGACCCGGACCGCCTCGACGCGCTCGTCGAGCTGCAGGAGGAGGTCATCGAGCGGGCCGCCAAGGCGCCCGAGCTGACCGCCATGCAGGCCGCCGACCGGGAGGACGAGCTCGGCGACTGGATGGAGCAGCGCAACGTCACCGGCGGGTGGGACCTCGCCCCGGTCTTCGCCCAGGGCGGCCTCGACGTCGCGTGCCTCGACGACATGGAGGCCAAGGTCGGCTCGCGCGAGCTGCTCGACCAGGCCATCCACTGGATCGGGTACGCGCTGGAGACCGAGCAGCTGATGAGCGACATCGAGGACGCCACCGGCCGGGTCTCCTCGCTGGTGTCGGCGGCCAAGCAGTATTCCCAGCTCGACCGCGCGGCCCACCAGTGGATCGACGTGCACACGGGCCTGGACAGCACGCTCGTCATGCTCGGCCACAAGATCGGCAAGGGCATCAAGGTCGTCAAGGAGTACGACCGCAGCCTGCCGCAGGTGCCGTCCCACCCCGCCGAGCTCAACCAGGTCTGGACCAACATCATCGACAACGCGGTCCAGGCGATGAACGGCGCGGGCACGCTCACGCTGCGCACGTACGGCGAGGACGGCCACGTCGTGGTCTCGATCGGCGACACCGGCCCCGGCGTCCCCGAGGAGCTGCGCAAGCGGGTCTTCGAGCCGTTCTTCACCACCAAGGCGGTGGGCGAGGGGACGGGGCTGGGCCTCGACATCTCGTACCGCATCGTGGTGAACGGCCACGGCGGCGACATCGTGCTGCAGTCCCGGCCGGGGGACACCCGGTTCCTGGTGAAGCTGCCGATCGCGGAGCCGTCCTCCCGCTGACCGGCTCCGGGCCGTCGTCCGGAGCCGGTGGAGCGGCCGTGCCGAACCACGAAGGGAGCGGGAGACGGCGGTTCCGGCTCGCGGGCCGGCCGGCACCCCGCCATGGTCGCCTACGTCGCGGCCATCGCCGCCGTCGTCATGTGGGGTCACCTCGACGGCGCTTCGTTCGGGCGTCGCTGCCCGTGCTGCCCATCCTGGGTGTGGTGCTCCGCCGCGTGGGCGCCGATGATCTCGCCGGGCGCGGGTCGGCGCGGCTCCGCTGCCGTGCCCGGCCGGGTCCCCGCACTGTGGGGTGTGGCCCGCGGGAGCCAGCGCTGTCGTGGCGGCCGGGGACTGTGCGCGGCGCAGGTGGCGTAACGACGGCGGCGCCCCCGGCACCCCGGTCGGGAGTGCGGGAGCGCCGCAGGCGTAGACGCTGCTGTGGGCGTACTTAAAGGAGGCCTCGCACGTAGGCGGCCTGGCCGGCGTGCTGGACGTCGTCGTCCAGGATGCTGATCAGGCGCACGCCCAGGGTGACCGGCGGGTCCCAGTTCTCGTCGACGACGCGGTCGAGGTCCTCGGGCTTGAGACCCTCCAGGTACGCCAGCGTGCGCGCGTGCACCGCGTCGTAGTAGTCGAGCAGCGCCCGGGTGTTCTCCGGGCGGACCGCCGCGACGTCCTTCGCGGAGTGGCCGTAGCCGGTGTCGTGCGCGTCGGACGTGCGGCCGAAGCGGGGCCCCCAGTCGCCGGTGACGTAGAGCTGGTCCTCGCCGAGAAGCTCGGCGATGTGGCTGTCCTGCACCCGGGTGAGGTGCCAGACCAGCCAGCCGACCGGGTTGGCGTCCTCGGCGGGCGGGCTGTGCAGCTGCTCCGGGGTGAGGCCGTCGACCGCGCCCCGGACGAGGTCCGGCAGGCGGCCGTACGCCTCGGTGAGCAGTTCGGTGACGTTCATGGTGACGCCCTCCTACTCGCTGGTCGGGTCCTGCTGCTGCTCCTGCTGGTCGAACTGCTGCTGGTCGCCGCCGGCCGGCGGGTCCGTCTGCTGCGGGGCCTCGGTAGCCGGCTCGGTGGCCGGCTCGGTGGTGGGCTCGGCCGGGGCCGTGGTGGTGCCGGTGGGCTCCGGCGTGCCCGTGGTGGCGCCCGGCTCCGGGGCCTGGCTGGTGGAGCTGTCCGGGGCGGACGACTCCCCCGGCGCCGGGGTTTCCGACGGCGACGGGGTCGGCTTGCCGTCCTTGTCGTCTCGGGAGAAGACGCTGGTCAACGTGCTGCCGCCGCCCGGGTCATGTCCCGTCGTCACGGAGGTCAGCGAGCGTCCGGCCATCGCTTCGACGGCGAAGATCGCGCCCATGGCCAGGAGGAAGATCGTGGCCGTGCCGAGCAAGATCGGCTTCCATCGGATCGAGAAGCGCCCCTGCTCCGGCTGGGGGACGGTCTGCGACGGCTTCTCCTCCTCCGTGGCGGCGGCGACGGCCGGGGTGCCCACTGCGGCCGGCGCCTTGATGAACGTCGGCGCGACCGTCTGCAAGGTCTTGGTACCGCGCTTGAGGGAGTTGTCGAAGAGCTGGGTCCCGACGGAGCCCACCACGCTGGCCAGCGCCGCGCCGGCGAGGGTGCCGGCGACTCCGAGGAAGGAGCCCAGCGTTGCGGCGGCCACCGCCGCGAGGGTGCCGGCGACGACCTTGGTGATCTGGATGCCGGACCACAACCGGTCCGGTGCCTGCTCGCTCATGTCCTCCTCACATCAAGGCTCTGCCCGAGCCTGCTCGTGACGCGCCCGTGCCGGGCGCGAAACCTCACCCTTTACCGAGGCGCTGCGCGCTAAACCAGCCTCTTTCGGCCAGAACCTCGCGCAGCGGCCGGACGTGTACGCCCTCGGCCGCCAGCCGCTGCCGGGCCAGCTTGCGGGTACGCAAGATGCCGAGCACGCCGATCACGCCGATCGCGTACTGCACGGACATGGCCACCTTGAAGTCGGCGATGTCGTAGCCGGCGCGGCCGCCCGTGCGCGCGTCCAGAATCAGCCCGACGAGCAGGATCGTGGTCAGCGATGCCACGAACCCGCCCACGTTGACGATGCCGGTGGCCGTGCCGAGCCGGTTCGGCGGGTTGAACGTGCGCGCGAACTCGAACCCGATCATCGAACCCGGGCCGCCGAGGCCCAGCGCCACCACGAGCACCAGCAGGAGGGCCAGCGGGGCGCGCCCCGGCCATGCGATGACGAGACCCCAGCCGAGCCCGTTCGCGGCGATCACCCCGAGCACCAGCCACGAGCGGCGCAACGGGTGGCGCTGCACCAGCACACCGAGCAGCGGGCCGCCCACCATGCCGACGAGCACGAACAGCGTGAGCATCGAGCTGGCCGTGCCGCGCGACAGGCCCTCTCCCGCCACCAGGAACGGGTAGCCCCACATCAGGGCGAACACCGTGCCGGGGAACTGGGTGGTGAAGTGCGTCCACAGCCCCAGCCGGGTGCCGGGATGCCGCCACGCGGTGGCGAGATCCGAGCCGAGCCGGCGCGCCGTCACCGCCTCACCGGCGTTGATCCGCCGGTCCGGGGTGTCGTGCAGCGCCACCATCGCCACGATGGCGACGAACACCCCGGCCGCCGACGCGGAGATGAAGGCGGTGGTCCAGCCGGCCCCGGACAGCAGGGCCGCCAGCGGTACGGCGCTGAGCACCTGACCGACCTGGCCGACGATGCCGGTGAGCTGCGTGACCACCGGCACCCGCCGCGACGGGAACCATTGCGGCACCAGCCGCAGCACGCTGATGAACGTCATCGCGTCGCCGGCGCCGACGAGCACCCGGGCGGCGATCGCCCCGCTGACGCCGTCGGAGAAGGCCATCAGCGCCTGCCCGGCGGCCATCACCAGGGCGCCGCCGACGACCAGCCGCAGCGAACCGAACCGGTCTAGCAGCACGCCGACGGGGACCTGGAGGCCCGCGTACACGAGGAGTTGCAGCACGGCGAACGACGCCAGCGCGCTCGCGCCGATGCCGAACCGCGCCTGCGCGTCGAGACCCGCGACCCCGAGGGACGTACGGTGCAGCACAGCCACCACGTACGCGGAGAGCCCGACGGCCCATACCGCCCAGGCACGGGCACCGCCTCGCATGAAAAACCCCACCTCGTCCGCTCGCGTGCCTCCCACCCTTTCGCGGACGGACGGCGATCGCCAACGGTGAGCGTCACAATTCGGGCGTGTGCCCGGTCACGGGATCTCGAACGGGCGACCCCGGCCGCCGGTCAGCTCAGCAGCGACGGAACGCGCAGGTGGTGAGTGAGCCAGCTGACCGTTTCGCGCAGGTATTCCGCGCGCGACGTCCGGTGCAGCAGCTCGTGGCCCTCGCCCGGGAAGAGCAGGTACTTGTGCTCGGCCCCGCGCGCCGCCAGCGCCGCCACGACCTGCTCCGCCTCGATCACCGGCACGTTGCTGTCGTTCTCGCCGTGCACCACCATCAGCGGCGCGCGGAGGCGGTCGATGCGGGTGATGGGGGAGAGCTCGCGCAGCAGCTCCGCGTCGCGGACCGGGTCGCCGTACTTGGCGACCGCGGCGGCCGCGATCCACGGCTCGGTGTGCTCGTAGAACGTCGCGAAGTTCGACATGCCGCAGACGTCGATGCCCACCGCGAACAGCTCCGGGTACGTGGTCAGCGCGGCCAGGGTCAGGTAGCCGCCGTACGAGCGGCCCATGCAGCCCACCCGGCCGGGGTCCGCCACGCCGGTCGTGACGAGGTGGTCCACGCACGCGGCGACGTCGGCGACGGCCGCCCAGCGCAGCGCGCCGTTGTCGGCGTTGACGAAGCTGCGCCCGAAGCCCGAGGAGCCGCGGACGTTGGCGGCGAACACGGCGATGCCGCGGTCCACCAGCGACTGGAAGAGCGGCCCGTGGCCGGGGCGTTCCTGCGCCTCGGGGCCGCCGTGCAGCCACAGCACGGCCGGGTGCGGGCCGGGCGTCGCCGGCTCGAAGAGCCAGCCGCTGATCTCGAGGCCGTCGTGGGAGGCGAACCGGCGCAGGGTGGGGCGTACCGCTCCGGGGGTGGGCGGCTCGACGGAGACCGGGTGCAGCTCGCCGTCCCAGGTCCACACGCCGTGCGGCTGGCCGGGCGCCTCCGCGGTGAACGCGAGCGTGCTGCCGTCGGCGCTCCAGGCGAGTCCGGAGACGACCGTGCCGGGCAGCTCGACCCGTCCAACCACCCCACCGCCACCCACAAACGGACTGAAGGCTGACCTTGCGGAGTCCACGGTCAGCCGGGACAGGCCGCCGTCGGCGTTCCACAGCACGGCGACGCGCGAGCCGTCGGCGGTCAGCGCGAACGACTCCACCTCGGCGTCCGGCGCCTCGGCGAGGATCTCGGCGGCGCCGGCGGCCGTACGCAGCAGCACCGGGCGCTCGCCGGCGTCGCTGCGCGCCCACACCGAGCCGTCCGGGCCGAAGCAGGCCTGCTCGCCGCTGGTGACGTACTCCTCGACGCCGGTCAGCAGGTCGCGCACGACCACGTACCGGTGGCTGCGCGCGCCGTGCCGCAGCAGGGCGCGGCGGCGGTCCGGCGAGACGTCGAAGAGCGAGATCAAGTCGCCCTCGGCGACGACCTCGCGGGTGCCGTGCTCGGCGTCCACGAGGACCGTGGTGCTCAGGTTCTCGGTGACCGCGAGCAGCGGACGGCCGGGCAGCCAGCGGACGTTCTCGGCGGTGTCGGCGCCGAAGCCGGCGACCTGGTGCAGCGCCGAGCCGTCCGGGCGCACCAGCCACACCTCGGTGCGCGGGGCGCCGCCGGGCGCGATCACGCACGCCAGCCAGCCGCCGCCGGTGGACCAGTGCACCGACTGCACCGGCTCGGCACCCGTGTCGACCAGGAACGTCAGGTCGCTGCCGACCGGCTGCACCCAGACCTGGGGGGTGCCGCTGCGGTCCGATACGTACGCGGCGTGCCGGCCGTCCGGCGAGAGCGCCGGCGACCAGCTGCCGCTGACTTCCGAGGGGTAGGACCCCACCGTCTGCCACCCGGCGGGCAGCACGGTGACATCGACACGGTTGAGCTGACCGGTCATGGGGGTCCTCCTTCGGCGTGGCTAGATTCCCTTGTCCTGCAACCACATCTCCAGCAGCGCGAGCTGCCACAGCTGGTTCGCCCCGAGGGTCGTACGGGCAGTGTTCGGGTCGGCCAGCAGCGCGTCAACGTACTCCTGCCGGAAAAGATTCCGCGCGCGGGCCGCCGGTGCGTGCAGGGCGTCGCGGACCAGCTCCAGCATCGGTCCCTCGAGGTGCCGGATACCGGGAACCGGGAAGTATCCCTTGGTCCGGTCGATCACCTCGTCGGGCACGACCCCGCGAGCCGCGTCCTTGAGCACTCCCTTGCCGCCCTGGGCCAGCTTGAGCTCCGGCGGGCAGGCCGCCGCCAGCTCGACGAGCTCGTGGTCCAGGAACGGTACGCGCGCCTCCAGCCCCCATGCCATCGTCATGTTGTCGACCCGCTTGACCGGATCGTCGACGAGCATCACCTGCGAGTCCAGCCGTAGGGCCGCGTCGACCGCCGTGGTGGCCCCGGGCCGGGCGAAGCTCGCCGCGACGAACTCGCGGCTGACGTCCTCGGCGAGGAACCACTCCGGGTTCAGCTGGCGGGCCAGCTCGCTGTGCGGCCGGTCGAAGAACTCCCTCGCGTACGCGTCGGCGGCCGCGTCGCGGGGCACGTCGGCCAGCGGCGGGTACCAGCTGTACCCGGCGAGGATCTCGTCCGCGCCCTGGCCCGACTGCACGACCGTGACCTGCTTCGAGACGTCCTCGCTGAGCAGGTTGAAGGCGATGCAGTCGTGGCTGACCATCGGCTCGCTCATCGCCGCGACCGTGCGCGCCACCGCGGGCAGGAACCGGTCCCTGCCGATGCGGATCTGGTGGTGCCGGGTGTCGAACTGCTTGGCGATGATGTCGGAGTACGCGAACTCGTCGCCGCTCTCGCCGGCCGCTGACTCGAAGCCGATGGAGAAGGTGGTCAGCCCGCGCTGCCCCTGCTCGGCCAGGAGCGCCACGATGTACGAGGAGTCGAGGCCGCCGGAGAGCAGCACCCCGACCGGCACGTCGGCGACCATGCGCCGCTGCACGGCCGTCCGCAGCCCGGCGTGGATCGCCTCGGCCCACTCCTCGCGGCTCGACGGGGCTTGCACGCGGGTGTGCGAGGCCTCCCAGTAGACCGTCGAGGTGCTGGTGCCGTCGGGGCGGATGATGCGTACGGTCGCCGGCGGCAGCTTGCGGATGCCGGACAGGATCGTGCGCGGCGCCGGCACCACCGAGTGGAACGTCATGTAGTGCTGCAGCGCGACCTTGTCGATCGAGGTGTCGACGTCGCCCGCGGCGAGCAGTGCCGGCAGGGTCGACGCGAAGCGCAGCCGCCCGGGCGTCTCGGCCAGGTACATCGGCTTGATGCCCAGCCGGTCGCGCGCCAGCATGACCGTGCCGGTGGCGTGCTCGGTGATCGCGAAGGCGAACATGCCGAGGAAGTGCTGCACGCAGTCGGCACCCCACCGGTGGTACGCCTTGATGATCACCTCGGTGTCGGACGTCGAGGCGAACGTGTAGCCGTGGCCCCGCAGCTCCTCGCGCAGCTGCCGGTAGTTGTAGATGCAGCCGTTGAAGACCAGCGTGAGGCCCAGCTGCTCGTCGGTCATCGGCTGGGCGCCGGCCTCGGAAAGGTCGATGATCTTGAGGCGGCGGTGGCCGAACGCGACCCCGCCGCGGTGCCACAAGCCCTCGCCGTCGGGCCCGCGGGACTCGAGGCACGGCAGCATCCGCCGGACCGCCTCGGGGTCGGCCGCCCGGTCGTCGAACCTGAGCTCGCCGCCGATTCCGCACATGATTGATCAACCTCCACGGTTTCCGTTTCGGGCGTATGTCGCAGTCGTCAAGGGGTCAGCTCAAGAGCCACGTGTCCTTGGAGCCGCCGCCGCGGGAGGAGTTGACGATCATGCTCCCGGCCGGGGCGACGCGGGTCAGGGCCGCGGGCGCGACCACCGACTCGCGGCCGGTGAACACGAAGGCGCGCAGGTCCACGTGGCGCGGGGCCAGCTCGTGGCCGTCGAAGACCGGAGCGGTCGACAGGTTCACCACCTCCTGGGCCACCCAGCGGTGCGGGGCCGTACGGATCTGGCGGCGTACCGCGGCGAGGTCCTCGGGGCCGGCGTGCGGGCCGATGACGATGCGGTCGCCGCCGTAGCCGTCCACCGGCTTGCAGACCAGCTCCTCCAGCCGGTCCAGCACCTCCGCGCGCTGCTCCGGGATCCCGCACAGGTACGTCGGCACGTCCGCGAGCAGCGGCTTCTCGCCGAGGTAGTACTCGATGAGCTTCGGGACGTACGCGTACACGGCCTTGTCGTCGCCGATGCCGTTGCCCAGGGCGTTCGCGAGCACGAGGGTGTCGGCGTGCAGCGCCGCGACCAGGCTCGGGCCCAGGGGCATCCCGTCGGCGCCGGGGGAGTGCACCAGGCTGTCCTCGCCCATCCGCAGGTAGACCACGTCGACGCGGTGCTTGCGCCCGTTCGCGATGCGGTGCAGCACGCCGTCGTCGACGAGCAGGTCGGTGCTGCGGACCACCGGCACGCCCATCTCCTCGGCGAGCATCCGGTGCTCGAACCACGCCGAGTCGTCGGGGCCCTGGCTGAGCACGACCAGCTGCGGGTCGTCGCCGGCGGCGGGACCCGCCGCGTCGAGCAGGGCACGCTTGAGCAGCTGCGGCGTCTGCTCCGGGCTCAGCAGGCCCGGCGGGTGCGGCAGCTCGGGGAGGACCGCCTCGCTGAGGCGGCGGTTCTGCATCGCGTACGCGATCCCGGACGGCACCCGCAGGTTGTCCTCCAACACGCACCAGTTGCCCGCGCCGTCGCGGACGAGGTCGACGCCGGCCACCTGCGCGCGGACGCCGGGCCGGCTGACCAGGGCCCCGCTGGGCCGCAGCTCGGGCGAGCCGTCGATCACCCACTCCGGCACCACGCCGTCGCGGACCACCGTGCGGTCGCCGTACACGTCGTTGACGAACGCGTCGAGCGCGCGGACCCGCTGGATCAGCCCGCCGCGCAGCCGGCCCCAGTCGCCGGCCGGCACGATCCGCGGCACCAGGTCGAACGGGAAGAGCCGGGTGGCGGCCTCGCCGGCGACGCTGAACGTGATCCCGCGGGCGCGCTGCTCGTCGTCCTTGGCGTCCTCGCGGCGGCGCAGCCCGGCCGGGCCCAGCGCGCTCAGCGCGTCGAGGATCCCCTGGTACGCCGGCACGACGTCGCCGCCCGGGAACGCCTCGTCGCCCTCGGCCGCGTACGGGGTGAGCCCGGCCGGCACGGTCTGACCGCCGGGACCGATGCCGGTCGCGCCGCCCCGGGTGTCGGCCACGACCAGGTCGACCACATCGGAGATCCGCCCCCGCCGCCCCATGGCCCGGCGCTGGCGGGCCGCCGAGCTGCCCCGGCTGAGCGCCTGCACCGACAGGTCGTACACCTGCTCCCAGTCGCCGAGCTCCTCCAGCTGCGGGCGCAGGTCGCCGACGAGGCGTTCCACGGCGACCGCGGCGGGCACCGGCACCGGCGAGCGGGGCAGGTCGAGCAGGTCGCCCTCCAGGCCGGAGCGGGCGGCCCGCCACATCGCGGCGCGGTGCAGCGGGGGACGGGTCGGCACGAGCGGCTTCCCGGCGCGGTAGTCCTGCCGGGCCCGCAGCACCAGGCCGCGGAACAGCCCGGCGAGGAGCACGACCGTGTCCGCGTCCGGGCTGGAGTCGGTGACCCGCAGCTCCACGGTCGGCAGGTGGGCCGACGGGCGCACGTCGAAGTAGACCATCTTCGGGTCGCTGATCGTGCCCGACGCGATGAGGTCGGCGACCAGGGCGTCGTGGTCGGCCGCGCCGGTGACGACGCCGCTGTCGCCGGCCGTCGGCCAGCGCATCCACACCAGCGAGCGCACGCTGGCATAGCCGCTGTCCTCGCCCATCCAGTACGGCGAACTGGCCGACAGCGCCAGCAGCACGGGCAGCGCCGGAGTGACCCGCTGGGCGATCGACACCGCCTCGTCGCGGTCGGCGATGCCCACGTGCACCTGAGCCCCGCAGATGAGCTGCTCGCGCGCGAGCATCTGGTACTCGTCGACCATCCGGCGGTAGCGCGAGGTGGGGGTGACCGGCAGCGAGTCGAGGTCGACGATCGGCACCGTCCCGGCGGCGACGAGACCCAGGCCGAGCGACTCGGCGACGCCGATGGCGCGGCGGCGCAGCCCCACGACGCCGTCCCGCAGGTCGTCCAGGGTGGCGGCGACCGGGGTGTTCGTCTCCACCACCGACCGGTGCAGCTCGGCGGAGAAGCTCTCGGGCTCGAGCTGTTCGAGGATCTGCGGAGCGCGCGGCACGAGCTCGCGGGTCCGCAGATCGACGACGTGCAACTCCTCCTCCACGCCGAGCGTGAGCTCCGTGCCGAGCGCGGCCTCGCCGTCGCCCCTGCTGATACTCAATGACTCCGTCATGCAAGACCGCCTATGTCGTCAGCTCTTCACCGGAGCCTCGCCAGCTCATGTACCGAACCTGTGACGTGCCCATTTCCGGCGTCGATCAAGCATGACGACCTCGTCACGAGGCCGGAGGATGCGCGCGGCTGCTCGAAGTCACGCTCTTTCGCACCGGCCTGCGCGCGACCTTGTGCAATTTTTCACGAACGCTAGGGCCTCCGGTGGCGCCGCCCCTAACCTCCGGGACACCATTAACGAGCGTTAGCTCGGATGGAAATGGAGGCGGGAATGGCCGGGGAGAAGTACGTCTACGATTTTTCGGAAGGTCACAAGGACCTCAAGGAGCTCCTCGGCGGCAAAGGCGCGAACCTGGCCGAGATGACCCGCCTCGGGTTGCCCGTGCCGGCCGGATTCACCGTCACCACCCGGGCCTGCCAGGCGTACCTCGCGACCGGGCGCAACCCGGACGGGCTCGCCGGGGAGATCGACGGGCATCTCGCCGTGCTGGAGCGCACGATGGGGCGCCGGCTCGGTGACCCGGCCGATCCGCTGCTGGTCTCCGTACGGTCGGGGGCGGCGTTCTCGATGCCCGGCATGATGGAGACCGTGCTCAACGTCGGGCTCACCGACGCCTGCGTCGACGGGCTGGCCGCGCAGGCCGGCGGCGACGACCGGTTCGCCTGGGACTCGTACCGGCGGCTGATCCAGATGTTCGGCAAAACGGTGTGCGACGTGCCGGGCGAGGAATTCTCCGACGCGCTGGAAGAGGCGAAAAAGGCCAAGGGCGGCACCGACGATCTCCACCTGGACGCGGCCGACCTGCGCGCGCTGGTCCAGACGTACAAGCGCATTTTCGCCAAGCACACCGGATACGAGTTCCCGCAGGAACCGCGCGAACAGATGCGGCTGGCGATGGAGGCGGTGTTCCGCTCCTGGAATGCCGAACGCGCGGTGCTCTACCGCCGGCAGGAGCGCATCCCGGCCGACCTCGGCACGGCCGTCAACGTCGTCGCGATGGTCTTCGGCAACCTCGGGCCCGACTCGGGCACCGGCGTCGCCTTCACCCGCGACCCGGCCAGCGGCGCCCAGGGCATCTACGGCGACTACCTGGCGAACGCCCAGGGCGAGGACGTGGTCGCGGGCATCCGCAACACCGTCCCGCTCGAGGAGCTCAAGAACCTCGACCGGCGCTCGTACGACGAGCTCCTCGAGATCATGGCCAAGCTCGAGGGCCACTACCGCGACCTGTGCGACATCGAGTTCACCATCGAGCGCGGCAAGCTGTGGATGCTGCAGACCCGGGTCGGCAAGCGTACGGCCGCGGCCGCGTTCCGGATCGCCGGGCAGCTCGTGAACGAGGGCATGATCAGCCTTGACGAGGCGCTGCGCCGGGTGTCCGGAGCCCAGCTGGCGCAGCTGATGTTCCCGCGCTTCGACCTGTCCGGCGACCCGGCCGCGCTGACCAAGGGCATCGGCGCGTCCCCGGGCGCCGCGTCGGGCAGGGCGGTGTTCAGCGCGCAGCGGGCGGCCGAGCTGGCCGGCGCCGGCGAGGACGTCATCCTGGTCCGGCGCGAGACCAACCCCGAGGACCTGGCCGGCATGATCGCCGCCCGGGGCATCCTGACCGCGCGGGGCGGCAAGACCAGCCACGCCGCGGTGGTGGCGCGGGGCATGGGCCGGACCTGCGTGTGCGGCGCCGACCAGCTGGAGATCGCCGCGGACCGCTTCACCGTGAACGGCCGTACGGTCCAGGAGGGCGACGTCATCTCCGTCGACGGCACGAGCGGCTGCGTCTACCTGGGCGCGGTGCCCGTACGCCCCTCCGAGGTGGTGCAGTACTTCGAGGGTGAGAGCGTCGAGTCGTCGCTCGTGGACGCCGTACACATGATCATGGATCACGCCGACGCGACCCGGCGGCTCGTGGTGCGCACCAACGCCGACACCGGCGCCGACGCGGCCCGGGCGCGGCGCTTCGGCGCGGAGGGCATCGGGCTGTGCCGCACCGAGCACATGTTCCTCGGCGACCGCAAGGAACTGGTCGAGCGGCTGATCCTCGCCGTCAGCGACAGCGCCCGCAACGACGCGCTCGCGGCCCTGCTGCCGCTGCAGCGCGCCGACTTCGTCGACCTGTTCCGGGCCATGGACGGGCTGCCGGTGACCGTACGGCTCATCGACCCGCCGCTGCACGAGTTCCTGCCGTCGCTGGAGGAGCTGGCCGTGACCGTGGCGCTGGCCCGCGAGCGGGGCGAGGCGCACGCCGACGAGGAGCGCCTGCTCGACGCCGTACGCCGCATGCACGAGCAGAACCCGATGCTGGGGCTGCGCGGCGTACGCCTGGGCCTGGTCATCCCCGGTCTGTTCGCGATGCAGGTCCGCGCGATCGCGGAGGCGGCGGCGCAGCTCGCCGCCGAGGGCCTCGACCCGCGCCCGGAGATCATGGTCCCGCTGGTCGGCGCCGTCCAGGAGCTCGAGACGGTACGCCGCGAGTGCGAGCAGATCGTCGCCGAGGTGATCGGCGAGACCGGGGTCCGCGTCCAGATCGGCACGATGATCGAGGTGCCGCGCGCGGCGCTGACCGCCGGCCAGATCGCCGAGGCGGCGGACTTCTTCTCCTTCGGCACCAACGACCTCACCCAGATGGGCTGGGGCTTCTCCCGCGACGACGTCGAGGGCGCGTTCTTCTGGCGCTACCTCGAGCTCGGCATCTTCGGCATCTCGCCCTTCGAGTCCATCGACCGCGACGGCGTCGGCCGGCTCATCCGCATCGCCGCGGAGGAGGGCCGCGCGGTGAAGCCGGACCTCAAGCTCGGCGTCTGCGGCGAGCACGGCGGCGAGCCGGAGTCGGTGCACTTCTTCCACGACGTGGGTCTGGATTACGTGTCGTGCTCGCCGTTCCGGGTGCCGGTCGCGCGGCTGGAGGCGGGCCGGGCGGCGGTCACCGGTGGTGACTCGGACAGTCGCTGAGAAGACGCGGCGCGGCCGGCGGATCAGAGCGCCGGGTCTGCCTCCCGGTGGGCCCGGGCGCTGCGCCGCCAGGCGATCACGAGGCACAGCACGCCGAACAGGAAGACCGCGCTCGGTGCCAGGCCGTCGACGGGGTAGCCGGCGATGTCGCCGGCTCCACCACCGACGAAGGCCACCCCGCCGATCAGCCACAGCGTGCCCGTGACGGCGGGGCTGCGGCGGCGGCGCGCTCGCGGAACCGTGGTGTCGTCACGTCTCGTGTAGTAGTCGTTGCTTCGAGTCATGCGGGCAGTGTGATCGGCGGCCGCGGATCACACTTCGGTGTGCCGGACGAAGGTGCGCCCCGGTGACGGTCGGCAGGCACAACGCGTCCGCGGAGGTTCGGCGTGTGCCATATCCGTGTGGGCGATTGCCGGTCGCGCCGGGACGGATCAGGGTGAAGCTGGGCCGGTGAGCTCCGGCCTGCGCGGCCGGAGGTGGGTGAGCCGTGACCGAGGGCGTACCCGCGCTGAGCCCCGGCGACGTGGTGCTGGTGGGGCGGGCCGCCAGCGTGCAGTTCACCGGCCGGTCCGGGTTCGCGTTCCGCATCATCGCCGTGGACTCGCGGCCCACGTACGCCGGTTGGGTGTGGCTGGACGGGTACCAGCTGGACGGTCGTGGTCAGGCCGTGGCCCGGCGGCGGATCTTCGTCCGGGCGGCCGGGCTGCGCCGCGCCGGGACGCCGGGCTCCTCGCTGCGGTCCGACCCCCGGCCCTGACGCCGGAGAAATTCTTTCCCACCCGCGGCAACCACCGCCGGCGCGGTGGCGTGTACCCGGGTGTGAGCGTCGCTCAGGGGCCCGACCGGCCGCCGGGCCCGGCGACGACCACGGCGCAGGCGGATACCGGTGAAGCAGGCGCGGACGTGCTCGTCTTCCACACCTATCGACGAAGAGGTTCTCCGATGCGTTTGCGTGCCCACGTTTCCGGCGTCGTCGCCGGTGCCGCTCTGCTGATCCTCACCGGATGCGGCGGCCAGGATCCCGTTGCCCCCGAGGCGATCGCGCCCCCGTCCTCGGCGGCTGCCGGCTCGGCCGGCTCCGCACCGGAACCGGCGGCCACCGCGACCGGACCGGCTGCCGCCGCGACGGCCACACCGGCGGCGAAGCCCACGGCCACCCGGGCGCCCCGGCCGGCGGCCACCCGGGTGCCGGCGGGGACCGACGGCTGCCCGGTGCAGGCCTCGACCCTGCAGCGGGCGGCCGGCCTGAGCGCCGGATACCGCATCAAGCCCGCCGACGTCCGCTGCTCCCAGGGCTGGGCCACGGCCGGGGTGACCGCACCGAGTCCGGAGCAGCAGGGTGACGGTGTCATCCTGTTCAAGTACGCGGCCGCCTCGAAGACCTGGAAGAAGGTGGGCGAGGGCAGCTCGCTCGACTGCGCGGACTACGGGATCCTGAAGAGCGCCGGTCTCTGCTCGACCCGGGACTGACGCGGTACAGTGCCGCTCGAAGTGATCCGGGGTGACCGGCAGTGACACGGGGGTGGAGCCGGCGTGGACGGTCCGATCGCGGCCGACTTCAGCGAGTTCGTGCGGGCGCGGACGCCGGCTCTGCTGCGTACCGCGTTCCTGCTCACCGGTGACCGGCATCTGGCCGAGGACCTCGTGCAGGACGCGCTCGCACGGACCCACCGGGCGCTGCGCAAGCTCGCCGACGAGGGGCACTTCGAGGCGTACACCCGGACCGCCATGTACCACCTGCACGTGAGCCGGTGGCGGCGCCGGCGGTTCGCCGAGTCGCTGGACAGCGAGCTGCTCGACCGGGCCGACCCGGTGCGCGACCACAGCGCCCGGGTCGACCTGCAGGTCAGCCTGCACCAGGCCCTTGCGCAGCTGACCCCGCGGCAGCGTGCCGTGCTGGTGCTGCGCTACTTCGAGGACCGCACGGAGGCCGAGGCCGCCGCCCAGCTGTCCTGCTCGATCGGCACCATCAAGAGCCAGACCAGCAAGGCGCTGGCCCGTCTGCGCGCCATCGCCCCGGACCTGATCGCGTCCTCGGCGGCCGAAGGAGCAGCCCGATGAGCGACGACGACGACCTGCCCGTGCTCCGCCAGGCCATGGCCGGGCTGGCGGAGCACGGCGGCAGCACCGACCTGTACGACCGGACCGTGCATACCTCCCGCCGGCTGGGCCGCCGCCGGGCGATCGCGTCCGGTGGCGCGGTCGCCGCCGCCGTGCTGGCCATCGGTGTCCCCGTCGCGCTGGCGCAGCGGCAGCAGTCGCCGGCGCTGCCGCCCGCGACCGTGCCCAGCGCCAGCACGAGCGCGGAGCCGAGCACGCCGGCCCCGACCGCGACGCCGAGCAGGACCGTCACGCCCACCGGGACGACGCCCACCCGCCGGGAGACGACCCATCGCCCGTCGTCGCCGAGGACCTCCTCGCCGCCGAGCCGCCCGGCGGACACCGGCTGTCCGGTGAGCGCGGCGATTCTCGAGGAGGCCGCCGACTACCCCGCCGGATACCGGATCAAGCCCGCCGACATCCGGTGCTCGCAGGGCTGGGCCACCGCCGCGCTCACCGCGCCGAGCCCGGAGCAGCAGGGCGACGGCGTCGTCATCTTCCAGTACACGCGCGCCACCAAGACGTGGAAGAAGGTCGGCGAAGGCAGCGACGTCCAGTGCGCGGACTACGGCATGCCGAAGAGCACCGGGCTCTGCTACTGACACGGAAGGCGCGCGACCCGCAGAGAGCGGGCCGCGCGCCTTCAGTGGTACGTCGTCAGTTACGCACGATGGTGAAGGTGGACGTCGTGTTCTCGATGTCGCGCCAGTTGTTGCTCAGCCGCAGGTTCGTGAACGTGGCCGAGCCGACCGCCGGACCCTGGCCCTGTTCCGGCATCGGGTTGGCCCAGATGCCGAAGCCGGACTTGGCGTCGAACTCGTCGCCGCTCTTCTGCGCCCCGCTGATCGACACGTTCGTGAAGACCGTGTCCTTGATCGGGAACTCCTGCTTGCCGCTCTTGTCGTAGTTGGTCTGGAACATGATGCCCGAGTACGTCGGGTCGACGATGTCGACGTTGCTGACCCGGATGCCCTGGAACACCTTGGACGCCGAGAACACCCAGATCGCCGGGAACGTCTGCGCGCCCCAGAAGTGGCCGCCGGCGCGGACGATCGAGATGTTGTCGAACACGGTCGGCGGGTCCGCGCCGAAGCCGTTCATCGGGTAGCCGAAGTCCAGCGAGCTGATCGTGATGCCCGAGTAGACCAGGGTGTCCGCGATGTAGATGTTCTTGAACGTGTTGGCGTACCCGCCGTAGACCGCGATGCCCGCGGCGCGCCAGGTGAGCGTGGTGGACAGGTTGGAGTAGACGTTGTTGATCTCGTCCGAGCCGCCCGCGTCGATCGCCGAGAACAGCGCGAAGCTGTCGTCGCCGGTGGCCCGGGCGTCGTTGTTGTCGACCAGGTTGTCGGTGCTGCCGTTGGTCATGTTCACGCCGTCGGCGAACAGGTTCCGGATGCGCGAGTTCTTGATGACCATGTGGTCGGTGTTCGCGCCCCAGTAGAGGCAGACCGTGTGCTCGGCCCAGATGCTGTCGATGGTGATGTTCGCGACGTTGGCGAAGTCGAACACCTTGCCCGGGCCGTCCTGGCGGATCGTGTAGTTGCCGAAGAACGCGAAGTTCTTGAACGTGGAGCCGTTCGCCGTGGCGTCCGCCCGGAAGCCGGCGTCGGTCTCCGACTGGTTCTGCGGCGTGAAGAACCTCGTGTACCAGGGGCCCGCGCCGACGACCTGGGTCGCCTTGCCGTACACCTGGAACTTGTTGGAGGTCTGGTAGTCACCCGGCGGGAGGTAGACGCCGACCTTGCTGCTGTCCATCCGGGCCGCGTCGAGCGCGGCCTGCACGGACTGCTGGTCGAAGCCGGTGGGCACCACGTACGTGGCCGGGTTGGGGTTGGCGACCGGCGCGACCTGCTCGGTGTTGATGAAGTCGATCGCGACGTTCCCGCCGTTGCCCGAGTCCTTCTGCAGCTTGATCGTGCTGCCGGCCGGGTACGAGGCGGTCAGCATGATGTTCGCCTCGTCGTAGATGTGCCGCGGGCCGGTGCCCGAGTTCTGCGGCGCGGTCTCGTTGCCGTACAGCCACGCGTAGCGCGAGGTGAGCGGCAGCGTCTTGTTGAGCGAGCCGTTGACGTACACGTTGATCGAGCTGGTCGTGTTGTCCGGGATGGAGAAGCGGGCCACGACCGTGTTGGTGGCCGCCCGGGTCGTCCACTGCACGTACGCGCCGGTCGTGTTGAGCGTGACCGCCTTGCGCCCGGACGCCTCGCCGGCCAGGTCGCCGACCTTGCGGTTGGGGCCGACCACCTGCGCGCCGCCGCCGACGGTGCCGTCCTCGGCCTCGTACATGTCGTAGGGCATGTTGGCGCCGCGGCCGACGAAGAACGGCTTCTCGCTGGTGTTGTTGCCCTGCTTGACCGGCAGCTCGTTGCCGTCGTTCGCCAGCACCGTGCGGACCGTGTACTTGCCGTTGACGGCGGTCCACGTGCCGAGGTTGATCGCGGGCGAGGACGCGCCCGGCGCCAGCGTGCCGGACCAGGAGCCGGTCAGGGTCTTCACGACCGACCCGTTGTCGCCGAGGACCGTCACGGTCACGCCGTGTGCCCCGCCGGCCGAGGCGGCGGTGCCCTGGTTGCGCAGGGTGACGGTGAAGGTGACCGTCTGGCCCGCCGACGGGTTCGACGGCGACCAGCTGACCACCGACGCGACGAGGTCGGAGCTGGAGACCGGCGCGACCACGAGGTCGCCCGGATTCGTGTACGCGTTGTTCGCGTCGTTCTGCTCGATGACCGTGTTCGCCTCGTCCACCTTGGCGCTCAGGGTGTACGTACCCGCGTCGCGGGCGCCGACGGCCGCGGTGACCGTGGCCGACGCGCCGGCCGCGAGGGCGCCGACGTTGGCGGTGCCCACCTTGGTGCCGCCGAGGTAGAAGGTCACCGACGACGCGGGGCTGCCGGCGTTCCCGGCGTTGCGGACCGTCGCCGACAGCGTGACCGAGTCCGTCTCCACCGGCGCGGACGGCGTGAACGACATGCCGCTGATCGTGAGGTCCGGGTTCGGCGCGGGGACGCCGATGACCTGGAACTCCGCGACCTGGCCGCTGGGCGCGCCGGTGTTGGCGGTGAAGCTCAGCCGTACGTCCGCGGCGGTCGCGCTGACCGGGATGGTCACCGTGTTGCCGCTCGCCGGGTTGAACGTGTACGTCGCCGAGCCCACGAGCGTGGTGAAGGCGCTCGCGCTCTGCTCGCGGCCCAGCACCGAGAACGTCTGCGTACGCGTACCCCACTCGCTCGACGGGTTGAGCTTGACCACGACGGAGCTGGTGGTGGCGTTCGCGCCGAGCGACACCGTCAGGTTCGCCGGGTACGCGCTGCCCTCCCAGTACGTGGCCGTGTCGTTGTCGTTCGCGTTGGCGGCGACGAACGTGAAGACGGTCGACGAGGCGGTGATGGGCTTGCCGACGGCGAGGTTGGTGCCGTCGGTGACCGTGCCGGTCCGGGTCACCGTGTTGCTCGCGGCGGAGACGTTGCCGGCCGCGTCGCGCGCCTTGACGTAGTACGCCACGGTCGCGCTCGCCGGCTGGTTGTCGGTGTAGGTGAGCACGTTCCCGGCCACGCTCGTCTTGAGCGAGCCGTTGGCGTACACCTCGTAACCGGTGACGCCGACGTTGTCGGACGACGCGCCCCACGCGAGGCGGATCTGCCCGGCCGCCGGCTGGGTGTACGACAGCGTGCCGGGCGTGGTCGGCGCGACGGTGTCGCCGGAGGTGCCCGTACGCGTCACCGTGTTGCTGTTGGCCGAGACGTTCCCGGCCGCGTCGCGGGCCCGCACGTAGTACTGCACCGTCGCGCTGTCGGGCTGGTTGTCCAGGTACGTCAGCACGTTCCCGGCGACCGTGGTGCGCAGCGAGCCGTTGGCGTAGATCTCGTAGCCGGTGACGCCGACGTTGTCCGTCGACGCGTTCCATGTCAGCCGGATCTGACCGCTCGCCGGCTGGCTGTACGCGAGCCCGCCCGGCGCGCTCGGCGCCTGCGTGTCGCCGGTGGCCGGCCCGTACACCTCGAGCTCGGAGATCTGCCCGGCCGGCCAGCCGGTGTTCCCGGTGATCGTCAGGCGCACGTAGCGGGTGGTGGCGGCGCCGAAGTCGATGGTCACGGTGTTGCCGGTGGCGGGGTTGAAGGTGTAGCCGGCGCTGGGCTTGAGGTCGGTGAAGCTCGAGCCGGTGGTGCTGCCCTGCACTGCGAGGGTCTGCGTCCGGGTCTGCCACGCGGTCGCCGGCGGCAGCTTGAGGACGGTCTGGTTCACGCTGACGGCCTGGCCGAGGTCGACCTGCAGCCACTGCGGGAAGGCGTTGTTGGCGCTCTCCCAGTACGTGCTCGCGTTGCCGTCGCCGGCGTTGCCGGCGCCGTACACGTCGGTGAAGCTGCTGGCGGTGAAGGTCTTGCCGGCGGCGAGGTTGGGTCCGGCCGCGGCGGCGGGGGTGGTGGGGGAGACGACCTGGAGGACGGCGGTGGTGAGGGAGGCGGCGGCGAGAGCCACCATAATTCGTCGCATTCTAGACATGGTTGGGCGCGCCTTCTTCCGTGCGGGTGGACTTCGCCGGTGTGGGGAGAGGAGCGGTTCTTGCTACGAGGCGTAGACCTCGAACTCCGAGAGCTGGCCCGCGGGCCAGCCGGTGTTGCCGGTGAACGTCAGCCGCAGGTAGCGCTGGGTCGTCGCCGGGAACGTGACGGTCGCGGTGTTACCCGAGGACGGGTTGAAGGTGTACCCGGCGCTCGCCTTGACCGTGCCGTAGGACGAGCCGTCGGTGGAGCCCAGCACCGAGAGCGTCTGGGTCCGCGTCGCCCAGGCGGCCGCGGGCGGCAGCTTGAGCACGACCCGGGAGACCGAGCGGTTCTGGCCCAGGTCGACCGTGAGCGACTGCGGGAAGGCGTTGTTGGCGCTCTCCCAGTAGGTGTTGGCGTTGCCGTCCACCGTGTTGGCCGGGGTGTAGACGTCCGCCTGGCTGGTCGCGGTCACGGTGCGCCCGGCGGCGAGGTTCCCCGTGGGCGGTGGGGTGGTCGGCGGCGGGGTGGTGCTGCCGCCGTCCGCGTACGCCTCGAGCTCCGCCAGCTGACCCGCCGGCCACCCCGTGTTGGCCGAGAAGGTCAGCCGCACGAAGCGACGGCTGCCGGTGGGCAGGGTGATCGTCGCGGCGTTCCCGCTCGCCGGGTTGAACGTGTACGCCTGCGCGCCCACGAGCGACGAGTACGACGAGCCGTCGGCCGACCCGGACACCGCGATGGTCTGCGAGCGCGTCTCCCAGCCGGACGGCAGCTTCAGCACCAGCCGCCCGACGTTCTGCGAGGAACCGAGGTCCACTGTGAACGTCTGCGGGAAGGAACCGTTGGCGCTCTCCCAATAGGTGGCCGCGTTGCCGTCGACCGCGTTCGCGCCGGTGTAGGGCCCCGAGGTGCTGGAGGTGGTGACGGCCTGGCCGCGAGCGAGATTTCCATCAACCGGAGGGGTCGTCGGTGGTGTGGTCGGTGGTGTGGTCGGAGTGCTGTTCCACTGCGGCGCGGGCCAGGGGCCGCAGTCCGGGGTGTCGGTGTACCAGCCCGTGTTCGTGCCGGTCCGGGTGACCTGGAAGCCCGAGCCGACGCAGTTGTGGATCGGCTTGGCCTGCGCGATGCCGCTCGCCCGGACGTTGTCGAAGGTGACCTGGCTGGGGGCCTGCACCTGGAGGGCGTACGTGCCGGCGCCGACGATGTTGACGTTGCTGAGCCGGATGCCGCTGGACTGGCCCTCGATCCAGTGCAGGGCGGCGTACGAGCTGTCCAGGATGTCGGTGTCGGTGATGTTGATGGAGGCGCCGGTGAGCGGGGCGTTGAGGCCGCTGAACCAGATCGCCCCGACGCCGAAGTTCCAGTTGTAGTCGGAGTTCCCGGCCCGGATGAGCGTGTTGCGGGCCAGCGTCCACGTGCCGGCGACGGCCGTCGGCCCGGTGACGCCCGGGTACCGGTTGGCGACGTGGATGCCACCGCCGTTGGTGACCGTGTCGGACACGACGTTGTCGGTCATGACGATGTCCCGGCCGCCGTAGCTGACGAGGTTGTTCGCCAGGATCGGGGCCACGACGGTGTTGTGGGTGAACGAATTGTTCGCGTTGGGGACGTCCTGCGCCCACATGGCCAGGCCGTCGTCGCCGGTGTTGCGAACGAACGTGTTGGTGACCGTCGAGTTCGTGACGCCGATGTGGAAGTTCACGCCGTCGGCGGTCTGGTCGAGGATGCGGCTGTTCTTGATGGTGAACCGGTCCATCGGTCCGTCCATCCATGCGCCGACCTTGGTGTGCTGCATCCACACGTTGTCGATCGTCGAGTCGGTCATCGCGCCGCCGAACGCGTTGACCTGATCGTCGTCGACCCGCTCGCGGATGTCGCCGATGACCGCGAGGTCGCGGACCGTGACGTTCCGGCTGGGGCCGCCGTCGGCGACGTACTTGCCGTAGATGCCGGCGGCCTGGTTGCGCTGGGTCGGGTGGCGACCGCCGAGCACGGTGTACCAGGGACCGGCGCCGGCCAGCGTCACGCGGTCGACGATGACGTGGCTGTAGAGCGTGTAGTTGCCCCGCGGCACGTAGACCGTACGGCCGGAGGACGACCCGGCGTTGACGGCGGCCTGGAACTCGGCCGTCGAGTCGGTCGCGCCGGTCGGGTCGGCGCCGTAGTCGGCCACCACGTCGATCGCGCCGGACGGCTTGCCGATCGGGTCCGGGACGTTCTCGAAGTCGGCCAGGTCGATGGTGAAGGTGGGCGACTGCGCGGTGGAGGTGACCTGGAGACGGATCTTCGTGCCGGCCGCGTACGTCGTGCCGAACATCGTCCGCGCCTCGTCGTAGAAGTGGTGCGGGTTCGAGTCGCCCGGGTTGTTGTTGAACGGGTAGCCGCCGTAGAACCAGCCGTACTTCGAGGTGACCGGCACGGACTTCACGACCGTGCCGTTCGCGCGTACGTCCAGCGAGGCGTCGCGGCCGGCGCCGTTGTTGCCGTCCGGGATGCTGTAGCGGAACGTCATCGCGTTGGCGGGCTTGGTCAGGGTGAACTCGACGTACTCGCCGACGGCGTCGAGGGTGACCGCCTCGCGGCCGGACGCCTCCGACGACAACTGACCGTAGTAGCGGCTGGTGCCGGTCTTCGTGCCGGTGGTGCTGGCCGCCTCCGCCTCCTGCTCGACGAACGGCACCGAGGCGCCGCGTCCGGGGATGTCGAAGGGGGAGAGCCCGGCGGCCTGCGCCGGGGCGGCGGTCCAGGTGACGATCGCGGCGGTGGCCGAGGCCACCACCGCGGTGGTGGCCACGACGGCCAGGGTTCGGGGGACGGTGCGGGCCATGGGGATGCCTTTCGGGTCAGGTGGCCAGGCGCAGCCAGACGGCGGTGTCCGGGGGAAGGGCGTCGCCGTCCAGGGGGCTGCTGGTGAGCAGGACGGATTCGTGCGCCGGAAGCTCGATGGCTTCCGGAGACAGGTTGAGGACGCACGCGAGCTGTCGCCCTCGGCGGTAGGCGAGCACGCCGGTCCCGGCGGACAGCCACGCGAAATCCGGGCCGTGCAGCCCGGGCTCGGCCTTGCGGGCGGCGATGGCCGAGCGGTACAGCTCCAGCATCGAGCTCGGGTCGCCGGTCTGGGCCTGGACCGTACGGTCCTTCCACTCCCGCGGCTGGGGGAGCCACGGTTCCGCGGTGGAGAAGCCGAACGGCGGTTCGTCACCGCTCCACGGCAGCGGGACGCGGCAGCCGTCGCGGCTGTGCCCGCGGCGGGCGTACATCGGGTCCTGCAGACGTTCGACGGGGATGTTCTCGTTCTCCCAGAGGCCGAGCTCCTCGCCCTGGTAGACGTACGTGGCGCCGGGCAGCGACAGCGACAGCAGGGCGGCGGCGCGGGCGCGGCGGGTGCCGAGCTCGAGGTCGACCGGGGTGCCGTCGAGGTTGTCGTCGAAGCTGAACGTGGTGGTGGCACGGCCGTACCGGGTGACGTGCCGGGTGACGTCGTGATTGGACAGCACCCAGGTGGCGGGCGCGCCGACCGCGCGGTGGGCGTCGAGCGTACGGTCGATGCACGCGCGCATCAGCGCGGCGTCCCAGGCGCAGCCGAGGAAGTCGAAATTGAACGCGGCGTGCAGCTCGTCGGGGCGCAGGTAGTTGGCGAAGCGCTCGACCTCGGGCATCCACACCTCGCCGATCAGCGCCCGGCCGGGATAGCTCTCCGACACCCGGCGCCACGCGCGGTAGACCTCGTGCACCTCGTCGAGGTCGTGGAAGGGGTGCCGCTCGCCCTCGACGACCGGTGGGAGCGCCCGGTCCTTGAACAGCAGCGCGGCCGAGTCGATGCGGATGCCGTCGACGCCGCGGTCGAACCAGAACCGCAGGATGTCCTCGAACTCGGCGCGGACCCGGGGGTGGTCCCAGTTGAGGTCGGGCTGTTCCGGGGTGAACAGGTGCAGGTACCAGTCGCCGGGCGTGCCGTCCGGGTTGGTCGTCCGCGTCCACGTCGTGCCGCCGAACTCGCCGACCCAGTCGGTCGGCATCTCGTCGCCGTTCTCGCCACGGCCGGGGTGGAACCAGAACAGCTCCCGTTCCGGCGCCCCGGGATCGGCGAGGGCCTTCTTGAACCACGCGTGCTCGCTGGACACGTGGTTGGGCACGATGTCGACGATCGTGCGGATGCCCACGGCGTGCGCCTCGGCGATCAGCGCCTCGGCCTTGGCGAGGGTGCCGAAGGCCGGGTCGATGTCGCGGAAGTCGGCGACGTCGTACCCCGCGTCGGCCATCGGCGACGGGTACCACGGGCTCATCCAGATCGCGTCCACGCCGAGGCTCGCCAGGTGGTCCAGACGGGCACGGATCCCGTCGATGTCGCCGACGCCGTCGCCGTCCGAGTCGGCGAAGCTGCGCGGGTACACCTGGTAGATGACGGCATCGCGCCACCAGGAATTGGGCACAGTGACCTGCTTTCTTGACGTTCAGCCCTTGAGGGAGCCCGCGGAGAGCCCGCCGATGATGCTGCGCTGGAAGATCAGGAAGACGACGATCATGGGTACGCTCGCGATGGCCAGGCCGGCCATGAACTCCGTCGGCGGCACCTGACTGGTGTTGGCGAGCCGGGCCAGCGCGACGCTCAGCGTCTGCTTCTCCGGGTCCTGCAGCACCAGCAGCGGCCAGAGGAAGTCCTTCCACATCGCGACGATGATGAAGATCGAGGTGACTCCGAGCACCGGCCGGGACAGTGGCAGGACGATCGACCACAGCTGGCGCAACCGCCCGGCGCCGTCGATGGCCGCCGCGTCGAGCAGGTCGTCCGGGATCTGGTCGAAGAAGCGCTTCAGCACGTAGACGTTGAACGCGTTGGCCGCGGCCGGCAGCCACAGCGCCCACGGGGTGTTGAGCAGGTTGACGTGCACCAGCGGCACGTCGGCGACCGTCTTGTACGCCGGCACCAGCAGGGCCGCGGCCGGCAGCATCAGGCTGGCCAGCATCGCGCCGAGCACCACCCGGCCGAACACCGGTTTTAGCTTGCTCAGCGCGTACGCGACCCCGACGTCCACGAGCAGCGAGAGGAGCCAGCCGCCGACCGCGTAGAACACCGTGTTGGTGAAGTACTTGGCGATCCGCATGTTCGTCCACGCGGTCGCGTACGTCTCGGGGTGCCAGGACTGCGGGATGAAGGTGGGGGTGCTCTGGGCGTACTCGGCGGGCGACTTCACCGCACTGGTGACCATCCAGTACAGCGGGAAGAGGAACACCAGCGTGAACACCACGAGCGTGGCGCCGAGTGCGAGGAAGTAGAGCCTGCGGTGCCGTTGCAGGTCGACCGTGGAGATGAGCGTACGGCTCGCCGAGCCGGTGGCGCCGATGTGCCGCTTCCGGCGGGCCGGCACGGGCCTCGGCGGCGCCGTGCCGGCCGGGCTCTGCGGCGGGGCGGTGAGGGTCATCGTGGTCTCCTAGTCCCCGCTGCTGCGGGTCAGCCGCAGGTACAGCGCGGAGAACGCGCCGAGCACGACGAACAGCAGCACGCTCATCGCGGCGGCGAGGCCGAAGTCGTTGTTGACGGTGAAGGCGTAGCGGTACACCAGCACCATCACCGTGATCGTGTCCGGGTTGGAGGTGCCGGTCAGCGCGTACGGTTCGATGAACACCTGCATGGTCGCGATGATCTGCAGCAGCAGCAGGACCAGCATGATGAACCGCATCTGCGGGAAGGTGACGTGCCGCAGCCGCTGCCAGACGCTCGCGCCGTCCAGCTCCGCGGCCTCGTACAGCTCGCCGGGGATGCCCTGCAGCGCGGCCAGGTACATCAGTGTCGCACCGCCCAGGTTGGCCCAGGTCGAGACGAGCACCAGCGAGATCATGGCGGTGCTCGACGACTGGGTCCACTGCGACTCGGGCAGTCCCACGCCCCGCAGCAGCGTGTTGAACAGGCCGGCGCCGGGGTCGTAGAAGTAGCGCCACAGCAGCACCGCGACGATCGGCGGCAGCATCACGGGCAGGTAGACCAGCACCCGGAAGTAGCCGCTGAAGTGGCGGAACTCGTTGAGCAGCACCGCGATGAAGAACGGCAGCGCGAAGCCGAAGACCAGCGCGAGCCCGGTGAAGTACAGCGTGTTCTTCCAGGCCGTCCAGAACAGCGGGTCGTCGAAGAGGGCGCGGTAGTTGTCCAGCCCCACCCAGTACGGCGGGACCACGAAGTTGTCCTGCTGGAAGCTGAGGATCACCCCCCGGACCAGCGGGTACCAGGAGAAGACGGCGAAGCAGGCCAGGCCCGCGGCCATGAACGCGTACGCCAGCAGGTTGTCGGAGGCTTTGCGGCGCAGGTGGCCCGCGCGCGCAGCACGTGCGCGGGCCACCGTGGGAAGGGCACTCACTTGACGTTTGCCAGGATCTGGTTGACCTGGGTCTCGGCGTCGGCCAGCAGCTGGTCGACGTTCGCGTTCCTGTCCGTGAGCACCTTCTGCATCGCCACGTCGAGGGTCGCGTAGATCTGCTGCGCGTTCGGCGGTTCGAGCTTGACCGGGATCGTGCCCATGCTCGCCACGAACGGGGCGTAGTTCTGCTGCGGGACGTTGGCGTACTTCTTGTCGGCCGCGGCCTGGGTCTGCGCCGCGGCGCCGGTGAAGATGGCCGGCTCGGGCAGACCGACGGGCTGCTTGGTCTCGCTCGACCACTTGTTCTCGGCCTCGTAGCGGTCCGCCGAGGTGAACCAGAACGTCAGCCACTTGAGGCCGGCCTGGATCTTCTCCGGGCTCAGGCCCGCCTTGAACATGTAGCCCTCACCGCCGCCCAGCGTGCCCTTGCCGTCCGGGATCGGGCCCAGGCCGTACGTCTCGTACTTGCCCTTGTACTGGTTGACGATCGTCGGGATGTTGTCGGCGGTGGCCAGGTACATGCCGAGCTTGCCGGAGCCCATCTGCTGGAGCAGGTCGGCCCACTCGAGCAGCTGCTTCTGGCCCATCGAGTCGTCGGTCCAGCGCATGTCCTTGAGCTGCTGCAGGACCTGCTTGCCCTGGGGGCTGTCGAACGCCGCCTTCCAGGTGCCGCCCTGGTTCACCGCGACCTCGCCGCCGAGCGAGTACAGCTCCGTGGTGAAGTGCCAGCCGCCGGTGTTGTTCTTGCTGTAGTCGCCGTACCCGACGGTGCCGTTGCCCAGGCCGGCGATCTTCTTGGCCGCGGTGCGCACGTCGGCCCACGTCTTGGGCGGGTTGTCCGGGTCGAGGCCGGCCTTGGTGAACAGGTCACGGTTGTAGAGCAGACCCATCGAGTAGTTCTTGTACGGCAGGCCGTACGTGTTCCCCTTGTCGTCCTGGAAGACCCGCAGCACCTCGGGCTTGATCTGCGAGGTGACCGGATAGTCCTTCAGGTACTTGCTGATGTCGGAGACCTGCCGCTTGGCGATCAGGTTGGCCGGGTCGGTGAAGTAGACGTAGAAGACGTCCTCGAGCTGGCCGCCGGCGAGCTTGGCCGGGAAGGTCTGCGGGTCCATCTTGCCCTCGCGGGCATCGATCTTGATGTTCGGGTTCGCCTTCTCGAACTCGGCGACGTTGGCGAGGAAGCGGTCGTGGGTGGCCTTCTCGGTGGCCGGCGGAAGGCCGTTGATCACGAGCGTGACCTTGCCGTCCTTCGCCGTGGTGGTGTCGTCGTCCCCGCCGCACGCCGCGGCCGACATGGCGACCCCGGCGACGAGCAGCAGCCCGAGGGCACTGCGCAGCCTGCTGGTGAACATGGGGGATTACGCCCCTTCCTGGATGGGTGCGCGCCTATGGGTGGATCGAAATGTGACGTGGCTCTCGCTGCCATGTTTCGTGGCGATGACGATACAAAGTCAAACCAGGTCCCGCAAGAACTCGACTGCAGAGAGAAAAAATGCGACTCTGACGGGAGTGGGCACGAAGAAGGGCGGGCCCGCCGGGCCCGCCCTTCTTGATGACGATGAATGTGCTGGTCAGCTGTCCGTCAGGTGCGGACCGGCGCCGGTGCGGTGGAGCCGCGCACCACGAGCTCCGGCTCGAACAGCAGCTCGTCGGTGGACGCGGCAGCGCCCTCGATCTGCTTGACGAGCACGTCCACGGCCGCCTGGCCCATCAGCTCGATCGGCTGGCGCACGGTGGTCAGCGGCGGATCCGTGCACGTCATCAGCGCGCTGTCGTCGAAGCCGACCACGGAGACGTCGGCGGGCACGTCCAGCCCCAGCCGCCGGGCGGCCCGGATCGAGCCCAGGGCCAGCACGTCGCTGGCGCAGATCAGCGCGGTGATCCCGCGCTGGATCAGCCGGGTCGCGGCGAGCCGGGCGCTCTCCATGGAGAACGTGGTGCGCTCGACCGGCCACTGCTCCACCGGGTCCGCCCAGCCGGCGGCCTCCGCGACGGCGGCGAGCTTGCGGCGCGACGGCACGTGGTCCTCCGGCCCCAGCACCATGCCGATCCGCTCGTGGCCGAGCGAGCGGAGGTGGCCGTACGCCTGCTCGACGGCGACCGCGTCGTCGGTGGAGATGTGCGGGAAGCCGAGGTCGTCGACGCCGCCGTTGACCATCACCACGGGCATGCGCCGATCGAGCAGCTGCTTGTAGTGGCCGTGCTCGGCGTCGGCGAGCGCGTACGACCCGCCGGCGAAGACGACGCCCGACACCTGATGATCGAGCAGCATCTCGATGTAGTCGCGCTCCGGCACGCCGCCGATCGTGCGCGCGCACAGCGCCGGGGTGAAGCCGCGCTGGGCCAGCGAGGCGGTCACCACCTCGGCGAGCGCCGGGAAGATCGGGTTCTGCAGCTCGGGCAGGACCAGGCCGACCAGCCGCCCGCGTTCACCGCGCAGCTTGGTCGGGCGCTCGTAGCCCAGGACGTCGAGAGCGGTCAGCACGGACGCGCGGGTCGCCTCGGAGACCCCGCTGCGCCCGTTGAGCACCCGGCTGACGGTCGCCTCGCTGACGCCCGCCTTCTTGGCCACCTCGGCCAGACGTTTGGTCACGACGGAATCCTACGTCAGCATCCTGCAAATCTTGAACTGGCCCTTGCAGCACAGGACGGATTCCTGACCGATCTTGCGAACTCGGTCAGTCCGGGGAAACCGCCGCGCGCGACCGCGGCAAGGTGGGATGTTGGTGAGCGGGGACGAGTGATGGGTGATGCGCGATGAGTGAATGGGATGCGGCCGGCGACTGGACCGGCGATTCGCAGGACGCTGTCCACCCGGCGACCACCGCCGGCGACTCGGTGCACCGGCTGGCCGACGTCAGCAGCGACATGGCCACGGCCACCCGCTCCGCCGTCCGGGCCGCCGAGACCGCGGTCGCCGTCATCCAGCGGCTCGACGCCAGCAGTACGGAGATCGGCAAGGTCGTACAGCTGATCGCGACCATCGCCAAGCAGACGAACCTGCTGGCCCTGAACGCGACGATCGAGGCGGCCCGCGCCGGCGAGGCGGGCCGGGGCTTCGCCGTCGTGGCGAGCGAGGTCAAGGACCTGGCCAACGAGACGGCCACCGCCACCAACGAGATCGGCGGCCAGGTCGGCGGCATCCGCGCCGACACCCAGAACGCGGTCTCCGCGATCGAGGAGATGCAGGCCCTCATCGAGGAGCTCGACCGCTGCCAGAAGGTGATCAGCGGGATCGTCGCCGAGCAGCAGGCCGGCTGACCGGCACCCACGACGCGGCGCGCCCGGGGCAGAATGCCGGGTCATGCCGACCTACACGCCGGGCGAGATCGCCGAGAGGACCGGGTTCACCCTCGACACGCTGCGCTACTACGAGCGCATCGGGCTGCTCGACGGGATCGCGCGCACCCCCGGCGGGCAGCGCGTCTTCACCGACGACGACGTCGCCTGGCTGAGCATCCTGCGCTGCCTGCGCGACACCGGCATGCCGATCGCCCAGATGCGCCGCTACGCCGACCTGAGCCGCGACGACAACACGGTGACCGAGCGCCGGGAACTGCTCGAGGAGCACGACGCCGACCTCAGCCGCCGCATCGACGAGCTCATCCTGCAGCGCGCCCACATCCGCGAGAAGATCCGGTACTACCGCTCGGTCGAGGTGCCGGCCGGGGAAGAATAGGCGGATGGGCAAACGTGCGACGCGGCGCCGGACCGCGGCTGCGACCGGATTCGACGAGACCCAGGCGTGCCCGTGCGGGCTGGGACAGGCGTACGGGGAGTGCTGCGGACCCGCGCACCGCGGGCACGCGCCCGCGACGGCCGAGGCGTTGATGCGGTCACGGTACGCGGCCTTCGCGCTCGACGACGACGCGTACGTGCTGGCCTCGTGGCATCCGCAGACCCGTCCCGAGGGTGTCGAGCCGGACCCGCAGCTGCGCTGGACCGGGCTGGACGTGCTGGAGACCAGCGGCGGCGGGCTGTTCGACGCCGAGGGCGTGGTGGAGTTCCGGGCGCACTACCGCGACGGCGGCCGCCCCGGTGAGATGCGCGAGCGCAGCCGGTTCGTGCGTCACGACGGTCAGTGGGTGTACTGGGGTCCGATCCTTACCGAGGGCACCCTCGCCAACATCTGACCTGGTGTGATCTGCTTCAGGGCGGATTCATCGAGGAGGACATCGTGGCGCCGAACCAGCGGCCTCTGGAGTCCGGCATCGTCCGCGACTTCCGGGTCAATCTCTCGTACGGGAAGTATCTGCATCT
The DNA here is from genome assembly GCF_040677315.1 of Actinoplanes sp. NPDC049316. Classification (NCBI taxonomy): domain Bacteria; kingdom Bacillati; phylum Actinomycetota; class Actinomycetes; order Micromonosporales; family Micromonosporaceae; genus Actinoplanes; species Actinoplanes sp. NPDC049316. The sequence goes on along the minus strand of NZ_JBFAQM010000002.1, from coordinate 97,070 downwards.
CGACGAGATCCTGTCCGCCCAGCATCCGGTGAGCGTGCCGGAACACCATGACGAGCTGCTGTTCATCCTGCAGCACCAGACATCGGAGCTCTGGCTCAAGCTGGTGTTGCACGAGCTGCGGGAGGTCCGGCGGCGGCTGGCCGCCGACGAGCTGCGACCGGCGCTCAAGGGGATGGCCCGGGTCAAGCACATCCAGCGCTGCCTGACCGAGCAGTGGTCCGTGCTGGCCACGCTGACCCCGAGCGAGTACGCCGAGTTCCGCAGCTTCCTCGGCACGTCGTCGGGCTTCCAGTCGTACCAGTACCGCGCGGTCGAGTTCACGCTCGGCAACAAGGACCGGCGGATGCTGAAGATCTTCGACGACGACCCCGCCGCGCACGCGATGCTCACCGAGGCGCTGGAGACGCCCAGCATCTACGACGAGTTCCTGCGCTTCCTCGCGCGCCAGGGCCACGACGTCCCGCCCGCCCTGCTGGACCGTGACGTGACCCAGCCGTGGACCATGAACGCCGACCTCGTGCCGGTCTTCCAGGCCATCTACGAGCACAAGGACAAGTACTGGGAGGCGTACGAGGCCTGCGAGGAGCTCGTGGACCTGGAGGAGAACTTCCAGCTCTGGCGGTTCCGGCACCTCAAGACCGTGGAGCGCACGATCGGCTTCAAGCGCGGCACCGGCGGCTCCAGCGGCGTCAACTTCCTGCGCCAGGCGCTGGACATCGAGTTCTTCCCCGAGCTGTACGCGGTGCGTACCGAGATCGGGGAGCCGGCGCAGTGACCGACGACCTGCGGGAACGCGCCGCCACGCTGGACGCCGCCGACCCGCTCGCCCCGCTGCGGGAGCGGTTCCTCGCGCCGGACGACTTCGACGTCGTCTCGTACCTGGACGGCAACTCGCTCGGCCGGCCGCTGCGCGCGACCGCGCAGCTGATGGAGGAGTTCGTCCGCGAGCAGTGGGCGGGCCGGCTCATCCGCGGCTGGACCGACGGCTGGCTGGAGTGGCCGGAACGGCTCGGCGACCGGCTCGGCGCGGTGGCGCTCGGCGCGGCGGCCGGGCAGACCGTCATCGCCGACTCGACGACCGTGCTGCTCTACAAGCTGGTGCGCGCGGCGGTGGACGCCCGGCCGGGCCGGCGCACGATCGTGCTCGACACCGACAACTTCCCCACCGACCGGTACGTGTGCGAGGCCGTCGCCGCCGAGCGCGGGGTGCGGCTGGAGTGGATCGAGACCGATCCGGCCGCCGGCATCACCGCCGACCAGGTCGCCGAGGTGGTCGGCGAGGACACCGCGCTGGTGCTGTTCAGCCATGTCGCGTACCGCTCGGGCTGGATCGCCGACATGGCGGAGATCAACCGGGTCGCGCACGCCGCCGGGGCGCTGACGCTGTGGGACCTGAGCCACTCGGTCGGCTCGGTGCCGCTCGAGCTGGACGCGTGGGGCGCCGACCTCGCTGTCGGGTGCACGTACAAGTACCTCAACGGCGGGCCGGGGGCGCCGGCTTTCGCGTACCTGCGGGCGGAGCTGCGGGACGAGCTGCGGCAGCCGATCTGGGGCTGGATGGGGCACCGGGCGTCGTTCGAGATGGGCCCGGGCCACGAGCCCGCGCCGGGCGCCCGCGCGCTGCTCAGCGGCACCCCGCCGATCCTGGCGATGGTGCCGTTGCACGCCAACCTGGACCTGCTCGCCGAGGCCGGGATCGAGGCGGTCCGGGCGAAGTCGCTGCTGCTGACCGGCTACGTGCTCGACCTGGCGGACCGGTGGCTCGCGCCGCTGGGCGTGACAGTGGCCGGACCGCGCGACCCCGGGCGCCGGGGCGGCCACGTGACACTGCGGCGTCCCGGCTTCCAGCAGCTGCTCGAGCCGCTGTGGGACCGCGGCGTCATCCCGGACTACCGGCGCCCCGACGGCCTGCGGATCGGACCGGCGCCGCTGAGCACCAGCTTCGCCGAGGTGCACCGCGGGCTCGAGGCGCTGCGCGAGCTGGCCGAGAAGCAGCCGTGACCTGGCTCGTCCCGGATTCCCTCTGGTGGGACGGGCGGCTGCGGACCGGCGTGGCGCTGCGGGACGGCCGGGCGGTCGCGCTCGCCGAGGTCCCGCCCGGCGCCGAGCGGCGGCGGCTGCCCGGCACGGTGCTGCCCGGGCTCGGTGACGCGCACGTGCACTCCGCGCTCGTCGACGTGCCGACCCTGCACGCGGGCGGGCTCGCGTACGTGTGGGATCTGGGCGGGGTGCCGGAGAAGGTCGCGGCGCTCGCGGCCCGCCATCCGTGGGTCCGCTATGCGGGCCCCTTCCTGACCGCTCCCGGCGGCTACCCGACCGACCGGGCCTGGGCGCCGGCCGGCAGCTGCCGGGAGGTCCGCTCGGCGGCCGACGCGCACGACGCCGTCGGCGAGGCGCACGCCGCGGGCGCGACGCTGATCAAGGTCACCGCGCACGCCGGCGCGCCGATGCTGCCGGCGGCCACGACGCGGGCGGTGGTCACGGCGGCACACGCGCTCGGGCTGCCCGTGGTCGTGCACGCCGAGGGGCCCGGAACGGTGGCGGGGGCGTACGAGGCGGGGGCGGACCTGCTCGCGCACACGCCGTGGACCGAGGCGGTCGATCCCGCCCTCGCCCGCGACTGCGCCGGCCGGATGACGTGGATCAGCACGCTCGACATCCACGGCTGGGGCACCCCCACCCCGGCGCGGGGCACGGCGATCGGCAACCTCCGGCTGTTCCTCGGGTACGGGGGGAAGGTGCGGTACGGCACGGACCTGGGCAACGGGCCGCTGCCACCGGCGATCAACCCGCGGGAGCTGCGGGCGCTGCAGGAGGCCGGGCTGACACCGCCGGACCTCCTGGCCGCGATGACCGAGCCGGGCCGGCCGGAGCTCAGCTGGCTCCCGGCCGGGCTGGACCTCGACCCGGCCACCTTCGCCGCGTCGCTGGCGACCGCCCGGGTCCTCGGCCCGGGCGTCCAGCCCCGGCACATCGCCGGACCATGACGACGATGATCGCGGTCAGCGGCGCGCCGGCTTCGTGCCGCTGATGGTCGGCGAGGACGGCGTCATCCGCGGTCCCGGCGGCGAGGGCCGGGCGGCGGTGGTCGCCCGGGACGACATCGCCGACGTCATCGTCGCGGTGCTGCGCGATCCGGCCGCGCACGCCGGGCGGACGTACGACCTCACCGGGCCGACCATCGAGGAGGCGTACGCGTCCCGCGCCCGGTACGGCGCCCCCGGCCGGCAGGTCGACGCGTGGGTGAGCACGTACACGGCGGTGACGGCCGGGGAGATGTCCACGGTGGACCCGGCGATCGAGCGGCTCACCGGGCGGCCGGCCCGGACACTCGCGGACGTGCTCCGTTAGGGTCGGCCCCATGAGGCACGGGGGCATGGTGCTGCTCAAGCGCGGCACCGAGACCGTCATCGGGCAGGAGTCGCCGCTGCGCTACCAGCTGGCCTCGGTGAGCAAACAATTCACCGCCACCGCGGTGCTGCTGCTCGCCCAGGACGGCCTGCTGCACCTCGACGACCCGCTCGACCGGTGGATCCCCGGATGGCCCGGGGTCACGCTGCACCACCTGCTCTCGCACACCTCCGGGATCGGCCACTGGCCCGGCTACCCGATGATCGATCTGAGCGCGCGGATGGAGCCCGGCGAGCTGCTCGAGACGTTCCGTTCGGTCCCGCCGCTGTTCGCGCCCGGTGCGCGGTGGGCGTACAGCAGCCCGGCGTACGTGCTCGCCGCCCACGTGGTCGAGCGCGTCGCCGGCACGCCGTACCGGGAATTCCTGGACCGCCGGATCTTCGTGCCCGCCGGGCTGGCCGGGACCTTCGCCGGGTCGCCGGGCGACCGGCCGGACATCGCCCCCGGCCACGACGCGCAGGGCGCCCCGAGGCCGTCCTGGGACCTCGACGTCGTCGGCATGGGCGCCGGCGACGTCTGGTCGACGACCACCGACATGATCCACTGGATGGACCTGCTGCGGGCCGGCGCCCTGCTCGGCGAGCCGTGGCGCACGCTGATGCTCACCCAGCGGGCCGCCGTCGACGCGGACGACGAGCGCTTCCGCGGCTACGGGTACGGCTGGTTCGTCGGCTCCTACAACGGCGAGCCGTGGTTCCAGCACGACGGCCACAACGCGGGCTACAAAGCCTTCGCCGCCTGCCTTCCCGAATCCGACCGGCGCCTCGTGGTGCTCGTCAACACCGACGCGATGGACGCCTCCTCGCTGCGCCACATCTGGCAGACGCTGCTCTAGGGGGCCCGCCGGCCGAGCGGTCAGCCGGCCTGCGCCGGGGCGGCGAGGTCGACCGTCTCGCCGGTGGCCGCGCTCATCCGGGCCGCGTCGAGCACGTCCATGGCCCGGACCGAGTCCCACGGGTCGACCGGCAGCGGGCCCTCGCCGCGGACCGCCGCGGCGAACGCCGGGTAGAAGCTGTCCCAGCGGCCGCGCTCGCTGCGGACGGGCGCGCCCGTCTTGCCGCGGTAGAGCCGGCCCCAGGCGTGCTCCGGCTCCACGCCCCAGCGCTCGCCGAGGGCGGCCGGCGAGCGGCCCGCCTTCAGCAGCGCCTCCTGGCAGTCGAGACCGTCGACGATGTAGGTGCCCGTCGTCCCGCTGACCCGGAACCGGGGGCCGGGGGCCGCCTGCCGCCAGCTGCCCCACAGGTGCGACTCGACGCCGCTCTCGTGGTGCAGCGCCACGAAGACGTCGCTGTCCAGCTCGCCGTCGCTGCGCATCTCCGCGTACACCCGGGCGACCGGGCCGAACAGCACGTGCGCCTGGTCGACGAGGTGCGCGCCGAAGTCCAGCAGGGTGCCGCCGCCCGCGGCCGGGGGCTGGCGGTCCGGGTCCCAGCGCTCGAACCGCGACTCGAAGCGGCGGACCTCGCCGAGCGCGCCCTCGCCGAGCAGCCGCCGTACGGTCAGGAAGTCGGCGTCGTAGCGGCGGTTCTGGTACACCGTCAGCGGGACGCCCGCCTCCTCGGCCAGCGTGACCACCTCCCGGGCGGCCTCCGCGTCGAGGGCGAACGGCTTGTCCACCACCACCGCCAGCCCCAGGCCGATCGCCTGCCGGGCCAGATCGGCGTGCGTGGCGGCCGGCGTGGAGATGGCGACGGCCTCGGCGCCGGCGGCCGCCAGGTCGGCGATCGAGTCGAACGCCGGCACCTCCGGGTGCCCCTTCGCGAGCTCCGCGCGGCGCTCGGGGGAGCGCGTGACCACCCCCGCGAACTCGACGCCCTCGGCCGCCGCGAGCAGGGGAGCGTGGAAGATGCGCCCGCCCGAGCCGTACCCTGCCAGACCGATCCGTGTTGCCGTCATGTTTCGGATCTTACAAACCACGGTCAGCGGCGGAAGGGGGCGGCAGCCGCCACCACGGAAGGTGAACGGCCCGTGTCGGAAGGTTGACGAGCGCCCTCACCAGCGGGTTCGGCGAGCCACTATGGCGCCATGGAACCCGCACAGCTGGACCGTACCCCGTTCGCGGACCTCGACCGGATGCCGCCCGACATGCTCGCCATGCTGGTGGCGGCGCTCGAGGCTATGTCCCGCCACCCCGAGATCCAGCGGGTGCGTCACACCGCCTGGCAGGCGCTGCGCCCCGCGCCGGGCCAGCGGCTGCTGGACGCCGGCTGCGGCGCGGGCGACGTGGCCCGCGAGCTGGCCGCCGCGGTCGCGCCCGGCGGCGAGGTGGTGGCCCTCGACTATTCCGCCGCGACGCTCGCCGCGGCGCGCGAACGCCACACCGGCGGCGACATCCGGTACGTGACCGGCGACGTGGCGGCGCTCGACTTCGACGACGAGACCTTCGACGGCGTCTGGTGCGAACGCGTCCTGCAGCACGTCGACGACGCGGACGCCGCGATCGCCGAACTGGTCCGCGTCACCCGCACCGGCGGCCGGGTCTGCCTGCTCGACACCGACTGGTCGTCGCTCGCCTTCGACGGCGTCGACAAGGCCCTGGCCGGCCGGATCGTCGGCCACATGCACGGCCGGCTGACTCCCCGCCAGCTCGACATGGGCCGCACGCTGCGCCGCCGCCTGCTCGACCGCGGCCTGCAGGACGTCTCGGCGACCCCGGTCACCTGCTTCTTCGGCGACCCGGCGTCGGCGGCCGTGGTGCTGCCCATGGTCAACCCGCAGGTGCCGGAGGAGTCCTGGATGACCCCGGCGGGCCTGCGCGACGAGTGGCTGGGCCAGGTCGGTACGGCCGGCGAACGCGGCGACTTCCTGGCCGTCCTCACCATCTGGGTCGCCACCGGCACCGCGTAGCCGCGTCGCGTGGCCGGTCCGGCGATTGAGCAGCTTGCTCCCTGAGGCGGTGCGCGGGGCTTGCGTTTAGCGGGGCGGGGCGGCTGCGTCGGCGAGTTGGACGGTGCGGCGGAAACGGCCCGGGGCCAGGCCGTACTCGCGGCGGAAGGCGCTCGCGAAGGTGAATTCCGTCGAGTAGCCGACCCGCTGCGCGATCGCTGCCAGCGGGTCCCGGGTCTCGCGCAGGAGCCGGGCCGCCGCGGTGAGGCGCCACCCCGTCACGTACGCCATGGGCGGTTTGCCGACCAGCGCGGTGAACCGGCGGACGAAGCCGGTACGCGACATGCCCGCGATGTCGCACAGCCGCTGCACCGTCCACTGTGTCTCCGGTTCGTCGTGGACGGCGCGCAGGGCCGCGGCGATGCCCGGATCGGTGACCGCGGGCCAGTCCCGGCCGCCGGACTGTTCCTGCCAGCGGCGCAGCGCGTGCACGAGGATCAAATCGAGCAGCGCGGCCCGGGTCGCCGCCGTGCCCGGCCGGTCCTCGGCCACGTCGTCGCGCAGCAGGGACGTCATCGCCGGCAGGTGGGGGTGGCGGTCGTGGTCCGGGGGGATGGCGACGACGTCCGGCAGGTCACGCAGGAAGCGGTGGATCTGGCCGCGGTCGAGCCGGTAGCAGCCGCACAGGAACTCGAAGTCGTACGGGCCGGGCCGCGGCGGCTCGGGGCCCATGCTCGCCACCGGCAGTGAGCCGAGCTTGCGTGGGGCGTGGCTGAGGCCGTGCTCGGCGCCGAACGGTGCCAGCACGACGGAGCCCGGCTGCAGCGCGACGGTGCTTCCGTTGCGGGTGACCAGGAAGCCCGTACCGCTGAGGACGATGTGGAATCCGATCCCGACGAACGGTGGGTAGCGGGCGCCCCAGGCGCCGGACTCGGTGATGCGCCGGGCGGAGGCCCGGCCGGCCCTGATGCTGCCGATCACCTCGCTGATGATGTCCACCCCTGGAGGCTAGGCCCGGCCGGGCGGCGATCGGAACGCCCGCGCATGAAGGTGGGCCGTTGGCGCATGGTCCGGTTCCCCCGCGGCTGGTTGGGTCGGTGGACGTGACGACTGAAACCATCGGGGCGGATCACGCCCGCGTGCTCCTGGCCAACGCGGCGAAGACCGAGCAGCAGGAGCGGCCCACCGCCGAGAGCCTCGACGCCGCCCGCCGGACCGGCGCGTTCGCGCTGCGTACACCCGAGCGGTTCGGCGGCGCCTGGGCGGACGCGGCGACGACCGTCCGGCACCTCGCGGGGCTGGGCCGGTCCTGCCCGGCCACGGCCTGGGTCGCCGGCACCTGCGTCACCGCCAAGACGTTCGTCGCGGACGTGTTCGGCGACGGGGCGCCGGGTGAGTTCTTCGCCGATCCGGGATCGCTCGCGTGCGGCTCCGGCCACCCGACCGCGACGGGGGTACGCGGCCCGGACGGCGTCCGCGTCGACGGCCGGTGGGCGTACGTGTCCGGCTGCGAGGACGCCGCCTGGGCCGGGCTGGCGGTCATGGTCGACGGGGCGTACATGTTCGCCGCGATCCCCACGTCCGACCTGAGCGTCGAGCGGACCTGGGACGCGGCCGGACTGCGTGGCACCGGCAGCCACACCCTCGTCGCCCACGACGTGCTGGTGCCCGAGTCGCGGATCCGTCCGGCGCAGCCACCCGGCCTGGCCCTGCACGTCTTCTACGGGACCACCGTCCTCGCCCCGCTGGTGGGCGCGGCGCGCGGTGCCCTGGACGTGACCGAGGCGATGTTCGCCTCCGACCGCAAGCCGTCGATGACCCAGTACGCCCGGATGGGCGAGTCGCCGGCCGCACGGCAGTGGCTGGCCGAGGCGACCCAGCTGGTGAACCGCGCCGAGCGGACCCTGCTGGCGATCGCCGGCGAGGCCGACGCGGGCGACATCTCGCAGGCCGGCCACGCGCGGCTGCACCTGGACATGGTGGACGCCGCGCGGGACTGCCGGGCCGCGGTGGAGCTGATGCTCGACCTGCACGGCGCGAGCGGCTTCGCGGCGACGAACGCGCTGCAGCGGTACTGGCGCGACATCGCGGTCGGCAGCCGGCACGCGCACCTGCGGTCGTACACCGCGGTCGAGAGCTACGGCCAGGCTCTGGCGGGACCCGCTTAGGCGGCGCGGCGGAAGAACTGCCGCCGTTTCTCGTCGCGCAGGACGAAACCCAGCGCGGCGAGCTCCCGCCGGAGCTGCCGGGCGTCGTCGGCGTCGCGGTCGGCGAGCGCCTTCTGCCGGGCAGTGAGCAGCGCCTCGGCCTCGGCGGGCACGTCCGGCAGACCGGGGACCCAGCGCCGATACGAATCCAGGTACGGGTCCTGCCGGGTCCAGGCTGCACCGAACAGATCCGCGAGCCGCCGCCCTCCGACGAGCAGCGGTTCGCGGGCCAGTTCCCGCCCGGTCCGCCCCAGCAGCACGAGATCGTCGCGTTCGCGGTACGCCACGGCGACCTCCCCGCGCGGGACAGTCCGGCGCACGCCGGGGTGGGTCAGCACCACCTCCGTACCGGTGATCCGTACGGTCAGCGACTCCTTGTCCACCAGCCAGGCCAGCGCCAGGCCGAGGAGCGCGCCCACCGCGACGGTGACGACGGTCGCCGCCGGCTCGGGCAGGCCGGCGGCGAACCGGAGCGGGCCGCGCATCGGCGCGAACGGGATCCGCAGGATCCATCCGGGCAGCTCGTGCACCACCCAGCCGAGCCCGCCGCCGACCGCGGCCAGGCCGAGCCACACCGCCACCCGTAGCCCGATCGGGGTCGCCACCGTCCGCTCGTCGATCATCCTCCGAGCATCGTGGGCGAGGCCCGGCCGCCGATACCGCCGACAGTCGCGGGTGCGCCGACCAAAGTCGACGCCGCGCGCTCAGAGCAGGATCTGGGCCGCGCCCGGGACCGCGATGGAGCCGGCGACCGCGCCCGGCACGCCGTCGGTGACGGGCAGCCACGTGACCGTGCCCGAGCGCTGGTTGGCCACGTACAGCCACCTTCCGGCGGCGTCCAGCGCGAGATGCCGGGGCCAGGTGCCGCCGCAGGCCGGGGCGGCGACCCGCTTGAGCGTCGCGCCGTCCGTGCCGGTGGTGAAGACGCCGACCGTGTCCGTGCCGCGGTTGCTGACGTAGACGTGGGCGCCGTCGGGGGACACGGCGATCTCGCCGGGGTGGTTGCGGACGCCGGTGCCGGGGGCGGCCGCGACGACCTGGCCGGGGGTCAGGACGCCGTCGGCCCATTCGCAGACGGTGACCGTGGAGTCGAGCTCGCCGGCCACGTACGCGAACCCGCCCGCGGGATGGAAGGCGAGGTGCCGCGGCCCGCTGCCGGGGGCCAGCGCAGTGCGGTCCACCTCGCTCAGCACGCCCGCCTGCGTGTCCAGCGTGTACGTGAACACCGCGTCGCGTCCCAGGTCCACGGCGAGCACGTACGTGCCGAGCGGGTCCACCACGACCTGGTGGGCGTGCGATTCCTGGTCCTGGGTGCCCTGCCGGCGTACGTCGGTGGCCGCGCCCACCGTGCCGTCCGCGCCGATCGGGTGGGTGACGACAGCGCCGCCGCCGTACAGCGACACGAACAGGAAGCTGCCGCCCGGGTGCACCGCGACATGCGCGGGTCCGGCGCCGGTGGCCACGGTGTTGAGCACGGTCAGGTCCGGCGTGAGCGCGCTGACCGTGCCGTTCTCCCGCTCGCTGATCGCGTACAGGATGCTGCCCGCCGGGCTCGCGGCCAGCCACGACGGCTCGGGCACCGCCGCGGTGGCGGCCTCGACGGTGAGCGCGCCGGTCGCCGGGTCGAGGTGGCCGCGGGCGAGGCCGGGGCCGCCCGCGGAGGTGTACGACCCGAGGTGGAAGCCGGCCGGCGGCGCCTCGTCGTCCGCGACGGCCGGCAGTGCGGTGACCGCGCCGGCCCCGGCGGCGGCGGTGAACGCGGCGGCGCCGCCCAGCTTGAGCAGCCCGCGGCGAGAGGTCCTGATCCCATCCATGGCGCTCAATGTAGACGACCGAAATGTACGGTGCCGCGCGGGTCAGGGTACGACGATCATCGCGTCCAGGAGGCGGTCCATCGAGATGCTGGCGAAGCCCACGCGGACGTCGCTGGCGCCGTACGGGAGCCAGAACCGCCCGTCGTGCACGAGCCCGCCGCAGGAGTAGACGACGTTCGGGACGTACCCCTCGCGCTCCTCCTCGTCGGGGTCGAGCAGGCCGTACGGCAGGTCGGCGAGCACCCGCTCAGGGTGCTCGAGGTCGAGCAGCATCGCGCCGATCGCGTACCGGCGCATCGGGCCGACCCCGTGGGTGAGCACCAGCCAGCCGGCCTCGGTCTCGACCGGGGAGCCGCAGTTGCCGACCTGGATCAGGTCCCAGCCGCGGTGCGGCATGAGCAGCGGTACGGCCTCCTGCCAGCGGTTGTTCTCGTCGCGCTCGCTGAGCCCCAGCGTCTCGCCGTCGGAGCGGCACAGCGCCAGGCAGCGGCCGTTCACCGGCCGCGGGAACAGGGCCATGCCCTTGTTGCGGGCCGCCGGGCCCCGCAGCGCGGTGACCTCGAAGTGCCGCAGGTCGCGGGTCTGCAGCAGGCGCCCGCCGATGTGCCGCCCGTCGTACGCGGTGTAGGTCGCCTGGTACGACATCCGCCCGTCCGGATCGACGACCTGCACGAACCGGGCGTCCTCCATGCCGTTGCTCTCGGCCGGCGTGGCCGGCCACAGCACCCGCTGGTGCAGCGGCACGGCCGCCGGGAACGTCACGGCGTAGTCGGCCGCGACGATCTCCCGCATCAGCGCCAGGGTCTCGCCGGTCGTCGGCCGGGCCAGCAGCTCGCCGGGGAGGTGGCCCAGGACGTCCTCGAACTCCTCGTGGGAGTACCGCTCCGGCAACGAGGCGAGCGTGGCGGCCGACAGCTCGTTGTCCACCTCCAGCTCGGCGAGGCCGGCCGCGAACGCGTCCCGGTAGTGCCGGGCGCCGGTGCGCTCGCCGATCATCAGCGGCCCGTCGCGGTCCTCGAGCCGGATCGCGTCGCCGGGACCGAGCACCGCGGAGCAGAACCCGATCGACGAGATGTGACCCTCGCCGATCTGCCGCAGGCTGATCGCCACCCGCAGCTCACCCGCGTGCAGCCCGCTCTGGTCCGGATGCGGCACCATCGACGGGTTGCACAGCGCTGCGGCCTCGACCGAGAACTCGTGGCTGAAGTAGGCGCCGATCAGCGACCGCGCGTTCGCCGACAGGTCCAGGTCCGGCGGCACCCGGTGCTGCACCAGCTCGTAGTGGTGGTTGAACACGCCGAGCAGGTCGTGGTGGCGGCCGGCGAACCGGGTCAGCACCTCGTCGAGCAGGCGACCGATCTCGTCCTCGTCGAGCTGCAGGATGCGCTCGATGAGCAGGGACGCGCGGTTCTGCACCAGCTGGGCGTCCTCGCCGGGCACGAACAGCTTGATCACCACGCGCCGCCCGTCCGGCTGCATCGTCAGCGGGTGGCGTACGACGAGGGAGGTGGTGGAGCGGGCTTGCCGCGGGTCGAGAGTTGCGGTCACGCTAGGCCGCCTGACGGTCGGGTCGCGCTGCGCCCTGCCAACGCGCGGGCGTGCTGCAACGTGGAGACGAGCGCGAGAGTGGATTCGGCACCTTGGTTCAGATTAGGGCCATCAGGCGTCAATCCGTCATAACCTCCACCCGTCAGGGGGTCGTACATGACGGATCCGGTGTCGTTGTCGCCCAGGAACCACGCGATCGACCGCAGCAGGTGCCCCTCCCAGGCGTCGTCGCCGGTGACCGCCGCCGCGGTGGCGCAGGCGTCGGCGGTCGCGGCGACCTCGATCGGCTGCTGGTCGAAGCGGTGCCGGCCGGCGCCGGGCCGCCAGCCGCCCACCGGCACGACCGACAGGTGCCCGTCGTGGTCCTGCATCCGGCACAGCCAGCCCAGCATCCGCAGCCCGTCGGCGAGCAGCGGCTCGTCGCCGAGCAGGTCGCCGGCCTGGATGAGCACCTCCGGCAGGACCGGGTTGGCGTACGTGAGCTCGCGCTCGGGCCACACCCACTGCGGGTCACCGCCGGGCAGCCCGATGACCGTCGCCGCGTCGGCGAGCAGTTGCGCCGCCTCGCCGGCCCGCGGATCGGCGCGCAGCACCTCGGCGGCGCCCAGCCCGGCGAAGGCCATCGCCCGGGGCCACGGCGAGCGCTGCCGGGCCGCGATCGAGAACGCGGCGCGGGCCTCCTTGCGGATCCATCCGACGGTGCTGCGGGCGGCGGCGGTGCCGAGCCCCCACAGCGCGCGTCCCCACCAGTCGCCGGTGCTCGGCTCGTCCAGCCAGCGGCGGTCGTACGTCAGCCGGTTGCGGACCCGGCCGTCGGGCGCCGTCGCGTGGGTGAGGAAGGCCAGGTACCGCTCGGACAGCCCGACGACCAGGGCGGTCGGCTGCGGTTCACGCGCGGCGACGAGCAGCCCCCGGGCCACGTCGTCGACGCAGTAGCCGTGCTCGCGCCGGACGATCGCGTTGCGCGCGTGCTCGAGCAGACCGGTGTCGTCGGAGAGCCGGGCGATGTGCGACCAGTTCGGCTCGGGCGCGTCGACCCTGGACAGCAGCGGCGGCACCAGCCGCAGGGTCACGCTCACGCCGGGACGGAGGTGGCCACGGGCGTACGGTCGGCGACCAGCCGCTGCGCGAGGTTGTGGTAGCGGGAGGCCACCGCCGGCCAGCGCAGCGTGGGTCCGCCGGTGATCCCGGCGAGCCGGGTCGCGGTGCGCGGCCGCTGCAGCAGGTGCCGGATCGCGGTGGCCATGGCCTGCGGGTCCTGGTGCGGCACGAGCAGGCCCGGCCCGTCGGCGAGCAGTTCGACGGCGTGCGGGAACTCGGTGGCGACCACGGGCACGCCCGCGCCGACCGCCTCGATCAGCACGCCGGAGGTGACCTGCTCGGTGGAGTCGTACGGCAGCACCACCACGTCGGCCGAGCGGATGAGCCGGCTCAGCGCGGCCTGGTCGAGGTAGACGTCCTCCCACCGCACGTGGTCCTCGACGCCCAGCTCGGCGGCCAGCTTCTGCAGCGACTCGCGGTAGACGTCGCCGTGGTGCTCGAGGACCTTCGGGTGGGTCCGGCCGGCCACCGTGTACGCGGGCATCGGCTCCAGGTCGTCGAGCTCGGCGAGCGCCCGCAGCGCCCATTCGATGCCCTTGCCGGGTCCCAGCAGGCCCCAGGTCAGCAGGTGCGGCGCGTCCCCGGTCTCGCGCGGCGCGCCGGAGTGGCTGCCCGCTCCGTGCGGGATGACGGTCACCTTGCGGGGGTCGACCCGGTAGCCGGCGATCAGCCGCTTGCGGGCGGTGTCGGTCATGGTCACCACGGCGTCGGCGGTGGCCGCGATGCGTTCGAGCACCGAGCGCTGGGTCGGCGACGGCGTGCTGAGCACGGTGTGCAGCACCACGATGGTCGGCACCTTCAGCGAGTCGAGCAGCGGCAGCACCTCGTCGCCGTCGACGCCGGGGTAGATGCCGTACTCGTGTTGCACGATCGCGACGTCGAAGCGGTTGAGCGCCGCGGCCGCGGCCGTCCAGCCGCCGGGCGTGTCCGTGTGCCACGTGTGCACCACCCGGGGCGCCGTGTGGTCGACCTCGAGCCCGCCACCGGCCGCGTCCGCGGAGAGCAGGCGGACCACGCCGCTGCCGGGTGCGCCCCCGGTGAGGTGCGTGGCCAGCGCCGCATTGAAGGTCGCCAAGCCGCACTGGGTCGGGGGATAGGTGCTGAGAAAGCCGTACGTGGCAGGCATGACAGGCCTTTCTGATCAGGCGGCTGCCTCCCCGCAGCGCGGACCGGCGCGCGCGGACGCGGAGCGTGTGCGCACGCTTCAGCTATTCCTGCGGCGAATCAGGAAGAATGCCGCAATTCGGTAATAGGACATTAACAAGGAAGCTGATTTCACCCGGCCAGTTCGCGGTAAATCCTCAGGTAGTCCTCCACCATGCGGTCCGCGCCGAACCGGCTGCGGGCCCGGGCCCGGCACGCCGCCCGGTCGAGCCGGTCGATCCCCTCGACCGCGGCCACCGCCTGGTCGACGTCGTCCACCAGGCGGCCGGTGACGCCCTCGTCGACCACTTCGGGCATCGATCCCTTCCGGTACGCGACCACCGGCGTCCCGCAGATCATCGACTCCACCACGGACAGCCCGAACGGCTCCGCGAACCGGATCGGGTGCAGCAGCGCCGCGCTGCCGCCGAGAATGCGCGCACGGTCCCGGGGCCCCACCGAACCGAGGTAGGTCACCCGGTCACCGTCGATGTGCGGCTCCACCCGCTCCCGGAAGTACGCCTCGTCCTGGACGATCCCGCACAGCGTCAGCCGCCGGCCGGCCCGCCGGGCGATCTCGACGGCCGCGTGCGTGCCCTTGTCCGGGTGGATGCGTCCGAAGCAGACCAGGTCCTCGCCGCCTGCCGCGGAGAACGGCAGCTCGTCCACGTCCACGCCGTGGTGGACCGTGGCGACGTAGTCCAGGTCCGGGCAGCGGTCGGCGTCCGAGATCGAGACGAAGGCCGAGCGGGCCCTGCGGTACGCCGGCAGGATGTTCGACCCCGAGAACCCGTGCACCGTGGTCAGCATCGGTGCGCGGCAGTGGCCGGAGAACGCGAGCGGCAGCCAGTCCAGGTGGTTGTGGACGAGGTCGAACTCGCCGGAGCGCTCGAGGGCGTACGCGACGTGCAGCGCCTCCCACACCCGGCCGTCGATCTCCGGGTCCTCCTCGTAGCCGCGCGCCACGACGCCGTCCAGCGTGGCCTTGGTGACCGAGTCGAGCGTGGCGAACAGCGTCACGTCCACGCCCCGCGCGGTCAGCCCCTCGGCCAGCAGGCTGGTGACGAGTTCCCACGGGCCGTAGTGGACGGGCGGCGTACGCCAAGCGACCGGTCCGAGCAGCGCCACCTTCATGATCCTCAGTATGGGTCGTTGCCCGTGTTTCGTCCGGGGTTCGCGTGTTAAAGAGAGACCATGGAGAACCCCTGGTGGCATCGGGCCGTCGTCTATCAGATCTATCCGCGCAGCTTCGCCGACGCCGACGGGGACGGCATGGGCGACCTGCGGGGCATCATCGACCATCTCGACCACATCGCGGGCCTCGGCGCCGACGTGATCTGGTTGTCGCCGATCTACCGGTCCCCGCAGGACGACAACGGCTACGACATCAGCGAGTACCAGGACATCGACCCGGTCTTCGGCACGCTCGAGGACTTCGACGAGCTGCTCGCCGGCGTCCACGAGCGCGGCATGCGGCTCGTCATGGACCTGGTCGTCAACCACTCCTCCGACGAGCACGCGTGGTTCGTCGAGAGCAAGTCCGGCAAGGAGAGTCCGAAGCGGGACTGGTACTGGTGGCGGCCGGCCCGCGAGGGCATGGAGCCGGGTACCCCCGGCGCGGAGCCGAACAACTGGGGATCGGTCTTCGGCGGATCGGCGTGGGAGTACGACCCGGCGACGCGGGAGTACTACCTGCACCTGTTCAGCCGCAAGCAGCCCGACCTCAACTGGGAGAACCCCGAGGTCCGCGAGGCCGTGTACGCGATGATGACCTGGTGGCTCGACCGGGGCGTGGACGGCTTCCGGATGGACGTCATCAACTTCATCTCCAAGGACCCGGCGCTGCCCGACGGCGCGGTACGCCCCGGCTCGCTCCACGGCGACGGCGGGCCGTATTTCATCGACGGGCCGCGCATGCACGAGTTCCTGCACGAGATGCACGAGCGCGTCTTCGCCGGCCGGGACAAGATGCTGACGGTCGGCGAGATGCCCGGTGTCACGGTGGCGGAGGCGGTCCGCTACACCGATCCGGCGCGGCGCGAGGTCGACATGGTCTTCGCCTTCGAGCACGTGGACGTGGACCGCGGCCCCGACCCGTGGACCCTCTACCCGCTGCAGCTCACCAAGCTCAAGGGCATCTTCGGGCGGTGGCAGGCGGGCCTGGCCGACGTGGGCTGGAACAGTCTCTACTGGAACAACCACGACCAGCCGCGGGTCGTCTCCCGCTTCGGCGACGACTCGCCGCAATGGCGCGAGCGCTCGGCCAAGATGCTCGGCGCGGTGCTGCACCTGCACCGCGGGACGCCGTACGTCTACCAGGGCGAGGAGCTGGGCATGACCAACGCCCCGTTCGCGTCCATCGCGGACTTCCGGGACATCGAGGCGCTCGGGCACTACGCGCAGGCGGTCGAGCACCAGGGGCGCTCACCCGAGGACGTGCTGACCGTGCTGCGTGCCCGGGGCCGGGACAACGCACGGACGCCGATGCAGTGGGACGCCTCGCCCAACGCCGGTTTCACCACCGGCACACCGTGGCTGGCGGTCAACCCCAACCACACCGAGATCAACGCGGCCGCCGCGGCGAAGGATCCGGACAGCGTCTACCACTTCTACCGCCGGCTGATCGAGCTGCGCCACGAGGATCCGGTCGTGGTGCACGGCGACTTCACCATGCTGCTGCCCGACGACGAGCGCCTGTACGCCTTCACCCGCCGCCTCGGCGACGCCGAGCTGCTCGTGGTCGCGAACTTCTCCGGGGAGCCGGCGAAGGCCGAGATCGACGACGCCGGGGCGTGGACGTCGGCGGAGTTGCTGCTGACGAACGCCCCGGCGCCGGCCGGTCTGGAGCTGGAACCCTGGCAGGTCGTGGTCTACCGCCGCACGGTCAGCCCGTGATGGTGTCCCACGAGTAGGCGAGCAGGGCGAACGCGGCGCCGAGCAGCGCGAGAGAGACGCCCCGCGTGCCGATCGGCAGCGCGGCCAGCACGAGCAGGATGACGGCGATGATGTAGAAGAGTCCCTGGATCGACATGGGAGAGCCTCGATTCTGTGGGGTACGTCGGCGGCGCCGCATGTACCCGTGCATCGAGAGGTTTCAAACCAACGGCAGCGTGAGCGCGGACGGATGGGCCGGGTCGTGGCGCACGGTCGTCGTCGTGGCGACCAGGCGCGTGGCGGTCGCGAGCGGCTCCCCCGTGCCGTAGTTGCGGGCGAAGCGGGGATGTGCACCGCCGCTGACCTGCAGCCGGATCCGGTGCCCGGCGGCGAAGCGGTGCCCGGCCGCGTCGAGGGGGATGTGCACGACGTCCTCGTCGGCGTGGTCGGGCGTGAGCCGGGCGAACCCGTCGCACACGTTCACCGAGCGGCCGCGTGGGTCCACGTCGCACAGCCGCACGAACAGGTCGAAGTGGCCGGTGCTGCCCGTCGCGTACAGGTCGGCTGCGGGCGTACCGATGATCTCGAGGGCCTCGGGCAACGGCCCGGTGGTGAAGGTCCGGACGTCCGGGCGCGCCTCCAGGCGCCTGTTGTCGCGGGCGCCGGCCGTGCGGGACTGCAGCTGGCCGGCGAACGACGGCGTGGGGTCGCGCGGGTCGTAGCGGAAGCTCGTCGCGCCGTCGGCGAGCTCGCCCAGGCCGCCCTCCGGACGCAGGTGGAAGCGGGCCGGGGTGCTCGGCGGCGGCCATTGCGGCAGCACCCGCCACTCGCCGCCGACGTGCACCTTCACCCTCGCCGGTCGCTCGCCGCGGCAGAGGAGGTGCACCCGCAGATGCTCCAGCGCATCGGCCGACACGTCGGCCCGGCCCTTGTCGAACATGGAGGTGTGGGTCCAGGGCCCGATCATCAGGGCCGGGTCCCGGCCGGCGCGGCACAGCCGGTCGTACTGCTGCAGCGTCTGGCCGAGCGCGAGGTCGTGCCACCCGGTGACCAGGCTGACGGGCGCGGTCATCCGGTCCGCCGCGGGCCCGGCGTCGGCGCCGGCCCAGAACAGATCGTCCGGGTACGGGTGGCTCGCCCAGTCCTCGAACTCCGGCCGCCGTCCCCCGAGCGCACGACGGTACGAATCGACGAGCGGCACCCCGCGTACGGCGTGCCGCAGGTGCCGGCCGAGCCGCAGCAGCGCGCGCAGGTAGGCGCCCTGCCCGGCGGATTGGTGGAAGAACGCCGTCCCGCTGATCAGGGCGAGCTCCAGCCGGAACGTGCACTGCCCGTCGGGATGCATGGCGGCGTAGAAGTCGTGCGCCGGGCCCTGCATGACCGCGGCGCGCCACTCGGGCGGCGGGTCCAGCCCGAGCGCCCACTGCACGTAGCTCAGATAGCTCGGGCCGATGGTGGCGAAGGCGCCCGGGAACCACTCCTGCTTGCGCATCCACTCGACGGTCGCCTGCCCGTCCGCGGCCTCGTTGCGCCACAGGTGGAACTCGCCGCCGGATCCGCCCGTGCCGCGGGTGCTCTGGATCAGCACCCGGAACCCCTGCTGGGCGAAGGCCGTACCGAACAGCGAGTTCCACGGGAAGCCGCGGCCGTACGCGCTGCGCACCAGCAGAACCGGGCACTCTTCCTCGGTGACCGGCGCGTAGTGGTCCGTGACGAGCGGGCTGCCGTCCGCGGCGGGCACCTCGAGGCCGGGCTCCCACTCGACGTCGTAGGGGGCGGTCGCCCGGGTGCGGCGGCGCATCACCCGCAGGAAAAATGGCAGTCGTTCCATCGTCGCCCCCGTTTCCCGTACGTTGTACTGAAAATAGCATCCCGGAGGTGCCCGTGCCCAGAGGCCGCCCGCCCGCGCGTACCCGTCCGCAGGTCGTCGCCGCCGCGATCGCCGTCGCCGACGCCGAGGGCCTGGACGCGCTGACCATGCGCCGGCTGGCGGCGGAGCTGGGCGCGGGGCCGATGTCGCTCTACACGTACGTGCGCGACAAGGAGGAGTTGGTCGACCTCATGGTCGATCAGGTCAGCGAGTTCGATCCCGCGGAGGGCGAGCCCGACCTGCTCCGCCTGCTCGTCTGGCAGCGCGACCTGATGCTGCGCCACCCGTGGCTGCCGGCGGCGCTGCCCAACCGGCGCCTCGACGGACCCCACATGCTCGGCCACCTGGAACGCGGGCTGGCCGCGCTGGAGCCGACGGGCCTGCCGGGCGCGGTGAAGCTGGAGATCCTCGCCCTGCTCACCGGCTTCGTCGCCGGTTACGTGAGCAACGAGCTCGCCCAGGCGCGCGCCGGCGTCACCGACTCCGAGCGGGTGCAGCAGCACGTCGCCGCGCTGCAGGAGGCGGTGGCGAGCGGCGCGTACCCCCGGCTCGCCGCGGTGCTGGCCGAGGGCGGTCCCGTACGGCCGCCGGCCTTCGAGGACGTCGCCCGGCGCATGATCGCCGGTCTCGTCGGGTAGAGACCGAGGATGAGCAGCCACGTCGCATACCGGCCCAGCCCCGCGCACCGGTCCTGGTGGGGCCTTGTCCCGTTCGGCCTCGCGGTCACGGCCGCGGCGTTGATCGGCGGCCTCGGCGTCGCCGGCACGGCCGGGGAGTACCAGAGCCTGAACCAGCCGTCGTGGGCGCCGCCGTCGTGGCTGTTCGGCCCGGTGTGGACGATCCTGTACGCGATGATCGCGGTGGCCGGCTGGCTGGTCTGGCGCCGGACCGGCTGGACGACGGCGCTCACCGTCTACGCCGCCCAGCTCGTGGTCAACGCGATCTGGACGCCCATCTTCTTCGGCTTCGGCCGGTACGGCCTCGCGCTGGTGGACATCGTGCTGATGTGGCTGCTGATCGGGGCCACCGTGCTGCTGTTCCGGCCGGTGTCGCGGGCGGCCGCGTGGTTGCTCGTGCCGTACTGGGGGTGGGTGACCTTCGCGGCCGCGCTGAACGCGGCCATCTGGCACGCCAACTGACCCGCGACTCATGCGCGCCATCCTCGGCGCCCGATGCTGAGAGTGCGCTGAGGCCGACCACTCTTGCCCATCCTCAAGGCCCTGGTGGCGGAACCTCCGCTATCGGACTCATCCCCGAGGTGGCCAGGCCCCCGATGGTCCCGGCCGCTGCGCCGAGACGCGCTCTCCGGTGCCCCCGCCCGACTGCTCGACGCCGGCCTGGTCTCCCGTCGAGCGGGAGGAGGTCTCCTGGTTGCCGCTGCCCTGCCTCGATGGGGCGCTCGACGAGCTGCCGCGGAGTGCAGTCGTCGTCCGGGCACGATTACGGCGAGACGTCGACGGCCGGCCTCGGCCCGCCGTCCGACTGTCCGGGGGAAGGCGAGCCGGACAGGCGCCGGCGGAGCGATTTCACCCCGATACGGCCAAGTCGAGCGCCTCATACATGGCGCGGTGGCCACGGGTGCACGGATCCGCCGATGAGCGGGCGCACTCCTATGGATCAGTCCGGGGCTTGCCGCGTCTCATCGCCGCTCGGATCTCTCCCCGCCTCCGGCGCCGGCTGATGGACCACGAGTCGCGAGCCGCGGCCGGCGAAGGTCTCTCTCAACGCCCGAGCCTCGCGGTTCCTCCGGGAGAAAAGACCCACTCGATCGACATGAACGACGACCGCATCGTGGCGATCGATGAGATCCGAGATACCTCTGACCTGGATCGTGTCACGCCAGGCCTCAATGTTCCTCCCGAACCACGCTGGGAGGCCGCAAGGAACAGACACCGCATCCCAGAAGTCGTCGAGCGTCTCCATCCTCCTGCCCCTCAAGTCGACGACGAGATCATCGGCCACGTTCCCACCCCACCTCACCTTGGAGATTCACTGATGGCGTCCACAATGACGCAGCGGCGCGCGGGTCCCCAACTCGATATCCGGATCTGCCGCAGTAAGTGCGCGACCCATTTCGAGGCGTTCCGGTGCGCCGCAAACCACGCGTTGATCTCCACCGGGTTGATCCGGCCACCGCGTGGACGATCCTGATCGGGTTGCTCGCCACCGCGACAGTGACCGGCGGCCCGCGCGGGCGGCAGGCGCTGGCGGTGGTGACGGTCGCGGCGTACTCGTTCGCCACCACCTGGCTGATCGCGGCCGTGCTCATCCGGACGGTCCGGGTCGACCAGGACGACGAGCACGGCGGTCTCGTCCTGGCGGTGTACGGCGAGACCGCGTACGACCTGGTGCCGCACGCCGTCGGCGGCTGTCGCACCGCGAGCCACCCCAGCCGGGCCGCATCGGCACGACCGAGCCGGTGGCGCCCGGCTTGACACTGATTTCACAACGTCATTCGTTCGTGCCAGGCCGTGAAGGTCAGGGGTTTCGCGAGGGCACCGGCACGGCAGATTGAGCGGCACCACATCCGCTCTCCCGAAGGATCGAATCGATGCGCCCGATGCTCTTGGCCGTGCCCGCGATCGCCGCCGCCGCCGTGTTCCTCGGCGCGTGCGGCACGCCCTCCACCGGAACGTCGGCGCCCGCCACGACCACGTCGACCAGCAGTGCTCCGGCCGGTGCAGATGGAGGCAGCGGCACCACAACCACCGGCACCACAACCAGCAACTCGAAGACCAGCAACTCGAAGACCGGCGACACGAAGACCACGAGCACCAGGACGACGACTGCCGCACCCGTCTGCCGGACCCGCGATCTCACCGCGGTCGTCACCTGGCAGCCGCAAGGGGACACCACCCACACCCACCGGGGGTTGGTCACCCTCAGCAACAAGAAGAAGAACAGCTGCACGGTCGACGGCTGGGCCGCGATCTCGCTGGTCAACGCCGCCGACGAGGTCGTGCCGGTCACGACCAGCCAGGTGAACCAGCCCGGCAAACCGGTCAAGATCACGTTGAAGCCGGGCGCAAGCGCATGGGCCGGCATCAAGTGGACCGCCTGCGACAAGGGCGACTCGTCGTGCGGTGCCGGCAACACCCTGCGCTTCAACCTCGAGGCCTCCACCGACGGTGACGTCGCCGACCTGGAGGGCTTCCCCAAGCCGGAGGACAGCGACATCACCATGAAGCGCCTGCAGATCGGCTCACTGCAGCCGAGCAACCAGGGCGTAGTCGCCTGGTGATGGCCGAAGCCGGGGCTCCACGGCCCCCCCGTACGCCACTCTCTCGCCGGCCTGGTCCGACCAGCGACAGCCCAGAGGGGCGGCGCATTGCCCGACGAGGTCGAGTGCCACCTCATCGGACCCCGCGCGAGTTACGGCCGTCCGCTCCTGTCGCCGACCGAGCGCGGCGGCCTCGCGGCAAGCCGTCACGCGATGTAGCGGAGAGTGGGCCTGGCCGATGCACGCTCGTGCCGAGGTGTGCGCACCCGATCACGGCGGCAGCGCGTGCGGGCCGTGGGGCACTGGTCGCCGGGATCGCCCTCGTGCCACCATGGTGCGCCATGGATCATCAGGGGCGGTTTCGTGATGCGGCGCTCGCGTCGGGCATCCCGGACGACGAGGTCAGCCGGTTCATCGAGCACCTCCGTTTGTCGATCCGGTTGAGCGGGGGATCCGGCGGTGTGCCGGTCGGGCAGTTCGGCGGGTTGCCCCGGCTGCCGGTGGGTATGGACTGGCCGTCCGACGGGGTCAGTCCGTTGCCGTTCATCTTCTCGGTCGACTGTGCGGCGTTGCCAAGAGTCGACGGCTTCGGTCTGCCGGCAGAGGGCTCGCTGCTGTTCTTCCTGGACCACGAGCAGGCCGCTGCTACCGGGGAGCGGAGGGTTCGGGCGAGTCGTGTTTGTGCCGGCCGGCACCGATACCGAGGTGGCGGCCGGATCCACCGACCATGCGTTCGTCGGCAAACAGTACGACGTCAGCGCTACGGTGCGCGCGGAGTTCCCCAGTTGGTTCGGGGTGGACGAGGACGACGAGGACGACCTGTCGCCGTTCCGGCAGCAGTTGGCCCGTGATCTCGAGCGTGACCTGCCGCACCTGGACGAGCTCTGTGCTATGGCCGACGATATGTGGCCGCCTGACAGCACGTACGCCAGTGCCTACATCGGTGGGTATGCCGACACGGAAGTGATCAAAAGTATTGCGGAGCAGACTCTGGCGTGGCGGGAGAAGAACGGCGAGATTGTCGTTCCGGTCGCGAAGTGGTATTCCCATATGGAGAAGGAGATGCACCGGCTGACGAGTGAGTGGGTGTCGCTCGCTCGCTTTCCCGTGGACAACGAGTTCTATTACCGAAGTGCCGGAGGTTTCGTGATCCGTCACGACGACCTGGCCGATGGCCGGCTGCACGAGGCGCTTTCCGTGGCTGAGTCGATCCCATAGCGCAGCGGCAACGCCGGATACGGCCACAATCGGCGGCGTTGCCGACGATGCCGACGTCAGATGCTGGGCATCCGCTATTGCCGAGGAGAGGGCATCACCGACACCTCTAGTGCGCCCGCATTCATTGCAGCGCCGCTGCGAGGTCGGCGGCAATCTCGAATGTCGGTGCCGCCCTTCCAGCCTCGTCCGGGTTCAGCGCGATGTGCTTGGCGCGGGCCAGCATTTCCGTTGCGGTTTCCCAATCATGAAGCGCCATCGCCAGTTCTGCGCGGTACACCACAGCCTCTATGTGTGTGACGGGGTCATCGCCGGCCTGCGAGCGAGCCAACGCGCTGTCGAGCATGCGGGCTGCCTGGCAGACGTCACCCTTGGAGTCGGCCAGCACGATGGCGTTCGCCAGCGCTTTGGCGAGTCGTCCGGCGGGTGCGGGTGTCGGCGGGGGCATCGTGGCGGGCTTCTGGAAGACACGGATCCAGTTGCCGCCGGGGTCGATGACGCTGAATCCGCCCAGCCCGTCGCCGTTCTTTCGCGCTCTGGGCCGGGTCATCCGCGGCATTCCGAACACCAGGACTCTGCCGTATGCGGCCCGCATGCCGGTAGCGAACGCCCGGTGCAGTTCCGCGATGTCCGAGGTGAGCACGAGACAGGAGCCGTAGGACTGCGCTGGGTCGAACCCGGCAATCTCGAAGAACTGCAGGTGCAGGTCTTCACGTTGCATTCCCACGCAGGGGTTGGGTCTGCGCTGCTTGTACGTGGTGCTGAAGCCGAGAACCACGTAGAAGTTCTCAATGTCGTCAATGGACGCGCAGGGCAGCAGGGGAACGGTCACCTCGTTGGTCATGGCTCTTTCCTAGGCCTGGCGGAGGGTCCGCCGCACATGGAAATAGCCGATCATCGCCTTGCCTCACCCGATCGGCCGATGCGACCGAAGCCGATCGCGCTCGGCATCCGCCGGCGGACCGTCACGCGGAGCCGGCTTGCCCTCCTCGCGTGGCTGGCCACCGTCGGACGCCTCTGGCGTGTCTGGCCGATCCTGCTCGTCGCGATGATCTCCACCGCAACACTGGGCGCACTGTTCTGGCACCTACTCCGCACCGCCCAGTACCAGGTGGGCTGAACCACGTGTAGAACTACGGAACATCACGGCCACTCGACGTCGTCAACTTCCGGTCATGCCGAGATCAGTGCACTTGATCGATGCAATACATGGGACGTGTCCGATCGGATCGAGGCGAACCGTGGTTGCCCAGGGCTGCGGCGCTACGCGCCACTGCGATCTGCCGGTTCTCCATACCTCGAGGGAGGCCTTGGCGGGTGGCGCCCCCCTCACCTGGTACTGGTGCGCCGGTCCGGCGGTGGGAAGCAGACGGAGAGTGCCGGCCGCTTCCAACTACGTCCATCGGCGACGGATCTGTTGGCAACCACTTCACGCGCTCCGCGTCTATGAGCGATCGCCAAGGAACGCTCAGGGCGTTGTGATTAAGCGCTATTCACGGCACCATCAGCCGGCTGGCGATCATTCCAGCGGCAACAACCACAAACCCATTAATCAATGCGATCCGGCGGATCGGGCGGCCGGCGAACAGGCCGACAAGGCCGATGAAAACCCCTGCGAAAGCGGCGACAGCAGGTAGCGGCCGCGCCCATTCAGGGTCGCGGCGCCGCTCACGCCGAGCTCCTCGGCCAGCTCGCGACCGGCTGTCACGGCCGGGGCCTCGCCGGGCTCGACGTGGCCGCCCGGCGGCAGCCACAGTCGGGCGTTGCGATGGTCGACCAGCAGCACGTCGCCGGTTCCGGGGTCGACGGGGACCACGTAGGACACCAGGTGGCGGGGGGAGTGGCGGGCTTGATCCGGCGGTAGACGTCGTCGGTGCCGGCAGCCAGGCCGGCGTGTCGGCGTGGTGCGCCGCCTCGACATCGTCGTGCGGACGCAGGGCGGACACGAGGTCGTGCAGCGCCGGGATCATCCGCCGATGATTCCAGCCGAGGCCATGCGCTCGCTCAGAAGATGCCGTGCGCCGATCCTCGATCCGCGTCGCGGACCTTGTAGCCGCCCTCGGAGACCGCGAAGAAGGCGGCCGGGGCCATGCAGCGCGCCGGGTTGTCGGTCGGCCCGGCCAGCCCCACCCGGTCCCGGTGACCCGGCCCGTTGTCGTCGATGCTGAACCCCAGACGGGCGCCGAGCTGAGGCTGGGCCGCCGGATCGGGAGCGGTGCGGACGACGACGCCGGTGACGGTGGCCGTGCCTCCGCCCGTGGCGAGGCAGTCGACGGCGACCTCGTACCAGATCGTGTGCGGCGGATCCTCCTGGCCGAACCGGTGCGACAGCCGTGCCGTGCCCCACGATCGGTCCGGGAACGGACCGCCGCCGTCGTCCGGCACGGCGTGCGCGTCCACTGTGAACCGGATCTCGTCGCCGACCGGGTTGGCCAGCAACCCGGTGCCCCGGACAGAGGTCGTCCGGGGCACCGGGTCGTGAGCCGCTGCGCTTGTCGCCACGGTCGCTGTCAGCAGGGCGGAGGCCGCCAGCGCGGCAAGGATGACTCGCATGCCGACAGCCTGCTGACAGCCTCCTGTGGACCGGCTGAGGAAACCTGTGGATCTCCACAGGACCCGCGCCGGGCCGGCGTCGTCAGGAGCGCAGGCAGATGTCGAACGGGTGGCCCTCCGGATCGAGCAGCACCCGCCACCGATCGGGCTGCGGCTGCTCGTCCGGCTTGGTGGCGCCGAGCGCGAGCGCCTCCTGCTCCGCCTTGTCGAGGTCGTCGACGTAGAAGTCGAGGTGGTAGCGCTTCGGCGCGGTCTCCTGCGGCCAGCCCGGGCCCGAGTAGCCGGGGACGCGGCCGAAGCCGAGGCTGGTCGAGCCGTCGCCGATCATGGCGTATTCGGCCTGGCTGTGCAGGACGTCCCAGCCGAGGACGCCGGAGTAGAAGGCCGCCTGCGCCGCCGGGTCGGTGGCATCCAGGTTGATCATGGCCAGGGAGGCGAATCCGGGCATTGTGCTGCCTTTCCGTGTGGGTACGCCCGCCATCCTGCCCGCAGAGACTGACACCTTCTGTCAGGTACCGGAACGGCTTTGCGCTGCCAGCCAGGCCGCCACCTGGGCCCGGGAGGTGAAGCCGAGCTTGCTGAGGATGTTCTCGACGTGGCCCTCCGCCGTCCGCTGCGCCACCACCAGCCGGGCGGCGATCTCGCGGTTGGTCAGGCCCTCGGCGACCAGCGCCGCCACCTCGCGCTCGCGCGGGGTCAGTCCGAGCTCGGCGAGCCCGGCCGTGTCGGCCGGGGCGGGGGCGGGGCGTGGGGCGGGTACCCGTTCCAGCGCGAGCGCGACGGCGTCCGCCCGGCTCAGCGCGGCGCCGCGGGCGAAGGCGGCCTCGAAGGCCCGGTCGCCGAGCCGTTCGCGCAGCTGAGCCACGCACTCGTCGTGGAAGTCGTGCAGCGTGCGGAACGACGACAGCGACGCGTGCATCGCCCGCCACATCCGGTCCGAGGCGCCCAGCAGCTGGGCCGCGCGCTGGTCGCGGCGTTCGGCGGCCGCCACCCAGCCCAGCGACTCCAGCGACAGGCCGACCCCGAACTGCTCGTCCTCGACGAGCTTGCCGACCTCGAGGCTTTCCTTGGCGGCCTGGGCGGCGCCCGCGTTGTCGCCGGCCCGCCAGCGCAGCACGCTCAGCGCCCACATCGCGAACGAGCGCCACCACACCTCGCCGTGGGCCGCCGCCAGGTCACGGCACGCGATGAGGTCGGCGTACCCGGCGGTGGGGGAGGCCGACGAGAGGCCGCGGACGAGGCCGAGCACGGCCAGGCACCACGTCTCGCCGCTGCGGACCTGCAGCGACCGGAAGCGCGCGTACGCCTCCTCGAACAGCGGCAGGGCCCGCGCGTGGTCGCCGCCGAACATGGCGATGTTGCCCTCGACCACCGCGAGGAACGCCAGTTCGACGGAGGGCGGCAGCTCTGCGGCCAGTCCCTTGGCGTCGGCGAGCAGCGCCTCCGCGCGGACCCGGTCGCCCTGCACGCAGGCGATCCACGCGGCCACCCGCAGGGCCCGCACCCGGGTCCAGTGCCGCGGGGGCGGCATCGCCAGCGCCCGGTCCAGCCAGTGCCGGCCCTCGGACAGGAAGCCCCGGACGAACCAGTGGTTCTGCAGGTCGGCGGCGAAGCGCAGCGCCGTCTCGGGCGGCCCGGCGGTGACCGCGTGCTCCAGCGCGACGCGCAGATTGGCCTGCTCGTGGCGCAGCCGCATCATCAGCGCGGCCTGCTCCGGGCCGACCCAGTGCTCGTCGCCGTAGCGGGCCAGTTCGGCGAACCACTCGCCGTGCCGGCGGGCCACCTCGCCCTGCTCGCCGGCCTCGGCCAGGCGCGCGGCGCCGTACTCGCGGACCACTTCGAGCATCTTGTAGCGGGCCCGCGGGCCGTCACCGACCCGGGAGACCACCGACTGGTCCACCAGCGACGCGATCAGGTCGAGGATGGACTCGGGTGCGAGCGGCGCGAACGCGCACACCTGCTCGGCGGCGTCCAGCTCGAACCCGCCCGAGAACACCGACAGCCGCGACCACAGCCGCCGCTCCGGCTCGTCGCACAGATCCCAGCTCCAGTCGATGAGCGCGCGCAGCGTCTGCTGCCGGGCCGGAGCGTTGCGCGGGCCGGTGGTCAGCAGCCGGTAACGGTCGGTCAGCCGCTCCAGGATCTGGTCGAGCGTCAGCACCCGCAGCCGCGCCACCGCGAGCTCGATGGCCAGCGGCACGCCCTCCAGCGCCTGGCACAGCGCGGTGACGGTGGTGCAGTTGGCGTCGGTGACCTCGAAGCTCGGCAGGACCGCGGCGGCTCGTTCGACCAGCAGGCTCGCCGCCTCGTACCGGGCCAGGTCGCCGGGGGTGCACGCCTGGTCGGCCTCGGGCACCGACAGCGGCTGCACGGTCAGCGTCGCCTCGCCGGCGATCCGCAGCGCCTGCCGGCTCGTCACGAGGATGCGCAGCTGCGGGCAGGTGCGCAGCAGGGTCTCGGCGAGGTCCGCGCAGGCGACCACGAGATGCTCGCAGTTGTCGAGGATCAGCAGGACCTGCCGGTCGGCCAGGAACGTCGCCAGCCCCGGCGCGTCCGGGCTCACCGCTTCCTCGCGTACGCCCAGAGCCTGCGCGACGGTGACCGCGACCAGATCCGGGTCGCGCAGCTCGGCCAGCTCGACGAGCCACACCCCGTCGGCGAACGCCCGGCGCATCTCCAGCCCGACGCGCTGCGCGAGGCGGGTCTTGCCCACCCCGCCGGCGCCGGTCAGCGTGACCAGGCGGTTGGTGGAGAGCATCCGCCGTACCCCGGTCATCTCGTGGCGCCTGCCCACGAAGCTGGTGACCTCGGCGGGCAGGTTCCCGAGGGATCCGCGCGCGCCTGTGGCGGTGCTCATACGAGCACGTTAGTGCGTGCGTCCCCCGATCGCGGCGTGCCGGATGCCAAGGGACGCCTCCGCGCGGGCCGCGAGGGCGAGCCCGGCGTGCACCGGGGCCGGCACGGCGCGGCCGTCCGGCAGCAGCCCTCCGCTGTCGTCGAAGCTCACCACGCCGTTGCAGAGCAGGCTCCAGCCCTGCTCAGGATGGGTGGCCACCACGCGGGCGGCCTCCCGGTCGGTGTCGGCCGCGCCCGGACAGGGCGGCACGTGTCTGCACTGCATCTGACTTCCTCCCGGCAGCAAGAGTTCGTCGCGACACGCCGGGCGGACACGGGAGAACTACCCGGGTGATACCCGGATCGGCGTTCGCGGGTACTTTCCCCGGTGCCGCGGCCGGGCCGGTGGATCACGATGGGACCCCTCGATCACCGACGAGGAAGGGGCACCCATGGGCCGCCACGCGGCCGACCGGCCGGGCAGGCCGCCACTGCACGCCGACCTCTTCGCGCCCGCGCCGGGCTCCGCCGCGGCGTACGCGGCGCGGGAGCGGGCCGCGGAGGCGTTCGACCGGCTCGTCGAGCCGCATCGGGACGCGCTGGAGGCGTACGTGCTGCGCCTGACCGGCGGCGACCGGGCGGCGGCCGACAGCGTGCTCAAGGAGACCTTCTACCGCGCAGCACAGGATCCTGCCCGCTACCCCCCGCGGGCTTCCGCCGTCCGGCCGTGGCTCGTCCTCACGGCCCGTACGGTGCTGCGCGACGGCGAGCGCTCCGCCCCTGCAGGACACGACGACCGCCCCGTCGCCGTGCCGGCGGAGCGCTCGCCGTCCCCCCGCGCGGAGACCACCGTGGTGCGGGCCATGGACGACCTCGCGGCGGCCCACCGCGAGATCCTCGTGGAGCTCTTCTACGAGGGCGTGTCCCTCGAGGCGGCGGCCGCCGCCCGCGGGGTGCCGGTCGAGACGCTCAAGTCCCGGCTGTACTTCGCCATGCGGGCCCTGCGGGCCGTGCTCGACCAGCGGATCGAGCCCGGCCCGGACCTTCGTCACCGCAGGTAGACGAGCCCGTCCGAGATCACGCCGGGCCGGCCGGCGGTGCCCTCCACCACGATCCTGACGGTGTGCTCGGCGCTGGAGCCCCACGAGCGGGTCCACACCGCGCGGCGGTTGAGCACGGCGGGCGACCGCAGGTCCACGATGCCGGCGGGCTCGCCGTCCACGTACACCTGCACGCGACCGGAGACCGAGGTGCGGCTGACCGCCAGCGCCGCGGACCGGCCGGTGAACGTCCAGCTCAGCGATGCGCCGGCGGTGGTGGCCCGCAGCGCGGAGCCGCCCAGGTACGCGGTGCTGCCGACCGAGCGCCAGGTGCCCGTACGCTCGGCGGCCCGCTCCGTCATCAGAACCGCCGTCCGCGTCGCCGCCACCGAGCGCACGTTGCCCGCCCGGTCCGTGGCGCGCAGGCCGTACGTGGTCCTGACGCCGGGCTTGACCGAACCGGCCCACGCGGCGGCGGTGGTGCCCACGTCCACCGTCGCCGGGCTGGTCAGGGACACCGCCCGCAGGCCGCCCGCGTCGCTCGCCGCCCAGCGCAGCCGTACGGGCACGACGCCGTTGAGCGAACCGGTCCGCAGCGCGACGCTGGGCCCGCTGGTGAACTCGGGCAGCGTCTGGTCGGCGTACACGGCGGTGTCGACGACGGCGATGCGGCCGTTGAGCGCGACCGCGCGGACCCGGACGATGTGCCGCCCCGGGCTGAGCCGCAGCAGCTGCTGGCGCAGCCCGGCGGGGACCGAGGCGGCGAGCTCGCCGTCGACGTACACGTCGTAGCGGTTCATCAGCGTGCCGGCCGTGTCCACCTGCCAGAACGGCCGGATCGCGCCCCGGGTGAAGTACGTGCGCCCGATCTTCGTGGCCCCGTTGACCTTCGTGACCGTGAGGTCCGCCGGGCCGGCGGCGGCGATGCCGCGGATCGAGCCGAGCTGGGCGTACAGCGTGTTGCCGGGGCACTCGGTCTGGCCGGTGTCACGGTGCCCGGAGATCCGGTTGAGCATCGCCGTGCTGCCCCGGGCGTAGCGGTCGCTGCCGCTGGAGGTCATCGCGACGCGGCCGGCGGGCGTGTTGCCGTACGCCCCGATCTTGTACGCCGCCACCTGCGCGATGACCGTGCGCACCCGGGCCGAGACGCCGCGCGAGCTGTACGTCCCCAGCACGGCGATCGCGGCGCTGTGCGAGTTGAAACCGAGCGTGTGCGCGCCCAGCACCGGCCGGCTGATCCCGCCGCGGCGGCCCTCGAACAGGGTGCCGCACTTGTCGACGAGGAAGTTGTAGCCGATGTCGTTCCAATGCTTGCTCTTGACGTGGTACGCCTGGATGCTCCGCAGGATCGCCGCCGACTGGGAGCAGCTGTAGCTGTTCGTGCCGGCCGTGTGGTGCACGAACAGCACCTGCACGTCGCTGGTGTACTCCGGCGCGTTCTTGACCAGGTTCTCGTTCGCGCCCCACTGCGCGCGCGTCACCACGTCCGGTACCGGTCGCGGCGGCACGGTGACCTCCTGCGCCCTGGGCACGGGAGCGGGCGACGGCGTACCGGGATCGATGAGGTCGACCCGCAGCCCGGCGGGCAGCGGCGTGGTGCGGCCCGGGTCGGCGGCGACGCGCGCCTCGACCGCGTCCGACGGGCCCACCCACAGCGGGTCGGTGCTGCCGCGCACGCCCTGCCGGTCCACCGAGCCGGGCTCGGCCGGATCGGCCCCGTCGGCCTCGAGGGTCTGCCAGGGCGTCCACGTGCCGTCGGCGCTCGAGCGGGTACGCACCTGCACCGCGCCGGTCAGCTCGGCGGCCGGGTCGGCCCAGGTCACCCCGACGAGGCTGAACGGGCCGGTGGTGCGCGGTGCGACCGTCCGCGCGGCCGCCGCGGATTCGGCCCGCAGCGTGCCGGGCGCCGCGAAACCCCGTCCGGTCGGTGACGAGCCTGCCACCGTCTGGAGGCCGATCGTCTGCAACGTCGGCCCGGTGCCGCCGGGGACCCCGGCCCCGAGCAGGGCCGGCTGCTGCTGCCCGCTTCCCAGGACCACCATTGCGCCACTGAGAGCTACTGCGGTGATGCCTGCCGTACTGATGACTCGCCCGTGCGCGTGCTTCACGCGTTTCCCCCCCGCGAAAGACTTGGATCGGCGCAGATCAGGGTGAAACGTACGCGTCCCGCAGGGTTCCCGTAGCCGTTTCGCCCGACTCCGGACCTGCTTCACAGGGGATCGTTAATGCCCCCGCGCGCGGTGCCGATGGGAGGATGTGACCTCCGTGCTCGCTGCCCAGCGCGCGGAAGCCGGGCCGACCCCGCCGGCCTCCGCCCGGCCCGCGCCCCCGCCGCGCAGCAAGGCTGTGGCCTGGGCGTACGTCGGTGCCGGCGCGGTCGTGCTGGCCTGGCTCGCCGCCGGCCCGGAAGGGCTCCGGCTCCCGCTCATGGCCGTCGCCGTCGCGGGCGGGCTCGCCGCCATGGGGTACGGCGCCCGGCGCGTGGCACTGCCCGCCGAGCGGGCGCCCTGGCAGGCCCTGCACCTGAGTGCCTGGATGTTCTTCATCGCCATCGTGATCCGTGGCGTGGTCCCCGGCGCCGGTGATGCCCCGCCCACCGCCATGGCGCTGTTCCCCGACGCCTTCGTGCTGGTCGGCTATCTGGTCATGGCGTACGCGTTCGGCAGCATGCTGCACCGGCGGCGGGCCGCCGAGGACGACCCGGCGCGGGTGGACGCCGTGCTGGTCGGGCTCGCCGCGGCGTTCATGTGCTGGACGTACCTGATGGTGCCGTCGATGGCACACCCCGAGCTCTCGGTGACCAGGATCTCGAACTCCGTCTTCCCCGTGATCGACGTCGTGATCCTGGTCCTCGTCGCCCAGCTCGCGCTCTCCGGCGGGGTACGCCAGCCCGCGTTGTGGCTGCTGATCGGCGCCGCCACGGTCATGTTCGCGGGCGACTTCCTGTTCATCCTGCGCGACGGCGCCCTTGCCACGGTGTCGCAGCACAGCCTCGACGTCCTGTTCACCGCGACGTTCCTGCTCGTCGGCGCGGCCGCGCTGCACCCGTCGATGCGGACCCTGACCGAGCCGCAGCAGATCGTGGTCAATGAGGTCAGCAAGGTCCGTACCGCGCTGATCGGGGCGGCGGTGATCATCCCGGTCATCATCACGACGATCGAGCCCGCCGGCGGGCTGCTGCACGGCACGATCCGCGCGATCCTCTGCGTGCTGCTGATCCTCACCGTGCTCTACCGCGTCGTACGGTCCAACAACTCCCGGGCGAGGGCGGAACGCGCCACGCGGCGCCGCGCCACCCACGACCCGCTCACCGACCTGCCCAACCGCGAGCTCCTCGCCGAGACCGTGGAGAGCTGGGGCGACCGGGCCGCCGCCGAGCAGATGGAGATCAGCCTGCTCTTCATCGACCTCGACCGGTTCAAAATGGTCAACGACCACTGGGGCCACCAGGTCGGCGACGAGCTGCTCTGCGCGGTCGCCGGCCGGCTCGGCGCGCAGGTGCGCTCGCAGGACCTGGTCTGCCGCATCGGCGGCGACGAGTTCGTCATCGCCCTGGCCAGCCCGTCGCACTCCGCGCTCGCCGAGTCGCTGGCCGACCGGGTGCTGGAGGAGTTCACGCGGCCGTTCGAGCTGTCCGTCGGCAACGTGGTGATCTCCGCGTCGATCGGCGTCGCCAAGTCGTACGGCGGGGCGCACGCGCTCGAGCTCATCCGCGACGCCGACACCGCGATGTACAAGGCCAAGGGCTCCGGGCGCAACGCGTACGCGCTGTTCGACACGTCCCTGCGCGAGCAGGTCCGCGACCGGATGAACCTGGAGCAGGCGCTGCGCCGCGCTCTGCCGCGCGGCGAGCTGGCCGTGCACTACCAGCCCATCGTCGACCTCGGGACCGGCGAGCTCGACGGCTTCGAGGCGCTCATGCGCTGGCAGCACCCCGAGCTGGGGTCCGTGTCGCCGCTGGACTTCATCCCCGTCGCGGAGGAGACCGGGCTGATCGTCGAGAGCGGCGCGTGGCTCCTGCGCGAGGCGGCCGCCCGGCTGGCGGCCTGGCGCGCCGACCGCGGGCCGGACGCCCGGCCGCTGCACGTCTCGGTCAACGTGTCGGTCCGGCAGCTGCGCGACGGCGCGCTGGTCGGCATCGTCCGTGACGTGCTCGCGACCACGGGGCTGCCGCCCGAGGCGCTGTGGCTGGAGATCACCGAGTCCGGCGTCATGGAGGATCTGGAGACCGCGCTGGCCACCCTGCAGGCGCTGCGCGGGCTGGGCGTCACGCTGTGCATCGACGATTTCGGTACGGGTTACTCCTCGCTGAGCTACCTCAACCGGCTGCCGGTCGGCATCGTGAAGCTCGACCGTTCGTTCGTCTCCGAGGTGGGCCGGCACGGCGCCAACGAGTCCATCGTGCGCGCTGTCCTGGCCATGACCAAGGCGATGAACCTGCGGGTGGTCGCCGAGGGTGTCGAGACGACCGGGCAGCGCGACTGGCTCCGCGAGCAGGGCTGCGACCTCGCCCAGGGCTGGCTGTACGGCAAAGCCGCCCCGCCCGGGGCGCACGCCGAGCTGGTCTGACCACTCACCCGTCCACGAGCAGCACGACCTTGCCGCGGCCGTGGCGCGACGGGCGGCCCGACGCGGTCGAACACGGCGGCTCTCATGCGCGCCACTGTGCAAGCTGAAGCGGGGGTGAGGTCACCGGGCCGGTGCCTTGACACCCGGCCGAGCGGGCCCCTCGCAGCGGCCTCCCGGTCACGATCGGGGGCACGCCCGCGACCGCCGGACGGGGCGTCGCTACCGTTGTCGGGTGTCTGAGATCCCGTGGTGGGGGCTGCCCCTCGTCGCCGCAGTGTTCGCCCTGGCCGGAGCGGGTGCGACCCTCCTGGTGTCCGCCCGTGACAACTACGTGCGCAGCCGCGCCAAGCGCACCCGGCGCTGGTACGCCGAGCGCCGCGACGCGTACGTGGCGTTGCTGACGCAGTTCGAGCGGGCGTCGTACCGGATGCGGGCCGCGCTGGACGGCGGCCAGCCGATGCCCGGCCCGTACACGTACCTGGACGAGGTCGGCCCGGCGCTGATGCAGGTCCGGTTGCTCGCGTCGGGGCAGGTCCGCAGCGCCGCGCTGGCGGTGCACCTGCTGCTGGAGAAGTTGTACGCGACCCGCCCCACGCCGCCGCCCGGGGTGGACCCGGCCAAGTCGCCGCGGGAGATGCTCGGCCACGTGCCGCTGGTGATGCAGCAGCTGGAGGCGGCCATCCGGGAGGAGCTCGGCATCGAGGTCACCCCGCCGCCGCTGCCGGAGCCGGCGCCGCCGCGGTCGCTGCGCGGGTACCTGCGCCGGGGGTCGTCGGCGTCCCGCGAGTCGAGCGTCACTGGGTGATCTCGCCCCGGCGGGGGGATCATCGAGTCCGGTGCAGGACTCGCTCGGGGAGGCGTCCATGTCGGACTTGTCGGTAACTGAGGCGATCGTTCGGAGCGGGGTGGTCGCCGTCCTGCGGGCGCCGGCCGCGGACGCCTTCTCGGCCGTCAGCGACGTGCTCGTCGAGGCGGGCATCACCGCGCTCGAGGTGACGCTCACCTCCCGCGGGGCGCTCGAGGCCCTCGCCGGGCTGCGCCGCCGGCTGCCCGCGCACGTGGCGATCGGCGCCGGCACGGTGCTCAGCCCCGACGACGCCAAGGCGAGCATCGACGCGGGCGCGGCCTTCCTGGTGTCGCCGGTGTCCGTGCCGGGGCTCGAGGGATTCGACGTGCCGGTCTACCCCGGCGCGTTCACCCCCAGCGAGATCTTCGCCGCCGCCCGCACCGGCGCGCCGCTGGTCAAGCTCTTCCCGGCCGCGGTGGTCGGGCCGCGCTACCTCAAGGACCTGCACGGGCCGCTGCCCGGGGTGCGGATCATGCCCACCGGCGGCATCGAGATCGCCGATGTGGCGGCCTGGCTCACCGCCGGCGCCGCGGCGGTCGGGCTGGGCGGGCCGCTGCTCGGCGACGCCGCCGCCGGTGGCAGCCTCGCCGAGCTGGCCGAGCGGGCCCGCCGGGCGGTCGACGCGGTCGCGTACGCGCGCTCATGACCGGCCTGCTCACCTTCGGCGAGACCATGGGCCTGGTCGCCGCCGACGGCATCGGCCCGCTCGAGCACGCCCGCGGCTTCCACTTCGGCATCGGCGGGGCCGAGAGCAACGTGGCCATCGGCGTGGCCCACCTCGGCTCGCCCGCCACCTGGATCGGCCGGGTCGGCCCGGACGCGACCGGCGACCTCATCGAGCGCCGGCTGCGCGCCGAGGGCGTGGACGCGGTCGTGATCCGCGACCCCTCGTTCACCGGCCTGATGGTCCGGCACCGCCGCACCGGCGCCCTCCAGCACGTCGACTACCACCGCGCCGGCAGCGCCGGCTCCCGGCTCGGACCGGCCGACATCCCCGTCGACACGTTGCGCGCGGCGGGCATCCTGCACGTCACCGGCATCACCCCGGCGCTGAGCGACTCGGCCCGCGCGGCCGTCTTCCAGGCGGTCGAGACGGCCCGGGCCGCCGGTGTGCCGGTCAGCGTCGACGTCAACTACCGCGCGAAACTGTGGTCCCGCTTCGACGCCGCCCCGGTCCTGCTCGACCTCGTCACCCGGGCCGACATCGTCTTCGCCGGGCCGGACGAGGCCGCGATCATCGTCGACGGGCCCCCGGTGGCCGGCCTGGCGAAGCTCGGCCCGGCCGAGGTGATCATCAAGGACGGGCCGCGCGGCTGCACCGCGCTGATCGGCGGGGAGACCTTCACGGTGCCCGCCCTGGACGTGACGGTGGTCCACCCGGTCGGGGCCGGCGACGCGTTCGTCGCGGGCTACCTGGCCGACCGGCTCGCCGGAGCGGCCTCCGCAGCCCGGCTGGAGACGGCGGTCGCGGCCGGGGCGTGGGCGGTCACGCTGCCCGGCGACTGCGAAGGCCTGCCGTCCCGCGACGACCTCGCCGCCCTGCGCTCCGCCAACGACGACGTCGTCCGCTGACCGGATCGGTCCGGTGGCGGGCCGGTCCGTGTCTTCCGCGGCGGCCGGCCGGCCCGCGAGGATCGACCCATGACCAACGCGCTCATCGTCATCGACGTCCAGGAGTCCTTTCGCGCCCGGCCGCTCTGGGAAGCGGTGAACAACCCGGACATCGCCACCCGGGTCCAGCGTCTCGTCGAGGCCGCCCGCGCCGCCGGCGACCTCGTCGTCTGGGTGCTGCACGCCGAACCGGGCAGCGGCGGCGTGTTCGACCCGGCGAGCGGGCACGTGCGCGTCCTCGGCGAGCTGGATCCCCGCCCCGGCGATCCCGTCCTGACGAAGACCTCGCACAACGCGTTCACCACCACGAACCTCCAGCAGATGCTGACCGCGCGGGGCGTACGGCACCTGACGGTGTGCGGCATCCGTACGGAGCAGTGCGTGGAGACCACCGCGCGGCTCGGGTCGGATCTCGGGTACGCCGTCACGTTCGTCACCGACGCCACCGCCACCTTCCCGATCCCGCACCGGGACGCCCCCGCCGAGCAGACCGTGGCGGAGTTGCTGGCGGACCCCCGTACGCTCAGGGCCGAGGACGTCGTGGCCCGCACCGAGTACGCGCTGGCCGGCCGTTTCGTCACCGTCACCACCGTCGCCGAGCTGATCGGGGAGCTGACCGGATCGTGACCCAGGTCGTGTTCGTCCTCGTGCCGCAGCTGCACCTGCTGGACCTCGCGGGTGCCGCGCAGGTGTTCTCCACCGCGGCCGACTTCGGGCACGACTACCGCCTCGCGTACGTCGCGGAGCAGCCCGATGTCCCTACCCACCAGGGCGTCGGGCTGCGCGCCTGCACCACCTGGCCGGAGCTGGGCCCGGCCGACCTGATCGTCGTGCCGGGCTGGCGGTCACCGCACCTCGCCGGCAGCGGCCACCTCGAGCCCGACTCGCTGCGGCGCATCGCGGCCCACCACGCGTCGGGCGGCACGGTGGCGAGCGTGTGCGCGGGAGCCGACGCGCTGGGCCGCGCGGGCCTGCTCGACGGGCGCCGCTGCACCACCCACCACGACGTCCAGGACGAGCTGGCCCGGCGCTACCCGCGGGCCACCGTCGTGCGGGACGTGCTGTACGTGGCCGACGACCGCGTCATCACCTCGGCGGGCATCGCCAGCGGCCTCGACCTCGCCCTGCACCTGATCGCGGTGCGGCACGGCCCGGCCGCCGCGGCCCGGGTGGCCCGCCAGATGGTGGTGTACGCCCGCCGCAACGGCGACGACCACCAGGCCAGCGCGATGCTGCGGCACCGGGCCCACCTCAGCGACGTCGTGCACCGCGTCCAGGACCGCATCGACGCGTGCTTCGCCGAGCCGCTGCCGCTGGCGGACCTGGCGGCGCAGGCGGGAGTCAGCGAACGCACCCTGACCCGCCGTTTCGAGGCGGCCACCGGCCGGACGCCGCTGCGCTACCAGCAACTGCTGCGGCTGGAGCACGCGGAGCACCTGATCGGCCACGGCGCGACGGTGGAAGCGGCGGCCCGCGCGGTCGGCTTCGGCGACGCCCGCATGCTGCGGCGGTTGCGTTCCCGCGGCCAAGGCGGGGAAGCAATGGTCACACGGTGACCGGTGTGGTCCGCCGGATCAGGTCGGCGAGGTCGTCGCGGCTCGGGCCGGCGGGCATCGGCGGCCGCCAGCCGGACGCGTACATCGCGCGGGCCGCCGGTTCGACCTCCGCCAGTGTCGC
This sequence comes from Actinoplanes sp. NPDC049316, assembly GCF_040677315.1. Classification (NCBI taxonomy): domain Bacteria; kingdom Bacillati; phylum Actinomycetota; class Actinomycetes; order Micromonosporales; family Micromonosporaceae; genus Actinoplanes; species Actinoplanes sp. NPDC049316. Next base: position 58,709 of record NZ_JBFAQM010000002.1, on the reverse strand, counting down.
CGGCAACGCCGTCATCGACAGGTACGGCCCCACGACGCGCATCAGCGACGAGTCCGCCTCCGCGGCCGCGACGATGTGTCCGGAGGTGAGGGGGCGGCTGAGGCCGACGTCGTCGCCGGCGAGCTGGGCCACCTGGTCGGGGTCCCAGGTCATGTGGTCGTCGAACCAGGGCCGGATCCACCCGGTGCACCAGGCGTCGAGCTCCAGGGCGGCCGCCTCGGCGTCCGTGCCGAGCGTGCGGACGAGCCGGTGGGCCTGCAGGAGGGAGGTGGCGATACCCCGTCCGGCGGTGGGGTTCGTGGTGCACACCGCGTCGCCGAGGTGGATGAGGCCGGGCAGCCCGACCCGCCCCTGCTCGGTCAGCTGTCCCCGGTAGGAGTTGTGCAGATGCCCGCCGGGCAGCACCGGGCTGATCGGCTCGCTGCGCCCCGGATCGGTCCACGCGTCGAGGCCGGGCACGAGCCGCACGGCCGCCTCGAAGGCCGACGGTGACCGCAGCCCGGCGAGCTCGCGGTCGGCGCTGCGCCGGGCGAGCAGCACCGAGACGGTCCGGTTGTCCTGCAGGAACACCGCGCTCAGATATCCGGCGAAGCGGTTCATCAGGCCGATCGGGTTGTTCACCGGGCCCTGCTCGGCGCCGGGCCGCAAGGCGTAGTGGCGGGACACGTACGCCAGCCCGCAGTCGGCGGTCTCCCCGGGCGCGCGCAGGTCGTCGGCGAGACGCCCGGAGCGGCCGGAGGCGTTGATCACCAGCTCGGCGCCGAGCTCGCGGCCGTCCACCCGCAATCCGGCGGCCCGGCCGCGCGAGCGCAGCACGTCGTCGACGTGGCCGCGGACGAGGGTCACGCCGGGCTGGGTGCGGGCCGTGCCGCGCAGGACTTGTTCGAAGAGGCTGCGGCGGCATCGCAGGCCGATGGCCATGGCCGGGCGTCCGTTCGCGGCGGGCACCAGGGACACGGTGGCCCCGGCGGCCAGCAGCGCGTCCCGTACGTCCGGCATCTCCGCCTCGAGCGCCTCCACGACCTGCTGGCGTACGCCGTGCGGGTGGTGGAACTGCATGACCCCGCGCCGCTGCCAGGTCCCGTCCGGCGCCGGCCCGCCGTCGCGGTCGACGACCGTGACGCGGTGCCCGCGCCGGGCGAGCGCGACGGCCGTGTACAGGCCGGTGGGTCCGGCACCGGCGATGGCAGTCTCCATGGCCCGACGGTAGGCGGCCCCGGTCCGTCCGGTCGCTCTCAGTCGGGATGCCGTCACGCCCGATAGGCTCGGCCGGTGGAGATCGCCGGGCTGGTCCTCGCCGCCGGCGCCGGGCGCCGGTACGGGATGCCCAAGGCGCTGGTCCCGTGGCAGGGCCGGCTGCTCGTGCAGCGCGCCGCCGAGGCGGCCGTGGCCGCCGGGCTCGACCGCACCGTCGTGGTGATCGGTGCGCAGGCCGAGCGGGTCCGGGCCGCCGCGCCGGGCCTCGACCTGGTCGAGAATCCCGCCTGGGACACCGGCTTGGCGTCGTCGCTGCGGGCGGGTCTGGACGCGCTGGCCGGCACGGCGGCCCAGGCGGCGGTGGTCCTGCTGGTCGACATGCCCGGCGTCACCCCCGCAGCGGTACGCCGCGTGGCCGCGTACGCCGGTCCGTCGGTCCTGGCCGTCTGCGGGTACGCCGACCGTCGCTCGCATCCCGTCCTGCTGGGCCGCGACCACTGGGCCGGCGCGGCCAGCAGCGCGTCGGGTGACCGTGGCGCCCGGGACTACCTGCGGGCCCACGCCGAGCAGGTCCGCGTCGTGCCGGTCGGCGACGTGGCCGACGACACCGACCTCGACGTTGCCGATGCGTGAACTCCTGGGCGATCTGGCCGGCGCCTGGCGGGCGGGGGAGCGGGCCGGGCTGGCGACCGTGACCGCCACCTGGTCCAGTGCACCCCGGCAGCCCGGCGCGGCGATGCTGGTCCGCGCGGACGGTACGGCGCTCGGCAGCGTGTCCGGCGGCTGCGTGGAGGGCGCGGTCTACGAGCTGTGCCGTGAGGTCGCGGAGTCGGGCGAGCCGCGTACGGTCCGCTTCGGCGTCGCCGACGACGACGCGTTCGCGGTGGGCCTGCCGTGCGGCGGCACGATCGAGCTGTTCGTGGAGCGAGCCGGCTTCCCGGAGGTGGACGTGCTCGCGGCCGAGGTGGCCGCAGACCGTCCGGTGGCTCTGCTGACCGGAGTGGCGGGTCCGGCTCGGGGCCACCACCTCGTGCTGACGCCGGGGGAGCGGTACGGATCGCTCGGCGGGGACACGATCGACGCGGCCGCCGCGGAGAACGGCCGTGCCCTGCTGGCCGCCGGTCACACCGGTCTGGTGCGCCTCGAGCCGGGGACGGCCGTGCTGGTCACGTCGTTCCCGCCGGCGGCACGGATGCTGGTGTTCGGCGCCACCGACCACGCGGCCGCGGTCGCCCGGATCGGCTCGTTCCTCGGCTACCGCGTCACCGTCTGCGACGCCAGGCCGGTGTTCGCCACCGCCCGGCGCTTCCCCGGCGCCGCCGAGGTGGTGACCGGCTGGCCGCACCGCTATCTGGCCGCCGAGGCCACGGCGGGCCGGGTGGACGGGCGTACGGTCGTCTGCGTCCTGACCCACGACCCGAGGTTCGACGTGCCCGTGCTCCAGGTCGCGTTGCGGCTGCCGCTGGCGTACGTGGGCGCGATGGGCTCGCGGCGTACGCACGACGACCGGCTCGCGCGGCTTCGCGAGGCGGGGCTGGACGCGGCCGCCCTGGGCCGGCTCTGCTCACCGATCGGGCTGGACCTCGGCGCCCGGACGCCGGAGGAGACCGCGGTGAGCGTGGCCGCGGAGATCGTGGCGCTGCGCCGGCACGGCACGGGGGAGCGGCTCTCCGGCACCTCGGGCCCGATCCACGGCGGCGGGATGATTTGATGGCCCGGTGCTGCACCTTCGGATCATCTGCCCGCCCGAGCGGACCGGGGCGCTCGCGTACGGGGTGACGAACGAGGCCAGAGCGGGCAGGAGCTGAGCTCGCGCAGGCTGCTCAGGCGGTACGGCTCGCCGAGCGGTCCCCGGCCCGGCCGGTCCAGGTGCGCGGCGTGCAGCCCGGCGGTGCGCGCGGCGACCACGTCCAGCGCGTGGTTGTCGCCGACGCTGAGCACCTCGCCGGGGGCCAGGCCCCAGCCCCGGCACGCCCGCCGGAACGCCTCGGGATCGGGTTTCGCCACGCCGAGGTCGTCCACGGTGAACACCGGGCCGGCCAGGGCGGCGAGTCCCGTACGGGCCAGTTTCTTGTTCTGCTGCCCGGCGGAGCCGTTCGTCAGCACCGCCGTCCGCAGCCCGGCCGCCGCGATCATTTGCAGGGCGTCCGCCGCGTCGTCGAACGCGCGCCACGCCGCCTCGTAGTGCCGCAGGTAGCCGGCGAACATGTGATCCAGTTCCGCGTCGCTGCCGGCCGTACCGAAGAAGTCGCGCAACCGGCGACGGCGCTGCTCCGCGAAACTGATCGTGCCGGCCCGCCAGGCCGCGAGGTGTGGCTCCTGCAGCGCTGTCCACCGCGCGACCGCCTCGTCGGTCGCGGGCAGGCCGAGCGAGGGCAGCCAGGCCCGCACAGCGGCGTCGGCGGCGGAGTCGTGGTCGAAGAGCGTGCCGTCGAGGTCCAGCAGCACACCACGCAGTCGCACGCCGGGCATCCTATGCTCGGCAGTCGTGGACATCCCGCCGATCCCCCTGGGGACGTGGCCGACGCCGCTCGAGCCGGCGCTGCGCCTCGCCGTCGCGCTCGGCCTCGACGAGCTCTGGATCAAACGCGACGACCTGACCGGCCTGGGCGGCGGTGGCAACAAGGTCCGCAAGCTGCAGTACTCGTGCGCGCAGGCGGTGCGGGCGGGAGCGACGACGCTGGTCACCACCGGCGCGCCGCAGTCCAACCACGCCCGGCTCACCGCGGCGGCGGCGGCCCGGCTCGGGCTGCGCTGCACCCTCGTCCTGCGCGGTGACCCTCCGGCGGAACCCCGCGGCAACCTCATCCTGGACGACCTCGCGGGCGCGACGGTCGTCTGGGCCGGCGACGCGCCCCTCGACGAGGTGGCCGCGGCGCAGGACGGCTATCTGATCCCGTTCGGCGGCACCTCCGCGTTCGCCGCCCGCGGGTACGTCGACTGCGCCCGGGAACTGCTGACCCAGCTGCCGGAGCTCGACACGGTGGTGGTCGCGCTCGGCTCGGGCGGCACGATGGCCGGCCTGGTGGCGCACCTCGGCCCGGAACGGGTGTACGGAGTGGACACCGGTGCCCTACCCGACCCACGCGGAACCGTCGCCGCGCTGCTGGCCGAGATGGGACGGCCCGTGGACCCGGCCGTGTTGCGCATCGACGGCTCCCAGGTGGGTGCCGGCTATGCGACGCTGACCGATCCGGTGCGGGCGGCGCTCGCCCTGGCCGCCCGGACCGAGGGCTTGTTCCTCGATCCGACGTACACGGGCCGCGCTTTCGCGGGCCTGTGTGCGAACCCGCCGGCCGGCCGGGTGGTGTTCCTGCACACCGGCGGCCTGCCCGGCCTTTTCGGCCACCCTGAGATCTAGAGTCGCGTCGCGGTCCGGACGAGGCCGGCGACCCCGCGGGAGCGGCTGTGCGGCGGCCACGCGATGACCGTGGTGACCGTCGGCGCGTCGAGCACGGGCACGGTGGCCAGGTCGTCGTGCAGCTGGGAGCGGCACGACTCGGGCAGCACCGCGGCCGCCCGGCCGAGCGCGACCAGCTGAAGCAGCTGGGCGTGGTCACGCACCTCGGGGCCGGGACCGTCCGGATACGTGCCGTCCCGCCCGCGCCATCGGGGAAGCGGCAGCCCGGGGATGCCGGTCGCCTCGTCCATCCGAACGTGCGGGCGGCGGGTCAGGGGATGACCGGCCGGCAGGATCAGGACCTGGCTCTCGGTCCGCAGCTCCTCGGCGTCGAAGCCGGCGATCGAGTCGAACGGCCGGTGCAGCAGCGCCACATCGGCCCGGCCGTCGCGCAGCAGCCGCTCCTGCTCGCCGACCCCGCACAGCAGCACGTCGACGGGAACTGCGCCGGGCTCGGCGGCGTACGCATCCAGCAGCTTCGCCAGCAGCTCACCGGCCGCGCCCGCCTTCGTGGCCAGCACCACCCCGGCCGTCCCGGTCCCGGCCTGAGCGGCCCGGCGGGTGCGGCGCTCGGCCGCCTCAACCGCGTCCAACGCCGCGCGGGCCTCGCGCAGCAGCACCGCTCCGGCCTCCGTGAGGTGCACCGCGCGGCTGGTGCGGTCCAGCAGTGTCGCGCCGAGGCGCCGTTCGAGCCTGCTGATCGCCCGGGACAGCGGCGGCTGCGCGATGCCGAGCCGCTGCGCCGCCCGGCCGAAGTGCAGCTCCTCGGCGACGGCGACGAAGTATCGCAGCTCGCGCGTCTCCACGCCGCCATCGTAGCCCCGGATCGATACCCCTGGGGTATCGCTGCCCACCCGTTCGGTGTTGGTCGCCGGCCCGCGCGCGGACAGGATCGAACCCATGAGCGATCGAACAATTGCGCTGGTCACCGGCGCGAACAAGGGCATCGGGTACGAGATCGCGGCGGGTCTCGGTGCGCTCGGCTGGCAGGTCGGTGTGGGGGCGCGCGACGAGGAGCGACGCGAGGCGGCGGTGGCGAAGCTGCGGGCCGGCGGCGCCGACGTCTTCGGCGTACCGCTGGACGTCACCGACGACGCGAGCGTGACCGCCGCGGCCCGGCTGATCGAGGACCGGGCCGGTCGCCTCGACGTCCTGGTGAACAACGCGGGCATCACCGGCATCGCGCCGCAGGAGCCGACGGTCGTCGATCCGGCGATCATCCGGACCGTCGTGGAGACCAACGTGATCGGCGTCATCCGGGTCACCAACGCGCTGCTGCCGCTGCTGCGCCGCTCGGCCTCGCCCCGGATCGTCAACATGTCCAGCACCGTCGGGTCCATCACCCGGCAGACCACCCCCGGCGCCGAGACGGGACCGATCGCGGCCGCCTACTCGCCGTCCAAGAGTTTCCTCAACGCCGTCACCGTGCAGTACGCCAAGGAGCTGCGCGACACGAACATCCTGATCAACCTGGCCTGCCCGGGTTACACCGCGACCGACCTGAACGGCTTCAGCGGCGTGCGTACCCCGGAACAGGGCGCGGCGATCGCGATCCGGCTCGCCACCCTGCCCGACGACGGCCCGACCGGCGGCTACTTCGACGACGACGGCGAGATCCCCTGGTGACCGGCCGTCCTCATCGGACGGCCGCCGGGAGACCGCGCAGCGCTGCCAGCCCGAGCGCGGAACGCGGCTGGTAGGCGGTCCGCCAGAGCCCGCCGTGCGCCGCGCCGAAGGCCTCGTCCTTCCAGGTCTGCGGCGCCGCCGTCCGCGGATTGCGCAGCTGGTGCACGAGGAGCGCCGCCATCAGCCGGTTGCTGGTGGCCGGTTCGAACACCTCCACCCCGAACAGGTGCGCGCCCGCGTACGCCGCAGCCAGCAGCCGGTTGCTCGTCACCGACCGGGTCCGGGTGGGCGGCGCGACGGAGAGGCTGACCGTCGCGCCGGCCTGCCGGGCCACCGCCGCCCGCCAGCGCTGGATCCGCTTGGCGAGCGCGTAGTTCGGGCCCTGCTGCGGCACGAGGCTGTCGGCGATACCCGGGTCCGCGCCGTCCGGATAGTTCGGGGTGAGCAGCCGCTCCGCGGAGAACAGGTGGGCGAGGCGGGCGGCCCGCGAACGGTCGCGGAAACGCGCCGTGGCATGCGCCACGGCATCGCCGGGCACGGCGAAGACGTCGGTCGGGGTCGCGAGGAACGCCAGCGCCGTTTCGGGTCGTTCCGCCATCACATGTACGGCCACAGCGTCCACAGCCGCAGCCAGCCGGGCGTACGCCGCGCCGGGCGCGTACACGTAATTGCCCAGCACCAGCCGCCCCGGCATGTCGAGCAACCACCGCGCGACCCCGGGCAGCCCACCGAGCAGATCCACCCCGGCGGTCTCCACGGAGGCGCCGGGCGCGATCAGCGTCCCGGCGCCGCGGCGCGCCGTGGCGGCCACCCGCGCCCACAGCTCGGGCCGGGGCAGGTCGATGCCCACGACCGTGGCGCCCCAGCCGAGCGCGGCCGGCAGCGGTCCCATCTCCGCTCCGGCGCCCAGCACGACGAGCCGGTGGCCGGAGAGGTCGAGCCAGTCCGGGTTGGCCATCACCTCGCGGACCATCTCGGCGCACGAGGCCTCGATGCTGCCCGCCGTCACCCAGGCGTCGAGCCGCCGGAGCAGCGCGTCGCCCCGCAGCACCTCCCCGCGCCACGGCACGGCCAGCTCACGTTCGGGCTTCCCCTCACCCGTGACGGTCACCGTGGCGGGCGGCTCGCCGCCGGCCTCGAACACCGACCCCAGCGGCACCTCACCGCCCGGCTGCTCGACGACCATCCGCCGGCGCACCGACTCGAGGCCGGCCGCGGCGATCGCGTACCCGCCGTCCAGCCCCGCCTCCACCAACGCCCGGAAGTGCCGCAGATAGCCCGTACGCCAGTCGCGTTCGGCGGCCGCGGCGTCGGCGGCCGCCGGGTCGGCGGCCCGCAGGGCATCGGCCACCACCGCGCGTCCCAGCTCCGAGCTGCTGCGCCGACCGTCCGCACCGCGGGGAAACACGACCTCGTTCACGCCGCACAGTATGGCGTCCGGGGCCTCCTACCGCGGGAGGAGGAGCCCGGGCCGCTGGGAGTACCGGACGGGCTCCCGGTCGGGCGAAACCGCGCGGCGCGCCGGACAGCATCGGCGGTATGACTTCCCTGCTGCGTCTGCACCGCCCGTTGATGGTCTTCGCCGCCGCCATGGCGGTGCTCGTCGTGGTCGCCGCGGTCGGCATCGTCGCCGATCCCCGGGTCCTGACCGGCATGCCGATCTGGGCGAAACCGTTCAAGTTCGCCGTCTCGTTCACCCTGTACGCCACCACGCTCGCGTGGATGCTGTCGCTGCTGCCGCGCCGCAGCCGGACCGCCGAGCGGGCGGCCACGGTCGTCGTCGCGGCGAGCGTGGCGGAGATGGTCGTCATCGTCGGGCAGGTGCTGCGCGGCACCACCAGCCACTACAACACGACCACCCCGCTCAACGCGGCGCTGTGGAGCCTCATGGGCATCGCGATCATGGTGCTGTTCGCCGCGCACCTGCTGATCGGCTTCGTCGTCCTGCGCGCCCGCATCGCCGACCGTCCCGCCGCGCACGCCATCCGATGGGGGCTCGGGCTGACGCTGCTGGGGATGCTCGTGGCCGCACCCATGACGCAGTCCCGGATGGCGCACAGCGTCGGGGTGGCCGACGGCGGGCCGGGGCTGCCGCTGACCGGCTGGAGCACGGCTGGGGGAGACCTGCGGATCGGCCACTTCGTCGGCCTGCACGCTTTGCAGGTGTTGCCGCTGCTGGCCCTGTCCCTGGGCCGCCGCTTCGACGAGGCGACCCGGCTGCGGCTGCTCGCCGTCGGCGGCTCCGCGTACGGCGTGCTGACGCTGCTGCTCACGTGGCAGGCGCTGCGGGGCCAGCCCCTGCTGCGCCCGGACGCCCTCACGGTCGCGGCGTTCGCGGCGCTTGCTGCGGGGACCGCGGTGGCCGCCACGGCCGTGATCCGGTCCCGGCGGCCAGAGCTGACCCTGGCCGCGTGACCGGCAGCCTAGGGTGGTCGTCGTGGGTTGGGTGACGCGGCTGTTCGACGCTCGGGACTCGTTCGTGCGGATGCTGCTGCTCGACCTCAGCGGCGTGTTCTACCTGGTCTTCAGCACGCCGGGCCGCTCGCCGACCACCACGCAGTGGATCCTCGCCGGGACCGCCTTCGCCGCGGCGCTCGCCCTGCACCGCCTGCGCGTGGCGAACCTGCTGGTGCAGTCGGCGCTGCTGGTCGCCGCGCTCGTCCTGCTCGGCGACCCGCTGATCAACCAGGTGGGCACCGGCTGGGCGTTGCTGGAGCTGGCGATGTGGGCCCCGCGGCAGCTGCTGCTGTGGGGCGGCGCCGGCATGGTCGCCACGATCTACCTGGTCGACGGGTACGCCCGCGGCCCGCAGCGATGGCTGGCGCCGATCGCCGGCCTGACCGTGGTGGTCGGCCTGCCGGTGCTGCTGGGACTGGTCATCCGGACCACCCGCGAGCTGGCGCTGCAGGCGGAGGCGAAGGCGGCGGCCGAGCGCCGGCAGCACGAGTCGGAGACCCGGGCGGCCCAGGCCGGCGAGCGCAGCGCCATCGCCCGGGAACTGCACGACGTGGTCGCCCATCACGTGGCGTCGATGGTGCTCCGGGTCGGCGTGGCCCGGCACGTGCTGCCGGGGCTCGACCCGCGGGTCGCCGCGGTCTTCGACGACGTGCACGCCACGGGTACGGCGGCGCTGGCGGACCTGCGGCGGCTGGTCGCGGTGCTGCGGGACCCCTCGGTGCGTACCGACGCGGCGCTCACGGCGATCGGCCCGGCGGACCTGCCCGCGGCCCTCGCCGCGGCCGTCTCGACGGCGGAACAGGCGGGGCTGACGGTCGACAGCGACATCGACGAGGAGGTGGGATCCATCGACGCCGTCCGTGGCATGGCCGTGCTGCGGCTCACGCAGGAGGCGCTGACGAACGTGGCCCGGCACGCCGGACCGTCCGCGCGGGCCCGGGTCCGCGTCGCGGTGGCCGGCGGTGACGTGGTGTGGTCGGTCACGGACGACGGCGGCGGGGTGGCGCCCGGGCTGCCCGGGGGCGGGCACGGCCTGACCGGGATGCGGGAACGGGTCGAGGTGCTCGGCGGCCGGCTGACCGCGGGACCGTGCGGGGACGGGTGGCGGGTGGAGACCGTGCTGCCGGCGGCGCCGGTCGCCGGAACGGCCGAGGGGGCGGCGTGATCCGGGTGCTGCTGGTGGACGACCAGCCGCTGATCCGGGCCGGGCTGCGCATGCTCTGCGAGGCGGAGGCGGATCTGGCCGTGGTGGGCGAGGCGGCCGACGGCCGCGACGCCATCGAGCTGGCCGCCCGGCTCACGCCCGACGTCATCGTCATGGACCTGCGCATGCCCGGCGTCGACGGCATCACCGCGACCCGGCGCGTCCTGGCCGCGCGCCCCGCCACCCGGGTGCTCGTGCTGACCACCTTCGGCGACGACGACCACCTGTATCCGGCGCTCACCGCGGGGGCGTGCGGCTTCCTGCTCAAGGACGCGCCACCGGCGGAACTGCTCGACGGCATCCGTCGCGCGGCGGCCGGCGACAGCCCGTTCAGCCAGGACGTGCTGCGCCGCCTGGTCCAGCGGGCGGTGCACGCCCGGGCCGAGCAGCCGCAGCCCGTGGCCGGCCTGACCGCTCGCGAACGGGACGTGCTGAACCTGGTCGCGGAGGGCCTGTCGAACACGGAGATCGCCGAGCGGCTCCACATCGGAGTGACGACGGTCAAGACGCACATCACCAGCCTGATGGCCAAGACCGGCAGCCCCAACCGGGTACGCCTCGCGCTCTGCGCCCGTCCCTAGAGCTCCTGGCCGGCGAGCCACGACTCGACGGCCTCGATCACCTCGTCCGGGGCGGTGCGGGCCCACCGGAAGTGATCCGGCACGGCCTCGATCCGGGCGCGGTCGACGTGCCCGGGCAGCCGGCGGGCCAGATGGTCCACGGCGGCCGAGGGGATCATCCGGTCCCCGGCGATGCCCGCCAGCAGGACCGGTACGTCGAGCGTGGCGAGGGCTGCCTCGTAGTCGGTGCGGTCCCCGTGCAGGCGGTAGCGGCCGTACCGGGCCTCGTAGCCCCAGTCGGCCATCAGCGTGCGCGGCTGCCGCCCGGCGAACCCGAGCCGGTGCCCCGGCCAGTAGCCCAGCGAGCACGTGACCGCCCCGACGAACCGGACCCCGGCGGCGCGGCGGACCCGGCCGAGGCGGCTGCGCCGGGCGGCGGTGGAGCTCGTCCCGGTCCCCAGGGTGACCACGGCGTCGGGCCGTACGCTGCCGACCGCGCCGGACAGCAACGCGAGCTGGCCACCGAGGCTGTGCCCGGCCAGGACGACCCGCTGGGCGGTCGCGACGGCGGGGCCGGCGAACACCGCAGGCAGGTCCTCGCGGACGAGGTGGGCGTACCCGAAGGAGGCCCGGCGCAGGTCCGCGACCGGGCTCTGCGGCATGCCGCGCAGCTCCACCCCGACGAGATGCCGGCCCCGCGCGGCCCAGGCGTCGAAGAACCTGCGGTAGTACGCCAGCGGTACGCCCAGCGCGGGCAGGAAGACGATCGAGGCGCGGGGGCCCGGGCGGCCGTACTCCTCGACCGTGAGCGTCACGCCGTCCGGGGCGGCAACGGGGTGAATCCGGGGTTCCATCGGCACAGTGTGCCGGGTTCCGGGGAAGAAGAAGACCGGGGACCCGTGGCGGCGGGTCCCCGGCATCGCTCCGACGGTATCGCGGGTCAGCCCTGACGGCCGTTCCAGCGCGGGTTCCCGCGGTTGACGACGACCATCCGGCCCCGGCGGCGGGTCACGACGGACCGGGCTCGGCCTTCAGCGACCGCAGCGAGTTGCGAACCTTCATGGTCACCTCGCACGCCGGCGAACGCGCCGGCCCGGTCCGCAATTCCCCCCGGTCAAGGCCGCAGGCGGGCGGCGATCGCGTCGACCGCCTGCTTCGCCGTGAGCAGGTCGGCGCCCGTGTCCGCGCGGTACGCCCGCACCGCCTCGATCAGCCGGCCGTCTCGCAGCAGCCCCTCGACCTCGGGGTAGGACGGTTCGGGGACGGCCGCGCCGAGGTGGGCGACGACAGCGTCGAGCTTGTTCTCGATGGTGGCGAGGCGGGCCGCGATGCGCTGCCGTTCGCGCCGCTCGATGCCGGCCGTCCCGGCGGCGAGCAGGATCAACCCGAGCAGCAGCGCACCGAGGACGACGACCGTGACGATGTCCATTCCCATGCCGGCGATCGTGCCAGGTCAGGGCCAGTCAGCGGGCGAGTGCGGCGGCGTACCCGCCGGCGAGCGCCTCGGACCCGGGCAGGTCGGCCTCGTCCGCAACGGCGACCGCGACAACCCGGCGAACGTCGGCTCCCAGCGCCTGTTCGCCGCGGCGGCCACCGGCGACCGGCACGACCGCGCGCTGTGGACGGCGACCGCCAAGGCGAGCGGCGCGGCCGGCAACTCGACCGCCCTGGCGGGCACTCCGGAGACGGTGGCGCAGGCGCTCCCGGACTACCACGAGCTCGGTGTGACGACGTTCCTGATCCGCGGCTACGACCCGCTGGACGACGCCATCGACCACGGCCGCGAGCTGATCCCGGCCGTACCCGCCGAGGTCACCCGCCGGGATGCGCAACGGCTGGCGATCGCCGCATGAAACGGCCATGAACAAAATGTCAAATGTGCGCGCCGTCACCTTTTCGGGTGGCGGCGCGCTCGCTTTTTGTTTTCGGTGGAAAATACTCCCGCATCGTGGATTTGTTTTGACCGGGGCCGACGGAGCGAGAAGGATCGCACCTATGCAGTTGCGCGACGCAAGACTGACGTCCCGCCTCGCCATCGATCTCCTCCGGTGCGCGAGCGCCCGGTGTCGCGGCTGCTGATCCTTTAGGTGCGCCGGCTGAGTCCCCGCTGGTACCCCTTCTGCATGATCTTCCGCGCGCCGCGATGTGTCTATAAACCTATCCCGCACATGGGAGAAGTATTCTTCAGCCGCCGCCGAGATCCGGCTGCGGTGAAACCCTCCGGAGGCCGACCATGTCCGTTCTCGCCGTCGCCGATCTGTCCCTCAGCCGCACCGCCCCCGCCCGCCGGGGCCCCGCGGGCCGCCCCCGCGCCGCCCGCGTGCGAGCCCTCCCGGCCGACCCCGCGTCCTCGGTGACCGTCACCATCACGCTCGGCGCACCCGGGTCCGAGGAGAGCGAACGCGTCCTGGCCGCCCTGCGTGACCTCCTCGCCGCGGCCGGCACCGGCGCCGGCATCGCCCTCGACGCGCCCACCCCGCCGGCCGAGGCGGAAACGCCGGCAGCCCGCGGCCTCCGCCTCTCGCCCCGCCCCCGCACGGTCACCCTCGACGGCCAAGTCCTCGACCTGAGCCGGCTCGAGTACGAACTCCTGCTCTTCCTGGCCCAGCACCCCCGCCAGGTCTTCAGCCGCAGCCAGCTGCTCGGCCACGTCTGGGGCCACACCCACACCACGGTGCGCACGGTGGACGTGCACGTCAGCCGGCTGCGCACCAAGCTCGGCGACCCCGACATCGTGACGACGGTGTACGGGGTGGGCTACCGCCTCTCCGAGGAAGCCGCCATCACCATCGACGAATCCTGACGCCGCATCGGCGGGTTCTGTCGCGTCGGCCGGTCCTGTCGCGGGGCCGGCTCGTGCGCGGCATCGAACGCGCGGCCTCCGCCTGGTTGGGCCGGCGGGTTGCCCGCGCCGGCCGGTGCGCCGGGACGGCGGTGGGTGACGGGTCGCTGCCCGCCGGTGGGCCGGCCGTCGTCTGACGTTGCCTGCGCCGTGTCGTGCTCGCGTCGTGGTCTGCTTGCGCTGCCCCTGGCCTTCGTGGGGTGGCCGCGTCCGTGTGCGCTGTTCCCGCTTTTCGGCCGATCCGATTGCGCCTCTCCCTCAAGGTGGCGGCGTGGCTCCCTGGCGTCAAACCCCTGGCTCGCCTATCGTGCCGATAGGAGATGGGGGACGGCATGCGGCGTACGGTGGCGGTGGTGGGCGGGGGCTGTTCCGGTGTCCTGGTGACGCGGGAGCTCCTCGAGAACGGTGCGGACGATGTCCTGCTCGTGGAGCCGGGGGAGCCCGGCGGCGGTGTCGCGTACGGCCCCGCCCGGCCCTGGCATCTGCTCAACTCCCGGGCCGGGGCGATGAGCGCCGACCCGGACGACCCCGGCCACTTCGCGCGCTGGTCCGGCGCGGCGCCCGGCGAGTTCCGGCCGCGCCGTGAGTACGGGCGCTATCTGCGTACCGTCTTCGACGATGCCCTGGCCGCCCACCCGGGCCGGGCCGACGTTCGCCGGGCCCGGGCCGCGCGGGTCCTTCCCGGCCCCGACGGCGGCGCGGTCGTGCTGGACGACGGTACGGCGCTGCGGGCCGACCACATCGTCCTCGCCACCGGCGGTCCCGCAGTGGCCCGGCAACGGCTGGGGCACCCGCACTACATCGACGACCCCTGGCGGCCCGATGTGCTGGACGACCTCCCGCCCGACCGCCCGGTGCTGCTCGTGGGAACCGGCCTGACCGCCGTCGACGTCGCCCTCACCCTCACCGCGGACGGCCGGCGCACCGCCCCGGTCGTCGCGGTCAGCCGTCGCGGCCTCCTCCCGCTGACCCACACCGTCGACGCCGCACCGCCCGCCGCGCCGGCGCTGGACGACTGCGCCACGCTGCGTGACGTCGTCCGGGCCGTACGCGCGGCCGCCGTCGAGGCAGGGGACTGGCGTCCGGTCGTGGACGGGATGCGGCCGTACCTCGATCGCCTGTGGACCGCCCTCACCGCCGACGACCAGGACGCCTTCCTGCGGCACCTCGCCCGTACGTGGGAATGTCACCGGCACCGCATGGCCCCGCAGGTCGCCGCCCGGGTGGTCGCCCTGCGCGAGGCGGGCCTGCTGGAGATCCGCCGCGGCGGGGTGGCCGCCTGGCCGGGCCTCGCCGACTACGCCGCCGTGGTCAACTGCGCGGGACCGGGCCGGCTCCCGGGCAGCGCGGGACCGCTGGTCGGCGGGCTGCTGCAATCCGGGCTGGCCACACCCGGTCCGCACCACCTCGGCCTGGCCGTCGACCCCCGGGGCCGGGTGGTCGCCGCGGACGGCCGGGCCCACGACCGGCTCTGGCTGATCGGCCCGCTGCGGCGCGGCACCCAATGGGAGACGACGGCGGTGCCGGAGATCCGCGCGCAGGCGAGAAGCCTCGCGACCGACCTGCGGCCGGGCCGGGAGCTCGCCCGGGCCGCGTAACGGGCCGGGAAGCTCGCCTGCGCGGCGTTCCGGCCCGGTCCGTCGCAGGGGGACGGTGGTCAGCGGGGCGTGGCTGTTCGCAGGGACAGGGCTTGCAGGAAGACCGCCTCGATCTGGGCGGGGTCCTCGGCGACGAAGACGCCGCCGCCCGTGGTGTCGGTGATCTGTTCGAGGGGTTGTCTGTCGACCGCGTCGCCGAGGCCGACGATGATGATCTGGACCGGGCGGTCCTGGGTGCGCAGACCCTGGAGCTGGCGGAGCAGGTCGGGGAGGGTGATCTCCTCGTCGCCGACGCCGTCGGTGAGGACGATGAGGGAGTTGACGCGGCCCGGCTGCCAGCCGTCGCGGAGCTGGCGGTAGCCGTCGACGATCGTGCGGTAGAGGGCGCCGTCGCCGCCGCTGGGCCGGATGGAGCCGAGGGCCGCGGCGACGGCGCCGCGGTTGTCGCGCAGCGGGCGGACGGGGACGAGCTCGCGGTGGTTGCCGTTCGTGTCGAGGCCGGCGGCCGACATCCAGAGGCCGAGCTGCCAGTCGTCGCCGAAGAGCTTGAGGCCGCCCTTCGCCGCGGCGAGGCTGACCTGCATGCGGGTGGCGTTGCGGGCCGACGGGACCGGGGTGCTCATGCTCTTCGAGGCGTCCACGACGGCCAGGGCCCGGGCCGGTGCGACCACCGCGGACCAGGCGGCCAGCGTGCGGTTGATGGCGGCGTCGTCGACCTTCGGAGCCGCCGCGCTGCCGCCGTCGGCGGGCGGCGGGGTGGCGCGCGGCGCCCCGGTGGGGGTCTGCAGGCCGGTGGGGATGGTGCCGTCCGCGGAGCGCAGACCCGCGACGCCGAGCCGCTCGCGGAACGCGGGGCTCTGCGTGAGGTGTTCGTACAGCCGGTGGGCGGCGTCCGCGTGGGCCGGGTCGGCGCCCGGGAGCACGGCGAACGGGTAGTCCAGCGGTGCCGGCGACGGCGTCAGGTACAGCGCCGTGAGCGGGACGGCCGGCTGGTCGGAGTTGTACGCGACCACGTCATACTCCGGCATGACGGCCAGGCCGAGGCTGCCGGCCAGTGTGCCGGGGTCGTCGGACTGCGGCAGCTGCGCCATGAGGTCCTCGCGCAGTGTGGAGGCGTCCGTGGCGAGGGCACGCAGGACAGCGCCGGCGGCGTCGGCGCGGGGCTGGGTGGCGGCCGCGGCGTCGAGGGCCAGCAGCCCGGACAGGGCGGCGGCGTCGCGGCTGGGGTCGACCGTGCCGGGCCGCACGCTGGTGTCCGTGGTCATCGCGGTGAGCAGGTCGGCATAGGTGAGCTGCTTGCGGGGCCAGCCCAGCTCCTTCGCGATCGGCTCCGGCATCGCGACGACGACGGGGCTCTGCGCCAGCGAGCCGTCCTCGGTGAACGCGAAGGCCGGCGCGGCGGTGCGCAGGCGGAGCAGCCACGAGGCCGAGTCGGCGACCCACACGTCGGGCACGGCCGCGGCCTGGGCGGTGCCGACCCCGGCGAGTGTCACGCGCTGCTCGCGGCTCACGGCGGCGGCCACCTCGGGCGCGCTCCGGGCCTGGACGTCGACGGCGATGCAGCCCTTCTTGCCGGCGGCCTTCGTGCGGGCCCACTCGGCCGCGCTCGCGCGCACGGCCGAGGCGATCTCCTGGGGCGCGGCCACGGTGAGCCGCACGGGGGTGGCGCAGTCCGCGGCGTCGACCCGGCCGACGCCGGCGCGCACCCCGACGACCACGCCGGCCACGGCGAGCGCGCCGGCCACGATCGCGGCGAAACGCGCGGCGGACGGCAGGTGTCGACGATGGCGGCCAGTCACGCAGCAATCATGGCCGTATCGACCGTCATGCGCCAGTCTCGTGCGCAAACGGTACGAATTCATCGCTCCGTCATCCCGGCTGAGTGATAGCCCGGTGATATGCATGGGGCATTTGCCCAGCTCACGTGCATCTTGATCATTATCTAGGCAACCGTGCGCGGTGGCGCGAAAGCCTTGAGTTGTCATCGAATGTTCTCAATACTTCGGGTTGCACACGTACGCCGGGCTCCCGGCGTACCCCCATCCCCCACCGGAGGCCCCCGTGCGCAACCCCGGCTCCAAGCTCGGCCGACCGATCGTCGGCCTGGCCGCCGTCCTGCTGGCGGGCAGCGCGTTCGCGTCACCCGCGTCCGCCGCCCCCACCGGTCCCGCCGCCGACCCCTCGTTCGCCCCGTCCGCGCTCGCGTCCACACTCGACGCCCGGCTCGGCGACCGGACCGCCGGCTCGTACGTCGACAGCAGCGGCAAGCTCGTGGTCAACGTGACCGACGCCGCCACCGCCCAGTCCGTGACCGCCGCGGGCGCCACCCCCCGCTACGTCCAGCGCAGCGGCGCCGTGCTGGCCGCCGCCGACGCCACGCTCAAGTCGACGCTGAAGACCCCCGGCACGTCGTTCGCCGTCGACCCGATGAGCAACCAGATCCTCGTCACCGCCGACAGCACGGTGACCGGCGCGAAGCTGGCCGCGGTGAAGGCGATCGTCGCCAAGCTGGGCGACAAGGCGCGCCTGGAGTCCGTACCGGGCACCCTGAGCACCCGCCTCTCCGGCGGCGACGCGATCTACACCGGCGGAGCCCGCTGCTCGCTCGGCTTCAACGTGCGCAGCGGCAGCACGTACTACTTCCTGACCGCCGGGCACTGCACCAATATCGGCAGCACCTGGACGAACGGTTCCACGACGCTGGGCACCCGGGCCGGCACCAGCTTCCCCGGCAACGACTACGGCATCGTGCGCTACACGAACACGAGCGGGATCAGCGGCAGCGTCGGCGGGCAGGACATCACCTCCGCGGGCACGCCGGCGGTGAACTCCACGGTGTACCGCCGCGGCAGCACCACGGGCACCCATTCCGGCCGCGTCACCGCGCTCAACGCGACGGTGAACTACGCCGAGGGCTCGGTCTCCGGTCTGATCCGTACGACGGTCTGCGCCGAGCCGGGCGACTCGGGCGGCTCGCTCTACTCGGGCACCACCGCGCTGGGTCTGACCTCCGGTGGCAGCGGTAACTGTCGCTCCGGGGGCACCACCTACTTCCAGCCGGTGGTGGAGCCGCTGAGCGTGTACGGCGTCTCGGTGTTCTGACAGAGCCATCCTCCACCACAGAAAGGCCCCGGCCGCCCGCCGGGGCCTTTCTGCCGTACCGGTGCAATAAGTCGACATACGTCTATGCAGCGAGAAGAATGTCGGGATGCCTGCCGAGACCCCCGTCGACTCGCACCGCAAGATCCCGCGCGGCGAGCTCGCGCCCGGATGTCCCGTCCACGCCGACGCCGACGGTGTCTGGCACGTCCAGGACTTCGCGACCGCGCGGGCGATGCTGCGCAGCACCGAGACGCGCCAGGCCGGCTTCGGCGCGGAGAACGCCCGCAAGCTCGAGGGCCGGATGCGCATGCCCGTGCTGTACCGCGACGGGCCGGAGCATCGGGAGCACCGGCGGCAGACGGCGAAGTACTTCACGCCGCGTCGCGTCGACACCGCGTACCGATCGCTCATGGAGCGTCTCGCCGACGAGCAGTGCGCGGTGCTGCGGCGGCGGGGAGAGGCGGACCTGTCGCAGTTGTCCTTCGCCCTGGCCGTGGCGGTCGCGGGCGAGGTCATCGGCCTCACCGAGAGCGGTCCCGGGATGGCGCGCCGGCTCGATCGGTTCTTCGAGGAGAAGGCTGCCGCCAACCGGCTGGTGAAGCTCTGGAAGGAGGGCCGCTCGAACGCCAACATGGCGCTGTTCCACTGGCGGGACGTGCGCCCCGCGATCAAGGCCCGCCGGGGTGAGCGCCGCGACGACCTGATCTCGCACCTGCTCGACGAGGGCTGCACCGACGGCGAGATCCTCGGCGAGTGCGTCACCTTCGCCGCGGCCGGCATGGTGACGACCCGCGAGTTCATCACGCTCGCCGCCTGGCACCTGTTCACCGACGAGGAACTGCGCGCCGCGTACACCGGCGGTGACGAGAAGCAGCGGGTCGCCATCCTGCACGAGATCCTGCGCCTGGAGCCGGTCGTGGCCAACCTGGCCCGCCGGGCCACCGCCGACATCGCCGTGCCGGGCGCCGTGATCCCAGCCGGCGCCCAGATCGACATCGGGGTGGCCGCGGCGAACATGGATCCCGAGGCGGTGGGCGCCGATGGCGGACAGGTCTGCCCGGCCCGGCCGCTGGCCGACGGCGTGGGCGACGCCGGGCTGTCGTTCGGCGACGGTCCGCACCGCTGCCCCGGGGCGTACATCGCGATTCAGGAGACCGACATCTTCCTGACCAAGCTCTTCGCGGAGCCGGGTCTGCGGATGGTCACCCCACCGGCGGTCGGCATCCGGCCCGAGATCGCCTCGTACGAACTGACGAAGCTGCGGCTCGCCGTGGGCTGAAGCCGGGTCAGAGCCGTCCGAGCGAACGCGCCAGCACGGTCGCGGTCTCCGCGATCAGCGCATTCTCGTACGCGGCGTCCGCGGCCAGCTTGTTCGTGTAGACGGCCATGATCAGCGGCGCTCCGGCCGGCGGCTGGACGAGCGCGAGGTCGTTCGCCGGCCCGTACGCGTCCCCCGACCCGGTCTTGTCCCCGACCGTCCAGTCCGGCGGCAAGCCGGCGCGGATGCGCAGGCCGCCGGTGGTGTTCGCGCGCAGCCAGGCGATCAGCTGCGCCCGGTCGCCGGGGTGCAGCGCGGTGCCGAGCGTGAGCGTGCGCAGGTCCCGTCCCACGGCCTCGGGCGTGGTCGTGTCGCGCACCTCGGTGGGCGACCAGAGGTTGAGGTCGGTTTCGTACCGGTCCAGGCGGGTGACCGGGTCGCCGAGGCCGCGGACGTAGCGGGTGAGCCCGGCCGGGCCGCCGATCCGGTCCAGGATCAGGTTCCCCGCGGTGTTGTCGCTGTACGTGATCGCCGCCCGGCACAGCTCGGCGACGGTCATGCCGTCCTCGACGTGCTGCTCGGTGATCGGCGAGTAGGAGACGAGGTCGTCGGCGCTGTAGTGGATGACCCGGTCCAGCAGGCCGGGTTCGCAGTGCCGGGCGCGGTCGAGCACCGCCGCGGAGGCGAGCACCTTGAACGTCGACAGCAGCGGGAACCGTTCGCTCGCCCGGTGCCGGACGACGCGGCCGTTGCCGGTGTCGACGGCGTAGGCGCCGATCCTCGCCGCGTACTTCCGTTCCAGGTCGGACAGCCCGGACGCGGCGCGCGCCGCGCCGGGGAGCAGGAGCAGGGCGGCCGCCGAGGCGCCGCCGGTGATCAAGGTTCGCCGGGTGAAGTCAGCCATGGCCCGACCCTGCCGGTTTGTCCGTTAAGCGCATGTGAAACGGCGGCCCCCCGGGCACGGAGGGCCGCCGTTCGCGCAACCGTCAGGCCGCGGTCCAGAGCGCGGGCACGTTCGGCGGCTCCCAGCCCGCCAGCGACGTGTGCGCCTGCAGGCAGCGGTAGCGGGCGCCGTTGTAGGTGACGACCGTGCCGACCGCGTACGCCGTTCCGGCCGTCCACGCCGTGCCGCTGGGCGCCGTCGTGGTGGGTGGCGGCGTGCTGCCGCCGCAGGCGCCGTACACCTTGAACTCCCAGAGCGAATAGCCGTAGGGGGTGCCGCGCTCGGTTCCGTTCACCCTGACATACCGGGCACTGCCCGAGACCGCGACGGTACGGGTGCCCGCCGCGCCGTCCGATACCGTGGCCGCCGTGGTCCACGTGTTCCCGTCGGCGCTGGTCTGGATCTGGTACGTCTTGCCGTACGCGGCCTCCCAGTTCAGTTCCACCCGGCCGAGCGCCTGGGCGGAGCCGAGGTCGACCCGCAGCCACTGCGGATCGGCGAAGGCGCTCGACCAGCGGGTGGCGGTGTCGCCGTCCACGGCGAGGTTCGCCGGGTAGCCGGCCTCGACGCTGGACGCGGTGGCCGGCTTGCCCTGGGAGAGCAGCGGGCCGGTCGTGCACGCGGGTGGCGTGGTGGGCGGTGTCGTCGGGGGAGTGGTCGGCGGGGTGGTCGTGGGCGGCGTCGTGATGGTGCCGCCGCCGGTCGCGTTGCCGCCGCTCCACGAGACGGCGCCGGTCGCGACCGTCTTGCCGGCCGGGACGTTGACCGTACGGCCGTCGGAGAACGTCACGGTCAGTGCGGCGTTGGTGATGTTCGACGCGACGTACGTCTTCGCGCCGTTCTTCGAGAACACCTTGGCGAGCGGGTGGTTGGCCGTCACACCGGTGTCCACCTGGCCCAGCGCGGCCAGGTTACGGATCCAGTGGAAGGTGTGCGCCTTGCTCTCGCCCTCCTCGGACGTGTACGAGCTGTTCGCGCGGAACTTCGCCAGGGCGGCGTCCGGGTCGCCGAGGGCCAGGTACTGCCAGAGCATGTCGCGCCAGACGGTCGGCTCGCCGCCGTTGTTGCGGACCAGTTCGGCGTACGTGTCGCGTACGGCCTGCGGGTAGTCGCCGAGGTACAGCTGGCCGCCGGTCATCGGCAGCATGTTGATGCCGACCACCATCGCGTGCTCGCCGGAGAACCAGGTCGCGTACGCGCCGCCGGACCCCCACACGATCGCGGTGTAGTTGTGCCCCCACGTCGACGGGAAGTTCTCGTTGCGGACGTCGAACCAGTACTCGTTGATGGCCGCCGCCTGCGTGGTGTGCAGCCAGATGCCGGCGTCGCGGACGGCGTTGTTACCGGTGGCCTGGCCCCACTGGATGAGCGCGTTGGCGAAGTTCTGACCCTCCGACGACGACTCCTGGTTGTTGCCCGCGCCGAACGCGCCGTGCCCGGAGGCCCAGTCGTGGCCCTCGTAGATGTCGAAGTCACGCAGGTACGGGAACCGGGTGTCGGAGCGGTCGTAGTTGTTGGCGTCCCGGATGAGCAGGTCGACCATGCCGCCGTACCGGCCGTTCGCGGCCCAGGCCGGGTCGAACTTCGCCAGGGTCGCGGCGGCGGCCACGAAGTAGCCGTAGTGGAAGTGGTGGTCGTTGAGGTCCTCGTCGGATGCGTACGACGCGGGGTAGCCGATCAGCGTGCCCCAGTTCTTGTCGTAGTAGAACAGCCGCGAGGTCTTGCCCGGGGACGCGGTGAACCAGTCGGTGAGCCGGGTACGGATGACGTTGAGCGCCGAGTCGCGTACGGCGGTGAGGTTCAGCTGGTCGGCGATCTCCGCGATCCGGGCGGCGCGGCCGAGGCCCTTGCCCGTCCAGTACGTGTCGTCGCCGCGGAAGTCCGCCGGGTTGTTCAGCTCGTTGGTGAGGAACGTCGTGACCTGGCTGAGGTCCGCGCCACTGGAGTCGGCGACCGCGGGGATCTCGGGCAGCACGCCCGTGTACTTCATCGAGGTGCTGAACGACGTACCCGTGACGATCTTCATCGCCCCGCGGGGCGAGACGTACGTGCGCGAAAGCGGGCTCGCGCCGGTGAGGTAGCGCCACTGGTGCGGGAAGAGCGCGATGACCGTGCCCGAGCCGCTGCCCTCGCGCGCGGTGGTGGTGAACGAGTACGTGGTGTTCACCGTGCCCGCCGCCTGGTTGTACGCGTACGCGAGGCGGGTGCCGGTGACGTGGTTGTGCGCGTACTGGCCGAAGGTGTCGGCGAGGGCGACCTTGTCGGCGGTGCTCGCGCTCGACAGCGTGGGCAGCACCGCGACGGAGAAGTAGCCCTTGCCGGCGAGCGAGGAGCGGATCGTGCTCCCGCTGACCGTCCACGTCGAACCGGCCGGGCCGTACGCGACGTAGTCGTGGCCGCCGATCGAGAAGCCGATCCGGTTGCCGCTGTTCTGCCAGGCGGTCGGCGGCCCGGTGATGGTCAGCAGCGCGTCGCCGCCGGTCACCTGGTAGTACGACATCGGCAGGCCGTGGCCGATCGTCGCCTTCATCGTGCGCGCGCCGTCGCTCCAGGACGGGGTGACGGTCCAGTCGCTCCAGCCGTCCACGAGCGCCCGCGACGCGTTCAGGCCGGCCACGCCGACGACGACGTGCTGCGCGTACGGGTAGTGGTATTCACCCAGGCCGGTACCGCTGCCGCTGATCGCCGGGTCCGTCTGGTACGACAGCCCGAGCCCGCTCGCCACCGGCCGGTACGCGGCCGGCCCGGCGAACAGTGGCTGGGAGAAGTTGCAGTCGTCGCCCTTCTTGAACAGCAGCGACGACCACCAGTCGTTGGTGGGCACCGGGCCGGCGGGCGCGTTCGGGGTGAGGTACTGCCGCGGGTTCGTCGACAGGGAGCCGCAGCCGGTGGGCAGTTTCGCGCCGGCCGGGAGGGCCTCGGTGTAGCTGCCGGCGCCGACGGTGGCGGCATCGGCGGTGCCTCCGACGGTCACGGCGAGGATGCCGCCACCGAGGGCGACGAGGGCGGCGGTGGCCAGGCCGGCGAGGCGGCGCCGGCGGTGGGTGAGCGGGGATGTCATGGTGCGGTGCCTCCGGTGGGGACTCGGGGGTCGCCTGAGTCGCGGCGGGGAGGTCCGCGACGGGTGAGAGCGCTCTCACGGTCCGGTGAGGCTAACCGTCACACCATGTTTCGTCAATGTTTACATCTGTGAATAGGAGCAGGTCAGGCTTATCGGCGCGCGTCGGGCAGGTTCTCCTCCGCGACCCGCTCCTCGCCGCGGCGGCGGAACATCTTCAGCCCCGGCAGCCCGGCGATCGCCAGGTGCAGGTCGTTCGTGACCTCCAGCAGCTTGTGCAGGTCCGGCCCGACCTGGTCGAGCTTGCTCAGCAGCGGCAGCACGTCCGCGGTCAGGTGCTCGCGCAGCCGCGGCAGCTCGTCGATCATCCTGATCGCCGCGGTGACCTCCTCGGGCGTCAGCTCCTGCACGAACCGGGCCGCCAGCGGGGCCGCGCGGCGCAGCGTGGGCGCGTACCCCTCGAGCAGCTCCAACGCCTCGGCCGACGTGCCCCGCGCCTGCTCGACCACGCCGGCGGCCGCACCGGTTATCGCGCCGGCCTCGTCCACGATCGCCGCTGCGCCCTCCACCGCGAGCGCCGCCGCGGCCAGGATGACCCTGACCTCGCGCACGCTGTCGGCGGCCTGCCCGGCGGTCGCATCCACCCGCGCGACCAGCTCCTGGGCATCGCCGACCGTGCCGGCCGTGCGGGCCACCAGCTCCTGAGCGTCGTCCACGGTGCCGGCCGTGCGGGCCACCAGCTCCTCGGCGTCGCCGATCGTGCCGTCGGCGCGGGCCACAAGCGCGCCCGCCGCCGTCGCGGTGCCGTCGACCCGGCCCATCAGCGTCTCGGCGCCACCGACGGCCCCGTCGACCCGGCCGATGAGGCTCTCCGCGGCGCCGACCGCGCGCTCGACCCGGTCGATCAGCGCCTCGGCGCGCTCGGCCAGCACGGTGATCCGGCCGACCATGAGCTCGGTCTGGCCGAGCAACCCCAGCATGCGGACCGGCACGGTCGCCACGGTCACCGCCGTCCCCACCGCCTGACCGATCGCGGAACGAGTGAACTCGACAAGGGTCGTGGGCGAGGGCAGCAGAGCCATGCCGTTCATTGTGCCCCCGAAAAGCGATTACGAACCGTACTGGTGATCATGCTCAGGGTCGACCGGTTTGGGATCACGGGCGAAGCGCGGCACTATGCATGGGTGCGACGTACCCGGCTTCTGATCTTCGCATTGGCGGCGGTGGTCATCGTGGGCGGTGGCGCCCTCATCGGCCTAGGCATGAAGGACGACAGCGGCGGTGGCGGAGGTGGCCTCCTGCCCAGCTCGCTCACGTTCGGAGACGACCCGAAGCCGACCGCGTCCCCGACCCCGACGGGACCCAGCCCCGAGGAGCTGGCCGCGGCGAAACGCGCCGAGCGGGCCCGCAAGCTCGACGCTGCGCTGAAGAAGTACGCCGCCACCGCCCCCGAGTTCTCCGTCGCGGTCGTCGACCAGAAGACCGGCCAGCGCTACTCGTACCGCGGCTCGGAGAAGTACGACACCGCCAGCATCGTGAAGGCCCAGATCCTCGCCTGCATGCTGCTGCAGGCCCAGGACGCCGGCCGCAAGCCCACGTCCGGCGAGATGAGCCTGGCCAAGCCGATGATCCGGCTCAGCGACAACACCGCGACGACGTCGCTCTTCCAGCACCTCGGCGGCCGCAGCGCCGTCACCAAGTGCAACAAGCGCCTGGGACTGAAGAGCACGGTCGTCAACACCGCCTGGGGCCTGACCAAGACGACGGTCAACGACCAGGTGAAGCTGCTCGCGGCGCTGGTCGACGAGAAGGGACCGCTCGACTCCCAGTCGCGCAAGACGGCGTACACGCTGATGAGCACGGTCGACGACGCGCAGGACTGGGGCGTGCCGTCGGTCGCCCAGGAGGGCGAGACGGCCACGGTCAAGAACGGCTGGGACACCCGTACGGCGGACGGCGGCCTCTGGGTCATCAACACGATCGGGCGGGTCGCCTCGGACGGGGACACGGACGTGCTGATCGCTGTGCTCTCCCACAACAACCAGTCGATGCCGGCGGGCATCAAGCTGGTCGAGAAGGTCGCCAAGATGACGAGGCAATACCTCAAGTACTGAGGCGCTCCGCGCGGGCGGCCCGCCGCTTGTTCACCAGGCTCACCACCTGCGTGACGATCACGACCAGCACCACCGCCGCGATCACGCCCTCCCACGGCTCGGGGAAGATCGACCCCCCGGCCACCCCGATCCCCGCGTACACCGC
The DNA here is from genome assembly GCF_040677315.1 of Actinoplanes sp. NPDC049316. Taxonomy (NCBI): domain Bacteria; kingdom Bacillati; phylum Actinomycetota; class Actinomycetes; order Micromonosporales; family Micromonosporaceae; genus Actinoplanes; species Actinoplanes sp. NPDC049316. The sequence goes on along the minus strand of NZ_JBFAQM010000002.1, from coordinate 33,205 downwards.
CGACCACAGCGCGCACGCCGGCAGGTTGGCGACCACGAAGGTGCGCCAGCTCAGGCCGAGGAAGGCCGCCGCGAGCAGGACCGGCACGCGGCCTCCCGGCAGCAGGCGGGAGACCAGCAGGACCGGGATCTGGCTGCGCTGCAGGCGGTCCTTCACCGCGCCGAGACGTTCTTCGTCGCGGAGCCAGCGGAGGCGGCGGGCGAGTTGTTCGCCGCCGGCTCGGCACATGGCGTACATGACGAGGTCGCCCGCGTAGGCGCCGGCCGCGCCCGCCGCGATGACCAGGACGATCAGCAGCGGGTGGTCGTGGAAGGCGAGGGCCGCCGCGCCGCTGACCGCGGCGCCGGTGGGGACGATCGGGACGATCGCGCCGAAGGCCACCACGGTGAAGAGCCAGGCCAGGGCCCCGAGCTCGGAGATCACGCGGCCGGCTCGATCGTCAGGGTCTCGCCGTGGGCCAGGACCCGGACCTCGGTGTCGGGTGCGGCCATGGCGGCCCGGCGGGCGAACTCGGCGCCCGGCTCGGCGAACATGTGCGGCCGGACCCGGGACAGGCCGACCGGCCAGAACGTGCCGTAGTGCACCGGGACCGCCCAGGAGGCCTTGACCCGGCGCAGCGCCTCGGCGCCGCCGGCCGCGTCGAGGTGGCCGTGCGCGTGCAGGGTGGGTCCCCAGCCGCCGACCGGGATCAGGGCGAGGTCGAGCGGGCCGAGTTCCGCCATCGCGTCGAACAGGCCGGTGTCGCCGCCGTACCAGGTGCGGGTCGTGCCCTCGACGACGAAGCCCATCGCGACGGCGCGCAGCTTGGACCACGGGCCCCGGCCGCCGTCGTGCATGGCCGGGACGGCCCGGACCGTCACGTCGCCGATCCGTGTCTCCTCGCCGGGCACCAGTTCGACGCAGCGGTCACCGTACGCGCGGCCCAAGCCCTTCGCCACGAACGAGGCAGCGCCGCGCGGGACGACGTACAGGGGTTCGCCGGGCAGCGCCTTGAGCGACGGGAGGTGGAAGTGGTCGGCGTGCAGGTGCGACAGCAGCACCGCGTCGGGCCTGCCGGGCAGCGCGGGTGTGGGTCCGGCCATCCGGCGCAGGTGGGCCAGCCGGTCGGTGAGCAGCGGGTCGGTGAGCAGCGAGACGCCCGAGTCGGTCAGCCACATGGTGCTGTGCCCCCACCACGTGACGCTCGTATCGCTCACGGATCCACCGTACGTGACCGCGCACAGAGCCGGCGCAGGGCTCGGCCGCAGAGCCGCGCGTACAGGTGCTGGGCGAGGACCGCGAACGGGCCGCCCAGCCGCATCAGCGGTCGCGCGGGCCGGCTGAAGGCCGTGACGGAGAACCACACCTTGCCGTCGGCGTCGCGTTCCACCGTGAACGCCTCCTCGCCGGTGGCCTGGTGGCCGGGGAGCGTGCCGTACCCGAATCCGGCCCGGTCGGGGTCCTCGGCGACCCACACCACCTCGCAGGGCGCGGTCACCGGGCCGAGTCCGACCTTGACCCGTACGCCGGGAGCAGCGCGCTGCGCGTCACTGCTGATCCGTGCGCCGGTCGCGCGGTGCATGCGGAACGTCAGGATGGCGTCGGCCGCGCAGTCGAAGACGTCGCGTCCCAGGTACGTGCGGTAGTGCAGGTGCCGGTAGCCGGGCGGCAGCGGCTCGTGCCGTGTCGCGCCGACCTCGGTGTAGGTGTAACCCGTCATCGATGATCCCTTCGCTGTGCTCTCACAGTTCCCCGGCGCGGCGCCAGCCCACCATGCCGCAGAGGGCGAATCCCAGGGCGTTCGCCACCCCGTGAGTCGCTGCCATCCAGGCGAGCGACGGGTGCGGCAGGCCGGTCGCCTCGCCGAGCGCCCAGCTGACCGCGAGCACCATCGACGCGGCGAGCACCAGCGCGGAGCCGGCGAGCAGGGCGGCGGTGAGCCGGTCGGCGGCGGTGGTGCGGGCGTACTGCCAGGTCAGCCAGCCGACGGTCCACATGCCGGCGGTCAGCACCAGCGCGCCGGCCAGCTCCACCCACTCGGCGGTGAAGTAGCCGAGCAGGACCAGCAGCGTGCCGGCGGGCACGGTCAGCGCCGCCACGTCGGCCGGGCGGCCCGGCACGGCCCGGGTGAGCAGGCCCGCGATCAGCGCCGCGGCGAACCCGGCGAAGTGGAAGTGCGCCACGGTCAGCGCGAGCACGCCCAGGTCGAAGCCGAACAGGTGGTAGCCGCTGCGCTCGGCGACCAGCGCGCTCGCCGCGATCGCCGGGCCGGCCAGGGCGGTCAGCACCGCGGCCTCGGCGGGCCACTCGCGGCGGGGGCGGGCCGGTCTGCTCATCGCGTACGCGCACAGCACGGCCGCCGCGATCGCGTAGACCGTGGCGAGCCCCGTGGCGAGCGTCCCGCGCGGCAGCCACAGGCTCAGCGCACCGGCCACGGCGCCGACCGGCCAGACCCGGCGCGCCACGGCGGCGGCCGGGTCGGCGAGCAGCCGCAACCCGGCCGGCACGACGACGAGCATGCCCACCGCGACGAGGAGGTTGATCAGCACCCGCATGGCTCCCCCAGTCATTTGAACGTGTTCAAGTCGCGCCGCCACTGTAACCCGTCCGTGCCCGGGTCGCCGATGCGCGGTGCGTCCGGCACACTGACGCCGTGACCGGACCCCGCTCAGCTGTCGTCGTGAACCCCGTCAAGGTCCCCGACCTTGACCTGCTGCGCCGCACCATCGTCGAAGGGCTGGCCCAGGCCGGATGGCCCGAGCCGATGTGGCTGGAGACCACCCCGCAGGACTCCGGCAAGGGGCAGGCCGAGAAGGCGATCAAGGATGGGGCCGAGCTGGTCTTCGTCTCCGGCGGCGACGGCACGGTCATGGCCGTCATCAGCGCCCTCGCCGGCACGGACGTCGCCCTCGCGGTGCTGCCCGCGGGCACCGGCAACCTGCTCGCGGCGAATCTCGGGCTCAGCGCCGACCCGGCGGTCGGCGTGCAGGTGGCCCTCGACGGCGGCCGCCGCCGCATCGACGTGGGCGTCGTCGGCCGGCAGTGCTTCGCCGTGATGGCCGGCATGGGGTTCGACGCGCAGATGCTCGAGGGCACGTCGGAGACGGCGAAGAAGCACATCGGCTGGGTCGCGTACGTGGGCGGCGCCCTCAAGCACCTGCGGGACCGGCCGATGCCCGTGCGCATCTCGCTGGACGGCAAGCCCCCGCTGCGGCGCCGGGTCCGCACGGTCATCGTCGGCAACGTCGGCCGGCTGCAGGGCGGCGTACGGCTGCTCAGCGAGGCCGACCCGGCCGACGGCAAGCTGGACGTCGCGATCCTGAGCCCCAACAACCTCGCCCACTGGGCGGCGCTGGGCTGGGCGGTCATGCGCCGGCGCGACCGGGTGCCGCGGATGGAGACGTACACCGCCGAGCGCGTCGAGATCCGCAGCAACCGTCCGCAGCCGCGGCAACTCGACGGGGACCTCATCGATCCGGGCAAGAGCATGACGATCGGGGTGCGGCACCGCGCGCTGCTGCTGTGCGTGCCGCAACCCGACGGCGACCCCGACCTCGCGTACGACAGCAGCGCCGCCGAGAGGGCTGCCGAGGAGGTGCGCGCCGCGGCCGAGGAGGCCAAATGAGGGAGCTTGCCGACGGAATCATCAGGCTCAGTGCCCTCGTGCCTCATGGTCTCGGGGAGCGAAGCGAGGCGAGGCCATGAGCAGCACCTCGCCCGTACCCGAGACGAAGATGATGCCGGGGGATGAGCTCTCGGCGGACGACGCGTTCCTCGCGCTGCGGCACTACGGCCGGTGGCACCTGCTGCGGGACGCGTTCGTGCGGTTCCGGTACGGCGACGGCTTCAGCCACTCCCGCGCGCTCGCCCTGCAGCTGTGCCTCGCGATCGTGCCGTTCATGATCGCGCTGTCCGGCCTCGCCACCGATCTCGGCGTCGAGGAGGGCGGCCAGGTCGTCGCCGACACGGTCCTCGCGCTCACCCCGGGCGCCAGCGAGCCGCTGGTCCGCGACCTGCTGCAGGACGACGAGCGTACGGAGGACGCCGGCGAGCTCGCTCTCGTGCTGGGTCTGCTCACCGGCCTGGTCGCGCTGACCACCGCGATGGCGCAGATCGAGCGGGGTGCCAACCGCATCTACGGCGTCGAGCGCGACCGCAGCGCCCTGGCCAAGTACACGCGCGCCGCCGTGCTGGCCATCGTCGCCGGTCTGCCCGCGCTCTTCGGCTTCCTGCTGCTGGTGGCCGGGCACGCCACCGGCGACTCCATCGCGCGGCAGTCCGGCTGGGGCGACGGCGTCCATCGCGCCTGGGACATCGTCCGGTGGCCGCTGAGCCTCGGACTGATCGTCTTCGCCGTCGGCCTGTTGTTCCGGCACGCGCCCCGGCGGCGCCAGCCCGGGCTCACCTGGCTGCTCTTCGGGGCCGCCCTGTCCACCGTGCTCTGGTGGGTGGCCAGTCTGCTGCTCGCCGGATACGTGCTGATCAGCGACGGTTTCGGGGCCACGTACGGTCCGCTCACCGCCATGATGGCGCTGCTGCTGTGGGCCAACCTCACCGGCATCGCACTGTTCCTCGGCCTCGCCTTCGCGGCCCAGCTGGAGGCCCAGCGGGTCGGCGTCACCCGGCCGGCGCTGCAGGACCGCTGGGAACCCGGCACGGGCGACACCGGTGTGGTGAAACAGCGCACGGGGTAAGAGCGGGCGCACCACCCCCGCGACACCCAGGAGCACGTGACATGGTCACCGAGCAGCAGGACAGGACGGCCACCGCCGAGCCGGTGCGCTGGAGACCGCTGACCCACTTCGCCGAGCGCAGCGTGCTCGGCCTGCTCGCCGTCGTGGCCCTGGGCCTCGGCTTCGGCGTCCTGCTGCTGCTCGTCCGGTTCAATTGGGGACCCCTCGAGCGCATCGACCACGGCGTCGCCGAGGGCCTGAACCGGCTCGTGTCGCCGCATCCGCCGGTGGTCAAGGTGCTCGAGGGTGTCGCCCGCCTCGGCGGCCGGCCGGTCATGCTGTGGCTGGTCACCATCGCCGTGGTGGCGCTGCTCATCCGCAAGCGGTTCCGGCTCGCGGCGTACCTGGTCGTCACCGGGGTCGGGGCGCTGCTGCTGGACCCGTCGCTCAAGGCGCTGGTCGCGCGGGTCCGCCCGGTCGTGGACGTGCCGGTCACCCACGCCCCGGGCAACAGCTTCCCGAGCGGGCACGCCCTCGGCTCGATGATCGTGTACGGGGCCCTGCTGCTCGTCTTCCTCCCGGCCGTCTCGGCGCGTCACCGCAAGTGGTTCATCACCGTGATCGCGGTGATCGTGGCGGCGATCGGGCTGACCCGCATCGCGCTGGGCGTGCACTACGTGTCGGACGTGCTCGCCGGCTGGCTGCTCGGCGCGGCGTGGCTGGGCGTCACCGCGTACGCCTTCCTCCTCTGGCGCCGCGAGACCGGCCGCCCGGTGGCGCCGCTCGAGGACGGCCTCGAGCCGGAGGCCGCGGCCGACGTGCGGCCGGGCGACCCCCACGAGCGCCTGCTCCCGCACCCGTGGACCGGCGCGATGCAGATCCTGGTCGGCTGGGCGTTCGTGTTCGGCGTGCTGTACGTCCTCGGCTGGGCGCTGACGAACCACACCGAGGGCACCTGGATCCAGCACGTGGACGACGGCGTGCCGCGCTGGCTGCAGACGTTCCGGACGTCCACCTGGGACGACGTCAGCTACGCCTGGAGCAAGGCCGGCGACACCCACGCCATCCTCATCGTCTCGCTGGTCTTCTGCCCGATCGTGCTCGCGGTCTGGCGGCAGTGGCGGATGGTGCTCTACGTGGTGCTGGCGATGTTCGGCGAGCTCACCCTGTTCCTGTGCACGGCCGCCGCCGTGGGCCGGCCCCGCCCGCCGGTCGAGCACCTCGACGGCAAGCTGCCGACGTCCTCGTTCCCGTCCGGGCACATCGCCGCGACCATGTGCCTGTACGTGGCCATCGCGGTGCTGCTGGTCCCGCGGCTGCGGGCGTACTGGTGGCGGTGGGTCTTCGTGGTCCTCGCGGTCGTCATGCCGCTGGGCGTGGCGGTGTCGCGGATGTACCGCGGCATGCACCACCCGAGCGACATGCTGGGCGCGGCGCTGCTGACCGCGGGCTGGCTCACGATCCTGTACTTCACGATCCGCCCCAACGTGACCTTGACCCGTCCCGCGACCCGGCCGGACGTGGAGCTCACCGCCGGCGCCGAGCGGCCGAAGGTGGCAGCGGGCCGTGACGCTTAGCCTGCTCACCTGGAACATCAAGACCGGGGGCGGTGGCGGCCGGCTCGACGGGATCGTGGCGCTGCTGGCCCGGCGCCGTCCGGACGTCGTCGCGCTGCAGGAGCTGCGTGACTTCCAGCGGCACGACGGGCAGCGCATGCGGGAGGTGGCCGCCGCGCTGGGCATGGAGCCGTTCCTCGCGCCGTCGGTCTTCGGCCAGCCCGTCGCGGTGCTGGTCCGGCCGCCGCTGACCATCGCGGGCCGGTCGGCCGTACGCTGGCGCCTGCACCATGCCGCGGCGGCCGTCACCGTGCCCACCGGCGCCGGCCCGCTCACGGTGGTGAGCACGCACCTGAATCCGTTCCGGGCGTACCGGCGGCTTCGGGAGGCCCGCTGGCTGGCTCACCGCTACCGCGGCCCGCTCACGGTGATCACCGGTGACCTGAACTCGCTGGACCCGCACACCGCGCACAGCGAGCGCCTCGCCCGGCTCCCCGCGCTCTACCGGCGCCGCCACCTGGGCCGGGACGGCCGGCCGGACACCCGCGCGATCGCGGCCTTCGCCGAGGCGGGTTTCGTCGACCTGTGGCGCTCGGCCGGGTCGGGGGACGGGCTCACCGTGCCGACGACGCGGGGCGGGGGACACGAGTTCTCCAACGCCGGCATGCGCCTGGACTACCTGCTGGCCCGCCCGGAGCTCGCGTCCCGGGCCCGTGACGCCCGCGTCGTCCGCGGCGACGAGGCCGAATGGGCGTCCGACCACTACCCGCTCCGGGTGGAGCTGGATCTGTGACTACCGGCCGGTTCCGGCCAGCACAGCCGGCAGCCCGGGGGAGCAGCGCACGGCGGCGGTGTGCAGCGCCTCCACCCGGCGCCGCTGCTCACGCTCCGGGAGCGCGACCAGGGTCCGCCACGTCTCGAGGACCCTGCGCGCGTTGTCACCGTCCACCGGTGGCTCCGTGCCCAGCAGCCAGTATGCGGCCGCGGTCCTCGCCGCGGCGTCCGCCAGCTCGCCGGGCCCGTACCCCCGGTCTGGGCAGCCACCAGCCAGCCCGGCGGCCACGAGCTCGGCGGACAGGGTGCTCGCGTCGAAGTACGCCAGCGAGGTGTAGAACGTGGCGGTCGCCGGGTCGGGACGCTCCTGGTTGAACGGGCTGCCGGAGTGGTCGATGCCCTCCCGGACCTCGGTCGGCGTGCCGGGGAGCCGGCCGAGCGCCCGCAGCGCGTCCCGTGCCGGTCCGACCACCTCCGGCAGCAACGCGGCGTGTGCCCGCCGCACGCAGACCCGCGGCATGCCGTCGGCGCACACGAACCGGGTGGCGCGGGCGTCCGTGACGTACGGGGTCATGACGAAGCCGGACGGCACCAGCGCCACCCCGGCCGCCAGGCCGAGCAGCGCAGGCACCGTGGCGAGCATCCGCCCTCGCCGCTGCCGCGCCCCCAGCAGCAGAAGCGCGGAGGCGGCCAGCGCGGCCATCCAGGTCGCCTGTGCGGCGCTCACCGCCCCTGGCACACCGGCGAAATCGGAGGACTGCGGCAGCGCCGGCACCGCGAGCACGCTCAGGGGCGCGAGCGCGTCGCTCCGCACCGCCGAGGGTGCGCAGAACACCATGACGAGCAGACCGGCGACGGCCACGCCGGGCGGGGTCAGGCGCGACGGCAGGTACCGCCCGGCCGCCATGCCGAGCCAGGCGGCCGCGATGAGCGACAGCGGCCCGACGGCCACGACGCCGAGTGCGCGTGGGTCGAAGTAGGCCGGACCGCTCAGCACGGGAGGCAGCGCGGCCGCGGTGGTGAGCAGCGAGGCGGTGGTGACGGCGAGTGCCAGGGCGGTGGCGGACGCGGCAGCGCGGTGCCACGGCGGCCGGGGCGTGCCGGCGAAGAGCTCGCCCACGTCGCTGCGCCGGTCGCGCCCGGCCTGCCAGGCGCCGAGGGCCAGGGCGAGCGGCCACAGGAAGTTGAGCGAGCCGCGCTGGACCGTGGCCAGCTGCGGCCACCGCCCGGACCATCCGTCGCTGCCGGAGATTCCGTACATGAACGCGACGCCGAGGAGGAACAGCGCCGCCGCGACGGTGCCGGCGGTGGAGCGGCGCAGCTCGATGCCGAGCACGCGGCCCGTGCCTGTGCCGGCGCGCGGGCGGGAAGGCTGGTTCGCTGTCACACCGGGTAAGACGACGCCTCTTCTGCTCGGGGACGCCGACAGTGGTGTGTCCTGGGTCACATGGCGCTGGAGCGCGCCGTTGATGAGCACGGTCGACAGGACCGGCAGCGCGCCGCACTCGCCGGGACCGCGAGGTGTGCGGCGATCGCGTCCGCGGCGGCGGGTCCGGCGGTGGTCAGCGCGTTGTGGGCCGCCCCGGGCAGGGTCACCGAGACCCCGCCGGTGAGCTGCGCGACCCGGGTACGCCACGACAGCGGTGCGACCGTGTCCCGGTCGCCGCCCAGCACGAGGGTCGGCGCGGACACCCGGCGCAGGTCGTCCTCGACCCGGTTGCGGACCGAGTGCCCGATCGTCGCCCACACCCGCCGGGGCCGCGCGTCGTACACGTCCCGGGACAGGATCAGGGCCTGCCCCTTGACCTCCACCGGCAGGTCGGCGAACCAGCGGCCGACGAGCCGGGTCCTCGTACGCGCCGCGGGATCGGCCGTCGGGCTGGCCAGCACCAGCGAGGCCACGGCGTCCGGCCGCAGACCGGCCAGCGCGGCGGCCACCTCGGCGCCGAACGAATGCCCCAGCACGGCCACGCGGTCCAGCCGGTGTGCGTCCAGCCACGCCGAGACGAAGGCGGCATGCTCGGCCACGTCGTACGCGTGGCCGGGTTTGCCGCTCAGCCCGAAGCCGGGCAGGTCCGGCACGAGCACCGGGTGCCGGTCGGCGAGGGCGTCGGCGGTCGGCATCAGGTAGCGGTGCGACACCGCCAGGCCGTGCAGCATCACGACCGGCAGGGCGTCCACCGGCCGGGCGCGGACCCGTTCATGGGTACGGACGCCGGCCACCGTCGACCAGCGGCTGACCCAGCCGTGGTACGGGCGTGGCGCGGAGAGAGCCAGACGGAGCATGCCCACTGGTACCCCGTCCGGAGCGGCTCAGACGTCGCGGACGACCCGGTCCCGGCCCTCGCGCTTGGCCACGTACAGGTTGCGGTCCGCCAGCGACAGCAGGGACGACGGGGTGCCCCGGCCGTCGGTGGAGGTCGTGACGCCGATGCTGGTCGTGACCGGCAGGGTGCCGGTGATCGGCCCCCAGGGGTACGCGCGGATCCGCAGCCGCAGCCGCTCGCAGCGCTCCGCCGCCTCCGCCGGTCCGATCCCCGGCATGATCAGGAGGAACTCCTCGCCGCCCATCCGCGCGGCGATCATCGGGCCGGTCACCGCCTCCAGCAGCAGCTCGGCGATGTGCTGCAGCACGGTGTCGCCCGTGCTGTGCGAGAGTGTGTCGTTGATCCGCTTGAAGTGGTCCAGGTCCAGGATCGCCAGTGACATCGGCGTACGCCGCACCACCGCCTCGCCCAGCAGCGCGGGCAGCCGCTCGTTGACGTACCGCCGGTTGTAGAGGCCGGTCAGGGCGTCGCGGTGGGCCATCTCGCGGAAGTGCTCGCTGGCCCGGCGCGCCTCGGTCGCCTCGAACACCGCCTGCAGCGCCCGCGCCCGGGCCTCCCGCTGCGCCGAGTGCAGGGCCGTCGTCGCCTTGTGGAACGCGCGGTGCTCCTCGTACGCCTGCTCGAACCGGCCCGTGGCGGCGTACACGGCGGCCTGCTCCTTGCGGGCCTGGGCGCGTACCCGGTCGAGGCCGCGCTCCTCGGCCATCACGACGGCCCGGTCCAGGGCCTCCTGCGCCGCCTCCGGGCGGCCGTCCAGCCGGCGCGCCTCAGCGAGGGTGAGCAGGCACACGGCCGGCGCGTCACCCTCGTGCGCCTCGACCTTCGACTGGCCGTCGTCGAGCATGACGTGCAACGTCTCCTCGACCACGTCGTAGTGGCCGCTCATCATCTCGATGCGGGCGATCGTGTCCAGCTCCAGCGCGGTGAAGTTGCGCGGGCTGCGCGCCTGCACCTGCCGCATCTGCGCGACCAGCGCCCGGGCACCGGCCTCGTCGTCGTTCTCGAAGGCCGTGTACGCCATGTTGTTGAGGATGTTCAGGCTCAGCTCGAGGTCGCCGATCTCGGTGGCGATGGCCAGCGCCTCCCGGAACCGGCGGTCGCCCTCCGCGATGGAGCCGCTCTCGTCGAGCGCCACCGCCAGCGTCATGAGGTGCCGGGCGCGCACGTTCAGCGGCTCGTCGTGGGTCAGGTGCGAGTAGCACTGCACCGCGTGGGTGAGTCCCTCGGACAGGTCGCCGACCTGCCGGTAGAAGATCGACAGCACCCGGTGCGTACGCGCCAGCAGGAACGGGTGCTCCTGCTCCTGGGCCCAGGCGAGGACCTGATGCGCCCAGCGCCCGCCGCGCTCCGACCGGCCCTCCCGGACGAGCACGTGGGCGCGCAACAGCCGGGCCCGCATGGCGAGATCGTCCAGGCCGAGCGCGGCAGCACGCCGCTCGACGGTCGCGGCGGGCACGGCGGTGGACCGCAACTTCGACTGCGGCCGCGCCTCGAGCTCCGTCAGGGTCGCCTCGAGCTGCGCGCGTTCGTCCGCGACCACGGCCGTCACAGGTGCCGCCTCCGTCGTCACAGACCCGCCTTCCCCCGTCAGGACCTCCGGTGAGGCCCTCGGCATCCCTTCCCGATCGGACGGCGCCGGTGAAGCCTGAGGTGTCAGCCGGGTGCAGGTCGGTTGCCGGAGATCATCCACGCTCGGCGCGTCACCTGCGGTCGGTGCAGATCGGCCGGCTCGCGGCCACTTTGTCGACCGTGTAGACGACGGCCACGGAGAAGCAGTAGTTGTTCTGCTCGTTGAGGCCGTACACGACGTAGTCGGTGGTCCCCGCGGGCAACTGCTGGAACGCCCGCTGCTCCTGCCCGGCACGGCCGCCGGAGATCAGCACCGGCCCCTCGGAGCCCTTCGGATACCGCCATGTCAACGCCACGCTGTCGCGCCGGTCCCGCAGCCGTACGTCCACCGGCGCGATCGGATTCACCGTGCCGGACGGGCCGGGAGTCGCCGCGCCGGACGGCGGGGGAGCGGCGGGAGCGGTCGTGGCGGCCGCGCTGACCGGCGGCGCCGCCGTGCTCGGACCGGCGTCGTCGCCGCGGGGCAGGGTCACCGCCACGATCGCGGCCGCGGCCGCGACCCCGGCGACGAGCACGGTCGCCAGGATGAAGGGCATCCGGTTCGAGGGCTCGTCCGCCGGGTCCACCGGTACGGGCAACCGCTCCGCGACCTTGGCGCTCGCCCGGTCGACGGGCAGCCGCGGACCGGGCGGGTACACGCCCGGAGCGGTCGCGGCCGGCGGGAACGAGTCCGGCGGGTACGGCCCCGGCGGCACGACGCCCGGTCCCGCCGAGGGCGGCGCGGCGACCGGTCCTCGCAGGGGCGGCACGACGGCCGGTCCCGCCGGGGGCGGCGCGGTGGCCGGTCCGGCCGGGGGCGGCTCGGCATGGTCGTGGACCGCGGCCAGCGCCTGGGCCACGTGGCCGTGCGCCGGCCACTGCCGCGGCGGAGTCCCGGCCGGCTCTGCCGGGGTGAGCGGCGGCGCCGGCGACGTGAGGGGGAGGGGTATCGGCGGTTCCGCGACCGCATGGCGGCCGGTGGGCTCGCCCGGCGGCGGAGGCTCCGGCAGCACCGGGTGCACACCCGGGATCGTCGCCGGCATCCTGCTGATCCCCGGTGCCCGGCCGCCGGCCACCGGGCCGTCCGGCGCCGGGGTGCTCGACGCCGGGCGGAAGATCGGCTCGGGCGCGGGCAGGCCCGGCGCGCCCTGCGCCGTCGCCGGACCGGCAGCGGGATCGGCGAGCGGGCCGGTCGACCGTTGCACCCGGCCGCAGACGTGGCGTCCGGCGGGCGGCGCGCCGGCGAGGCGGGCAACCTGCTGGGCCAGCGAGTGGTCGGCGGGCAGATGCCGCGCGCAGAGCTCCTGGGCCAGGGCCAGGTGTTCGTTGCCCTGCGCGACGCGGGCGCACTCGCGCTCCATCGCGCCGAGGCGGGCGAGCATCTTGATACCGGGGGCGGACGCGTCGCCGTACGCCTCCCGGTAGCGGGTCCACGCGTCGGCGAGGCGGGCGCGTGCGGCGGTGCAGTAGCCGGCGGCGTGCTCGGAAGTCGCCAGATCCGCCTCCGCGGCCAGCACGCGGGGCGACAGTGGACCCTCGAGGGCGGTCAGCTCACCGACCAGGTCGTGGTACAGCTGCGCGGCCCGGCCGTGATTGCCGACCCGGTGCAGCACGGCGGCGTGGGTGGCGGCGGCCGCGATGGTCCGCTCGTCGCGGGGCCCGTGCAGGCGTTCCTCGGCCGCGTGCGCGAAGCCGGCCCAGGTGCGCGCCGCGTGGGCGTCGCCCAGGGCGATGAGGATGCGGGCCTGCAGGGCGGCGGCGAGCGCGAGGTCGGGCGAGGCGCGGTGGGGGTCGATGTCGGCCGGATCCAGCGCGCCGGCGAGCACGGCCCGGGCGCCGGCGAGGTCGCCCTCGGCCGTCAACGTCTGCGCCTGGGCGGTCAGTTCGGCGAGCGGAAGGGGCACGTGGCCCATAGTGTCTGCTCGGCGACGTTAGGTACAAGTCCTGTGGCGCGTACCTGTTGTGCCCCGCGACACGGTACAACTCGGATATGAGCGCCGACAGCGTCGCCGACGTCAAACGCGAGATCCTCGTCCGTCACCTCGAGGCCTGGGCCCCGGCGGCCCTGCACCGGGCCCGCCGGGCCACCTACGCCCACGGGTACGCCGACCTGTCAGCCGCCCTCGCCGAGGCGGCCGCCCGGGTCTTCACCGAACAGTCCGACCTGGTCAGAGGGCGGGAGCTGACGATGGTGGCGGTCGGCGCGGACCTGACCGAGGTGGACGCCCGGCTGAAGGCGCTGCCCGCCGGGGCGGGACTCACCGTCCACACGGTCGCCGGCGGCACGCAGGAGCGGCTCGGCGTCGCGCTGCGGGCGGCCGGTGCTGCGCGCGTACCGTTGCTCGGTTTTCTGGACGCCGGCGAACCGCCCGGCGCGACCGTCCTGGAGGCGCTGGCGACCGGCAAGCCGGCGGAGGTTCTCATCGTGCTGCCGCCGGCATCGCCGGTGCCGGCGATGCGCGCGGCGCTGCGGGAAGCGGGCTTCCCGCTGGCGGCGGCGGTGGAACTGGCCGCATCGGACGACCCCGGCGAGATCCTCGTGTACGCGACGACGCTCGGCAAAAGCCTCGAGGCCTTCAAGGATCTGCTGTGGGCGGTCGACGAGTACGCGGGCGTGCGGTACCGCGACCCCGGCGACCCGGAACGGCACCTGATCGACATCTCGCTCACCCCGCACCCCGGCCCGCTCCGGCGCGAGCTGCTCGCCCGGCTCGGCGAGGCCGGCGAGGCGACGGTCACGGAGCTGCGGACGTACGCGCTGACGGAGACGGTCTACCGGGCGGCGGATGCGACGCGGGTGCTGCATGCGCTCCTGGACGCCGGGGCGGTGACCCGGCGTCCGGAGCAGGGGCGTCTCGGCGGGGACGTGGTGATCGCCCCGGCCTGATGGGCGGCGCCGTCAGGAGCGCGAGCTGGACTTGTCCTGCTTCCACGACAGCGGGCCGGGCAGATCGACGCGGTGCGCCTTCGCCTTCGAGTTCCAGGACCAGCGGCCGATCTTGATGGTCCAGGACGACAGGCCCCGCTGCGTGAAGTTCAGGATCAGCGGGCCGAACTTCTTGCGGCTGCGGTATTGGATACCCATCGGGGAAGTCCTTCCGTGGAATCGTCAGGTGATCCACAGATTCCCGATGACCGATTTCCCGAAACGCGTCCCGTGCCAGCCTGCGCCCCGCGCTTCTGTCCCGCGCCTTGCGCCTTTTGTCTCGGGCCCGGCCGTCGCCGGGATCGGCGGCCGCGGCGCTGCCCGGCTTCGTCAGCGGGGCTGCCAGGCGTCCGGGCGGGTCGTGAGCTTGCGGACGTGCGCGGGCAGCCGGCCGCTGATCAGGTCCGCGAGGCTCACCTCGTCGACCACCTCGCGCACCGCGGCCCGTACGGCGACCCACAGGTTGGGCAGGTTCTCCGCCGCGCCCGTGTACTGGGTCTCCTCCGGCCGCAGCCCGCGCACCCCGGCGAGCGGGCCGTCGACCGCCCGCAGGATCTGGCCGATCGTCACGTCGCGGGGTGACTGTGACAGCGTGTAGCCGCCCTCCGCGCCGCGCTGCGCCCGGACCACCCCGGCACGGCGCAGATCGGCCAGGACCGCCTCGAGGAACTTCCTCGGCATGTTCTGGTCCTGGGCGATGGCCTGGGCGGACATCAGGGCCGGGTACGTCTGGGCAAGGCTCAGCGCCGCCCGTACCGCGTAATCGCCGCGCGCGGAGATCTGCACCCGACCATCATGCCCCTTCCGTACGCGTGCCCCTCCTCCACCCCGGGAATCGGGGGTATTCGGGCATCGCCGGAGCGTCGGTGCGTGACCGGCGGTTCACTCTTTCGTGACGCGGCTCGGTTCAGTCGGCCGCGCCGCGCTGCATCGGCACCCGGCGGCCGTTCCCCGCCTCCGTGTCCCGGCCGGAGCCGGACGGGGCCTCGGCCGACCCGAGCCCGGCCCGGAACGCGCCCGGGCTCACCCCGACCTCCCGGTGGAAGAAGCGCCCGAAGTTCGTCGGCTCGCCGAAGCCGAGCCGCCGGCCGATCTCCGCCACCGACAGCGTCGTGCACGCCAGCAGCCGCCGGGCCTCCAGGGCCACGCGGTCGTCGACGACCTGCTTCGCCGTACGCCCGGTGATGGCCAGGCTCGCCCGGGTCAGCGTCCGGACCGAGCAGCCGATCCGGGCGGCGTAGTCCTCGACGCGACGGCTGCGCGGGTGGCCCGTCTCCAGGTCGCGGCGGAAGCGGGCGAACGTGCGGGCCTCGGACGTCGACGCGTCGGCCGTGCCGGCGTCCCCGGTCAGCAGGGCGATGCGCAGTAGCACGACGGCGAGCTGGTGCCGCAGCAGGCCCGCCGCGACCGGCCCGGACGTGTGCCGGGCGCAGTCGACGCCGAGCTGCGCCACCTCGGTGATGACCGCGTCCTCGTCCTCGCCGGCCAGCTGCCAGCGGGCCGGGCCCGGGAGGTCGTCCACGGGCACGCCGGTGATCTCCGCCGCCGGCAGCACGTCGCGGCTCCACGTGATCAGGGTGGCGTCCAGCCCGGGCTCGGCGCCGAAGCGGACCGCCTGCCCGGGGCGTACCCAGAGGAGGGTGCCCGGACGGCAGGCGTGGGCGGCGAAATCGATCTCGACGGTGCCCTGCCCGGCCGTGGTCAGCGCGAGCAGGTGGTACGGGAGCCGGCGCGGCGCCGGGTCGCCGGCGGCGAGATCGGTCTCGGACAGCGTGAAGGTGCCCACCCCGGCCCAGAGCGGGGCCGGCGCGGAGCGCGCGCGGGTTCGTCCGGAGGCGACCATCGAGGCGACCGTATCCGGCCGTGACCAGCGATGCACGTGGGAGTCCACGAGACGGCGGATATCCGGCAGACAGTCGGGAAATCGGGCATGGAAACGGACAAAAAAGACGACTATTGCGTACGCAAAAAGCGACCCGTGCGGACCGGCAGTGTCCGCACGGGTCGCCCCGGAATTGCGTGTTGTCGCTATCGACCGGCGAGCAGCCGGTTGACCGCAGCGTCCACGTCCAGGTGATCGGACTCCCGGCCCCGCGGAACCACCACATAGGTGCGCCGCAGGAACCGGACGAGAACGCTGCGCGGCACTTCGAACAGCGCGTTGCCGTCGGGTGACGACAACGCCAGGGCGACGAAGTCGCCCCGCGGCGTGGCCCACGGCCACACCCGGACGTCTCCGATCCCTGCAGGCTCGTCGAGCCCGGTCACGAGAAGTTCCCGCGCGAAGGACCAGCTCACGGCTTCCCCACCGGCTGATTCTGCGTGGAACAACACGTGGACCGCGTACGGGTCGGCTGGGTCGTACCGCAGGCTGGCACGCACGGGCAGGGCCGTGGCGTCAGGCGCTACGAGCCGCAGCGAGGTTTCGACCTCGACGGTCGTTGGACGAATGGTACTCATGGACGAACTCCCCCCGGCACCGCTGCGAGGCTGGTGAACCCCGCGTTTCCCATACTCAGGTGATCCCTGTCATTACGCTCCGCCATACGCTGATCTCACCCAGTAGTGGGAAGACGGTTCCGATAAGCTCTCCGGACGAGCCGTAAAACGGTATCTTGTCCTGTTCTGCCCAAGTACTCGGTTCCGCCCGGCGTCGGGTGGTCCAGCAGTTGACTCACTCCGGTAACGTCCATTCCTCCCGGGTAGTGACGGGGGAGCGGAACACTAGGGGATGAAATGACCGGGAGCCCGCGATCTTTGCCGTGAAAGTGAACGAGATGTCCCAATCCGACCCCGTGACCGAATCGCCCGCCGACGGTCACGCACCCGCAGGGTCGTCCGCGGACCACGCCGGCGGCCCCCGCATGTTCCGGGGCGTCCTCGACCGCGCCCGCGCCAACCCCACCGGCCGCCTCGCCCTGCGCATCGGCATCGGCGCCCTCGGCGCCGTCGTGGTGGCCGTCGGCATCGTGCTCATCCCGTTCCCCGGCCCCGGCTGGGCCATCGTCATCCTCGGCCTGGCCATCTGGGCGGTCGAGTTCGTCTGGGCCCGCCACCTGCTCCAGTTCACCAAGCGCCACGTCCAGTCCTGGACCCGCTGGGTGCTCAAGCAGTCCCTGCCGGTACGCGCGGTGATCGGCCTCGCCGGCTTCGTCTTCATCTGCGGCGTGGTCTGGCTCTCGGTCAAGCTCACGATGGGCGTCAACCTGGCCACCGAGATCCGCGACTTCGTCGCCGGCCCCTGACGCGCTCGGCTTCCGGGTGGGCGGGCGCCCGCCGGCTCCGGCCGGGCCGGCGCTTGGCCGGATCTTGCCGGGCGGCCGCTGACCGGCCTTCGGGGCGGCGCCGGCCGGCTCTCGGTGGGCCGGCGCCGACGCGCCGACCCCGGATTCGCACCCGGCCGGGGCGGTCCGGTACAGTCTGCAGCGTCCCGGGCGATTAGCTCAGCGGGAGAGCGCTCCGTTCACACCGGAGAGGTCACTGGTTCGATCCCAGTATCGCCCACCATAGTTGGCAGTGCGCGAACCGCACCGTCAGGTGATAGTTGATCAAGGGCTGACTCGAGAGTCAGCCCTTCGTCGTCTCTCGCGGTCGGGATGCGGAACATCGGGATGACGCTGTCGTCGGACTGGATCTCGATGTCTTCCACCAGGGCCTCGAAGAGTGCCTTCTTGGCCCGGTGGCCGCCCGATCGGATGATCTCAGCGATCTGCTGCCGGAGTTGGGCGAGTTCATCGGGGGACGGCCCGGTGGGGGGCTTGTCGAGATCGAATTCTAGGCGGGCTTTGTCGGCGCGGAGCTGTTTGGTCTGTTTGCGAAGTTCGACTAGTCGGGCTTTGACGTCGGGGTCCTGGTCGTCGAAGGTTCCGCGCTCGAAGGCGGTGAGGTAGCGGTCGATGGCGGCGGATGCTTCTTTGAGCTGGCGTTTGGTGGCGTCGAGCTCGTCGTGGAGTTTGCCGGTGGCTTGGCCGTGGTTGGTGAGGAACCTGGTGACCGCCTGCTCGATGACGTCGTGTCCGGTGGTGTAGAAGTCGATCAGGGCTTGGCCGATGGCGTGTTCGAGCTGGTCGGCGCTGAAGCGGTGGATGCCGCAGCCTTGTTTCGTGCCGTACCGGTTGCGGGTCCAGCATGTGTAGTAGCGGTAGCGGTTGCTGCGGCCGTTGGCGGCGGTGCCGACGTACTTTCGGCCGCACTGCGGGCAGGAGATCTTCCCTGTGAGGGTGTAGTCGGAGGGGTTGGCCGCCCGCTGCCCGATCTGTTCGCCGCGCCGGCCGAGGATGGTCTGCGCCTTGCTGAACTGCTCCTGGGTGATGATCGGAGGGTGGGCGTCGGTGACGGTGATGTCGCGGAAGCTTTTCTCGCCGATGTAGAGGCGGTTGGTGATGACCACTTCGACGGCCGCCGACGACCAGATCCTGCCGCGTTTGGTGCGGATGCCGCGGTCGTTGAGGGCGTTGGCGATGGCGCGGGTGCCGAGCCGGTCGTTGGTGTAGAGGTCGAAGATGAGCCGGACGACCGCGGCTTCTGCCTCTACGACGACGATGTTGTTGGTCCTCGGGTCTTTGACGTAGCCGATCGGTATGGGGCCGCCGTTCCACAGCCCTTTGGTGGCCTTGCGTTCCATGCCCGCGATGACGCGGTCGATGATGACCTCGCGCTCGAACTCGGCGAACACTCCGAGCATCTGCACGAGCATGCGTCCGACCGGGGTGGAGGTGTCGAAGGGTTCGGTGGCGGAGCGGAAGGCCACGCCAGCGTCGGCGAGGTCGTCGAGCAGGCCGACCAGGTCGCGTAGGCGGCGGGAGAAGCGGTCGACGCGGTAGACCAGGACGGTGTCGAACAGGCCCGCGCGGGCGGCGCGGAGCATGTTCTGCAGGTCCTCGCGCTCGGTGGTAGCACCGGACGCGTCGTCGGAGTAGATCTTGACTATCTGCCAGTCGCCGGGTTGGGACTCGACGAAGGCCCGGAGTTTGGTTTCCTGGGCTTCGAGGCTGTAGGGCTGGTTGTCCTCGTCAGTGGACCGGCGGATGTAGATCGCTACCCGGCGGGTGAACGCTTCTTCGATCTGCCGTATGCGGTGGGCGGTGCGTGTTCTCTTAGCCATGTTTATCGATGCCTTCCAAGATCATTTAAGGGGTGGATCATCGCTGAACGTCAGTCAATCCGTGCCAGTAGTCAAGCCACGAAATGGGCTCTGAACTGTGGAGATACAAGAAGGCCGGTCCTGCGCAGATGCGCAGAACCGGCCTTCTTTGACTGGTTGGATGAAGGCTCTACGGCAGCTTCGCCATGACCGCACTGGGCTCGGTGGCGGTCATCCGGGATTGGGTTCTCCCGGACTGCTCGTCCGGGGGTGGGTTCGTTGCGCTGGTGGCGGTGTGGGGTGTTGCCGTTCCCACCATTCGGCGATCAACGCGGCGAGCGCAGTGACCGCCTGCTCGCGGTCGTCGTCGCGTAGCGGTGCGGTGCGTGGTGGGCGGACAGTGATCGGATTCTGTCGGCTGGCCGATCGAGGGCGCGGAGTTGGTGGCTGGGGTGCGTCAGCCATAGGCGCTCCTGATCAGGGTTCTGTGTCGTTGCACGGCTGCGGTGTCGTTCATCTCGTACCTCCTTGGATGGCGGAAACGGCGGATGGCCCGCAGAGCAGTGCTCTGCGGGCCATCCGGTGGTCGTGAGTGGGTTTACGCGAGAGGGACCATCGGCGCTGGGATATCCGATGGGCTGCTCCCCGCGGGGATGCTCGGCATGCCGGATGGCTAGCCGGACACGACGGAGCGTCGTTGAGTCACGGTGACGTTAGCGGTGGTGGCGGTCGTGATCGCTGGTTCGGTTCCGGAGAATCCGCCGCCGCTCCAAGAGATGTCCCATGTCGCAACGGCTCGGACGGTGTAACCGCTCCTGCCGGAGGGGATTTTGTAGGTGTGCCCGCAGTCCGGTGACTCGGTGTCCATGCCGGCTGCTGCAGTCCACGGAGTTCCCGGGCCTTCACAGACGCGGGCGGAGGTGCCATCGCCCGCGTCCCAGGTGATCTTCTTGGGTACGGCTCTGGCTGTGATGGTTAGTCCGCCTGCGGAGGCAGACGCCGTCTGGGTCTGCCACCATCCGGGCTGCACCCACCACCACACCGGAACCCAGACGACCTGGGTGGTGGTGAACTTGGGATTGGCCGCGATGGCGGGAGTGGGGATCTCCAAGTTGTCGACGGCGCGTTGGGTGAGGACGCCAAGCGCTGCGGGCGGCTGGTCCAGTATCACGATGCCCCAGTCGGTCGTCTCGTCCGTCTCGGGATTGATGCAGGTCTTGATCCACTGGTTGGCCGGCAGGTATCCACCTGCGTCTTTGCCGTAGTAGCAGCCGTCGCTGCCGAGCCAGCCGAATTCGTTGTAGCACTCCACGGGCTGACCGCCGATGGTGCACGAGATGCTTCCACCGCCATCTCCGTCATTGCCGCTGCCGCCGCCGGTGTAGCCGACCTCGACCGTGCATCGGGGGTTACTGGGCGACGTGGAGCAGTCGACGCCTCCCCACCCGTCATCGGCCCGGCTGACCCCTGGGATGGCAACGACCAGCACAACGGCCGCCACCAGCGGGATGAGGAGGCGCCTCAGGGCCTGCATGACCCCACCTCCTGTACCGCGAGGGCCGCCACCTTCCAGACGCCTTCGGCGATCTTGAGGTCTGCGATCGCCAGGCGGTATCCGCCTTTGTCCGACGACACCGGCTCGCCATTCGCCTTATAGAGCACGGTCTTGCGGGTGTCCATGCAGTCCTCGACGACCGCCTTCGTTGGGGCCTTTGCTGGGCTCAGCTCGGTCACCTTGGCGTGGCTGACGGTCTGGCCCCGGGTGTAGACGCCCTCCTTCTTCCGTTTGGTCAGCGCCGTCGTAAACAGGTCGAGCGCCGATCCGGTGGTGTACCTACGAAGGTCCGGGTAGTCGGGATCGCTGGTCTGGCCGGCAGCATCGAAGGCTTCCTGCATGCCCATGTACGCCACGAGTGCTTGCTGTTTGGCCTCCTCGGGCGTTACCGGCGCCGCGGACGACGCCGGTAACGGGCTCGAAGGGGCAGGTGCTGGCGCGGATGAGCTGGAGCTCGATATCTCGACCGGTGGCGGATCGCGGTCTGTGCACGCGGCCAGTGTCGTCACCGCCATCGCGAGCGCTACCGCCAGAATCGGTCCTGGGTTTGTGCGTCTCATTCCTGTCCTCCAACGCGAGAGGCCCCGAGCGATCGTTCTTACCCGAGACCACGCCGGTGCGCTACTGACAGTTGGGCACGTACATGCTGTCGGTAGCTTCCGTGCGCTCCATCGGGCGTCGCTCGTGGACGGGGCATAAGCCGCCGCACTTCGCCGATGGCAGGCTCAGGTGCGTGTAGACAGCGACGAGCGCCTCGTAGGTCGCCAGGTGCTCGCGACCTTTGTCGCTGAGGCTGTACGTCTTGATCGGCCGCCTACCCGATCGGATCGCGTCGGTCCGAACCAGTCCTGCACGCGTCAAGCGGTACAAACTGCGCGTTAACGCGTTGTCGTCCACGTGCTCGCCGACGTGCGTCTCCAGACGCCCGTGTAGCGCACGGAAGCGGAACGGCGCTTCGGCGAGTACGGCCAGGATTGGCGGATCCCAGCGAAAGCGAAACAGGTCGGAAATACGGATTAGCTGCTCGATGTCAATCTTGACTCCCCCGAGTCTGCAAGTTGCACGAGAACCTAAATACCGTGCCATCGGGTGATCACCAGCGGCAAACGGTTTCCGACTCGATGACGAAAGGTCTGATGGCTCTGCCCTATTTGGACGACCATCTATCAACTGTTCGAGCGATAACGAGTCCAGACATGTCCTGACCTGTGGGAAAGCTGTGAGAAGCCCAGCGACTCACTGTCGTGGTGAACGTACACGGTGTACGTAGGCGATCTACGTACGCACTTGTCCGTGGCGACGCCATCTGGATCTCCGGTACGACGGAGATTCGCGTTTTGCTACGGGGGTGATGATCCATGACCGCAGTCGCAGAAGGCCGGCGGGTAGCGCCGACTAGGCCGAGTCCGAGTCAAGCGGTACAACCCAAGCGACGTTGGTCGTTGCTAGTCGGTGGACTTTTATCAATCCTGCTGTGCGCGGGCATCTTCGCGGTGATCCAGCTCCGTGGCGACGCCCGTATCCAGGTGCTGGCGATTGCTCGCGCGGTGGCCGCAGGACAACCGCTGACCGCCGACGACTTGAAGGCTGTGCGCGTCGTGCCCGACCCCAGCGTGCCGCTGGTCAAGGCTGTCGATGTCGACCAGGTAATCGGCCGAAGCCCGGCGGTTCCGCTGGCAACTGGCACGCTGCTCGCGGAGTCCCAGCTCGGCCCGGCGTCCTGGCCTGGCGCTGGTCAGGCCGTTGTCGCTGCGGTGTTCAAGCCGGGCGCTGTCCCGGCAGGGCTGGCCCCCGGCAGCCACGCGCTGGTCGTCACCGTCGCCAAGAGCGACGTCACCGGAACCTCCGACGCGACCTCGACACCGCAACCGGTCGCCGCGACCGTCGTCGACATCACCGAGGGGACCGACGGCACCGGCACGACGATCGTGTCGCTGCTGCTGACCCGTGCCGACGCGACGAAGCTCGCCGGGGCGGGAACAGACCTATCTCTGGTCCTGGTGGCGAGCTGACATGTTGGTCGCCGTCACCTCTGTCAAATCCGGCGGGGCCACCACTTTCGCCGCCGCGCTGGCCGCGGTGTGGCCGGACGAGTCCGCGCTCCTGATCGAAGCGGATCCGGCCGGCGGTGACCTCGGTGGCTGGCACGGCCTTTCCGACAGCCCTGGCCTGGCATCGCTGGCCAACGCCTGCCGCAGCGGCCATCCCGACATCGGAGAGCACACCACCCGCCTGCCGTTCGGCATCGACGCGGTTCTCGCCGCCGCCGGGCGACCACAGGCCAGCGCAGCGATCGGGCTGCTGGCTGACACCGAGCCTGCACGCTGGGCCAAGGAACGCCTGACCGTGCTCGATCTCGGCCGCCTGGAACCCGGCTCTCCGGCGCTGCCGCTGCTGGAGTTGGCGGATGTGGTCCTCGTCGTGGCCGGCGGCGACGCTCTGTCGCTGCTGCGCCTGTCGCTGGCCGAGATCCCCAGCGATCGGGCACGACTGGTCACCGTCGGTCGCGTCGACTATTCGATGGATGACCTGGCCAGCCTCGTTCGCGTGCCGTTGATCGCGCAGATGCCGTGGGACCGGCACAGCGCCGAGATCATCGCGGGTCGCCGCCGGATCGGCCGGGCGTGGAACCGCCTCGGACTGCCCGCGACCGCGCGAGCGCTGGCCGCGTCCCTTGTCCGCCAGGGCACTTTTCCCGTGAGGTGAGTACCCCATGTCCATGCCGCTAACCACTGCACTGTCCGAATCTGATCTCGTCGCTGAGCTTCGTGCCCAGGTGAGCCAGGCGTTGGGGGCGCACGCCGGGGGCGGCCTGCTGCCTGCGACCGAACGGCGCGTACTCGCCGAGCGATACACCGGCGAAGCCCTGGACTCGCTGGCACGACAGGCGCTCGACGAGGGCCACGCACCGCTGTCGGCGGAAGCCGAAGCTCGGGTGGCCCGTGCGGTCATCGACCACATCGTCGGCGCGGGCGGCCTGCAACATCTGCTGAGCAACCCCGAGATCGAGAACATCCATGCCAACGGCGCCGATGAGGTCTTCATCCGTTACGTCGGCGGTAAATCGGAGGTCGGACCGCCGATAGCCGAATCCGACGAAGCCATGATCGAAATGATCCGAGCGCTGGCCGCCGAAGCAGCGCTCGGTGCCGACCTGTCCGGCCAGGGCGAGGAACGCACCTTCGACCGAGCCAACCCAGTCCTGGACATGCGGCTGCGCGACGGGGAACGGCTGTGCGCCACGATGTCGGTGTCGAGTCGACCTGCGCTGGCGATCCGTCGTCCCACGATGTTCAACGCCGATCTCGACGACCTGATGGCCAAGGGCATGCTGGACGAGCCGTTGTGCCGGGTGATCCAGGCCGCGATGCGCGCCAAGCTCAACATCGTCTTCGCGGGCGGCACCAACACCGGCAAGACGACCTTTGCACGAGCTGCCGCCCGCGCGATACCCCCGCACGAACGGCTGGTCACCATTGAGGATCAGTACGAACTCGAGCTGAGGGATCCGGTCGCGCATCCGAACGTCGTGATGTTCCAGGCCCGGCGGCCCAACCTGGAAGGTGTCGGCGCGGTCCCGATGACGGCGCTGGTGCACACCGCCCTGCGTCTCGACCCAGATCGGGTGATCGTCGGTGAGACCCGCGGTGACGAAGTGATCGACCTACTCAAGGCCATGAGCCAGGGCAACGACGGCAGCTTCGCCACGATCCACGCCTCGTCGAGTGCGCAGGTGTTCACCCGCATGAAGCTGTACGCCAAGCAGTCGCCGGAGAAGCTGGACTTCGACGCGTCCGCCATGTTGATCGCCGAAGCCCTGGACCTGGTCGTGCACCTCGACTGGACCCCGAAGAAGACCCGTGTGGTGTCCAGCGTCCGGGAGGTCGTCGGCTTCGACGGCGGCGACGTCATCTCCAACGAGGTGTGGCGGCCCGGACACGAAAGACGCGCCGTGCCCAACACCCCGCTGCGCACCGAGACCCTGGACCGGCTGGAAGCCGCCGGGCTCGACCCGCACATCATCGACCGGGTCGGGTGGTGACCCATGACCGCACTCGCCGCCCTCCTCGGGGCAGGCGTCGGCCTCGGCTTCCTGGCCGTCGTCGCCGGTCTGCGCCCGCCAGCGGCCAGCGACCCGGGTCGTACCTCCGAAATCCGGTTCACCCGCGAGCACGTCATCCGGCTCGCCATCGCGGTCGCTGTGGCCGCCCTCGCGGGCTTGCTGACCCGCTGGCCGGTCGGCGCGATCCTCGCCGGGGTAGGCGCGTACGCGCTGCCGATCGCGCTGGGCACGAATAAGAGAGCGGCCCGCGACCTCGCGCGCACCGAGGCTGTTGCCGTCTGGACCGAGATGCTGCGCGACAACCTGTCCGGGGCGTCCGGGCTCGAACAGTCCATCCTCGTCACGGCCCCGTACGCGCCGGCCGCCATCAAGGACGAGATCGACGACCTCGCCGCCGCCGTGCGTCTCGGTCACCGGCTACCGATCGCCCTGGCCGAGCTGCGCACCCGGCTCAACGACCGGACCGGCCGTCTGGTGGTGCGAGCGCTGATCCAAGCCTCCACCCGCCAGTCCCGACAGCTCGCCGACCTGCTGACCGAGCTGGCCACCCGGGCACGTGCCCGAGCCACCCTGCGGCTGAAGATCGCCCCCGGGCACGCGAAAATCCGTACCAACGCGAGAGTGATCACCGCGTTCACGATCGTGATGGCGGTCGGGCTAATCCTGTTCAACCCGACGTACCTCGCCCCGTACCGCAGCCTCGCCGGTCAGCTCACGCTCGTCTTGGTGGGTGCCATCTTTGCGGTCGGCTTCCTGGGCATCGCCCGCCTCGCCCGCATCGGCGTGACCGAAGGAGCCCGGACATGATCACGGCGACCATGCTGGGCGCGGGGGCCGGGCTCGGCCTGGCGATGCTCGTCGCCTTCGCGTTCCCGGCCCGGCCCACCCTGGCCCAGGCGTTCGCCGCCCTACATCCGCGCACCACCGGCATGACGATCTACGCGCGGCCGTTCATCCCGTCTGAGGACGTGGGACAGCTCGCCGTGCTGGGACGGCCGTTCGCTCCGCTGCTGGAGCGGCTCGGCCTGCCCCGTGCCAAGGTCCGCGCCGACCTGGGGATCTGTGGCCGAGACCCCCGCCGGCACCTGGCCGAGCAAGCCGCGATGGCCTTGTTGGGCTTCCTGCTACCCCCGGCGTTCGTCGCCGTGGTCACGCTCGGCGGCACGCCGATCGGCTGGCAGCTACCGGTGTGGGCCTCGCTGATCCTGGGCGCGCTCGGCGCGTTCGTGCCGGATCTAGCCGTTGCTTCCGAAGCCGTCAAACGCCGGGCCGAGCTGCGGGAAGCCGTCTCGGAAATGCTCGACCTGGTGGTGATCTCGCTGGCCGGTGGCGCGGGCGTGGATCAAGCGCTCCGTGACGCCACCACCGAATCCGAGGGATGGGCGCAGACCGCCCTGCGGCAGGCCGTCGAAGCGGCACACCTGCGGCGGGTCCCGCCCTGGCAGACCCTCGGCGTGCTCGGTGAGACTGCCGGGCTGACCGCCCTGGCCGAGTTGTCGGCCGCGCTGGCGATGGCGGGCAGTGAAGGGGCACGGATCAAGTCGACGCTGTCCGCCCGGTCGTCCGCGCTGATGACCCACCAACTCGCTGAGGCCGAGGCCGCCGCCGCGTCAGCGACCGAACGGATGGTGCTGCCGCTGGTCTGCCTGCTCGGCGGGTTCATGATCTTCCTGATCTTCCCTGCTTTCGCCACGATCCTCGGCGCTTTCTAGGAGATCCGTGAGTTCAGGAATTCCGAAATTTCTTCAGACTTCCGGTCCGGAATCCACCAGGCCGGTTAATCCTCACGGGAGGTACTCGAATGTTGGACTACCTGGCCGCGTACGCCGCAGCCTCCACCCAGCAGATCCGGGAGCGCACGGGTCGGCACCACCGCGACGGCGGCTACAGCACGGAGATGATCGCCGTGACCGCCTTCGTGGTCGCCCTGGCCCTCGCGGCGCTGGCGATCCTCGGCCCGAAGGTCTTGGAAAAGATCAACGGCGTCACGCTGTGACCATCACGGCGCCCCGACGCCGGCGCGACCGAGGGGCGGCCAGCGTCGAGTTGGTGCTGGCCACCCCTCTGCTCGGCCTGCTGCTGATGGCCGCCGTGCAGTTCGCCCTCTGGCAGCACGCCAGCCACATGGCACAGGCCGCCGCCAACGAAGGCGTGCAGATCGCACGGGCCTACGGCAGCAGCGCCGCCGCCGGACGCTCCGACACCGAGGCACTGCTGGCCGCCCTGTCCGGCGGCGCTCTGTCCGGCACTTCCGTCAGCGCCAGCCGCAGCGCTACCACCGCCACGATCACGATCACCGGCCGAGCCGAGGCCATGATCCCCGGCCTGTCCTTCCCGATCAAAGTCACCGTCACCGCGCCGGTAGAACGGATTCCGGCAAATCCAGCAACCCCCGCGTAAGGACGACCATGGATTCGAACATCGAAGACCCTGGCGCGTATGCGGGGCAACGATCCGATCTGCGGCGCACGACGAGGACGAGGTCCGGTTTGCTTCGCCGCCGGTTCCCGGCCGGCGACCGTGGCTCGATCACGAGCGAACTCGCGGTGTTCGTCGTGCCGTTCCTCATCCTCATGGCGATGTTCATCGTGTTCTGCGGCCGGGCGGCCTCGGTGTCGATCGACGCTCACGCCGTGGCTGCCGCTGCGGCCCGTGCCGCCGCCGACGCTCCGACGGCGGGAGCCGCACGTACGGCCGCCAGCCGGGCCGCCAGCGCGATGGCCTCCGGCAGCAAGTTCACCTGTACCGCGACGACCGACACCGGCCAGTTCAGACGCGGCGGGTCCGTCACCGTCCACGCCGCATGCGTCTTACCCATGGCGGACCTCGGCATCCCCAGCCTCGGCGGGACCAAGACCGCCCACGCCACCGCGACCGAACCCATCGACATTTACCGGGCGGGGACATGACTTGCACACCAGCACCTACGACCCGCCGTCGCGTCCGTGCCGCCGACCGGGGGACGGTCACCGCGTTCACCGTCGTCTGGTTGGCCGCCGCCCTCGTCCTCGCCGGGCTCGTCCTGGACGCCGGACTCGCCGTCTCGACGAAGGTCAACGCCCGAGCCGTCGCCAACGCCGCCGCCCGCGCAGGAGCACGGGAACTCGACCTGGCCGCCCTGCGAATCAACGGCGTCATCCGCATCGACCAGAACAAGGCCCGTACCTCCGCCGCAGGCTGGATCGCCCGCGCCGGACTACGCGGCACCGTCACCGTCACCGCGAACACCGTCACGGTCAGCGTGACCACCTCCCAGCCCACGCAACTGCTCGGCCTGATCGGCATCCGCAGCATCCCGGTCCACGCCACGGCGACCGCCGAAGCGATCACCCCCTGACGAGGAGACACACGATGCTGTCCTGGCTCGGCCGTGCGGCCATCCGCATCAGCGCAGGCAGCCTCCTGACCGCGATCGTCGCCGGAGTCCCTACCTGGCTCGTGATCGCCGTGGGCTGGCCACTACCGGGCAGCATGCCCGACCGCGCCAGCCTCACCACGTTCCTGACCGGCGGGGTCACCGACCGCATGGTGGTCAACCTGCTGTCCATCGCGATCTGGCTCGTCTGGATGCTGTTCGCGCAGGCCGTCTACGCCGAGCTGCGCGACACCATCCGCGGCGTCAAAGACCTGCGCCTGCGGGCATACCGCAACCCGCTGCGCAGCACGGCATCGATTCTGGTCAGCTCGATGCTGCTCGGCACCGTCCTGACCGCGACGGCGGCCACCGCGAGCCCGCACGCCGCCGGAGCCGCCGTCGCCACGACGCCGCACGCCCTGCCCGCTGTCGCGCTGGCCACGGTCAGCGAAGGACCGGCCACCATCCACGTTGGCAACCAAACGTACGTGTACGTCGTCAAGCGCGCCGACAGCCTGTCCAAGATCTCCGCCGCCTGGCTCGGCAATGCCGACCGCTGGCCGGAGGTCTGCCAGCTGAACAAGCATCGCCACTTCGCCACAGTCGGCGGCACCCTGCGCGACTGTAACCTGATCTTTCCCGGCTGGGACCTGCGGCTGCCCGCCGACGCCAAACCGCCCACTTCCGCGAAGACCGGCGACACCCACCACACCACGCAACCTCCGGCAGCCGCCCCGACCACAACGGCCAGCCCGTCAGTATCCGCACCAACATCAGCAGCACCGAGCAGCGCGCCCGCTACGACAGCCGCCGATCCCAGCTCGCCCTCAGCCACGACGAGCAGCACGGCAGCCCTCTCGACGACCGCCACACCGAGCAGTTCCGCAACCGCCGCGGCCCCGACCGCGTCAACCTCGGCGTCCGGCTCCCCGACATCCGCGTCCGTCCCGGCATCCTCGGCCTCGGCTCCGGACACGCCGAGTACGGCCTCGTCGCACGACGAGCACGGCGTGCAACTCTCACCGTCGAGCTGGGTCCCATGGATCCTCGCCGCCGCGATCAGCGCCGCCACGCTCCTGGTCTGGCGCCAGCGCCGCCGCCGCTACACCGGCGAACCCGACGACGACCCGCCAACCGAACTTCCACCGCCCGTGGTCATGCTGCGCCGCGCGGTCAACCGCAACCCCGACCTCCCGAACCCCGACGACAGCGAAGCCGAGCCACCGGGCCTGCCGGACCTCACACCGCTACCGCCCGGCGGCACCGGCCTGGTCGGCGACGGCGCGACCGCCGCCGCCCGTGCCGCCCTCGTGGCCGTACTCTCCTCCGGCGGCCCGCACCACCCGGACACCCGCGCGGAGGTCATCATCGACGCCGCAACCCTGGCCACCCTGCTCGGCCCGGACGTCGTGACCCTCGGCCCCTGGCCGCGCCTGCACCTGGCCGACAACCTCGACGATGCCCTCACCGCCGCCGAGGCCCGGCTACTGCACCGCAGCCGAATCCTGGACGAACACACCCTCACCGACCTCGGCGAACTCCGCACGGCCGCGCCCGACGAGGAAGCTCTCCCGCCGGTCATGCTCATCACCGAGACTCCGCCCGCCGGCGCCCGCATGCGCGCCAAGGTCGCCCTCGCGCTGGGCGAAGGACTGCACGTCTCCGCGCTGCTGCTCGGCGAATGGGCCCACGGCGCCACTCTGAACGTCGCTTCCGACGGGCACACCACGCTCGTCTCCGGGCAGCCCAGCGAACCGGTGCCGTCCCGGCTGCCCGTCCTCGAGCCGGGCGCGGCGATCCAAATCCTGACCACGCTGCGCGAAGCCCAGACCGGGGAACCACCCGCCATCACCTCACCGGCGATCCCGGTCACCGTCGTACCGCTGCACGCCAGCCGCACCGAGAACACCCCGACCGACACGACCCCACCCACCGTCGCTGTCCCCGGCCCGGACTCCACGGAACCGGCCCCCGCAACGCCCGCGGTCGGCGAAGGCCGGGCGCCGCTGCGGGTCCTCGGTCGACCCCGGATCGAAGACATCACCGCGGAAGGCCGGCCACTACGAGCCAAAGCCCTCGAACTGGCCGTGTATCTCGCTGTGCATCCCGACGGCGCCGCCACCCGGGAGATCGGCGAGTACCTGGAACCCGATGCCCGCGTCAACCAGGCCGACCAGCGCGTGCACACCAACGCCTCCAACCTGCGCCACGTGCTCGGCCGCGCCGGCACCGCCGAGGCCAAGAACGCGTACGTCATCAAGTCCGCCGGACGCTACCGGCTCGATCCGACAACCGTGGACGTCGACGTCTGGACGTTGCGAGACCTGCTGCGGAAGGCCACCATCGCCGCCGAGCCGCACCGCCGGGAACTGCTGGCCGCCGCCTGCGATCTATGCAGCGCGCCCCTTGCCGAGGGCCAGGACTACGAGTGGATCCAGCCGCACCGCGAGACGGTGCGCCGTTGGGGCACCGAAGCCCATCTGATGCTGGCCGACGACCTGCTCGACAGCGACCCGCAGGCCGCGTCCGATCTGCTCGACAAGGCGATCGGGATGGACCGATACAACGAGGCCCTCTACGTCAAGGCGATGCACGCCCGCCACGCCCTGGCCGACGCCGACGGAATCCGGACCCTGCTGCGCGCTCTCACCAAGGCCCTGGCCGACCTGGATGCCGAGCCGCGCGAAGACACCCTCGAACTGGCCAACACGCTGCGCACCAGCCTGGACAGCAAATGACGACCACCACCACGCCTCGCCGCGCTCGCCTGCTGTTCACGCTCGCGATCACCCCGTTGCTGCGCTGGGCCATTGCCGCGCATAGCGTGCCTAACGACCAGCCCTGGCGCACCGCGTGCTCATGCGGGCGACCGCTGTGGGCCAGCACCGCCGCGCCCACCGGCCGGTGCACCGGATGCGGGCAGCGTATCGGCGCACCGCCCTACACCGTTGAAGCGGCCACCGTCCTGGCAGCCGTCGCCCTCACGCTGACCGGCCAGAGCGGGTGGACGCTCGCCGCGTATGCGTGGTGGACCGCGACCATGATCGTGCTGGTCTTCGTCGACCTGGCCGCGATGCTGCTCCCGCTGCGAATCAGCACTACCTCCGCAGTGGGATTCCTCGGCGTGCTCGCCGTCGCCGGGGACCATCACGCCTGGCGCCGGGCCGCCATCGCCGCGGTCACGCTCGCCGTGCTCCTCGCGGTCCTGGCCATCCTCGCACGCGGACAACTCGGCTGGGGTGATGTCGCGGTCGCCGTCCCGCTCGCCGCCGCCCTCGGCTGGAACAGCTGGCACGCCGTGTACGCCGGAATGCTGCTGGGCTTCGGGTCCGCCGCCCTCGCCGCGATCACGCTCCGAAAGATCGGCCGACTGCCGCGCGGCGCGGCCCTGCCCCTCGGCCCGTTCCTGATCGGCGCCGCCCTGACCGTTGTGCTCTGGCCGTGACCGGCGCACACCAGCAGAACCGGATCTCATGGTGAACATCGACGACCTGCGCACCCTCTACAACCAGAACCACACGCTCGTAGTCAGCGCCGCCTTCTTGACCGGACTCGGCCTGATCCTGCTCGTCACCCACCGGATCCGCCGGCTGGCCGAGCACCGGTTGACGCTGCTCGTCGCGAACATCCTGACCGTCATCGCGGCGGCCCTGGCAACGATGGTCTCCGCGTCGGGCATGTGGAAGTTCTTCACCGACGTCCTCGGCCAATCGCCGCTGCGGATCGTGTTCTTCGCCTACATCGAGGTCGCCCTGTTCGCGTCCGCGCTGCTGGCACGGGCACGGCTACTGCGGGAACCGGAGAAAGGCACCACCGGCGTCGACGGCGTCGCGGTCTGGGTCCTCGCCGGGCTGACCGCGAGCCTCTCGGCCCTCGACGCCAGCAGCTTCCGGGAACTCTGCCTACGCCTGGCGGCACCGCCCGTCGCCGCCTGGATGTGGGAACGCGCGCTCGCCGCCGAGCGCAGCGTCCGGCTCGGGCGCACCATGTCGCGTATCCACTGGACGGTCACCGTCGAACGGATCCTCGTCTGGCTACGGCTGGCCGAGGCCCAGGACCGCGACGTCACCGAGGTAGACCGCGCCCGCCGCCGCGCCCGGCTCGGCCGCGCCCGCCTACGCCTCTACCTGCTCCAGAACAAGAAAGCCGCCACCTGGCGGATCCGGCGCGCCCACAACCGGGTCATCCGACACGCCATGCACGCCGCCGAACACATCGGCCTCGCCGACTTCCCCGACACTGCCGACGAACGCGAAGCCATGCAGATCTACATGGCCACCCTCTACGGCGTCGTCGACGCCACCTCTCCCGAGGCCGTGGCCCGCTTCAACGCCTGGCGGCTGAACACGAGCAACCCGCCAGCGGCTTCATCCGAACTCAATCCGGTCGGCACCGCCGAGATCAAGCCACCGGTGATCGCGGCAGCCGAGCCCGCGCATCCATCGGTGCCGGGCGGCCACGTGGATCTGCCTTCCGCAACGGCTGCCAAAGGCGAGCAGGCTCAGCAGCCTCGTTACGAATTTCGTCCCGGACCGGTGACAGGAGAAGAGGAGCAGCGGGATCACAACAGCACTCGGTGGCCTGCCGAAGTGCCCGGGGCGGATGGCCGATCGAAGCCGTGGGCTTCCGCGCCGCGCGATCCCTATGACGATCCCGACGAGGATGCTGACGAACACGGTGGTGACGAGGAAGCCGACCGTTCGGCTGTCGCCGCCATGCGCCGGTTCTGGGACAGCGAGATCGCCCAGGGCCGTGTGCCCACCGGAGCTGAACTGTCCCGGGCTGCTGGAGTTCCGCCCAGCACCGGCCTCGGACGGCGGAAACGCCGCGAGTGGGAAGTCGACCTCCCCGAACACATCAGGATCGCCGCCACGGCCGGGCGCTAAAACGTCACTAGCCCGGTGCCCCGCTCGGCGGCGAAGGCACCAGGCCAGGAATGGTGTTTCCTCGTCCGGCTAGCGGTTCTCGGCGACGCTGGTCGCGATGGCGCGGGCGCCGCCCATGAGGTGGAAGGCCGTGATGAGGTGGCGGCGCGTATCGCCCGCGAGATCGGTCGCACGTTCCAACGCCTCGCCGGTGCCAGGCTCCTCGTCGTCGGCCGGCGGAGCCGACTCCCGTAGCAGAAGCTCGGTGAATTCCCCGGTCGCGGCGGCCGTGTTGAGCATGGCTGTTACCAACTCCCGATCCGGGTTCCTGACCATCGGAGAACACCAGGGTCATTGCATTGTCCCGTTACTGCTGGTCACGGCTGTGATGAGATCGTGTGGGCGGTGGTTGGCGCGGCGGCTGGCCCGGGCGATGCTGGT